>NSJJ01000029.1 GCA_002632355.1 Sulfuricella denitrificans
TTGTCAAGAGTCGGGTGTATTTGACCCAGTGGGAGTCGGGTTGGTTTGACCCGTTTGGTCGGATCGAAGCCGGTTTTCTATGCGGATACTAAGAACGCTTGTTATCACCTCCCTTCTTTCTACCGAACGATGGTGTTTGAGTTGGGTGAAGATCGACTGAGGGAACCGAAGGCGAACGGAACCCAACTCAAACGGCGGCGGCTCTTATTCGTTCTCCTAACCTAGTTTTTTTGTCGCCGACGTTGTTTTCCGTTGCTTTTGCCGGTAACTCGATCCCTTGATCTCAATGACATGCGCATGGTGAGTCAATCGATCCAGCGCTGCTGAAGCCAACAAGGGATTCCCAAACACTTCGCTCCATTCTTCCGTCGCCCGATTGCTCGTCATGATGATCGAGCGGCGTTCGTAACGTTCGCGTATAATCTCATAGAGATCTTCGATCGCCGACTGGGACAGCGGAACCAAACCAAAATCGTCCAACACCAGCACATCGATCTGGATGAACCGTTTCAGCATTTTGTGATAACTTCCATCGGCCCGTCCCGCGTGCAAGGACGCCAGCAAGGCATGGGTGGGCTGAAACAAGGCTCGATAGCCGTGTTTGATGGCTTCATGGGCCAACGCTTGAGCGAGATGCGATTTGCCCGTTCCCGTCGGACCGACCAGCAAAACGGTTTCGCCGCGCTCCACGAATCGACAAAGCGCCAAGTCCGCCAGCAAGGTTTTCGAGACTTGAGCGGAAGCGGTGAACTCGAAGCGGCTTAGCGTCTTTGCTTCGTCGAGTTTGGCTTCCTGAATCCGGCGACGAAGCCGATTCTGCTCACGCCGATCGAGTTCGTCATCCAAGAGGAGCGCCAGAAATTCTAACGGAGCCATGGATTCCTGTTGAGCGGTTTGAGCGCGCGGCTCCAAGGTTTCCGCCATGCCGGACAATTTCAAGGCTTTGAGTTTGGGCGCCAGAGGATGGGCTAACATGATGGGACCTCCTGTCCGAAGAATTCTGAGGCCTCACGCGCATAACGATACGATGCCAAGCAGGTCACTTTGCGTTCGCTCGGTTCCAATGGTTCACGATCCAGTTCCGCATCGAGGATGCGTTTAATGCGGGGATAGAATGGATCGTTGTAATGCAAGGCGCGGCGGCAAGCGTTTTCCAAACGCACCGCGCCGACGCGTTCTTTTAATCGCAGCAAGGCATGAACGCTGCGTAATCGGTCTTGGATGGAATCACTCAACAGCGACTCCACCACGCGGGCGCACGAAGCGCCAATTGCTTGCGCCCGTTCCCTGCAACGTTCCGGTGGATTCTCCAGATAGGCTCGTTTCGATTTGGGATAGTGCTCCATCCGAGTCGAACGCTGGCCTTTTTCGGGCAAGCGCGGATGAGTCGTAATCAGTTCCGCCCCGTGATAGATTTCCACCAGGCGGCGGCCCGCATACACGTCGACGCTTTGCCCGATCCAACGAACGGGAACCGAGTAGTACCGGCCTTCGATGATCACATGACAATCGCGGTGAACCTTGGGTCGGTAAGCGGCAACAAGGTCGAACGCTTCGCTGGGCAGAGTTTGCAGCGCATGGCGTTCTATCCGGTTGAAGCGCGCCAACGGCGCTTCCTGGGTCGTTCCATGAAGACGCTCGCCCGCGACCTCCAGCGCCCAGCGTTTCACCCGCCGGTTCATCGCTTCTACGTCAACGAAAGTTTGTGCGGCGAGAAAGTTGCGCTTGACGTATTTCACGCCTGATTCCACTTTGCCTTTGTGCGTCGGCGTTGCGGGCCGGTTGGGGGATATAACGAAACCGTAATGCTGCGCCATGCGGCGGTAGGGTTCGCCCAACACCGGATCGTGAAGGTCCGCCGTCAAAACCGCCGCCTTGAGATTGTCGATTACGACGCGCTTTACTACGCCGCCGAACCAGGCGAACGCTCGTTCATGACACCCCAGCCAAGTGGGAATACTCTGATCGAATACAAACTCGACGTATTGATGCCGCGACCACGACAGCGTCATCAAGAACATCCAGGTCTTACGCCTTTTTCTGTTGCGGGAATCGTATTGCACGCCCGCGCTGCCAAAATCCACTTGCGCCTCCTCGCCCGGCTCCGTCTCGATCCGGCAGACCGCTTCCGGTTCCTGGGGACGCAACCGATTGACGAATCGGCGCACCGATGAAGAACTTCCTGTATAGCCGTTGTTGTCATGCAACCGCTGCCAGATGGTTTGCGGCCCGACGCCGTCATCCAGCCATTGTCGCACTTGCTCTTCATACGGCTCCACCGTGCTGCGCATATGCTTGGGGGGCAAAGAAGGAATCAAGAAACCGCTCAATTCGCCAAGAGTCGGCAACGGGCGGGCGGCCTCAAGAAAACCGCGCTCTTCTGCCAAGCGGCGATATTTCTTTACGGTGTTCTTCGACAGATTCAACGCACGAGCGATGGGACGATTGCCCTCGCCGCTGCGGAATCGATAAATCAACTCGCGAATTTCATTCATATGAAGCCTCTGCATTCAATCCTCCCCATTCGAATCGAATGGGGACACTTTGAACGATCCGGCTCCGATCAGCAATCATGCGCCTCGGATGGGTCAAATCCGCCGACGATGGGTGGGTCAAACCCCACGATTACCAGTGGGTCACACTGGCCGACGCCAGAAGGGTCAAACTACTCCGACGAATGACA
>NSJJ01000024.1 GCA_002632355.1 Sulfuricella denitrificans
GCTCAGGGGGCGGGTTTCGGCTACGCTCAGAGGGCGGTTCCCCGTTGCCTGAGCGTAGCCGAAGGCAACTGGGAACTACACTTCGTCCGGATTGCCTAGCGCGGTGATGTTGAAGCCGCCGTCCACGTAGGTAATTTCGCCGGTCATGCCGCTGGCGAGATCACTGCACATGAATGCCGCCACATTGCCCACTTCCTCGATCGTGACATTGCGCCGCAGGGGGGAATGCTTTTCGTTGTAGCTCAACAGCTTGCCGAAGTCCGAAATGCCGCTTGCGGCCAGTGTCTTGATCGGTCCGGCGGAAATGGCGTTGACACGAATGCCCTTGGGGCCAAGGCTGGTGCACATGTAACGGACATTGGCTTCGAGGCTGGCCTTGGCCAGGCCCATGACGTTGTAGTGCGGCACATAACGCTCTGCACCCAGGTAGGATAGGGTGAGCAATGCGGCGTTGCGCCCTTCCATCATGGGCAAGCCGGCCTTGGCCAGGGCAACGAAGCTGTAGGAACTGATGTCGTGCGCAATCTGGAAATACTCGCGCGTCACGGCTTCGACATAATCACCAGCCAGCGCCTGCTTGGGCACGAAAGCGATCGAATGCACGATGCCGTCAAGGCCATCCCAGTGTTTTCCCAGTTCGGTGAACAGGCGGGTGATTTCTTCGTCGCTGGCAACGTCGCAGGGCAGGATAATGTCGCTGCCAAACTCTTTGGCCAGGTCGGTTACGCGGTCCTTGATCTTGTCGTTCTGATAAGTGAAGGCCAGTTCCGCTCCTTCGCGCTTCATGGCCTTGGCGATACCGTAGGAAATGGAGCGGTTGCTGATCAGACCGGTAATCAGAATTTTTTTGTTGCTCAGAAATCCCATGCTCGATTCCTCTAGTGATTTTTTCGAATGGCGTGAATTATAACCCAATTTGAATGAGGGTGATGTGGCTTGGCTGCGTCACCCGCTTTACGCTACACTGCAGCAGCAATGAAAATACTGATGCGCGCTCTGCTGTTTTTCGTCCTGTTGCTGACAGCTTCCCGGAGTGTCTTGGCATCGCCTTCGCTTGCGCTGGGTTATGCACCCAAATATCCGCCGGGTTTCATGCATTTCGACTATGTCAATCCGGATGCGCCGAAGCGCGGCACCCTGACTCTCCCCGCGATCGGCAATTTTGACAGCCTTAATCCCTTCCTGCTCAAGGGAATCCCGGCGGCTGGTATTTCTGATCTGGTATTCGAAACCCTGATGGAGCAATCGCTGGATGAACCCTTCAGCCAGTACGGCTTGCTGGCTGAAGATGCCCGGATGGCATCCGATCGCCTTTCCGTGACATATCGCATCAATCCCAAAGCCCGATTCTCCAATGGCTTGGCGGTGACGGCGGAGGATGTGAAGTTTTCCTTCGATACACTTAAAAGCCAGTTTGCACACCCGCGCTACAAATTCTATTGGGCCGATATTGCACGCGCCGTGGTGCTGGGCACGCTCACGGTGCGCTTCGAGTTCACACGCGTCAATCCCGAGTTGCATCTGCTGACCGGGCAGATCCCCATATTTTCCCGCAAGTGGGGCGAGGGCAAAGTGTTCGACAAAATCGTCTCCGATATGCCCTTGGGCAGCGGACCCTACCAGGTAGATGAATATCAGATCGGAAAAAAAATCAGTTTCCGGCGCAACGCTACCTATTGGGCGCAAGATCTCAATACCCGGCGCGGCATGTTCAACTACGACAGGATAGTATTTATTTATTACAAGGATTCGACGGTGCAACTGGAGGCATTCAAGGCCGGAGAGTTCGATTTCGTCGCTGTGACCAATTCCAAACAGTGGGCGCGCGATTACCGGGGGACGAAATTCAATCGCGGCCTGATCAGGAAAGCGGAACTGAAGCACAGTAACAACGCGGGGATGCAGGGCTTCATATTCAATATCCGGCGTGATATTTTCAAGGACCGGAGAGTGCGCAGGGCGATTTCGCTGGCGCTGGATTTCGAGTGGTCCAACCGGAATTTGTTCTACAACCAGTACCAGCGCTGCGACAGTTATTTCAGTAACAGCGAGCTGGCATCCTCAGGCATTCCCCAAGGGGATGAACTCAAGCTGCTGGAGACTTTCCGTTCCCAATTGCCGCCTGAGGTGTTCTCCCGGGCCTGGCGGCCGCCTTCCACGCAGCCGCCAGGTTCGTTGCGCGCCAACCTGCGCCAGGCCAAGGCTCTGCTTGCCGATGCGGGCTGGACCTACCGTGATGGCGCGCTGCGCAATGACAAGGGAAGGCCGTTCGAATTCGAAATTCTGCTGGCGGAAAAAGGTTTCGAGCGTATTGTCGGACCCTTTGCGCGTAATCTGGCAAAGCTTGGTATCCAGATGAACTACCGTACCGTGGATGTTGCCCTGTGGCAGCGTCGAGCTGATATTTTCGATTTTGACATGATTGTGCAAGCTTTTGGCCAGTCCCAGTCCCCCGGCAACGAGCAGATGAACATGTGGCATGCCAGCGCGGCTGACAGGGAAGGCTCGAATAACGTCATTGGCATCAAGGACCCGGTGGTGGATGCGCTGGTTGATAAAGTCGTCTATGCGCCTGATCGCAAGGCCCTGGTGACTGCCACCCATGCCCTGGACCGGGTGCTGCTCAATGGCGAATACCTGGTGCCTAACTGGTATGTGGCCAACCACCGCGTGGCTTACTGGGACAAGTTTGGTTTCCCTGAAAAATTGCCGCTGTATTACCAGGCTACGGAGTGGATGCTGCGCTTTAGCTGGAGCCGCCAGTAATGTGGCCCTATATTCTCAGGCGTCTGCTGCTCATGATCCCCACCCTGTTCGGGGTGATGCTGGTTACCTTCGTGGTGACCCAGTTCGTGCCGGGCGGCCCGGTGGAGCAACTGATTCACCAGATCAAGGGGCAGGGTGCGGGCGGTGAGGCGAGCGGAACAACTGCGACGCTATACCGCGGGGATCGCGGGCTGGACAAGGAGCGCATCGAGAGTCTCAAGGTCCTGTATGGCTTCGATAAGCCGGCACACGTGCGCTTTTTCGAGATGATAAAGAACTATGCGACCTTCGATCTGGGCGAGAGCTATTTTCACCACAAGTCAGTGATGCAACTAGTGGTCTCCAAGCTGCCGGTTTCCATCAGCCTGGGGGTGTGGACCTTTTTCATCGTCTATCTCACCTGCATTCCCCTCGGGGTGGCCAAGGCGGTGCGCGACGGCTCCGCATTCGATGTGATCTCCAGCACCGTGATCCTGGTGGGCTACGCCATCCCTGGCTTTGTGCTGGGCATCCTGCTGCTGGTGCTGTTTGGCGGCGGCAGCTTCTGGGATGTGTTCCCGTTGCGCGGGCTGGTGTCGGACAACTGGGTCACGCTGCCGTGGCACGCCAAAATCACCGATTACCTGTGGCACATGGTATTGCCGATCACGGCGTCGGTGGTGGGCAGTTTCGCGGTGATGACCATGCTGACCAAGAATTCCTTCATCGAGGAAATCCGCAAGCAGTACGTGCTGACGGCGCGCGCCAAGGGGCTTTCCGAGAATACGGTGCTCTACAAGCACGTTTTCCGCAATGCCGTGATCCCGCTGGTGACCGGATTCCCGGCGGCATTCATCGGCGCTTTCTTCACCGGCAGCCTGCTGATCGAGACCATCTTCTCGCTCGACGGCCTGGGCCTGCTGTCCTATGAATCGGTGATGAAGCGGGATTATCCAGTGGTGCTGGGCACCCTGTATCTCTATACCCTGCTGGGGCTGGTCGCCAAGTTGCTGTCGGATCTGAGCTATGTGCTGATCGATCCGCGCATCCAGTTCGAGAGTGTGGAGCGATGAAGCCGCTGTCCCCGGGAGGGCGCGCCTGGCAGCGTTTCAAGTCCAACCGCCGGGGCTACGTCAGCCTGTGGCTGTTTGCTGTCCTGTTCGCCCTCAGCCTGGTTGCCGAGGTGCTTTCCAACGACAAGCCGCTGCTGGTGGCGTATCAGGGCGAATATTACTTTCCGATCGTGAAAAACTACCCGGAAACCGTGTTCGGCGGCGATTTCGCCAGTGAGGCCGATTACAACGATCCCTTCATCGTCGAGCGCATTACGAGCGGCGGGAACTGGGCCTGGTTCCCGCTCAACCGTTACAGTTTCAACAGCATCAACTACTTCGCCGAATCGCCCAACCCCGCAGCGCCATCGCGGCAGAACCTGCTCGGCACCGATGACCGCGGCCGCGACGTGCTGGCCCGTCTGATCTATGGCTTCCGCATCTCGGTGCTGTTCGCCATGGCGCTGACCCTGGTCGGTACGCTGGTGGGGATTCTTGCCGGTGCCTTGCAGGGTTATCTGGGCGGGCGTTTCGATCTGCTGTTCCAGCGCTTCATGGAGGTCTGGGGCTCGATGCCGGAGCTGTACCTGCTGATCATTTTTTCGGCCATTTTTCAGCCCAGCATCACCCTGCTGCTGATCCTGCTTTCCCTGTTCGGCTGGATGGGCCTGGCGGACTACGTGCGTGCCGAGTTCCTGCGTGGTCGCAACATGGATTACGTCAAGGCGGCGCGTGCGCTGGGTGTTTCCAATCGCGCCATCATGCTGCGCCACCTGGTGCCGAACAGCATGACGCCGGTGATCACCTTCCTGCCGTTCCGTATCTCCGGTTCAATACTTGCGCTCACCAGCCTGGATTTTCTCGGTCTCGGCGTGCCGCCTTCCACACCCAGCCTGGGCGAACTGCTGGCGCAGGGCAAGGACAACATCGAGGCGTGGTGGCTCTCTCTCACCACTTTCGGCGTTCTGGTCGGAACTTTGGTGCTGCTGATTTTTATCGGCGAAGCGCTGCGCGAAGCGATGGATACGCGCCGTGGCTGAGATGAACCCGGACATGACTCCCCTGCTGTCGCTGGACCGCCTGTCGGTATCTTTCGGACGCCCGGGGCAATACGCCGATGCCGTGCAGGAAGCGGGTTTCGATATCCAGGCCGGTGAAAAGCTGGCGCTGGTGGGTGAATCCGGCTCCGGCAAATCGGTGACTGCGCTTTCCATCCTGCAATTGCACGATCCGCGCCAGGTCCACTATCCCGGCGGTTCGATCCGCTTCCAGGGGCACGAACTGATGGGACTGGCCGAGGGAGAGATGAGGAAAATTCGTGGGCGCGACATCGCCATGATTTTCCAGGAGCCGATGACCTCGCTCAATCCACTGTATTCCATCGGCGAACAACTGATGGAACCGCTGCTGGCGCATGAGGCCATCAGCAAGCCGGCGGCCAGGAAGCGCATGGTCGAACTGCTCGCCCGTACAGGCATTCCCGAACCGGGCAAGCGTTTTGACGATTTTCCCCACATGCTTTCCGGGGGGCAGCGCCAGCGCGTCATGATCGCCATGGCACTGGCCTGCAGCCCGAAACTGCTGATCGCCGACGAGCCCACCACGGCGCTGGATGTGACCATTCAGGCGCAGATCCTGGATCTGCTGGAGGATTTGCAGAAAGAATTTTCCATGGCAGTGCTGCTGATCACGCACGACCTCAACCTGGTGCGGCGCTTCGCCGACCGCATCTGCGTGATGCAGCAGGGTCGGATCGTGGAGCAGGCGCCGGTAACGGATTTGTTCGCCGCGCCGCAGCATCCCTATACCCGGCATCTGCTGCAAAGCCAGCCGCAGCGCCTGGTGACCCCGGAAGAAACCCGTGCGCTAGAAACCATGCCGCCATTGCTGGAGGCCAGCGGCGTCAGCTGTGTGTTTTCGTCCAAGGCGGGGTTTTTCCGGCGCACAGTCAGCTCGGTTCGGGCGGTGGATGATGCCACACTTTCCCTGCGCAGCGGTGAAACGCTGGGCATCGTAGGCGAATCCGGCTCAGGCAAGACGACGCTCGGCATGTGCCTGTTGCGACTGCAGGACTGCACCGGGCAGATTCGTTTCAACGGCGCCGATCTTGCCGGGTTCAGCCAGCGCCAGTTGCGGCCTTTGCGGCGGGATTTCCAGATTGTCTTCCAGGACCCCTATTCCTCGCTCTCGCCACGCCTGACGGTGGAGCAGATCGTGGGCGAGGGGTTGGGCATCCACTTCCCGCAACTCGACAGGAAACAGCGCCGCGAACGTATTCTGGCCATCATGGAGGAAGTCGGACTGGAAGAGTCGATGCTGTGGCGTTATCCCCACGAGTTTTCCGGCGGGCAGCGTCAGCGCATCGCCATCGCCCGCGTGGCGGTGCTGGAACCCAAGCTGATCCTGCTGGATGAGCCCACCAGTGCGCTCGACGTGTCGGTGCAGAAACAGGTGCTGGACCTGCTGCGCAGCTTGCAGCAGCGGCATGGCATGAGTTACCTGTTCATTACCCACGATCTGCGCGTGATACGCGCCATGGCACACCGCATGATTGTAATGCAGTCGGGAAGGGTGGTGGAGGCGGGTGAAACGGAAGCGCTGTTCGAAGCGCCACAACAAGAATATACGCGTGCCTTGCTGCGCGCTTCGCTGATCTGATCAGCCTTCGCGGTCGTAAACCATCAGGGTGTTGCCCGGCCGCAGGTTGTTGCCGGCCGGAATCTTGTTCCAGCGCTGCAGATCGTTCACCGCGACATCGAAACGGCGCGCAATACTGAATACGGTATCGCCGCGTTTGACGACGTAGCGTGTGTGTTTGACGTGCGAAGCGGAATTTTTAGCCACTTTGAGTGGTTTTGCCACTTGCTGTTTGTTCCCTGCAACCTGAGCTCTTTCCGGATTCTGCTTGTTGCTGGCCAGCACAGTCAGCTTCTGGCCTCGCGCCAGATTGTTGGACTTGAGACCGTTACGGGATTTCAGCTCGGCGGGAGTCATCCCGTAATGTTTCGCGATGCTGAGGACGGTGTCGCCGCGAGCCACAGTGTACGTGGTTTTGCGTCCGTCTCCTGATGTTTCAGGTGCGGGAATATGGGCCAGCAGGGCAGGGGCGTTGCCGGACTTGGTGACAGGCACCAGCAGCGTCTGCGCGACCTGTTTCTTGTGGCCATTGATGGCGTTGATTTCTTTCAGGCGCGCCAGAGGAATGCCGAAGCGCTGGGCAATCGAGGACAGCTTTTCGCCTCGACCCGGTGTGTAGGTCTGCCATGAGGACAGCGGGCGTTCATAGCTTTCCAGGTTGAGCGAAAAGCTATTGACCTTGTCTACCGGAAGCAGCAGGGTGGGCTTGCCGATGCCGGCAACCAGGGGTTTGTTGTAGGCCGGGTTGAGCGCCACGAACTCATCCAGTGGAACCTCGGCAAGACGTGCTGCCACTGCGACGTCCATGTGTTGCTGGAGTTTTACCTTGGCAAAATAGGGGCTGTTGGGAATCGTGTTCAGAGTCAGGCCATAGGCGGCCGGGTTCATGACGATATTCTTGACGGCAATCAGCTTGGGAACATAATTGCGCGTTTCGGGTGGCATGCGCAGGCTGAGGTAGTCGGTTGGCTCTCCCATGGCCTGATTCTTTGCGATGGCGCGGCTCACCGAGCCTTCGCCCCAGTTGTAGGCGGCCAGCGCCAGTTCCCAGTTGCCGAACATGTTGTACAGTTTCTGCAGGTAGTCGAGTGCGGCATTGGTCGCGGCGAGAATGTCGCGGCGGCCATCGTAGAGCAGGTTCTGATCGAGGCCGAAATTCTTGCCGGTGGAGGGGATGAATTGCCAGATGCCGGAGGCATGGCTGGTGGAATAAGCCTTGGGGTTGTAGGCGCTTTCAATGATGGGCAGGAGCGCAATTTCGGTGGGCATGCCGCGTTTCTCGACTTCCTCCACGATATGGAACAGGTAGCGCTGGCTGCGCTCCACTGTGCGCTGCACATAATCCGGCCGGTTGGCATACCAGGCTTCATGTTCATGAACCAGAGGGGTGTCGAGCTCGGCAAGCGCAAAACCGGCGCGGATACGTTCCCACAGGTCTTTGGGCTCGCTGTTCAGGGATTCGAGCTGGACCGGGAGGATGTTGGAACTGATTTTCTCCGAGGGGCGAAGGTTAAGCAGTCCTTCTGTGGACTCAACTTTTTCTGCGAGGTTCTGCTCGCCCAGCGGTGCGACAAGGTCAGCCTTGAACGTAGAACCGTTCTCTTTTGCGCCTGTTGTGGCAGACATGCTGGCGCATCCTGACAGGCTGGCGAATACAAAAAGGAAGAGAACGGAAAAAGGAAGTGCTCGAAGTCGCATGCGTCGAGGGCTTTTTGTTGGTGAAAAAACCCATGAATCTTAACGAATTTCATCGGTTTTAACAAGAAAAAACAGTTTTTAGTCCAGTTTGTCTTTCCATTGCCGGATAGCGGCGAATATGCTGGCTGGGCTGTGCAGCGGACGTCCGGCGAACTGGCTTGCTGCTGCAATGAGGTGGGAATTGTCCCAGCGCAGGAAGGGGTTGGTGTTTTTTTCCAGGGCGATGGTCGAAGGCAGGGTGGGTAATCCTTGTGCACGGGTTTGTCTCTCCCGTATCTCTCTTTCCTGCAGCGTAATGTTGCCGGGATCGGCAATCCGGGCGAAACGGATATTGGCCAGGGTGTATTCGTGAGCGCAGAAAACTCTCGTTTCATCGGGCAATGCGGCCAATTTGGCCAGGGAAGCCTGCATCTGCTCCGGCGTGCCTTCAAACAGTCTTCCGCAGCCGCAGGCAAAGAGGGTGTCGCCACAAAACAGGGAATGTATCCCATAATATGCAACATGGCCCCGGGTATGGCCGGGCACGTCAATGACATGAAATGCGGTGTCCAGTCCCGGAAGTGAGACAATGTCGTTTTCAGCCACGGTTTGTGTGGTTGCCTGTATTTTTTCAAGGCGCGGACCATATACCGGGCAGTCGTAGATCCGTCTCAGCTCTTCGGCCCCGCCACAGTGGTCGCCGTGATGATGGGTGATGAGAATGGCGGTCAGCCTGAGATTGTGCTGCTGCAGATATTCCATGACGGGATCGGCATCGCCGGGGTCAACCGCGGCGGCAAAAGAGGCATTGCGGATCAGCCAGATGTAATTGTCTTCAAATGCGGGGATGGGAATAATTTCAATCATGAGCTTATCTTTGGCTGGAGTAGCCTGAATGTCAAGCATCGAGGAACAGGGATGGTTCGAAACGCCGCTTGGCCAGTATTTGCTGCAGCGCGAGCAGGCCTATTACGATCAGGTGGTGGCCAACATTTTCGGTTTCAACGCGCTTCAGCTGGGCTTGCCGGACCATGAACTCCTGCGCACCAGTCGTATCCCGTCCCGTATTCGGGCTGGCATGGGCGGGAAGGTGGCGCTGCTGACGGCGCCGGAGCAATTGCCTGTGGCCAGCCAGTCTGTCGATCTGCTGTTGTTGCCCCATGTGCTGGAATTCAGCGCTCACCCGCATCAGATTCTGCGTGAAGCAGAACGTGTGCTGATGCCGGAAGGAAACCTGATAATCAGCGGCTATAACCCATTCAGCCTATGGGGTCTGTGGCGGGCGCTCCCCCATAATAGGCAACACTATCCCTGGCGCGGCCGCTTCATCAGTCTGTTGCGTCTCAAGGACTGGCTTGCCTTGCTCGGATTCGAGGTGGTGGGCGGGCGTATGTGCTGCTACGAACCGCCATTCCGCCAGGAGCAATTGCTTGCCCGTTTCCGCTTCATGGAAGACGCGGGAGACCGCTGGTGGGCGCTTGCCGGTGGAGTCTATTTCATTCACGCAAGAAAGCGGGTGCAGGGCATGCGCCTGATCATGCCGGACTGGAATGAGTCCAGGTCTGCGCGGAAGGGACTGGCGCCTGCAGCACAAAAAAATGTTCAGTCAATGAAAGTATTTATACATGATAAATAAATTTAGTGCCCAGAATGCTTCAAATGGGGATGATTTACATAAAAATCAGGGTTTACCTGATACCGTTGGCATTTTAGATATTTATACTGACGGGGCATGCAAAGGTAATCCAGGGCGGGGCGGATGGGGCGCCTTGCTGCGTTTCCGCGACCGGGAACTGGAACTGTTTGGCGGCGAGTCGCATACCACCAACAACCGCATGGAACTGCTGGCGGTGATCAAGGCGCTGGAAACTTTGAACCGCCCATGCAAGGCGCGAGTGCATACCGATTCGCAATATGTGCAGAAGGGGATCAGCGAATGGATACACAACTGGAAGCGGCGCGGCTGGCGTACTGCAGATAACAAACCGGTGAAGAACGTGGATTTGTGGCAGGAACTGGACCGGCTGGCAGTACTGCATCAACTGGAATGGCTCTGGGTCAAGGGACATGCGGGCCATGAAGAGAATGAACGCGCCGATCAATTGGCAAACCGGGGTGTCGAATCTGTCGATACGTCCGGTTGAAAGGAAAGCTGAATTTTGCGCCAGATAATTTTAGATACTGAAACCACAGGCCTGGAAACCAGTCTCGGGCATCGCATTATTGAAATTGCGGCGGTAGAGATGTTGAATCGCCAGTTGACTGGCAACCATTTTCATCAGTATCTCAACCCTGGACGGGAAATCGATCCGGGTGCGCAACAGGTGCATGGCATCAGTCTCGATTTCCTGCAGGACAAGCCTTTGTTTCGAGATGTCGTCAATGATTTCCTGAGTTATGTGGATGGGGGTGAATTGATCATTCACAACGCCCCGTTCGACGTTGGCTTTCTCAACTACGAACTCGGCATGATCGGAATGGAGCCGATTCAGCATTACTGCCCGGTCATCACAGATACGCTAAAAATGGCCAAACAGTTGCGCCCGGGGCAGAAAAACAACCTCGACGCCCTGTGTCGCAATTATCAGATCGACAACTCAAGACGAACTTTGCACGGTGCCCTGGTGGATACCGAACTGTTGGCGGAAGTCTATCTCGCCATGACGCGGGGTCAGGAGAGCCTGATGATCGAGACCGCACCCTTGCCGAAAACCAGGCGCATGGCTCACCTGCAGCGCGAACGTCTGAAGTTGCGCGTACTGCATGCCGGAGAGGCAGAGTTGGCAGCACATGCCGATTACCTTGAAGCACTTGAAAAATCGAGCCGCGGTCAATGTGTATGGAAATTGACCACGCAGGGTGGCTAAACTGCATTTTATTTCCTTGCTAGCACGTCTCTTCCTGCTTCTCGGCATGGGGTGGTCGGGCATGCTGGGTGCTGCAGCGGCGAATGTTGCCATTGTGCTGAGCAATGATTCGGCACCGTATCATGAAACTGCCAGCAGCTTGCGCGCGACATTGGGGCAAGGCGGCATAAAGACGGAAGTCAGCGTTTACGTCCAGTCTGAAAAAAAAGTCGAATTTTCTGGCGAAAATACGGACCTGATCGTTGCCGTCGGCCTGAGTGCGGCACAGGAACTGGCAGCACAAAATTTGTCCATCCCGGTTCTTGCGGTTCTGATTCCTCGTCAGGCCTTTGAAAAAATCGCCCGGCAGCGCGACAACAAGTTTTTTTCTGCAGTATTCCTTGATCAGCCACTGGCACGCCAGATGGACCTGATTCGTCAAACAACGCCTGATCGCAGGCGTGTCGGTGTGGTGCTTGGCCCCGAATCCCAGGGTATGCTGAAGTCACTGCAAGCAGCAGCCAGCGAAGCAAAGCTGCTTCTGACCGTGGAGAAAATCGGCGCTGCCGAAGAGTTGCTGCCTGCCTTGCAGCGTGTGCTGGCAGATAGCGATTTATTGCTGGCGGTACCTGATCCGCTGGTATTCAATAAAGGTACTGTGCAAAGTTTGCTGCTGACCACTTATCGCTACCAGGAGCCGGTCATCGGCTTTTCACACGCTTACGTCAGGGCCGGCGCGCTTGCTTCGGTTCATTCCACGCCGGAACAGGCCGGACGGCAGGCTGGAGATGTGGTTCTGCGCGCGCTGGGCAGCCGTTCCCTATGGTTGCCTCCTCCGGAATATCCCAGATATTTCTCCGTCAGTGTCAATTACCAGGTGGCCCGTTCTTTAGGTTTGAGCCTCACTGATGAAACGTCATTGCTGCAAAAGCTGAAATGAATACCGGAGACGCAATGAAACACTGGGATATCACAAAACGCGTGCTTTTTCTGGCTTTGATGCCGGCTGCGGGTATCGCTTTGCTGCTGGCGGTGTATTTTGTATCTTCCGAAATCCGCAGCCTGGATCGCTCCTTGCGTGAGCGCGGACTGGCCATTGCCCGTCAACTGGCGCCTGCGAGCGAATTCGGGGTGTTTTCGGGTAATCGCGAGATATTGCAGAATCTGGCAGATTCTGCAATGCATGAGGCTGATGTCGCGGCTGTAACCATTACCAATATAGATGGAGCAGTGCTTGCCGCCAGCGGGAAATCCATGGGCCCCCCCGTATTCACTGATCATATTGCCGGTCTTTATATTGCAATGACAGAGCAGGATGATGCGCTGAATTTTAGCGCGCCGGTGTTCCAGAGCCAGACTGAGGTCGATGATTTCGTGCAGGGCAGAAGTGATCGTTCCGGTGCTTCCCTCAAGGGAAAAATACTGGGGCGGGTGAATCTTGAACTGTCTCGTGTCGGCACAAGAGATCATAAAAAATCGATGATTCTGAATGGGTTGCTGATTTCCTTGCTGGGTTTGCTGGCGAGCGCACTACTGGCGATGCGCATGAGCCGCGATGTGACCATTCCCGTGAGACGCCTTGCGGAGGCTGTTGACCAGCTGGGTCGAGGCTGTCTCGAAGTGCGTGTCAGCGAAAACTCCGGGGGCGAGCTGCGTACCCTCGAATGTGGTGTGAATTCAATGGCTGCTGCGCTGCAGTTGGCCCAGGAGCGAATGCAGGAACGCATTGACGAAGCGACAGAGCGCCTGACATATCAGGCTTCGCACGACGCCCTGACCGGACTGGTCAACCGGCGCGAATTCGAACGGCGACTTGAAAAGGCGCTTGCGACTTCGCATGCCGAAGGACGGGTGCATGCGCTGTGTTATCTGGACCTCGACCAGTTCAAGATCGTCAACGACACCTGCGGTCACGTGGCGGGAGATGAACTGTTGCGGCAGTTGACCGTGCTGCTGCAAAGCAAGGTGCGCGATTCGGATACCCTGGCCCGGCTGGGCGGTGACGAGTTCGGCGTGCTGCTGGATAACTGTCCGTTACAGCAGGCCGAAATCGTGGCTGACCTGTTGCGCCAGACGGTCAAGGATTTTCATTTTGCGTGGAATGGAAAGCCTTTTGCCATCGGCGTCAGCATCGGCCTGGTTCCCATAGACCAGGAAACGGGTTCGCTCGATACCGTGCTCGGTTGTGCCGATGCAGCGTGTTACGCCGCAAAGGACAAGGGGAGAAACCGCGTACACCTGTATTGTGCGGAGGATGGGGACCTGGTTCAGCGCCAGGGAGAAATGAACTGGGTGGCGCGCATTACCCGTGCCGTAGAAGAAAACCGTTTCCGGCTTTATTACCAGACCATCATGCCGCTTCAGCAGGATATCCATGAGGGCAGGCATTTCGAAATCCTGCTGCGGCTGATTGATGACGATGGCCAGATCGTCCCGCCCATGGCATTCATCCCGGCGGCAGAACGCTACAACCTCATGCCGTCGATCGATCGCTGGGTGGTGAGTTCCGCCTTCGGCCTGTACTGGAAGATTTTTCCCGAGTGCGATAAGGCGCAGGAAGATCCATACCCCACGTGCACGGTAAATCTTTCCGGGCCTTCGCTGTGTGACGAGTATTTCCTCGAATTCCTCAAGCGCCAGTTCATCTTGTACAAGGTTCCACACAAACATATCTGTTTCGAAATTACCGAGACAGCCGCAATCAGCAACCTCACCAAGGCCATGGATTTCATCAGCGAAATGCGCTCCTGCGGTTGCCGTTTCTCGCTGGACGATTTCGGCAGCGGGCTTTCATCCTTTACCTATCTCAAGAACATGCAACTGGATTACCTTAAGATTGACGGTTCGTTTGTGCGCGACATGGTGGATGACCCCATGGATGAGGCGATGGTTTCCTCCATCAATCAGGTCGGACATGTCATCGGACTCAAGACCATCGCAGAATCTGTCGAGAATGACGCTGTTCTGGCGAAGTTGCGTGAAATGGGTGTGGATTTTGCGCAAGGTTATGGCGTAGAGCATCCCAAGCCGCTGGAAGACCTTATCGCATTGCAGGGCCGCCTTTCTGTGTAATGTCCTTTCTGATTACAAAACCGTAACTCGCATTTCCCGTTTTTCTTCGTACACTTCCCTCCCATAAGTGGGGTTTTTCCTGCTTTCCGGCCAGTCCGAATCCACGTCTGGTCACGGCAATTTCACCCAATCATGTGGCCAAGGAGGTCCTATGTATCGCTTACTCACAGCAGCTTCACTGGCTGCTCTACTTGTGTACTCCCAAACTGCCAGCGCGGCGCCACCTCATCCCGGCAGAGTGCTGGCTTCCAATTGCTTCCAGTGCCATGGCACCGATGGACGCAAGGGTTTTGAGGAGCTGGCAGGAAAATCCGCCTCGAGCATTTACCAGGAAATGAAAGAAATGCAGAGTAAAGCGGCTGACAAAAACATCATGAATGCCCATGCCAGGGGATATTCCGACGACGAGATCCGGCTGATCGCCGACTATTTCTCGAAAGTGCCACACTAAAACATCCCAGGAGAAAAAAATGAAACGTAGACAATTTATTGGCTTGTTTGGTGCTTCCGCACTTGGACTGGTATTGCCCGAGCTGGCTCTGGGCGAGGACAGAAGAAGGAGCTCGGGCTCGACAACAACGACAACAACGGCATCATCATCGCTGGTGCCTACCGATACCGGTTCGGTTGGCAGCGTAGTGATCGTTGGCGGCGGTATGGCGGGCGCGACGGCAGCCAAATTCCTTCGCCTCTGGGGCGGTAGCAATGTTCAGGTCACGCTGGTCGACCAGAACGCCACCTACAGTTCCAATATCATGAGCAACCTGGTGCTGAACGGTTCGACCACCATGTCCCAGCTCACCTACAACTACAACACGCTGACGTCAGCTTATGGCGTCAAGTTCGTACAGGGCAGCGTGGTTGGTGTCGTGCCGCCTGTGGGATCCACTGCAGGTTCGGTACGCCTGGCTGATGGCAGGGTGCTTTTCGGCACCAAGATCATCCTGGCCCCCGGTATCGAATTCGATGATGTGCCTGGCTTGACCCCAGCGCTTCAGGAAAACTATGTTCCTCATGCCTGGAGAGCGGGTGCGCAAACGACCAAACTGGCATCCCAGATACGCAATATGCGGGCGGGTGGAACCTTTATCATGACGATTCCGGCATCTCCCTATCGCTGCCCTCCCGGCCCGTATGAGCGCGCCTGTGTCGTGGCGGATTACCTGAAGAGAAACAAGCCCGGCTCGAGAGTCATCGTGCTCGACGCCAATCCCTTTATCCAGGCTGAGAGAACCAATTTCGAACGCGCATTCAATGTGACCCATGCAGGCGTGATCGATTATCGTCCTGGCCAGTCGCTTACAGGCGTCACGGTAAGCATAACCGGAGGCAAACATGCGGTAACCACCTCTTCCGGAACCGAATACGCCGATGTGCTGAATGTCATTCCCTCTCACCGTGCCGGCAAGATCATTACCGACAATCCGGTGCTGGCCAACGTCGGTGGCCGCTGGGCAGGGGTCGATGTGCGCAGCTACGAATCCACCAGCGTGCCGAATGTATACGTAATCGGTGATTCGGCGTCTTCAGGGCAACCCAAGGCCGGTCATATTGCCAACCAGGAAGCCAAGCTGTGCGCGGATGCCATCGCCCGGGCGCTGCGTGGTGATCTCACCCCCAATCCGGCGCCTAAAACCAATTCCGCCTGTTACTCGCCGATCACAGCCGACACGGCTTCCTGGTTGACGGTGGTGTACGGTTATGACGCTGTGAACAAGAAAATGGTGGCCGTTCCCGGCGCGGGGCCGATCGAAGCCGCCGCTGCGACTCAGGATAATTTCAACGACATGAAGAAGTGGTTCGCCACGCTGATGTCGGACAGCTTTGCCTGAGCCGGGGTAATGAAGACAAGGCCACCTCATGGGTGGCCTTTTTTTTTGCCCTTCAGCGACTGTGCCTATCAACAGGAGCTCGGGCATCGTGAAAACGATGCCCATTTTTTTCATAGCCACCGTGCGTATGGTGTTTTTGCCACTTTGAACAAGACAGGATCGGATAACACGCATAGTACGCTCACGATATGAATTTGCAGGAATTGAAGGCAAATTTTCCATCATCTGACATGGCGCATGCGCAAAATCCCGGAGTGGAAGAGTAATATTGAATTTAACAGTATTGAAGTGTGGTTTTGGGGATGTGTCTTCGCGGGAAATTTGGCATAAAATCAAAGCTGAATTTGTGATACTGGCATTTTTTGCACCATTCCGGATTAATAATTGTGTCAATCGACAAACAAATCATTTTTGAAAAAACGCCCAAAGGGATTATCGAATCCAAGGGACGTTGGAGCCTGTTTGCCAGTACAGCGCAAAAAATACTCGCGCTAATCGATGGTGTTTCCACTACTGAACAGGTGCTGGCTACATCCGGGATGAAGGAAAAAAAATTCCTGGATGAAATGGAAGTACTGTTGCGTGACAGACTGATTCGTGAAACCTACGCGCCCAATACCCAGTTCACCATCAACGCTGGACCCCATGTTCCCCAGGGAATACACGTTACCGTCGAGAATACGCAGGCATTCATGGACGCGGTCGCGAAGCAGAAACCTGGCGAAAAGGAGGATGTTGATGAAGGTTTGATGTCATTTGACGACGTTGAGGAAAAGCTGCGCAGGGAAGCGGAGCAATTGGTACGAAGAGAGGAAGCCGAACGTCAATTCCAGGTTGAGGAGAAAGTAAAGCAGGAAGCCACTCGCAAGGCGCTGGCAGAAGAAGAGCGTAAAACACGCGAAGCGTCGGAACGTCAGGCCAGAGAGGAAGCAAGCCAGCGCGCGCGTGATGAAGCCGAGCACAAGGCAAGAGAGGAAAAAGAACAGAAGGCTCGCGCAGAAGCAGAACGCAAAGCAAGTGAAGAAGTGCGACGTGCTCAGGAAGAAACTGATCGCAGGGAGAAAGAAGAAGCGAAACGTCGCGCAAGGGAAGAGGCAGAGCGCCAGGCGAAAGAAGCAAGGGTGGCGCGGCGACTGCAGGCTCGGGAAAAAGAACAGCAACGAATCCTTGCAGAAGAAGAACGCAAGGCACGGAAAGAAGCAGAACTCAGGGCGAAAGCGGAAGCAGAGCGCCTGGCCAGAGAAGAGGCCGAACGTGTCGCCCGCGAAGAAGCCGAACACAAGGCGAAAGAAGAGGCGGAGCGCCTGGCCAGAGAAGAGGCCGAACGCATCGCCCGCGAAGAGGCAGAACTCAGGGCGAAAGCGGAAGCAGAGCGCCAGGCCAGAGAAGAGGCCGAACGCATCGCGCGTGAAGAGGCAGAACTCAGGGCGAAAGCGGAAGCAGAGCGCCAGGCCAGAGAAGAGGCCGAACGCATCGCGCGTGAAGAGGCAGAACTCAGGGCGAAAGCGGAAGCAGAGCGCCAGGCCAGGGAAGAGGCCGAACGCATCGCCAGTGAAGAAGTTGAACGCAAGGCGAAAGCAGAGGCGGAGCGCCTGGCTAAGGAAGAGGCCGAACGCATCGCGCGTGAAGAGGCAGAACTCAGGGCGAAAGCGGAAGCAGAGCGCCAGGCCAGAGAAGAGGCCGAACGCATCGCGCGTGAAGAGGCAGAACTCAGGGCGAAAGC
>NSJJ01000030.1 GCA_002632355.1 Sulfuricella denitrificans
TGTCACTTTCCGCCGTTATGGAGCCACCGGTTTTCGGCGTAATGGAGCCACTTGCAAGTGCCGTTTTCGGGGCTCGAACGGGCATTAAGAATGGGTGATTTTTCCTCCTTTTGCAACCGTTGATTTTGGGGTGTCGGCCAGCGCCTTCGGCTTGCGGTAACTCTCCCCATCCAGGATGACGCGATAAGCGCCGTGGCGCAGCCGATCCAGCGTGGCCGCACCCAGCATCTTATTCGCCGCGAAGGCATCGCCCCACTCGCTGAAGTCCAGATTGCTGGTCAGGATTGTCGCCCCGCGCTCATAGCGCTCCGCGATCAGATCGTGGAACGCCTCATCCTCCGGCGGGCGCAAGGGCTTGAGCCCGAAGTCGTCCACGATCAACAGATCCGTGCGCGCCAGACTTTGCAGCCGCCGCTCGAAGTTGCCCACCGCCTGCGCGTTGTTCAAGCTGGCAAGCAACTGGGTCTGCGTCGTGAACAGCACGTCATAGCCCTGGCGCGCCGCGGCATGCCCCAGCGCTTGCGCCAAATGACTCTTGCCGGTGCCGCAGGGACCGGCGATCAACAGCGCGACTTTCTCCAATATGAAACGCCCGGTGGCCAGATCGTGCACCAGCGCCCGGTTCAGCTTCGGCAGGCGCTCGAAGTCGAAGCCCTCCAACGTCTTGTGGCTTCTGAAGTTGGCGCGCCGCAAGCGTAGCGCGAGCTTCTTCTGCTCGCGCCTTGCCACCTCGTCCTGGATCAGGAGTGCAAGGAAATCGGTATAAGCCAGCTTGCGATCGATGGCCTCGCGGTTTCTGGCCTCCAAGGAATCGAGAATGCCGGACAGGCGCAGTTGTTTCAGGCAGGGAGTGAGTTCGGGAATAGGGTGCATGGTCAGCCTTTCAATGGGTCAGTAGGGTTTGGGTATCGCGGCAGAAGCGGCCGCCTTCGGTATAGGTCGCGGCCAGAGAATCGAAGGCCGGCAGTTCGGCCTGTTGATCCAGGCCTTTTTGCAGCATGCTCTTCACCGCACGCAGGCTTTGCGTACCGAAGCGGTTGGCGCGGGCGCAGGCCGCCTCCAGGCGGGATGCGCCGTAGGTCTTGGCCAAACGCAGCACGCCTTGCACCGCGCGCAGCTTGATCAACACCTTATCGGCGAACAAGGCGCGCACCAGCGTCAAACAGGCCGGGCCGACCTGCTCGGCTTGTTTCAGGCACCACTGCACGTCTTGCAGATTCCAGGCCAAGGCCTCCGGCGGCAAATGATCGGGAGCCGTGGCGCGGCTGCCCGGATGGGTGCGCCGCGCGTGGGTGGCGATCAACTCGTGCGTGCGGTAGAGCCAGATCATATTGGCGCTGGCCTTGAGCCACAGCGCCTGGCCGGCGAGTTTGAACGGCGCCGAGTAGAAGCACTTATCGAATTGCACATGCGCGTCGCGGTGCACCTTCACCTGGGCCCACACCGCCCACTCCGGCGGCACATCCGGCAAGGGCGTCAATAACGCGCGCTCGACTTCGGCAAACAGCGTCAGCGGGGCGATCCGCGTGGTGCCGTGAATGCGATTGCCCGCCTCGCCCAGGACCCAGGCGTGCACTTGGCGGTTGGCGTCGGCCAAGTCCCGGAACGCGCGCAGCGGCAGGAAGTTGCGCTTCACATACTTCACGCCGGATTCGACGATGCCCTTCTTCTGCGGATCGCGCGGCGGGCAGGGATCGATCTTGAAGCCATAGCCCTCCGCGCATTCGGCATAGGCGCGCTGCACCTCGGGCTCATGGATGCAGGCGCGCACAATGGCACACTTGGGGTTATCGATGATGAGCCGCCCCGGCACGCCATTGAGCCACTCAAAGGCATGACGGTGACAGGCGAGCCAGGTGGCCACCGTCTGGTTGGGTACGAATTCCACGTACTGGTGCCGGGAGTGGCACAAGGTCATGACGAAGAACCAGGTCTTCATCATTTCGCCGCTCAAGACATCGGTGATGACGGGGCCGGCGCCGAAGTCCACCTGCGCCGCCTCGGCCGGTTTGAAGGTCAGGCGCAGCGGCACCTCGGGCAGGCGCGCGGCGCCGATCCCGGCGAGCATGCGGTAGACCGAGGAATAGCTGCCGCTGTAGCCGTGCCGCTCCTTGAGCGCTTGGTGAATGCGTACGCCGCTGACGCCAGCATCCGCCCAGGTGGCGATCTGTGCGCGCCAGGGTTCCAAGGTGGAGATGCTTGATGCGGGAAGCGCTGTCCCGATTACCAAGACTTCGGCCAGTTGTGCGTCGTCTGGCAGCGCGGTTTCGGGAATAAGCCAGCCGTGTAAAGCGGCAAGCCCGCGCAGTTGCGCGGCTTTCTTCCGCCCCATGAGGCGGGAGCGGGCAATGTCGCGGTCAGAATCGCCCTGGCGCATGCGCACCAGGGCTTGTCGGTAGTGATACATCTCGAACCTCCGTTTACTCATGGCTTCTCCCGGCAAAAAGGCCGGGAGGATAGCCGATTGATGGAAAGGTTCGAGCCCGAAAACAGCGCCGGGTGGCGCCATTACGGCGAAAAGAAACTGGCTCCTTTACGCCGAAAAAATACTGGCGCCATTACGCCGGAAATTCAGTGGCTCCTTTACGCCGGAAACGAATTGGCTCCATTGCGGCGAAAACTGACA
>NSJJ01000002.1 GCA_002632355.1 Sulfuricella denitrificans
CCACCTGATCGAGCATGGCCAGTTCATCGACCGAGAGCACCCGGCTGACGTTGAGGAGAATGACGAAGCGCCCTCCCACCTTGCCCATGCCGCAGATGAAGTCGGTACGGATCCGCGCGCCAAAGCTCGGCGGCGGCTCGATCTGCTCCGCCGGGATCTCCAGCACTTCGTTCACCGCATCCACCACCACGCCCACAACCTGCTTCTCTTCTTCCGTCGCCACTTCGATGATGACGATGCAGGTGCGTCGCGTCAGTTCCGTCCCCGGCCGCCCAAAGCGCGCAGACAGGTCGACGACCGGTACCACGCTGCCACGCAGGTTGATTACGCCGCGAATGTAGTCCGGCATCATCGGCACTTCGGTGAGGTTGCCGTATTCGATGATTTCCTTGATGGCGAGTATGCCGATCGCAAAGATTTCTCCGCCCAGCATGAAGGTCAGGTATTGCTGCTGGTCCTGTCCTTCATTCCGTTCCGGCTGTGCTTCCTTTTTGACGAGTGCGCCCATGTCACCCTCCTCAGAAGCGTACGAATTCGAGTTCGTCTTCTACGCCCAGCGCAGCTTTCGGGATGGGTTTTGCGCTGCTTTTTCTGGCGTTTGCTGCCGGGGTGCGGGACGGAGCGGCTTTCTGTGCCGGGGAAGCGCCGCCTCCGTTCAGTTTGAAGAAGCCCATGGTCTGTTGCAGCTGTTCGGCCTGGGCGCTCATTTCTTCCGCTGTCGCCGCCAGTTCTTCCGAGGCCGAGGCGTTCTGCTGGGTGATCTGGCTCATCTGGTTCATGGCGGTGTTGATCTGGCCGACGCCGGAAGATTGTTCTTCGGAGGCAGCGGTGATTTCCTGCACCAGGTCGGAGGTCTTTTTGATCGAGGGCACCATTTCGTCCAGCAGCTTGCCGGCTTTTTCCGCCAGACCGACGCTGCCCTTGGCCACTTCGCCGATTTCCTGTGCCGCAACCTGGCTGCGTTCCGCCAGTTTGCGCACTTCCGCGGCAACCACGGCAAAGCCCTTGCCGTGTTCGCCGGCGCGCGCCGCTTCGATGGCGGCGTTCAGCGCCAGCAGGTTGGTCTGGTAGGCAATGTCGTCGATGATGCCGATCTTGTCGGCAATGGATTTCATCGCCGTGACCGTCTCTTTCACCGCCATGCCGCCTTCTTCCGCTTCGGTCGAGGATTTGGAGGCCATGCCGTCGGTCACCTTGGCGTTCTCGGTGTTCTGACTGATCGAGGCGCTCATCTGCTCGACCGAGGCCGAGGTCTCTTCCACGCTCGCCGCCTGCTCGCTCGATGCCTGCGACAAGGATTGCGCCGTCGCGCTCACTTCCTCAGACGCCGAAGACAGGTTGTCCGCCGCACTCCGTACTTCAGTAATGATCTGCGTCAACTGGACAACAGTGCCGCGCAAGTCACGCTGCATCGTGGCCAGCTCGTCGCGCCCCGGCGTTTCCGGAACTTCGATATTCAGGTCGCCATTGGCCAGCTTTTCCAGCCCGCCCGAGACGACGCTCGCAGAGCGGGTAAGGTTGCGCACCATGAGCACCCCAAGCACCACGCTGAAGAAGAACAGGATGCTGACACTGGCGAGCAGGGTGTACTTTTTCTTCACCAGACGCTGGCTTTGCGCCTGCAGCGAGGCCGCGAGCTGGGTATTGGCCGCATCGGACAGCACGAACAGGGCATCGATCGCCTCTGTCATTTTTGCGGAGTAATCCTGAGGGGAATATTCCAGCGTTTCGGACTGGGTCACTTCCCGCTGCACCATGGCAATGGCGCTATTGGTCTGGCTTTCTGCCTTTTGAAAGCCGCTTTCCAGCATGTTTTTCAGCTTTTCGTCAGCGGCGTAGGCCTTGTCCAGCGCATCCCGGATGCCGGCCAGTTCGCGCTGCACCAGTCCGATATAGGCTGCCACACCGCTGCGTTCGTCAGCCGTTGCCTTGTGTCGGGTCAGCATGCCGCCACCCAGGGCGCGCACGCGGCCCATGTACTCGGTGATCATGGGCATGCGCCCGGTGGCGAGAGTGCCGAGCTGATAGCCATCCACGGTCGGGTCATAGGTAATGTTGGACTGATCGGCAATCGCCGTGATCAAGCGTATTTCAGCATCCACCACTGCAGAATGACGCTTGTAGCTATCCTGCGGGCTAAGGCTGGCGACATCGCCCTTCACACCCTGCCAGCCCGACCTCACGTCCTGCCACTGTTTCGCCAGACCGAGTTCGGGAAAGCGTTTTTCCATTTCGTCGATTTCGGCCACGCTTTTGTCCACATCCTGACGCTTTGACTCCCATTTCGAGCGCATTTCGGTATTGCCGTTCAGCACCAGTCCCGACATCCCGCGATGCTGCTGGGTGTTCTGCAGCAGGGCCATCACCGGCTTGAAATAGGTTGCGCCAGTGCTTTCGCGGGCGGCAAAATCGACGTTTTCGTTCAGCCCCGAGACGAACAGATATGTCGGTATACCGAACAGCGCAAGGACCATCAGTCCGAGGAGAACAAACTTCTGGCTCAGGGTAAATCTGTTTAGCAAAGCATTCATATCCGTTCCTTTTTCGTTAATCACATCCATTGCCGTCCGCAAAGCAGTCGGCAGGTATTGCTGCTGCCTTATGCCGCTGCCTGATCCACCAGGCGCGGCGTATCCTGCACCCCTGCCACCTGATCGAGCATGGCCAGTTCATCGACCGAGAGCACCCGGCTGACGTTGAGGAGAATGACGAAGCGCCCTCCCACCTTGCCCATGCCGCAGATGAAGTCGGTACGGATCCGCGCGCCAAAGCTCGGCGGCGGCTCGATCTGCTCCGCCGGGATCTCCAGCACTTCGTTCACCGCATCCACCACCACGCCCACAACCTGCTTCTCTTCTTCCGTCGCCACTTCGATGATGACGATGCAGGTGCGTCGCGTCAGTTCCGTCCCCGGCCGCCCAAAGCGCGCAGACAGGTCGACGACCGGTACCACGCTGCCACGCAGGTTGATTACGCCGCGAATGTAGTCCGGCATCATCGGCACTTCGGTGAGGTTGCCGTATTCGATGATTTCCTTGATGGCGAGTATGCCGATCGCAAAGATTTCTCCGCCCAGCATGAAGGTCAGGTATTGCTGCTGGTCCTGTCCTTCATTCCGTTCCGGCTGTGCTTCCTTTTTGACGAGTGCGCCCATGTCACCCTCCTCAGAAGCGTACGAATTCGAGTTCGTCTTCTACGCCCAGCGCAGCTTTCGGGATGGGTTTTGCGCTGCTTTTTCTGGCGTTTGCTGCCGGGGTGCGGGACGGAGCGGCTTTCTGTGCCGGGGAAGCGCCGCCTCCGTTCAGTTTGAAGAAGCCCATGGTCTGTTGCAGCTGTTCGGCCTGGGCGCTCATTTCTTCCGCTGTCGCCGCCAGTTCTTCCGAGGCCGAGGCGTTCTGCTGGGTGATCTGGCTCATCTGGTTCATGGCGGTGTTGATCTGGCCGACGCCGGAAGATTGTTCTTCGGAGGCAGCGGTGATTTCCTGCACCAGGTCGGAGGTCTTTTTGATCGAGGGCACCATTTCGTCCAGCAGCTTGCCGGCTTTTTCCGCCAGACCGACGCTGCCCTTGGCCACTTCGCCGATTTCCTGTGCCGCAACCTGGCTGCGTTCCGCCAGTTTGCGCACTTCCGCGGCAACCACGGCAAAGCCCTTGCCGTGTTCGCCGGCGCGCGCCGCTTCGATGGCGGCGTTCAGCGCCAGCAGGTTGGTCTGGTAGGCAATGTCGTCGATGATGCCGATCTTGTCGGCAATGGATTTCATCGCCGTGACCGTCTCTTTCACCGCCATGCCGCCTTCTTCCGCTTCGGTCGAGGATTTGGAGGCCATGCCGTCGGTCACCTTGGCGTTCTCGGTGTTCTGACTGATCGAGGCGCTCATCTGCTCGACCGAGGCCGAGGTCTCTTCCACGCTCGCCGCCTGCTCGCTCGATGCCTGCGACAAGGATTGCGCCGTCGCGCTCACTTCCTCAGACGCCGAAGACAGGTTGTCCGCCGCACTCCGTACTTCAGTAATGATCTGCGAAAGCTTCTCAACCATGTTTTTCATGGCGGCTAGCAGCATACCGGTTTCGTCCCTGGAATCCACGTCGATGCGCGCATTCAGGTCGCCTTCGGCCAGCTGGTTGGCGACACTCACAGCCTGGTTCAGTGGCCGGGTGATGGAGCGTGTCACCCAAAAGGCAATGGCTGCGCCAAGCAGGGCTGCAGCGAGACCCAGAGCAATCATTAGCGAACGCGCAGCCTGGTAGGCTTCGCCTGCCGCTTTGCCGGTGCCTTCCATCAGGCTACCCTGGTAGTCGATCAGGTTGCTGACGGCCTTGAAGTAGTTATTCTGTTTTTCCCGCACTTCGGTCAGCAACAGCACCTTGGCTTCACCCTGCTTGCCGTCGGCAATCAGCTTGAGAAACTGGTCCTGCCCGCCCACATAGGCGCCGCGCGCGTCAGCGATGGCCTTGAGCAATTCCTTGCCCTTGTCAGACCTGATCGTTGCATCCAGCTTATCGAGATTTTCCTTGATGTTCTTCCGAGCATCCTGCACGCGCCCCAGTTCCTTCTCGACCTGCTCCCGCTTGTCCATGATCAGCATGTTGCGCATGGCACGGCCAATCACGTTCACGCTGGCGTTGATATTGTTTGCCCACAGGGTTTTCGGATACTTGTCCTTGACCATGTCATCTATATCGGCATTCAGCGCCGACAGCCGCATGATGCCTATCATGGCAATCGCCGCCAGCAAGGCCAGCATCAGGCCGAAGCCCAGTCCCAGCCTCATGCCAATTTTCATATTCTTGAACATTTCTCTATAACTCCCTTTTCCCAGGAAAATTTTGAATACAGCGGTTTACGATTCAGTCTTTCACTCTGCCATTGAACTTTCACTTGCCACCGACAGCTGCACCAGCGCCGGCACATCCAGAATCAGCGCCACTTCTCCGGTGCCCAGGATGGTCGAACCGGAAATGCCCTTGAGTTGACGGAAAATCGAGCCCAGTGGCTTGATGACGGTCTGGAATTCGCCCATCAGTTCGTCCACCACGAAACCTGCCTTGAGACCGCCGTACTGCACGACCACGATGTTCTCGCGCTTGCCGGCGGGTTCGTTCACTTCGAACTGGTCGCGCAAGCGGATAAAGGGCAGCACCTCGCCGCGCAGGTTGACGTAGTTGCGCATGTCGGCGGCCTTGCGGTCTGCTTCGGACAGCTCGACGCACTCCAGCACCATGTCGAGCGGCACGACAAAGGCGGATTTTCCTACGCCCACAAGGAAACCGTCGATGATCGCCAGCGTCAGCGGCAGGCGGATGCGCACCGTTGTGCCGAGCCCTTCCTCGCTGTCGATGTCCACCGTGCCGCGCAGCGCCTGGATATTGCGCCGCACCACGTCCATACCGACGCCGCGCCCGGAGAGGTTGGTGACCTGGTCCGCAGTTGAAAATCCGGCTTCAAAAATCAGATTGAAGATTTCATGATCGCTGAGCGTTTGTCCGGGCGAGACGATGCCGCGCTCGATGGCTTTTTTCAGTATCCGTTCCTTCTTGAGACCGCCGCCGTCGTCCGCCACCTCGATGACGATGCTGCCGGAATCGTGATAGGCATTGAGCCGCAGCGTGCCGCGCGCAGGCTTGCCTGTTGCCGTGCGCACCTCGCCAGGTTCGATGCCGTGATCCATGGAATTTCGCACCAGATGCATCAGCGGGTCGCCGATTTTCTCCACCACGGTCTTGTCCAGCTCGGTCTCGGCACCGCTGATCTCCAGCCCGATATCCTTGCCGAGCTCCTTGCTGACATCGCGCACCACGCGCTGGAAGCGGTTGAAGGTTTCGCCGATTTCCACCATGCGCAGCTTGAGCGCGCCATCGCGGATCTCCTCCACCAGACGCGACATGACCGAAGTCGCTTCGTGCATGACAAGATCGCCCGAACGTTTGGCAAGCAGGGAGGCTGAAGCGCCGGCAATGACCAGCTCGCCGACCAGGTTGATCAACTCGTCCAGCTTTTCGGCATTGACGCGGATGAACTTGGCTTCCTGCGCCTTGTGATCGCGTATCTGGCGCTGTTTTTCCAGCGCGACATCGACCACTTCCTTCTGGACCACGCCCTCTTTCACCAACAGTTCGCCGACCGGGACTCGCGCACCGCTTTCCTGAGCGACCAGCTTTTCCTGCGCGGCCAGCGTTTCTTCCAGCTCGTGGGAAGTCAGGATGCCGGCTTCGATCAGCAATTGCCCGATCATGTCCGTATTGCCGCTCGCATGTTCGATACGCTCGATATAGGCCGCCAGATGGCTGGGCGGGGGGAGGATGCGCAGGGTGCAGTCCTCGCGCACGAATTCGAATACATCCTCGATGGTTTTCTTGTCAGCCTCGCTCTTGAACTCGATCATGAAACCGAGGTAGCAGGATTCCGGGTCGAGCTGCGCGAGATCGGGCAGCTCGCTGTCGTCGGTGGCAAGGGAAACGATGTCGCCGATGGTCGAAAGGTAGCGAATGAAGGAAAGCGGATCCATGCCGTTGCGCAGCACGTCGCGTCCGAACTTCAGCGAGATGTTCCAGCAATCGCCTTCCATCATGCCGCCGCCACTGGCTTCGACCGGCGTATCACGAACTGTTGGCGAGGCGGGTTCCATTGGGGCGACGCCCAAAAGGCCTCTGAGCGCTGCCAGCAAAGCTTCACCCGTGCGTTCCTGTTCGGCATCGAGCAACTCGCCGGATTCCGCCACGACAGAAATCAGCAGCGCAATGTGGTCACGGCACTTCAGCAGCAGCTCGACGAGGTCGCCATTCACCGCCAGTTCGCCGTCTCTCAGCTTGTCGAGTACATTCTCGACCACATGGGTGAAGGACACGATGGCGTCGAGGCCGAACAACCCGGCCGAACCCTTGATGGTATGGGCGGCACGAAACAGGGCATTGACGGTATCGTCATCCTGCAGCGGCTCGTTTTCGAGCTGCAGCAGGATATCCTCCATTTCCTCCAGCAGACTTCGGCCTTCCTCGATATAGGTTTGTAAAGCTTGATCCATGCTCATGTGAGACTCCTATCTCTGTGCGGGGATGACCAACGGATCACCGAGCTGCGCAGCCATCTGAAACTGCTCGATCACTTCCAGTGCCGACAAGCTGTGCGACACGAAACGCACTTGCTTGCCGAGGCGAAGTCCTTCCCGCTTGGCCGCAAGTAGCAACTGGCAGCCGGCGGTATCCAGTTCAGTGACGCCGGCAAGGCTGATTTCCGTTTCATCGCAGCCGGGCAGGTTTTCCAGCAGGCAGCTCCTGAATTCAGGGCCGTGATAGATGGTCAGCTCACCCTCGATTTCCAGCCGGCAGGCGCCATTTTCACGCCGGACATTGATTTGCATGTTTCGTACCTCCTGACGGGGGGATGACAGCCCTTAAGGCATGATCAGCTTGGATACGGCGCCAAGCATCTGCGCAGGCTGGAAAGGCTTGACCACCCAGGCCTTGGCCCCTGCCGCCTGGCCCGCCTGCTTTTTCGCTTCCTGCGATTCGGTGGTGAGCATGATGATGGGCGTGAACTTGTAGGCCGGCAGTTTCTTTGCTTCGGTGACGAAGGTAATGCCGTCCATGTTGGGCATGTTGACATCGCTGATGATGAGATGAATTTTCTGCCCATTGAGCTTGGACAGCGCATCCTTGCCGTCGCAGGCTTCGATAATGTCGAACCCGGCGCCCTTGAGCGCGATGCTCACGACCTGGCGCAGCGAGGCCGAATCGTCCACGATCAGGATTGTTTTTGCCATGATTTATCCTCCTAGAAAAAAGTGATGTCCGAGTCGTCTGCGCCCTGGCCGCCATCGCCAAGGTGCAGGTTCCGCTGCTCGGAAGTGGTATAGGTGTTCTGCAGTTCATCCAGCCAGGCCTGGGTGTCGATGGGCTCGCAGCGATTGGTGTTGAGACACTGGTCGAGATGCCCTTCCAGCTTGTTCATGTCGTCGCGGACGTGGGACAGGATCTGGCTCACGCGATCCTGGAACTGCAACGACACCAGCACATCGGAAATCTCGTCGCGAATGCCGACGCTGGCATCCTGAAGAATGTGGGATGAATCGGTCAGCCTGCCGGCTGCGCCGTGAAAACGCTCGATTACCTCGCCGATGACCACTTCGGAATGGGCGACCGATTCTCCGTCGCGCTTTGCGGATTCCTCCGAGGCATCGATGGCGGAGCGGATCGCTGCGTTGACCAGTTCCACCCGCTCGCTGATTTTCCTGCCGGTTTCGCCGGAGAGCGTGGACAGCTTGCGCACTTCGTCCGCAACCACGGCAAAGCCGCGCCCCGCCTCCCCGGCACGCGCCGCCTCGATGGCGGCATTGAGCGCGAGCAGATTGGTCTGGCTGGCGATATTGGCGACGTCGGCCGCCATCTGCTTGAGCTCGCTGGTAAAGCCGGCCAACTGGCCCACTTCCTGCAACAGGGTTTCCTTGGACTGCATGGCGCTACGCAACGAGCCGACGATCGAGCCAAGGTCCCTGTGTCCGCTTTCGATCAGGCGAACCAGGCCACCTTCCGTGTCACTTCCTTCCATTCCGGCAGACGCTGCCTGCGAGACCTCAACTGCTTCCTCCAGTTTTTGTGAAAGCCCGGCAAAACGCGCGGACAGCGCCGTGATCGCGTCTTCGGTCTGGACACGCCCAGTCTCGATTTGCCGCACCCAGACTGGAAGCACACTTGCACACAGGCGGTCGAGATCGGCAATGCGGTTGTCGCTGAACTGCTTTTCACACTCGGCTCGAACCGCCTCGATTTCATCCTGAAAAGCGGCCTGACCCGCCGCCCTGAGACGGGAAGCCTGCCATCCCAGTGCGGCACCGCAGACCGGCATGACACAGGCAAGCGCCCAGCTTGCCACGCCGCCGCTGCCGGCGGCCAGAACCATGAACGCGCCCAGCACGCCCAGTCCGATGGGTAGTGCCGGGCCCATCCCGCAAGAGAACCTGGTTGAGTCGTTCCTGTTTGCCATATTTTCCATGTAGCCTTTTCTTTCCTGGATTTTCATGCCGCGGTTTTTGATGCCGCCGCAGATGGGATTTTCCTGATTACGTCCATCAGATCGTCAAGCTGGGAAGTCAGATCGAAACAATGATCGGCCCCTGCATCCAGCCAGCGCCTGCGGTAGGCTTCCGCCCGTTCGCTGCCGGTCACGATGACGCACGCTGCCGGATACTGCGCCTTGAGCAGCGCAAGACAATGAATCGCCCTTGCATCGGGCAGGGGCGCATGCATCACGACAATACCTGGCGGCAAAGGACGCACCACTTCAAGCGCCGCTTCGGCATCGGCTGCGGTTTCCACCACCCCGACAACAGAAGTACCGGTGAGCATCATGGCCAGTCTCTGGCTTACCAGATCATTTTTTCCCAGCAGCAATATTTTCACGGTTCAGGCGCAAATTAAGATTTGCGTGAATTTTCCGTTAGTTGCGGCAGGAAGATAAGTCGGTGCAATCGGATTTATGTAGCGCGTTCCGCCGACCATCAGGGTAGGAGGATTCCTAGAATTGCTCAGGCACGGGGAGCGGGAAGTAAGGCAAAGACAGTAGCGCAGCCTGCTGCATACTTGCAGCAGGCGAGGAGGAATCAGCCTTCGATCAGTCCGTGACGGACAGCGTAGCGCACCAGATCGGAGGTGGTCTGCAGTTTCATTTTCTGCATCAGGCGAAATTTATGGGTACTGATGGTCTTGACGCTCAGGAACAGCTTGTCAGCGATTTCACTGACCGTTTCACCCGCGACCAGCCGGGTAAAAACCTGTAGCTCGCGCTCAGACAAGCGCTGATGAGGCAGGCTGCTATCGGCATCGCCATCGAAAACCAGGGTCTCGACCATGACCGGGTCGATGAAGCGACCGCCCGCGGCGACCTTGCGAATGGCAGCGACCAGCGCCTCCGGTTCGCTGTCCTTGGTGAGATAACCCGCAGCGCCGGCCTTGAGCGCCCGGCTGGCGACAGAGCCTTCGATATGCATGCTGAGCACCAGGATGGGAATCTCCGGGTAGCTGGCACGAACCTTTCCGATCAGTTCCATGCCGGAAATCCCCGGCATGTTCATGTCGAGCAGAACAAGACCGCAGTCAGTCCGCCCGAGCAGGTCCAGCAATTCCTGGCCGTCTCCGGCTTCCCCGGCAACCTCGATATCGGGAGCCAGTGCAAGAATCTGCTTGAGTCCGTGCCGGACAATGGCGTGGTCATCGGTAATGATGAGTCTGATCATGGTGTGGCCGTTCTCCTGGTCGGGGTAATTATGCCACAGGCACGCAGACTTTCACCCGCGTGCCCTGTCCCGGGATACTCTCGAGCTGCATTTCACCCTGCAGCATTGCCACGCGCTCACGCATTCCGACCAGGCCGAAAGAACGGCGGCCAGCGGCGGCCAGCGGATCGAAACCCCTGCCGTTGTCGCGCACCTCGAAACACAACCGGGCTTCGTCCATGGTCACGATGATTTCTGCCTGGGTCGCCTCTGCATGGCGCGCGATATTGGTCAGCGATTCCTGTATGACGCGGAAGATCGTGGTCGCGGAAGCCTCGCTCAGGACCAGATCGCCATCACCCAGCACCAGTTCGCAGGGGATGCCAGCATAACTGATAAACTCCTCCACCAGCCATTCCAGCGCTGCGGTGACACCAAGATCGAGTGCGGCCGGGCGCAGGCTCGAAGTCACATGACGGGCGACGCGGATGGTGCGGTCAACCAGCTGCGTCATGGACTGCAGGCGCTCCATGAGTTTCGGGTTGGATTCGCCGAAGCCGAGACGCGCCAGAGAAACATCCATTCGCAGGGCGGTAAGTGTCTGGCCCAGCTCGTCATGGATTTCGCGCGCAATATGCTTGCGTTCCTGTTCGCGCACGATTTCCAGATGCGCAGAGAGGTCGCGCAACATTTTCTGAGACTGGACCAGCTGCTCTTCATGCACCTTGCTTTCGCTGACGTTGATCGCCACCCCGTCCCAGATACACATATCATCCTCATGGCAGCGCGGAATGGCACGCACGTTGATCCAGCGCAGCGAACCATCCCCAGCAGCCACGCGTCCCTCCCAGTTCCACAGCACGAGACTTTCCTGCGACTGCGAAAGGCTGTCGCTGAAACTGCGCCGGTCGGTTTCCGGCATGCGCCCGGTCAGCTCGCTTTGATCCCTCAGAATTATCGCCGGACTGAGTCCCAGCAGGCCCTCTGCGCCTTCGCTCACATAGGTGAAGCGTAGCCTGACCTCGCCGCTGCGGCGATAGCACTGGAACACCATGCCCGGTACATTCCGGGTGATGGCATGAAAGCGCGCCTCGCTCTCTCGCAATACCGTCTCGACCCCCTTCATGACGGAAATATCCCGCGCGATGGTCAGCACGCCCTCCACCTCACCCGATGTTCCGAATTCCGGCACCGCCCTGACCTGAAAATGCCGGATGGCACCGCCCTGTGCGGAAAAATGGAACTCGAACACTTCCGGTTCTTCAGTGAACAAAACCCGCCTCAAGGCATTGGTCCATAATTCAGCCACTTCGGAAGAGACGCCGATCTCGAGATGCGTTTTTCCCAGCGCGGCATCACGCGGAATACCCGTCGCCCGCTCGAATTCCGGGTTGACATAGATGCGGCGCAATTCCCGGTCAAAGCGGGAAATGATGTCCGGCATATTCTCGGCCAGAGAGTGGAATTCACGTTCCAGACGCCGGATTTCCTCTTCGGCGCATACGCGCTCGGTAATGTCCAGTACCGTCCCGGAAGAGCGCAACGGCTTGCCGCCTGCATCGTAGAACGTTTCGCAGCGTTCGGTCACATGCTTGATACGCCCGTCCGGGAACAGCAGGCGATGCTCGATTTCGTAGGGTTCGCGCATGTTCAGGGAATCGGTATAAGCCTGGTTGACTCTTTCCCGGTCATCGGGATGGATGGCCTTGAGGAAGGCCTCGTATGAAGCGTCGAAACGAGCCGGCTCCATCTCGAAAATACGGAATATCTCGTCGGACCAGTCCAGCGAATTCCTGACCAGATCCAGTTCCCAGCTACCCATGCGCCCGATGCGCTGCGCCTCGTCCAGCTTGGCTTTTTCCCGTCGCAGTTCTTCCACCATCTGCTTTTGTACGGTGATGTCATCATAGACGCCCAGCACCCCGATGACTTTCCCGTTCGCATCGTGCAATGGCACCTTGGAAGTGCGCAGCCAGATCATGCGTCCGTCCGGCGTGATTTGCTGTTCTTCGTAACCGATGATCGGCATATCCGAGTCCATCACCCGACGGTCATCAGCACGGTAGCGCTCGGCCTGTTCGCGCCAGCCCATCTGGAAATCATCCTTGCCAACCAGTTCCTCGGGAGACCTCATTCCAGCATCGTGGGCAAAGGCGGCATTGCAACCCAGGTAACGCAACTCCACATCTTTCCAGAACACGCGAACCGGTGCATTTTCCACGACCGAACGGAGCAGGTTCCGCGATGCATTGAGTTCATCCTCCGCCTGCATGCGCTCCGTGATGTCCTGATCGACAGCGACCACTCCGGTGACGGCACCTTTCTCATCAAGCAAGGGCAAGGTGGAACTGCTGATAATCTTGCGGCTGCCGTCGAAACACTCGATATCGATAATTTCATCAAGGGATGTTTCGCCGCGTTTGATGGCACGTGCAATTGCCCAGTCGTCCGGCTTGAGGCGCTCGCCTGTATCATGCCAACTGCCCTTGCATTCGCAGCATTTTGGCGCTCCAGTCCAGTCTTCTCTGGCCCAGATTTGTTTACCCGCAGGATTATTCAGAACAAAGTTGCCGCTGGCATCTGTAACCCACACACCAACCGGCAGTATATCGAGCACGCCGCTCAGTTGCCTGCTGCTCTCAATGGCACGCCGGGTCACACGCCGTACCCGCGCCTGTATCAGCGCAACGGCCACGGCGCCTATCCCCAGAACCAGCAGGATGGCCCGCCACAGGGTCACGCGCAAGGGATGGTAAAGCGTCTCGGCATCCACCTTGTGTTCCAGCTCCAGCCCCAGTTCACGCAGTTGCAGGCGCGCAACCACCACCAGCGCGCCCCGGTAATCGATGGCGACTCTCACACCCTGCCGTTCTTCATTCTCGCCCAGCACTGGAGCCATCCGGCCATCGAAGCGCGCAGGTGAAAGCAGCACTTCAGGAGACAGTCCATCAGGAAAACAGCGGAGCCTTCCATCATCGGCCTGTCCACACAAAAAGGTTTCCGTACCTTGAAACTCGTTGCCTGAAAACAACCTGTCCAACTCGTGCAGGCGTATTTGAGCCACGATGGTTCCCTGCTGCTGTGGAGCGGGAAAACGCATTTCCAGCCACCACACACCGTTCCATGCCAGCCAGGCATCTCCGGCACTGCGCAGGCGCATCAGCAGGCGCGCCTTGCGTGGCTCGACGCCAACAAGCTGACGGCCCGAGGCGGCTTTCCCTTCCAGCCAGGCCACCCCATCCGTCCCGGCCAGATTGCGCAGCAGGTCTGCCAGGTTGCCGTGCGCAACGCTTTCGATGCCCTGCATCTGTACATGGAGCATAGCTCCCGAAACAGACTGTCTCAGTGATGCACCTTTTGCATTGACGGCGTCAGATATCGAATTCTCCAGCAAGCCCTGCATCTGATGGCCGAGCAAACCGATCACTGCAGCCCCGCCAAGCAGCAGAGCCGCCGCAAATCCACCCAATCCAAGGGCCAGTATCTGCCGTTCTTCGCGCCGGGCATAAAAAACGCGAAACCACGGCGTCCCGGCCAGCGCCGCGACGTATCCCATGACGAATACCAGCATGGCTGCCACCGTAGGAACGCTCATCGTGGCGTGAGACTCGAGTGTTGACGTAAGCAGCAAGCCATTGAGGCCGCGGTTGAGCAGGCCGCCGACAACAGCCACGAGGATCAGCCCGGGAAGGATTTGCATTAGCACCTGCAGCCGCAACGACCTGGGCCGCTCCAGTAAAACCAGCGCCACACCGCAGCACAACAGGCTGAAAGCGGTCAGCGGCGCCATGCGGCCCGGCCATGGGAGTTCTCCTGTGACATTGAGCACGATGCGCCAGAGACCATCTGCGGGTGTCCATGCGAACAGATATTGTGCAATCACAGCCATGCTGGCCACAGCCACAAAACCGCCCAGCGAGCGCCTTGAGCGGGGGAAAAGCAGGGCAAGGCCGAGAAGCAGTATTTCCAGGGCGCTATTGAAGCCCAGACCGGAAAGCAGCGGTAGTTGCGCAAGCACATATGCCGGAGCAAGCAAGGCTCCAAGCAAAACTGCGGCCATAACAATGGCGATTGCGGCCCCTGAAAGCGAACAGATCACGGCGCAGGTATGGCAGGAATGATCTGATTGAACTGTGCTGGATTGCATCTTCACCGGCTCATCAAGAAAATTTTTCAGGGCATGCAGGCAAATTGCATATTTCTTCCGCGCCGATTTCCCTGTTTTCGCGATCTTTTGTCAAACTGTGGACAAGGCCCCGGGCACAACCCGGTCGCGACCCCCTTGCTTGGCTTCATACAAACGCTTGTCGGCACACTTCAACAGTTCCTCGCCGGTCACGGGATGGCCGACTGTCCACCATGAAACACCGATGCTGCAGGTCACCTTCCCGGCAGGGAGCGCGCCGAATGCGGCCTTGCGAACGGTCTGCAGGATGGCCTGCGCGGCATCGATCGCATCCTGCGGCGAACAGTGGGGAAGCAGCGCTGCGAATTCCTCGCCGCCATAGCGCACCAGGATATCCGAATCACGCAAGCGGTCCTGTGCCACCTGGGCAAAGCTCCTCAGGACCTGATCGCCTTCATCATGGCCATAGGTATCGTTGATCATCTTGAAGTGATCGATATCGAGCAGCAGGCAACCCAGCGGGTGGGCGTGACGGTTGCATAGCTTGAGCTGCTGCACCAGCCATTCCCACATGAAGCGCCGGTTGTACAATCCGGTCAGCGCATCGCGGTTGCTGTCATGCTGCAGCTTCTGCGCGACTTCGATCAGGGCGGAGGAGCGGGTGATGCTCTCCGTGACATCCATGATGCTGACCACAGCCTGTATGCGGCCATCACGCCCCGTCAGCGGCGCCACATGCACATGCTGCTGCATCATGGAAGTACCGTGGCGCCCGCTGAAACGGGTATGGATCGGGATGACGAACTGATTCAGCGCCTGCGACAGCACCTGCGGCGACAGGTGCGTGATGGCCTGTTCCACCGCCCATTGCAGACGAGGACTGCGGAAATTCGGGAACAGCTCGGACAGGGTTTTGCCCTGCGCATCCTTCTCGCCGATCGCCGTTTTTTGCGCCAGCCAGCCATTCCAGTGCTGCACCCGGCATTCTGCATCCAGCACGACGATGCCGATAGGGACCTGATCCCATATCCTGTCCGACACGCTTCCTGTTGAAACAGGATCAATCATCGAGCTTTCCCAGCAACACGGCATTGATCCGCGCAATCAGCTTGCTCACCGAATCAACGCCCAGCAACAGAATCAGGGTACCGTGCACATCCCGCTGTGCAGCCCGTAAGGTAGCGAACATGACGATCACATTCATGTCATGCCGTTCTTCATTGCCGACACGTTCATTGATCAGGTTCTGCAGGTTGTCTTCGACATAATTCGGCGTCGAAAGCATGATGGCGCCGCGCAACAGGTCGGAAATCACCGCCACGGCGGATGAAATGATGATATTGCCGATTTCGGTCATGGCTTCATGCTCGAAGGTGCGCATGTCAATGCCGGCCAGGCTTGGCACCGACCCCACCAGGGCATTGACCAGGGAACGGCTTTCCTGCGAAGGAAACATGAGCATCGCCGTTCCTGCGATCTGCCCGCCCAGCCCTTGCCACACGCAGACAGCCGCCTCATCCTTGGCATAACCCAGTGCGGATGCCACATCGTTCAGGGGAATGATATGAACCTTCGGTACCGTCACCGCAATGGCATCGTTGAGCAAGGCGGAAAGCTGTGTTGCAGCCCGGTTCATGCCGATATTGGCGACCTCGATCAGCGCATCGAGCTCCAGTGCTGATAGTTTCATTGCGCAACACGCTCCAGCATGGCCTTGATTTTTTCCGCCGTGATCGGCTTCTCGACGATATCGACGAAACCTGCCGCCATGGCGGCATCGACCACGCTTTGCTGGGTGTTGGCCGTAAACAGCACCAGCTTTGCCTTGCTGCCCGCAGCGCGCAATGCAAAAGCGGTTTCCACGCCGTTGTAGTCAGGCATGTTGTAATCCAGCACCACGAGATCGGGGTCCGTTTCGCTGGCTTTGGCCAATGCTGAATGGTAATCGCTCGCCTCATGCACTTCATAGGCTTCGTCCTTGGGCATGTAGGCCTTGAACAGCAGGCGCGATGTCGTGCTGTCGTCGATGATCAGTATTTTTTTCATAAAATTACCTTATTGAACATGGATTCGTAAAACGACCATTCATCCTCTGGCCGTTTCCATTTTCTGCTTCATGACGCTCATCAGGGCCGCCACCGCGCCTGCCGATTCAGAAAGACAGTGATCCTCCCTGCCTTCGCATGCATTCGCCAGCACCACCCCCTGACGCAGCAGGTCGTGGGCTTTGTAATTCAGGCCGGAACCATCCGCAAGGGCCACGCGCAGGAAGCGGGCATACTGGGCCAGGGCACGAAAAAAACTTTCCAGTGTCGTTCTGTTGCAGGCCCGGGCTGCGCCGTACAGGGTATCGAACTCCTGATGAATCTGGTCGTAGCACAGCCTGAGTGCAGCCGGGTCTGTACTCTCGCCCAGGATCATCAAAGCCCGCTGTGTGCGCTCGCGGCATTCCTGACAAAAGGCCTGCTGCAATCCCGCAACATTCAGCATGCGTGCATCACTTCCTCACCAGGCTGGTCAGATAGGAGGGCATGGCCTCCAGCCTGACGACCTGGTCGACCGCATCGATCGCCACGGCTGCGCCCGGCATGCCGAACACGATGCAGCTTTCCTCATCCTGCACAATCGTATGGCAGCCCGCGCGGCGCATCTCCAGCAAGCCCTCGGCGCCATCCACGCCCATGCCGGTCAGGATCGCGCCGATGGCATGGCCACGACAGGCGTCCGCCACCGATTTGAGCAATGGCGTGGCCGAAGGGCGAAAGCCGTTGACCGGCGGATCCTGCGTCATTTTTGCCATCAGCCCGTCGGCTCCGCGCTGCACCGTCAGGTGGCGTTCATCCGCTGCAAAATAGATGGTTCCCGGCCGCAGCGGTTCGCCATCTTGCGCGACCTTGACATTGAGCAGGGTATTACCGCCCAGCCAGGTTGCCAGACCGCCGACAAATCCCTTGGATATATGCTGCGTGATCACGACAGGCACCGGAAAACCGATCGGCAGCAGGGAGATGATTTTCTGCAGCGCCTGGGGGCCGCCCGTCGAGCAGCCGATGGCCAGGATTTCATAGGCCCGGGTGCGCTGTGGAATGGCCGCCTCGAAAATGTTCACGTCCCGGGCGGTTTCGGTGCGCCGGCGGCGTATGACCTTGACTTCGGCCATGGCACGCACGGTTTCCACCAGTTCGCGCCGGATCGAGTCGAACTCGGGATGGCTCAGGCCGCGCGGCTTCTCGATCACGGCCAGGGCGCCTTCCTCGATCGCGCGGAAAGTGGTGCGCAGCTCTTCGTCGTCCACGCTGGAGCTGATCACCACGATCGGCACCGGGTCCGTCGACATGATCATGCGCGTGGCCTCGAAGCCATCCATCACCGGCATGCGGATGTCCATGGTAATGAGGTCCGGCTTGAGCTCGTGCGCCATCTGCACCGCTTCGCGGCCGTTCCTGGCCTGGCCGACGATCTGCATGTCCGGCTCATGCTCGAAAATGGCCTTGAGCAGCATGCCCACTACCTGCGAATCTTCTGTGATCAATATGCGTATCATGAATACCTAGTCATTTTCAGCCGGAATTTATCGTTCATACCAGCTGTTTCACCACATCCAGCAAGACCTTGGTTTCGAACTGCCCCTTGACGATATAGGCATCCGCACCGACCTCGATGCCACGCTTGCGATCGGCTTCGCTCGCCAGCGAGGTGACGATGATCACCGGCGTGCTGCGCAGGCGTTCGCTGTTCCTGATTTTATCAGTCAGCTCGAAGCCGTTCATATTGGGCATTTCCACATCGGAAACCACCAGATCGAATGCCCGTGTCTGCAGGATATCCCAGGCCTGCCTGCCGTCCACGGCTACCGTCACATCATAGCCGACGTTCATCAGGATGCTTCTTTCCAGTGTCCGGGTGGTGATCGAGTCGTCCACCACCAGAATGGCAGGCACCTGCGCCGTCTCCTCATCCTTCCCGATCCGTCCCAGGGAAGCTGAAGTACCGGCGCGCAGCGCCGAGTCGACCAGGTCGGACGGGTTGAGCACCATGATCACCTCGCCATTGCCGGTCAGCGTGCCGCCCGTGACATTGCGCACCGAAAGCAGCGGGTAGCGGAACGGCTTGATGACGACTTCGCGTTCACCGACCACATCCTCCACCACAAAGGCAACCGCGTCCCAGCCCTTGGAAACCACCACCACCGACAATTGTTCCGGCGAAAAAGGTTCATTGCTTTCAACCTGCAATACTGCGGCCAGATCACGCAGCGGGATGGCTCGCCCGTTCAGCAGCAGGACCTGGCTGGCCTCGACTTCAGTGATCTCGGCCGGGGTGATTTCCAGGACGCGGTCCACCGAAGTGGTGGGAATGGCATACACCGCCCCGCCTGCCTTCACCAGCAAGCCGTGATCGGTCGCCAGCGTGAGTGGCAGACGCAGTGTGAAGGTCGTGCCCCTGCCTTCCTCGGTATCGATATTCACCGATCCCTTGAGGCTGCGCAGATTGGAAAGCACGACATCCAGCCCGACCCCGCGCCCCGAAATATTGGTGATGATTTCCTTGCTCGAAAAACCCGGACGGAAAATCAGGCCAAGCACCTCATCGTGCCCCATCGCATCCAGTTCCGCCTGCGTCACAATTTTTTTCCTGAGCGCAGTGGTGGAAATTTTTTCCGCGCTGATTCCGGCGCCGTCATCCTCCACCCTGATGACGATATGGCTGCCCTCGCCGCGCACGCGCACCGCCAGACGGCCAGCCGCGTCCTTGCCCGCCGCCGTTCTCTGTTCAGCGCTTTCCAGGCCATGATCCACCGCGTTGCGCAGCAGATGCACCAGCGGATCGCGCAGGCCGTCCAGCACCACGCGATCCATCTCGATCTCGTCGCCGGTGATTTCGAATTCAACCTGCTTGCCAAGCTCGCGGGCAATGTCCCGGACCGAGCGGATCATGGGCCGCAACAACGTGGACACCGGCACCAGGCGCATCATGCGGATATCGTCCAGCATCGAAACCGACAAAAGGCTGAGGTGGTTGGTGCTGGAACGCATGTTGCGATGCATCCTCGTCGCCGCATTGTCCAGTTCGAGGATCCTGTCGGTGGTGCTTTTCAGCAGGGTTTCCACCTCGGCCGGCAGGGAATCCGCCCGGGAACCAGGGTTGCGCGATTGCGCTGCGTGCTTCCACATGCCGGACAAAGCCTGAATCTGGCTGCGCAGTTGCTGCATGCTGACCATGTGATCTTCCATCTCGATCTTGGCGCCCTGCAGCTCCTCCACCTGCGCCGCCATCTTCTCCAGCTTTTCCAGGTTGATCTTGACCCCTTCGTTCCGGGCCTGTACGCCCGCCGTTTCCGCTTTCGCCATCGAAGCAGGTTCGACCTGGGTGTTCTTTGTGACCGGTTCGGTTGCTGGCACAGGCCCGGCAGGTGCCGGAGCAAGCTCACTGACTGGCGCCTGTTGCGCTTTTTCAAAGCGATCCAGGCGGCCTATCAGCGACGGCAGATCGAAAGCGGCGGGCTTTTGATCGCTGAAAGCCAGCATTGCCTCGCGCATGCGGTCCAGGCTTTCCAGGCACAGGTCGATCACTTCTGGCGCGGGCCGGGTATTCTGGCGCTTCAGCACGCTGAACAGGGATTCCAGATGATGGGCAATCTCGGCGACATCGCTGACTTCAACCCCTCTGGCCGCGCCCTTGATGTTATGCGCGGCACGGAAAATCGCGTCCAGCGTATGCTGGCGATTTTCCCCTTCGATCCCTTTCTCGATCTGCAGCAGCCCATCAGTGATGATCTGCAACTGCTCTTCGAGCTCCACCCTGAAGGTGTCCATCAACAGCCGGATCAGTTCCGGATCAAAATCCATCGCCACGGCTAGCTCCGTTCCAGGATCATAGCTTGTATATCCCCACGCTTTCCTGCAGCTTGTCCGCCATGACGGAAAGATCCGTTACCGCGCGCCGGGTCTGCTCGGTGCCGGAGACGAACTGCAGCGTCACCTGATTGATCTCGGACATGGCTGCCGTGACCTGATCGATACCGTTGGCCTCCTCGCGCACGGCGGAGACGATGCGCTGGCTCGCCAGCGAGGTCTCCCGCACCACTTCGCTCAGGTTGCGCACCATATCCCCGGTACGCTGCACCAGCAGCACCCCGGCATCGACGCCCTTGGTGCCTTCTTCCGTCGCCATTACGGCCCGGTCGGTCGCATGCCGGATGTCCTGCAGAATGACTTGCACCTGGGCTGTCGATTGCCGCGATTGTTCCGCCAGCTTTCTGACTTCGGCCGCCACCACGGCAAAGCCCTTGCCCGCTTCACCCGCTTTCGCGGCCTCGATCGAGGCATTGAGCGCAAGAATTTTCGACTGCTGCGCCAGATTCATGACCACGCCGGTAATTTCCCCGATCTGCTGGGTCTGCTCGGAAAGCGCCAGAATCGTCTGCGCGATTCCTTCGACACGCCCGCGGATCGCCTCCATGCCCTGAATCGCCTTCTCTACCGAATTCAGTCCCTGATCGCTCTCGCGCCGCGCCTGCTCGGCCGATTCCCCCAGCCTGCGGGCCTGCTCCAGCGTCTGCGCCGAAGTTGCCTTGATCTCGTACATCGAAGACGTGGTCTGGTTCACCGACGCGGCCTGCTCGGCTGCACCGGCCGACTGCGCATTGATCGCACTCTGGAACTGCGCCAGCGTGGTGCTCATGACCGAGCTCGCTTCCTTGATCTCGCCGGCCATGCGCGACAGACTCCGGGTCATGCCGTTGAGATTCATGCCCAGTTGCGACAGGTCGTCATCACCCGCCACGTTCACATGCCGAGTCAAGTCGCCCTGGGCAACCTGCTCCACATAGGCGCGGAACTGGGCGATCTTCTCCTTGAGCTCGGTTGCCACCTGCTGTTCGCGCTCGGCCAGATTCCTGATCTGCAGGGTGCTACCCCTGATCTTTCCGGCCAGTGCATTGAATTCGGCGCCCAGCACGCCGATCTCGTCATGGGAATCGCGCTCGATGGTGCGATACAGATCGCCTGCTGAAAAGGACTGCATGGCCTCGGTCAATTCCCGTGTCTTGTAAGCAATGCGCCTGACGATGATATACATCAGCCACAGCGAAGTACCACTCCCCAGCAGGATCAGCGCCAGGAATTCCAGAGACGAATTCCGCATGTCCACCTTCTTGCCATCCAGCGAATCCAGCAGTTTGCCAGCCAGCCGGGATTCAACCTGGCCGAGCAGATCGATCCGGCAGGTTGCCTGCCTGAACGCATCGGCGGAATCCACCCCGAATGCGCCCCCGGCCTTTTTCTCCAGTGCGATCCGGCGCTGCGCCTCGGTCTTGCTCACGCAGTCGGCACCCATCTGCTGCTGATAAAACGAGCGGGATTCATCGCTTGCGTTCAACAGAAACTGCCCGGAAAAAATCCCCTGAGCAACCACAGAAAAAGCCAGGCGGTCGGCCAGGGCTGGCGACATCTGATCGACGGCGAACACCTCGGCCAGAATGGCCCGCTCGATGCCGGCCTGCTCCTTCAGCTGGCTGAGGCTGTCATATGCCTGCAAATGGCGTGTCATGACGGGGTCCTGGCTCAGGACGATGAGCTGTTCGTCGAGCTTCAGAAAGGCACGATGCAAATCCGAATAGTAATTCAGCATTTCGCCCGAAGTGGTGGTCAGCTTATCGGCGCCCGCCCGCTTCTCCGGCAATTGTGCGAGCAGTTCCAGCGCACTGCGCAACTGCTGCTCAAATTGCATCCCGTAGTCTTTGCCTGTCCGCCTGGCCAGGCTGGCTTTCAGGAGTGCAATCTTTTCGTCAACCGCCTTGCGCCTGACCGGCAACTCCTCTGCAAACGTCTTGCCCCGGGTCGCCACGTAGGCAACCGATCGGCCACGCTCCCGCTGCGATTCACTGACCAGGGAATTGATCGCGACCGATAGCTGCACGACTTCTTCCAGTTGAGTCACCGACACCCACGCCGCCCTGCGGCTGATCGCACCATCGAGCGTGAACACGAACAAACCCAGCACCGGAACCACCAGCAGCAGGATCAGCTTGTCCCGCATCTTCATGTTGTTGATCAGACGAATCAGGTATTTATGCAGCATGGACATCACCCTATAGCTTGTAAACGCTGATACTCTGGCGCAATTTTCCGGCCACGGAAGTCAGGTCGGAAGCCGCGTTCTTGCTCTGCTGGGCGCTGGTGACGAACTGCGCAGTCAGGCTGTTGATCTCCGACATCGCCATCGTCACCTGGTCGATCCCCGTGGCTTCCTGGCGCACCGCCGCGACGATCTGCTGGCTCGCCATCGAGGTTTCCCGCACCACTTCGCTCAGCTCCCGCATCACATCGCCGGTGCGTTCCACCAGCGCCACGCCGGCATCCACGCCCTTGCTGCCTTCCTCTGTCGCCATCACGGCCCGGTCGGTAGCGTGCCGGATATCCTGCAGGATTTTCTGCACCTGTGAGGTGGATTGCTGCGACTGTTCCGCCAGTTCGCGTACCTCGGCCGCCACCACGGCGAAGCCCTTGCCTGCTTCACCGGCCTTGGCCGCCTCGATCGAGGCATTCAGCGCCAGCATCTTGGACTGCTGCGCCAGATTGGTCACCACTCCGGTGATCTCGCCGATCTGCTGCGTCTGCTCGGACAGCGCCAGAATGGTCTGGGCGATGCTCTCCACCCGCTCGCGAATGCCGCCCATGCCATGAATGGCCTGCGCCACCGCATCCAGGCCCTGTTCGCTTTCGCGCCGGGCGCGTTCAGCCGATTCGCCCATCTTGCGCGCTTTTTCCAGCGTCTGGCTGGAGGTCGCCTTGATTTCCTCCAGCGTGGAAGAGGTCTGGTTCACCGAGGCCGCCTGCTGGGATGCACCGGCAGACTGGGCGTTGATCGCACTCTGCAGCTCTTCCAGCGTGGTATTCATCGTCAGGCTGGCTTCCCTGATTTCCTTGGCCATGTGCGAAAGGCTTTCGGTCATGCCGTTCAGGTTCGTGCCCAGCCGGGACAAATCATCGTCGCCATCCGTTTTCACGCGCCGCCGCAAGTCGCCTTCCGACACCTCATTGATGAATGCCTGATAATCCGACACCCGTGCCTCGATTTTTTCCTTGGACATGCTGACCCCCTGCAGGTCCGTCATCAGCCCATGGATGTAGGTATCCATCGCCAGTTGCGAATCGAGGAAGATGATCTTGTTGAATGCCTCCAGCGCACGGTCGCGCTTGCCCGGGCTGAAGCGGTACTTCTTCATGATCAGGGGAATGACCGCCAGGCTGTATACGCTGTAGCTGCCAAGATACCAGCGCGGCGTCAGGCCGATTCTGTTATGCACCACGCCGATCATCAGGCGCCGGTCAAAATACGATTCGCCATACTCGCCATCGAACAGTTCGAGCAGGTAGCGCTTTTGCGCCTGCTTGAGCCGGTCCAGGCTGGAGCCCGCATCATCGATGATTTTCATCAATTCCTGATAGCGTTCGATATTGGCGTAGAACAGATCCACGATGTCATCCGCGTTGGCCTCGATCAACGGGCGCATTTCCTTGAGCAATTCGGCATCTTCGCTGCCAAAATCGATGAAACGCTTGCGCGAAGCCTGTTCTGCGGCATCGATGCCCATCTGTCGGGCCAGTGACTGTTCTTTGTTCATTTCCATTCAATCTCTCCAGAGAGAAGTTATCGTTCAGGCTGCGGACCGGTTCACGACCAGCCCCGGGTCGGCCAGCATGGCCCGGATATTCAATAGCGTGACTTTTCCTTCATAGATGCCCTGTACATATTCGATGTTGGAAACGCCGTCGGAAGAAAGGGGTGCCGCCACCCTGGCGGGCACGTAAAACTCATTGCCTTCCACCGCATCCACCAGCAGCCCGACCCGGGCGCCATCCGCCTGCACGACGATGATTCTGGCCTGGCTGGCATCCTCATGCGCATCGGTACGAAAAAACTGTCTGAGATCCAGCACGCTCAGCAGCTCGCCACGGCGGTTCACCACGCCAGCAATCGCCCGAGGTGTTCCCGGCACGCGCGCGATGCTGCCCACGTACATGAGTTCCTCCAGACAGGCATACGGAATACCATAAAGCTCGTTCGGCCCGAGCCGGAAGCACAGGTACTGGTCGCGCGCTTCCTCCACCACGCCCGTTTTCTGCAACCGAGCCAGCAACCGGGCCCGGCTGCGCAGGACTTCCTGAACATTTTCATCCCTGGGCATGAGCTGGACAGCGCCGACGGCCGGTGCAATGGCGGGTGGCAGGCCGGCAGCGGACGGACGTGCATGAGGCGTCCCCGGAGAGGGCGTCTTTGCGCCCGGCGCCGTCTCTTGCGCAAATGCCAGTGCCTCTTCAAAAACCGGCTTCATGGCGCTGACTTTATCCGTCCGGCCTTTATTTTCTTTTCCCATGCGTATTCCCTTCAACCCGGCTGCGCGCTTCCGGCTATGCCAGCGCAGCCTTCACTTCCGCCACCAGCCCGCCAAATTCGTCACGCGCCAGCCGGTCCGTCCATTCCGACACCGACAGCCCGCGCCCCAGCGCCTCGCCATAAGCCACCCGGTAACCCAGACGGGCCTGCATCTCCTCCAGACCGAGCTGGGCATGCACCGCCTCGCTCAGCTCCCGGGCCGAGCGCGTATGCTCCCGAAACCGGTTCCATACGATACGCACATCGATTTCCGGGCGCCTGCGGCGGGCAGCCTCCACCGTCTGCACCAGATCGCCGGTCGCCCATACCTCGGCCGCGCTCGCCCCGAGGGGCAGCAGGCAGAGCCGGCTCATGATGAGCATGACCTTGGTGATCTCCGCAATGCGCGGCGGCCCGTCGATCACGATGTAATCCTGCGAGCCGACCAGCTGCCGGGCCTTGTGCACCAGCTCGACATGGTCCTGAGCGGTCGTGACCGTCAGATTGCCAAGGCGCCCCGCCTCCCGGCGCAATGCGCCCCACGAGGCGCTGGTGCCCTGCGGCACATCGCCATCGATCAGCGTGGTCGCTCCCTCGAGCGACAGCGCTGCGGCGAGATTGGTGGCCAGCGTGGAGCGCCCCACCCCGCCCTTGACCTGCACGACGCCAATGATTTTAGCCATGATTCACCCTTCAGCCGAACTTCGGATCATGTGCATTGCGGTGAACGCTCTGTACGCGCCGGGTGTCCGTTCCGACACCGGAATACATGCTGATCTCGTTCCTGAGAATCTCCGCGAAGCGGTGGTAAGTCATGTCCTGGGCATCATGCATTTCGCGCCCGGGGTCCCCTTTTTCCGCCAGACTCAGGGCATTCTCGAGGCTTTTCAGTCCGCCGCGCCGGTCTCCCCGCCCCAGCTGGAGCACACCCAGCTGATAGTGCGCTTCGACGCACAGGTAATCCAGGTAGATCGCCTTGCGAAGGGCTGTCTCGGCTTCCTGATTGCGCCCCGCATCCATCAGGACAAGCCCCTGAATCAGGTAAGTATGCTTGTCGGCCGGGTCCAGCGCCAGGCTTTGCCCGCATGCCGCCAATGCCGCCTCGTAGCGGCCGAGGTTTGCCAGCGCCTTGGCCTGAAACTGCGACAGCAAGGCGCTTTCGGCAACTTTTCCACCCTGTTTCCCGAGCAGCTCGACTGCCGCTTCCCAGTGCCTGGACTTGAGCAGCGCGATGACATCCTTCTCTTCCGGACTGAAGCCGCCGGTCTGTTTCTTATCAGGCACGGCTACCGGTTCAGCCAGCGGCACAGCCGGTTTCGGCGCTGCAACATCATCATGCAGGAACGATTGCGCCTCACGCATTTCGTCATTTGCTTCAGTGCCCTGCCCGCTCAGGCGATAGTACCCTGTCTCACCCGCCCGGACATGGCAGAACGCATCCGGACATTCCACCAGGTCAGACGGACCCAGCAGCAGAACGCCTTCCGGCTGCAGGCAGGCAGCGAATTTCTCCATCACACGCCGGATCACATCCCGGTCCAGATAGATGAACACGTTGCGACAGAAAATCATGTCGAGGGCATTCGTCTCGGTCATGATGGAAGGAAAGCTGTCCTCGGTCAGGTTGAGGTAGGTGAAGCGCACCAGGCTGCGTGTCTGGGGCGCCAGCTCGAACTCGCGTCCCACAGGGGTAAAATACTTCTCGCGCACGGCTACCGGCGTGGCGCGGAACGACCACTCGCTGTAGCGCCCGATCATGGCAGCGGTCAGCACTTCGGCATTGATGTCCGTGCCGAGCAGATGGATGGTCCAGTTCCGGATATCCGGCAACAGCTCCTGCAGCAGGAGCGCAACGGTATAGATTTCCTGCCCGACCGAGCACCCCGCGCTCCAGATACGCAAGACACGATCGCCGGCCAGACGTTTGCGCGCGATCATTTCGGGCAACAGGGTGTTGCGCAACAGCCCGATCTGTTCGGCATCGCGAAAGAAATAGCTTTCGCCGACCGTAATGCCGGAAACCAGAAACTCGAGTTCGGGCGCAATCCGGGGCTGGTTCTGCAAGGCCAGCAGATAAGCCTCGCAACAGTCATGACTGAAATGCCCGCAGGCACGCGCCACGGTGGCGCGCAAATTGCCGAGCTGGTGATCCTGCAGCACGATGCCGGTGCGCTGGCGGATGAAGCGAAGCAGCGATTCCTCGCAACTTGCGCTCATTGTGAACTGAGCAGACTGATGGTGCTTGGTGTGATTCGACTCGGCCATCTTCATGCGTCAGGCCAGAGCACGCTCTATTTCCGGCCCCCACAGTGCCATGTCGGCATTTTCCTGATCTGCCAGACTGAAATCGATGGCGATCACCCGGCTCACATCCAGCAGCAGCGCCAGTCCCTGGGTCACATTCAGGGTCGCCAGGAAGGGCGGCGCGCTTTGCTCGAAGGCCGGACGGAGCTGAATGTCCTGCTGCGCCACCGCCTGAATACCGAGAATGCTGCTGACCAGCAGTCCCATCCTGCGCTCACCTTCACTGCAAACAACGATTGGCGTATCCAGTGTATAGGCTTCCGCATCCGGCAGCCCGAGGCGAATGCCCAGATCCAGCACCGGCACGCTGGCGCCGCCCATACTCATGAAACCGGCCAGGTACGACGGCCCGCCGGGCAGCGGATGCAGCGCCACGAGGGGCAACGCGCGCTCGACAAAACTCAGGGGAATACAACAGAGCAGATGCTGGGTCTGGATCACCAGCACCTGGCACACCGCCTCTGCATCCAGGCATCCATTTGTCAGGCCATTCCGGGTTTCAGAAGAATCAGGCTGGGTCATCCCCCGCCTTTCTGTACCAGTCCAGCACGCCCGAATTCATCATATGCTCGAGCAGCACTGCGCTGCGGTCCTTTTCCATGGTTTCATACTGTTCCAGATCTTCCGGCCGGTTCCTGAGAATCTCCAGGAAGACCTTCATCAGCCGGGCATCCCAATAGCCGCGCGCGGTTTCTTCCTCCATGATCCGGATCACCTCTTCCCGTGGGAAAGCAGGCTTGTAGGGGCGTTCGCTGGAAAGCGCATCGAAGATATCGAGTATCTGGAACACCCGGGCCAGCAAGGGAACTTCCTCGCCCCTGAGGCCATCCGGGTAGCCCGAACCATCCTGCCGCTCGTGGTGGGAACGAACGATGTCCACAGCCTTGGTCATGGTACGCAGCGGACTGCACAATTGCGCACCGATGACAGTATGCTGTTTCATGATCAACCACTCTTCCGGCGTCAGCTTGCCCCGCTTCAGCAGGATGGAATCCGGGATGCCCAGCTTGCCGATATCGTGCAACACGCCGCCGCGGCGCAGCGCTTCCAGTTCATTGAAGGAAAGCCCCAGTGCCTTTCCGAATACCAGGCCGTAGTGAGAAAGCCGGCTGCAATGATCGCCGGTGTTTTCGTCCCGCGCCTCCACCATGCGCGCCAGGGAAAACAGCACCGATTCGGTATCGTCAAGCCGGTCGGTCAAGCGCTTGCGCTCGATCGCCGCATGCACGCGCGCCGACAGTTCCAGCATATTGAAAGGCTTGGTCACGTAATCGTCGGCACCGACATCCATGCCGCGCACGACATTATCCGGCTCGCCCAGCGAAGTCAGAATGATCACCGGCAACAGGGTCAGGCCAAGGTCCTTGCGGATACGGCGGCAGGTCTCGAAACCGTCGATCCCCGGCATCATGATGTCCATCAGCACCACATCGACCTGGGTGACTTTCAGGATGCGTAGCGCCTCTTCACCGTCACACGCCTCGATCACCTCGTATTCCGGGGGTTTCAAAGCGTAGTGGAGCAACTTGCGGTTGGTCGCCATGTCGTCCACCACCAGCACCTTTGCAGGCGCAAAATCTGAAATGGATCTTGCGTCACCCTTCATGTGTTCTCCTGCGCCTAAAATGTTTGAAATGACCGTATGCTTATCTGACCAGTATTAAACTTGCTTAAAGCAATACAGTTTATACCTTCTTTTTGATCGGCAACACTGTACCAAAGTCCGGTCGCGCACAAATGTTGCCGCCTGAACAGGACCGCACCCGCCTCATGTGCTGGCATTTGCTGCCAGGGCTGCACGAGCAGTTTGCAAGGTTTCCAGCGCCTGCTCGTAAGCGAAATCCCCGATCTGCTGTTCCAGCGTCACGGTCGCCAGCTGCCCCAGAACGCTGCGCAGCGAGGACGCATTCTCGTGAAAAAGCGTATTGGCCTGCATATTACCTCCGGCCAGCAGGGCTTCGAGTTGGTCCAGCAGGGCCCGCAGCTGCGTGCTGTCCAGCTTTCCGGCCGGGGCGGCAGGCGCACCTTCGGGCAGAACTGAGAGCAGTGCTGCCGCAAGGGTCGCCTGTTCGGCTTCGAGCGCAGCGGAAAGGGTGACGATATCTTCCGCATGACGCTGTTCACGTATCGCCGCTTCCAGCCCGCCCGCCAGGGCCTGAACCCGGATGGCGCCGAGGGTACCGGAGACCCCCTTGAGCGAGTGCGCCAGGCGCAGGGCATCGGCAGTATTTCCTGCGGCATGGCTTGCGCGCAGGGCGGTCATGTCATCGCCATGGCTCTGCACATATTGCCGCAATAGCCGGACCAGGCTTTCCATTTTGCCGCGCACGCTTCTCAGGGCGAGCGTCGAATCGAATCCGGGAATGCTGTCCAGTTGTACCCGCATGGCGTCTTGTCCAGTGTCGACCGGCGTTGTCAATGCGGCAGAAGCGGCCAGGGGCTGTTCGCGCTTCGGCAGCCATTTCAGCAGCGTACTGAAAAGCACTTCCGGATCGACCGGTTTGGCGATGAAATCATTCATGCCAGCGGCTTGGCAGCGCTTGCGATCCGTATCGAAGGCATTGGCAGTCATGGCCAGGATCGGTGTCGCATCACGCCCAGACAGGCTGCGAATGATCCCCGTCGCTTCTAATCCGTCCATCTCCGGCATCTGAATGTCCATCAGGATCAGGTCATAGGCTTTCCGCTGCGCCATTTCGACTGCTGCCTGTCCGTTATCTGCCAGCTCGACAGACAATCCGGCACCTTGCAACAGTTCCAGCGCCACTTCCTGATTGATCGGATTATCCTCGGCCAGCAAAATTGTCATGCCCTGGCATTGCTGCGCAAGAAGAAACTCCGTCGAAGAGGCTGGCGGGCTCGCATCCGGAACCATGCCGGTTCCCATCAGCAGGCTGACCAGCAGGTCATGCAGACTGGACAAAGTCACCGGCTTGACCAACTGGGCAGTGATTCCGGCATGGCGGACCTGTTCCTGAATACCGATATCGTCCGGAACCATGGCGACCACATGAGGCGGCAGGCTGTTGTGGAGCGGTAGCGCTGAAACCTGTTTCGCCACCCCGGAGAGATCGGGGCCGGTTGAACGCCAGTCGAAAAGGGCACAATCGAAAGGGGTATTTTCACTGTCAGCGACTTCCATTGCTTTCAGCGCCTGATTGACCGAATTCACGCTGGTGACGTGCAAACCCAGCGTTTCCAGCATTTTCCTGGCCACCCCTCGCGTACTGAGCAGTCCATCCACCAGCAATACGCGCCGGTCAGGCAGCGTGCCGCAGATCTGGCGCGCATCCGGATGATCCGGTTTGCCCAGACGCGCGGTAAACCAGAAAATGCTGCCTTTGCCGGGCTCGCTTTCCACACCGGTCTCGCCGCCCATCAGTTGTGCCAGGCGCTGGGTAATTACCAGCCCCAGCCCGGTGCCGCCGTATTTCCGGGTAATCGAGTTGTCCGCCTGTTCGAAGGGAGTGAACAGGTGATCCAGTGCTTTCTGGCTGACGCCGATGCCGCTATCCTGTATTTCGAAGCGCACCAGCACTTCGGCCTCGTTTTCTTCAACGATTCTGGCGCGCACGATCACTGAACCCTGCTCGGTAAATTTGACCGCATTGCTGGCATAGTTGAGCAGGGATTGTCCCAACCGCATCGGATCGCCCCGTAATACCCGCGACAGGGCCGGATCGATGTCTACCACCAGCTCCAGTTCCTTGGCCAGCGCTTTCTCCGCTACCATGGAACACACATTTTCCACCACCCGGTCCAGTTCGAAGTCGGATTGTTCCAGCGCAAACTTGCCGGCTTCGATCTTGGAAAGGTCCAGAATATCGTTGATCAGCACCAGCAAATGATGTGCGCTATCTTCAATCCGGCTCAACTTACGCCGCTGCCCGGCATCGAGGCTGCCCCGCCGCAACAGGTGCGCAAGTCCGATGATGGCATTCATCGGCGTCCTGATCTCGTGGCTCATGTTGGCGAGGAAGGCGCTCTTGGCTTGGGTGGCGGCCTCGGCCTGGTCCCGCGCTTCGGCCAGTTGCTGCGTGCGCTCCGCCACCAGTTCTTCCAGATGGTTGCGGTGCTGGTCCAGTTCCATGCCGATACGTTTCTTCTCGGTGATGTCCTCCTTGATGGCCAGGTAATGGGTGATGCTACCGTCGGACTGGCGTATCGGCGTGAGGCGGGCGAATTCGGCATATTCGCTGCCATCCTTGCGCCGGTTGATCATTTCGCCCTTCCATGGCCGCCCGTGCGTCAGCGCCTCCCATAGCTCGACATAGGTTGAACGCGGCGTCTTGCCCGATTGCAGAATGCGCGGGTTCTTGCCCATCACTTCCTCTCGGCTGTAGCCAGTGGCCTGGATGAAGGCTTCATTGACGTACTCGATATTGGCGTCGAGATCGGCAATCACGATGCTCTCCGGGCTCTGCTCCACTGCAAGGGAAAGCTTGCGAACAGACTCTTCGGCCTTTTTTCGACTGGTGATGTCGCGCACAATGCCGACTGCCTGCCAGCGCTCGCCGACCTGGATGCCGGAGAGAGAAAGCTCGATGGGAAATTCGTGACCATCCCTGTGCAGTGCCGTCAGTTCGAGCGTCCGGCCAATGGCCGCTCCTGATCCGTTCCGGGAAAAATCCGGAAAGGCGTTATGGTGGGCTGCGTGAAAACGCTCGGGCGCAAGCTTGTTGTGCAAATTGCGACCGATGATCTCGTCACGGCGGTAACCGAAAATGCGTTCCGCAGCCGGGTTCCATTGCAGGACCGTGCCTTTTTCCCCGTCCATGACGATAAAGGCATCCTGGATGCTATCCACGGCGGAGTGATAGCGGAGCTCGCTTATCTCCAGCTCGGTTTTTGACTGCTGGGACAGCATGGCCTGCTCCAGTTGCTGCTGCAGGATCGTCGAGCGATAGCGGTTATCCTGGGCACGCCACCAGAACCAGATTGCGGTTCCCGCGCCGCCGAGCAGCAGCACAGTGGCCAACCCCATCCAGAACAGTTGTCGCTGCAGCGGCGCATCGACCTCGATCTGGTCCTGTTTGGCGACCAGCAGCCAGGACGTGCCCGGGACGCGATTGGCATAGGCCAGCACCAGCTCGCCAACATAGTCGCGCGAGTACCTGAGGATGCCGCTCTCGCCTCGTTCAAGCCGTGCAACAGCCAGATCCGGTCGGCTGGCCGCAGCACGGACACTCATCGGCGGCGCCTTGCGCGTAACGAGAAAATGAATCTCGTTGCCATCACGCCGCGCCAGCACGGTTTCTCCACTCGCAGAAGGCAGCGGCCATTTCCGCAACAGGGGGAATATTTGCTTTTCCGCCGCCATGCCCAGGTACAGCGCACCGATGGCCTGACTGCCCTGAGCATCGCTCAGCTTCAGGGGCGCGATCATGCCAAGCTGGATGGCCTGTCCGTCATGCTGGTGAAAATCCACCAGCAGCGGCTGATCCTGCCGCATCGCGGCAATGGCTTCCTCGCGGTGAGCTTCATCCAGTGGTGCGGTCGTGTTGCTTCGCAGGCGGACACGCCCCTCCCGGTCGAACAGGATGATGTCCTCGTAGCCGTAGCTTTCCTGCAGGAAAATCATGCGCTGCTGCAACAGCCGGACCGCTTCGCTGTCCTCTATGCCATTATCCAGCCAGTGTTTGAACATCTGAGGGAAGAGGGAGTCCGTACCAAGGAATGTGGCGTCGGATCGCCGCTCGGCAAGCCAGTTTTCGAGCTGGGCCGTCTTCAGTTCAGCGACTGCCTGCAGGCTGGCTTCAACGCTGGTGCGGCGCTCGTCGCGCAAGCTCTGGTAGGCGATCAGGGCGAGCAGCAGCAGTGCGACGGCGCTGGCGAAGAAAGCCAGCAAGGGCAGGAGCGGACGGGCCGGGACCGGGACATCGCTGGCTACCGTGGCTGGGATCATGTCAGGCCCCGATCAGGTTTGCTGTGCGCTTGCCGGCCTGTAAAATCAGGGTCAGCCCTTCGCGTTTTGCTGGCTGGCGAAGGCATAGGCTTTTTCCCTGAACAGTTTCAGGCAGGCGTCGACAGCTACGGGGTCGAACTGCACGCCCCTGTGACGGGAAATTTCCTCCAGTGCGGCCTCCACGCCGAGGGCGGGCCGGTAGGGGCGATGCGAGCTGATGGCTTCGACCACATCCGCCACCGCCAGGATTTTTGCCTCGATCAGGATTTCGTCCGCTTTAAGGCCCAGGGGATAGCCGGAACCGTCCAGCCGCTCATGGTGTTGCATCACCATTTCGGCAATCGGCCAGGGGAAATCGATCCCCTTCACGATTTCGTGGCCGACCTCGGGGTGAGTCCGGATCAGATCCAACTGCAGATCTGAAACACGTCCCGGCCAGCTCAGGATTTCCGCCGGAACGTAGATCTTGCCGATATCGTGAATCAGCCCGCCCAGGCGCAGGCCTTCGATCTGCTCCGGCGGCAGGCTCATTTCACTGCCGATAGCGACGGCGAGTTCGGAGACCCGGTGCTGGTGTCCGGCGGTATAAGGGTCGCGTTTTTCCAGCGCCAGGGCGATCGCCTCGATGGTTTCGACCAGAGTCAGTTGCAGTTTTTCAAGATTCTTCAGCCGCTCCAGATCGATACGCAGGTTTTCCGCTACGCGCCGCGCCACTTCGGCTTCGAGGAAGGCATTCTGGTCGCGTAACCAGTCGCGGGCGCGCTTGGCTTCCAGCTGTGTGCGAACCCGAGCCATCACAATAGAGGGACGCAGGGGTTTGGTGATGTAATCCACAGCGCCCAGGTCCAGGCCGCGCTGCTCGTCCTCGCTGGCGTCCATGGCGGTAACGAAAATGACGGGAATGTCGCGCGTGGCCGAATTTTCCTTGAGACACGCCAGAACGGCATAACCGTCCATTTCCGGCATCATCACATCGAGCAGGATAAGGTCAATTTCCGGGTTGGCCTCAAAGAGATGGCAAGCGCGCTGGCCGGAATTCGCCACCAGCACCCGGTATTTTTCCTGCAGGATTTCGCCCAGCACCGCCAGGTTTTCAGGACGGTCATCGACGATCAGGATCGTGGCGGCACGAGTTTCTTCCACTGGAACGGCTGAAACGGATAAGGCCATCAAGCAAACCCTCCGGAGTGACTGAAAATACTTCAGTCAGCTTCAAACAGAAAATTTGAAGTTTATTGATAAAAAACAGTTCAAATAATACGCTTTTCATGCTGTATTCATAGTCTTTTGTCAGATGGAATCTGTTTCCGGGTTAGCAAAACAGCCAAAATCTACACACAATACCTGATTGTTTTAATCATCTTTTGCTCTATATTTGATACATGAACATCGGCTGCCGGTTCAGCGGTTTTCAGCCTGATGAACCGGAATCCGGTGCAAACGGGGCGGCGGGATTTGCGCATATCACACGAGGTTGCGCATTTCCGCCACGGCATGAATCGCAAGGAGATTAAAATGAAATCAGCTCACATCGACTATTCGGGCATGGACCTGGACTACAGGATGGCAAGCAGCCTGGCCGCCACGCTTGCCGACAAGGATCCCATGATCATCGATCCTGTCATGGTTGCATGGCACGACAAAAAGGCGGCGCGGATGTCCCCCACCATCGAGGGCGCCAATCTCAACACGCGCTGGCACGACTATGGAGAAAGCCATGGCGGCAAGCTTGAGATCGACGTCAATGGCGAATTCGATTTCATCTTCGGGGATTCCAGCGCCTTCGAGCCCTACGGCCCCAGCCCTTACATCAATCTGCACGACAAACGCGGCAACGAGTACCTGTGCCAGATCAACGCCCTGCGCGATCCGCACGATCCGAGCAAGGAAGCGTGCGTGGAACTGGACGACTGGACCAGCAAGCTGACTTAGCATTGCCCCTGGGGGTGTCCCCGGGGCATCCAAAACTGAATAAATCGGCATTCTTGGCGTTGGAGATAAATCATGTCCGAACACAATTCACTTATCGCTTCCTACGCGAACCACAATCTGGCCAGGGACACCGTCAGAAAGCTCCAGGGCACGGGGTTCGACATGGACAAGCTTTTTGTCGTCGCGAGGGATGGGGAAATGTCTCTGGAAAGCGCTGGCGCTGCTGTGGTGAGCACCCTGAGCGATCTCGGAGCCGAGCAATTCGGCTGCATTCCCAGGGAAAACATTCCCAATTACGAGGACGAGCTGAAAGTCGACCGGCTGCTCATTGTGGCCCACGGCACGCCCGACGAGATCGAGCAGGCCCGGAGTGTCATCGACGCCACTCATCCCGAGGGGTGGGACGGGAATGTGGGCTGCGCGATTTTCTACGGCTGCGTCGATTAGGGCGCACGGATAAACCTGTCCTTACGCCATTGCGAGCACAGCGAAGCCATCTGGTTTTGGCTGAAACCAACATTCCGGATGGCTTCAGATTCAGCTTGTCCCGCAGGAAAAACTGCTGCAAAGTGAAATGCAATCGTCACAAGTCTCAAGCCGTGGGAGCCATATGTTCAAATTGCTGCGCTTCTACTCGATAGCAAGCTTCGTCAGTATTTTTATCACGGCAGCCCTGCTCACCCTGTTCTATCGCCAGATCACCATTCAGTGGAATACCCAGCTTGCGGAAAAGAACAACACCGCCCTGGCCCAGACAGTGCTGAATTCCGTCAGACCTGTACTCATGCAATACCTGGACGGAACTGAACGGCTGAAAAGCCACCCACAGGACTTTCCGGCTGAAGTGGCTGCAGTCATCGAAAACGTGGTGCGGGATACGCCTGTCGTCCGTTTCAAGGTTTACAACCGCGAAGGCAGGATCAGCTTTTCGTCCAATGCCAGCCAGATCGGCATGGACCAGAGCCGGAACACCGGCTTCATGACGGCAATCGGCGGCAAAAGTGTCAGCCGCCTGATTTACCGCGACAGTTTCAACCCCTTCGATAAAGTCACCGAGGAAGATAACCTGTTGCAGTCCTACATCCCGGTACGCATCAGCCCGGACGAACCGGTCCATGGCGTGTTCGAGATATATACCGACGTAAACCAGATGGTGCGCGAGAACAATTTCATCGTATTCATCGCACTGCTGGGCGCAGAACTGATCATGGCCGTTCTTTTCGTGGCCCTGGTGCTCATCGTCCGGCGCGGCAACCAGCGCCTCGAAACGCAGCAGCAAGGCATTCACAAAAGGGCCCTCACGCTCGAAATGCTCTCGAACCGCCTGCTGAACAGCGACGAAGAGGAGAAACAGAAAATCGCCTTCGATCTGCACGAGGGTCTAGCCCAGACCCTGAGCGCGATCAAGGCCAATATCGAGAGTAGCCGGATGCTCATCGGTAGCGACAATAAAAATGCCAGGGCGCTGGAATCGATCGTCCCGGTCATCCAGGGCGCGATCCAGGAGGTCAGGAGCATCGCGACGGGGCTGCGGCCATCCAGTCTGGACGAACTCGGGCTGATTCCGACGATCAACTGGTTCTGCCGCGAATTCGAGCGCTCGAATCAGGATATCCGGGTCGAACTGGCGCTTTCAGGCGAAGAAGAGCGTATCCCCACGGCGCTGAAAATTGTCATTTACCGCATCATCGAGTCGGCATTCAACAACATCGCGCAACATGCCCATACCGACTGGATCCTTCTCGATCTGCGGATCGAAAATGATACCCTCGCCCTGAAAATCAGCAGCGCGCCGGACACCTCTCCGGCGGGGCAGGACCCGGCCCCGGATCTTCAATTGCGCTTTGCCGAGGCACAGGAACGCACGCTGCTTTCGGGCGGGATTTTCCAGGCAGCAGAGGACCTGATCGGGACGATGACGCTCACTTCAACGTGGCCAGTCCAGAAGGGATAACTAGGTCACGACCAGCCCCTTTTCTATCGCATAGGCGGTCAGCGTGGATGCATTGTGCAGATCGAGCTTTTTCATCAGGTTGGAGCGGTGCTTCTCTACCGTTTTGACGCTCAGGCAGAAGTAGTCGGCGATGAATTTATTGGGGTGCCCTTCGGCCACCAGTTTCAGCACCTCGCGTTCGCGGTGGGTGAGCGAATCCCAGGCGCTTGAGGTGTTTGCCGAAGCGTTGCTGGTGCCAAGATAGCCGTTGATGACCTTGTCGGAGATATCGGGGGAAAGATAGGTCTTGCCGTTCAGCACACTGCGGATGGCCACGCGCAATTCGTCGTGGGTGGCATCCTTGAGGATATAGCCGTCGGCCCCGGCTCGCAGGCTTTCGTGGATATATTCATCGGTCTTGTGAATGGTGAGCACCAGCACGCGGGTATCCGGGTAACGCCGCTTGATATCGCGTATGGCCTCGATGCCGTTCATTCCCGGCATGGAAAGATCCATCAGCACGAGATTCGGCGCCAGCGTACCGATGGCCTGAACCGCATCACGACCATTGTCCGCCTCTCCCACGATCTCGATATCCGGGTCCTGGGTCAGCAGTGCCTTCAAGCCGGCCCGGAGCAAGGTATGATCTTCAACGATCAGAATGCGCTGTTTTTTTAGCATGGTTGACTCCCGTCTTGCCTTAAATAATCGCTGACAGCCTGTTTCACGGCTTTTTCAAAAATCCGCCGGAAACCTGCCCCTGGTCATACATGAACACCCATTCCGAATACTTTTTCCGTCCCTCGAACTTCGCTTCCGCCAGGCTGAAGCCAGCCTTCTTCAGCGGCGCTTCTTCCGACAGGCTGTGCACTCCGTATATCTCACCGTTCGGCCCCCTGATCAAGCCCCAAACCGTGCCGCCGGTCATCGGGTCGGCGTAAATCTTCCGCAGATAGCGTTGCACGCCGGGAGCGCGCGGGTCTCTCAGCAAATCTTCCAGATTCATCGGATAACGTCTGGCGTTGCCCGGCGTATGCAGATTATACAAATTGAAGGCGCGCCGGAACTGGTCGCCGATAAAAAGCAGTTCCTGTTCCTTCTCGCGCTTCAGCACCGTGTGCCAGACTTCTCCTGTAGCCGCGAGCGCAACGCCCATGGCGGCAACGACAGCCAGCAGCACGAGATAGGTGAAACCGCGCTCGCGGCAAAACACGACAAAAGCCGGTTGCTGGCGATTCTCCCCTGAAGCGGGGTAAGCAGGCAATCCGTGCAGCGGATGCTCGTACAAGGGGGGAATGAGATGGGTTGCGGTTTTGCCATGGGCATTAACCCCCCAGGCCCCGCTTGTCAGGGGGGGGTGCTGGATTGAGCTGCCGACCGGATGGGAGCAGCCCCTTTCAGTATGTCCGGTTTCTATCATCACCAGTCCTTGTATTCCGTGCCGTCGCGCGCTTTTCCCACTGCGCCGCTTCTGAGGTCGAACACCCCGCCTTTTTCTGCAGCATCAGGGGCCACGACGATCCATGTCGCACTGCTGTCGGTAATGGGGTCCTGCGGCAGGTTGCGCAGATATTTCTTGCTCACCAGTTGATCCAGCGTTTCGGGATAGATGCCGTTGTCTCCATAATACTTGTCCAGCGCCTGCCGGGTCAGGGCAAGATTCTCGCGCAGCACGGCTTCTTTTGATTTGTCCACGCTGCTGTAGTAGCGCGGCAGGGCAATACTCAGCAAGAGCGCGATCACGGCCATGACGACCAGCAGTTCGATCAGGGTAAATCCGGATTTCACGCGCACTTGATTCATGGTCTGTCCGTTTTTCTCACCAGTTCCTGTAGCGGATTCCGTTCAGCCCCGTGCCGGGGGAGAGCGAGTACACATCGAAGACATCCTCGCCCTCCTCAGGGGAATCCGGACTGCTCGCATAACTGCGCTTGCCCCAGGTTTCATCGTCGGACTTGCCCGCATCGTTGAGCATCGGTTCGCGCGGAATGCGCCGCAGGAAGTAGATGCGACGCTTCTTGTCCGGGCTGCTGGCATCCGGCACCCCGTCCACCAGCACTTTCAGCGAGGGCGGATAGCCGGATTGCGCAAGGCTGTGGGTGACGCGCCCCTCGTCCACTGCCTGCCTGTAAGCATCCAGCGCACTGCGTATCTGCCGCAAAGCCAGCCGCAATTCCTGCTCCTTGCTGCGCTGCACCGCCACCTCTGCCATCGGCAATACCACGCTGGCCAGCAGGCTGACGATGGCCACGGTGACGACCAGTTCGACAAGGGTGAAGCCGCGGCTCACTGCACCACCGCCAGCGTATGCGGCTCAGGCGCGGCAAATGCCAGCGCCTCGCCACCGGTGCCGGATGAAACGATGCGACTCACCGTAATCTGCGACTGCGGCGCTGCCGCCGTCACTTCGAATACCAGCGTGACCACGCTGCCGCCCGTGCTCGCGCCATCGCTCCCCGTGCCGGACAGATCGACCAGCACCTGCCCGCCGGCCTGATCGATGGTTTTGTTCAGCGTGGATGGCATATTGCTCTGCTTCATGAAACTGCCTTCGGCCACATCGACCGCCTTGAGCACCGACGGGTCGAAACCGACGAGAAAACCGATGTTGTCGACCTCCTGTGACGACTGGGCGCTGAGCGTCAGGCTGATCCTGTCACCCACTTTCGCCTGATTGGGGCCTTGCCATGAAAGCGCCAGCGGCGGCGTCTGAACCGCTTTTGCAGGGGCGGACGAACGCGGCGCAGCGGGCGGGGTGCGCCCCGCAGCGGCGGCTGTTCCTGAACTATTGAGCGCTACCGTGCCCAGCGGACGCAACAGCAGGGGATTGCTGCGCAGGCTGGCCTCGGTGCCCGCCCAGAATTCCACTTCACGGGCATCGGGGAGGCGGCTGGTGCCGACGATGCGCGGCGTGATGGAAAGCACGATTTCGGTCTTCTTGGTGTCGTCCTTGTGGCTGGCAAAGAGGCGGCCGAGCATCGGCATCTGGCCCAGGCCCGGCACCTTGCTGGCGATCTTGCGGTCTTCATCATTGATCAGGCCCGCCAGAATCTGCGTTTCGCCGTCTTTCAGGCGCAGTACGGTGCTGGCGTTGCGCGTGCCGATTTCATAGGCCAGCGTGCCGGATTGCACATTGGGCACTTCCTTGATGATGGAGCTGACATCCAGCGCCACCTTGATCGAGACTTCGCTGTCGAGATGAATATCGGGCTCGACTTCCAGCTTGAGGCCGACATCCAGGTACTGCACACTGCCGGTAATGACCGGGGTGCCGGTCGAAACCGGCGTGATCGCATTGGTAATCACCGGCACCCTGCTGCCGATCATGATTTTTGCCTTCTCGCGGTTACGCACCCGGATGCGCGGGCTGGCGAGGACGTTGGTATCGCCGTCCTCCAGCTTGAGATTCAGGGTGGTGGAAAACACCGGGCTGATGGCGAAATCCTGCCAGTAGAATTTTCTCAGCTGGGCAATCGTGGGGCCTGCCGCGCCTTCGCTGCCTTTCAGGCCGGTGAAGGTGAACTGATTGGGGAATTTGAGCCCGAGCTCGCTCAGGCGCGAAGAGCTGACTTCCATCACTTCCACTTCCAGCATGACTTCCGGCTCGGCGATGTCCTGGTCGGCAATCATTTTCTCCACCAGGCGAATTGCATCGTTGGTATCCCGGATCACGATGGAATTGGTCTTTTCGTGAATGAAAATGTCCTTGGTTTTCAGCAGCGTCTTGATCATCACCAGCATCTGCTTGGGATCGGCATTGGTGAGATGAAAACTCCTGATCTTGAGATCCTGGTAATCCTTGAGTTTGGCCGCGGTATTGGGGTAGATGAACAGGGTGTTGTCGCTGATAATTTTTTTCTCCAGCTGGCTCTGCAACAGGATCAGGTCGATGGCATCTTCCACCGAAACATCCTTGACGAAAATCGAGGTCTTGATATCGGGCTTCACATCCTTGTCGAGAATGACGTTGATGCCGCTGGTGCGCGACAGCGCCTCGAATACCATTTTAAGATTGGCATCGCGGAACTGCAGGGTCACCGGCTTCTTGAACTTGCCCTTGAGGACCGGCTCGGCCACGAGCATCCTTGCCGCCTGCTCGTCGATCTGGCGCAGCAGCAGCGACGCCTTGCCATGCCTGGGGTTTTCCAGAAAAACCGGCTTGAGGGACGCCCGCGCGGCATCGAAATCCCCTTTCTTGAACAGGCGTTCAGCCTCGGCGACCAGGGTCGCGTGACGCCTTTCCATGACCAGCGACTCCAGACCTTCACGCGCGTTGGTGCTGGCGGGGTTGATCGCGAGGATACGCTCGTAAATCGCCTGCGCCACATCCGGATGATCGGTCGCACGCGCGCTGTTTGCGCTGGAAAGCAAACGATTGACGACCTGATCGCGGTTGCGCACCAGTGCGGCGCGATAGGACAGATTGTCGGGTTCGGCCTTGCTCGCCTCGCCCAGCTTTGCCAGACCTTCCTCGATGCGCCCTTCTTCCAGCAAGGCCTGTCCCTCGCGCTGCAGTCGTTGTCCGGCGCATCCCGCGAGCAAGGCCGTGGCCAGCAGGAGCAGCGCCAGCTTGTGCCGGCACGTAAAATTCAGTCTGAGCATAGTGTGATCTCCCTTGTCCATCTGGTCATGATGCGGCACCGGTACTGAGGGTTTGCCTGATATTCAGCGGCAGATAGGTCAGCTCCACCATGCCTGCCGAGACGCGTTCCACGCGGTAGGTGTTTTCGATCACATCACCTTCGCTCACGGTATAAACCCGGTCGCCCTTGACCAGCATGATGACCAGCGCGGCATCCTGGTAACGGCCGAGATAGCTGAATGGCAGCGGCGGCGCAGTCGGCTTCGGCGGCGGCGCGGGTTTGGCCGGGGGGGGCGGCGGAGGCGGAACATACCAGGAAGTGGCGCTGAACACATTGCTGCTTCCGGATTCTCCCTCCTGTTGCTGCAGCTGCGGCCGGTTCATGCGTTCCAGCTCGACGTGGAGGGCATCGGGCGCTGGCTGGGGCCTTTCCGCCGCTCTGGCATGTAGCGGCGCCCCGACGCGCTTCGTCTGGGCCGTGCCGCCGTCGTCAGAGATTGCGGTAAACACGATCACGCCGACGGAGGCGAAGAAGAACGCCCGCTTTCCCCAGCGCAGCCATGGCCGGGCACTCATGATTCATGCTCCAGAAAGAGCACCAGCCTGATTCTGGCTTCCACATTCGGGCTGGCCACCTTCTGGCGCTCGAACTGCACCTGTTTCAGCGCAACAGCGGGAATCTCCGCCGGGAGCGCCGCAAGCAGGCTGCGAATCTGCGGGTACTGGCCATTCAGCGGCAGCGTGATCTGATAGCTCACCAGCCTGCCAACCTTGTCGCGGGTGGCCTTGTATTCACCTTCATTCAGGCTGATGCCATGGCTTTCCGCCACTGATCCCAGTTTTTCCAGCCACTCCGGATAACTGTTCTCTTGCGGGAAGATGCGGTAGAACGCTTCCAGCTGCGCGGCCGGGGTGTGCGCCTTGCTGTCCGACGCCGTGCCGGACAGCTTCAGTTGCTGCGCGGCAGCGACGCTGTGCCGCGCCAGCGTCAGCCGTTCCTGAGCCGGCCGGATGGCGGAAAAATAGAATGCCGGGCAAATCGCCAGTACGCCCACAGCCAGCATGCCGGGCCAGCCCATGAGTGCGGCCCGGCGGCGCAATGCCCAGCGTATCCGGGCGGCCAGCGGCAACGCAGGCGCAGGCGAAGCCACGGGCCGCGTGAGCATGCGCCGGAAAGCCGCCTGCAGGCGCGTGAACAGGGCGATCTTCATGGTTGGTCCAGCCAGTCGGCAAGCAAGGCAAAGCGCACTGGTTTGTCCGGGTCCTGCAACAGGATCTGGTGGTTTTGCAGATAGACGGCGCCGAATACATCGCGCTGCTTCAACTGTTTGATGTAATCCAGCAATGTCGCCATGTTTTTTGCCTCGCCGCTGATCTTGACGCTGTGTTTCTCCGTGTCCGGTTCCAGCGCCAGCAGGGCCACATCCTTGCCGCCAGACAGCTCCACCGCCCGGAACAGACGTTCCCAGGGCAGATTGAGCTGGCGCAGCACCTCGTTGGCGCGTTTCACCTCGAGCGCCAGGCTTTCGCTGCCGCGCCCACCGGAACCGGCTTCCAGTGCCGGCTGCCGGGAAGCGCGTTCAAGCTGCGCCGCCCTGGCCTCCCAGTCTTCCGCCTGGCTGTCCATATCGCGGTAATAGGCGCCGGTCGCACCCAGCACACCCAGCGCCAGTGCAAGCAGCGCCAGACCGCCCCATGGGAACGCCTTGCGCTGCTGATAATCGAGGCGCAGTCCGGGCATGTCGCTCACCCGCTCAGGGCCATGGCAAAGCGGCCCTCGTATGCCTGCACCAGTCCTGGCTGCACGAGCGGCTGAAGGTATTGCATCTGCCACCTTCCGCTGTCAGGAAACGCCATGTTCTCAAGTGTCGGCGCCCACACGAACACCCCTTCCGGCACGCTCTCCGATACCCCCATGCAGGACTCCCTTTCCAGCAGGTTCGGCAATTGCTCGCGCCAGTCTGCGCCGACGCGCATATTGCGCACGCTTGACCAGTGCCCATGCTGCAGCAGGGCAAGACACAGGCAACCCGGTTCGTACAGCACGAACCATGCGCTCTGGTGCCGCAAGCGTGCACGGCAGTTGTTGTATGCCGCCATCAGGCCGGGCTGCAGCGACGTGAGCAACACGCCGCAGGACGAGAACGCCGTGCGCAGCGCCTGCAGCAGCCTTGCATCGACTGCGCTGGCCAGTTGCGGCAGCCCTGCCGGGCCGGGACTGAGGCGCAATTCCCAGTGTTCTGCGGCGGGGCCATAAGCCTGGCGGAAACAGTGCAGCGCGTAGGCCAGCTGTTCTGCATCGCTGCTCAGCGCATCGCTCCATGGCACCATGAGATAACGCATGAAGTGACTGGAGAGCACCAGCGTGGCGGCATCCTTGCATTTCGCCATGCCGGAAAGTGCCGCCTCGAGCGTCCGGACCGCGCCTTCCCATGGCGCTTCGCCGCTGGCGGCGGGGTCGCAATGGATGAGTTCACTGGCGAGCACGCGGCGCACCAGGCCGCGGCGCGTGAATTCCCGGGCAACGCTGACCAGCACCAGCTGGTCAGGAGACAGGACGGCACGCCATTCCTTACGCAACAAAAGTGACACGATTGATCTCCTGCAGACTGGTTTCGCCATGGATCACCATCTCCACCGCGATCTCGCGCAGAAAGCGCGTGCCGTTGCGCCGCGCCGCATCGCGAATGAGGCGGATCGGCTCGCGGGCGATGATGAGCTCGCGAATCTGGTCGTTGAGAAAGAGGATTTCACCGATGGCCTTGCGGCCCTTGAAACCGGTGCCGCGACACTGGCCGCAGCCCTGCCCGGCACGAAAAACAATCCCGTTCGCCTCATGGATCTTGATGCCGGAATCGCCGAGCAGCTGTTCGTCGGGGTGAACCTGTACCGTGCAGTGAGGACAGTTCACGCGCACCAGCCGCTGCGCCATGATGCCGTTGATCGCGGAGACGAAGCTGTAGGGATCGACGCCCATGTGCATGAAGCGGCCGATCACATCGAACACGTTATTGGCATGCACGGTGGTGAATACCAGATGACCGGTCAGGGCGGACTGTACGGCGATCTGTGCGGTTTCCGTATCGCGGATCTCGCCCACCATGATCTTGTCCGGATCGTGGCGCAGGATGGAACGCAGACCGCGCGCGAAGCTCAGCCCCTTCTTTTCGTTGACGGGGATCTGCAGCACGCCCGGCAACTGGTATTCGACCGGATCTTCGATGGTGATGATCTTGTCCTGGCCATGATTGATTTCACTGATCGCCGCGTAGAGTGTCGTGGTCTTGCCGCTGCCGGTCGGTCCGGTCACCAGCACCATGCCATAGGGCGCGCTGGAGAGGCGGCGCAGCATGTCGATGGAATCGTCGTCGAAGCCGAGATAGCTGAGACGCAGGCCCTTGATCTGGTCGGTCAGGGTCTGCTTGTCGAGAATCCGCAGCACCGCGTCTTCGCCGAAAATGCTGGGCATGATGGAAACGCGGAAATCCACTTCGCGGCCGCGCACCGTCACCTTGAAGCGCCCGTCCTGCGGCACCCGTCGTTCGGCGATATCCAGCTCGGACATCACCTTGATGCGCGAAATCACCTGCTCCGCCAGTTCCAGCCCGGCCATCGATCCGATCGTGGTGAGCACCCCGTCGATGCGGTATTTGATGGCCAGCCCGGCCGGTCCGGTTTCCAGATGGATATCGCTGGCTGCGATTTTGAGCGCGTCGTAGACCGTCGAGTGCACCAGCTTGACCACGGGGCTGGTGTCTTCGCTGATGGTCCGGAACGAAAGGTCGTCGCCTCCGGCGCCGTCCGCTGCGGCCTTGCTATCCACCGGCAGCAGGCTGTCCATGGCGTGCAGGGTTTCCTCGTAGCGTGCCAGGTAGGCCGCGACGTCGGCGCGGTGGGCAAGCCCCCAGCCGAAGGTCTCGGCGATACGCTGTTCCGCCCAGCCCTGCATCCCGGCATCGAACGGATCGCTCATGACCAGGACCAGGGCCTCGTCTTCGTCACGCAGCACGATGCATTCATGCTCGACCGCCTCGGCGAAGGGCAGCACATCGAAGGCCGTGCGCATGCGGTTGAGGTTGTCCATCGCCAGCATGTCATAGTGGAGCGTGCCTGCCAGTGCCCGGACAAAGGATGCCGCATCCAGCCCGGAACTTTCTTCCAGCATTTCGACCACAGGACGCGCCGCGTGCTGTGCCGCAACGCGCGCCGCATGCACCTGCCGGGGCGTGAACAGCATCTCGCCAGCCGGAATGGTTTCGGCGAGACTCACTGTATGCTCTCCGCCAGTTCGAAAATCGGAAAATACATCAGCACCACGATGCCGCCGATGAGCAGTCCGATAAATGTCATCAACAAGGGTTCGAACAGCCTGGTAAAGCGCTCCACCCAGCGCGCCGTTTCTTCTTCATAGAAAGTCGCGATACGCTCCATCATTTCGCCCATGCGTCCGCTGCGCTCGCCCACGCGCAACATGCGCAGCGCCACCGGCGTGGTGAGTCCGTAGCGTTCCATGGAATTCGAAATCGTCTGACCTTCGCGGATGCTCGCCGCAGCCAGCGCCAGTTGCTCGCGCAGGGAGAGCTGCAGCAGCTCTGCGACCATCTGCAAGGCTTTGACCACCGGCATGCCGCCACGCAACAACATGCCCAGGGAACGGTAAAAGCGTGCCAGCTGGTAGAGGTGCAGGCGCGCCCCGATGGTGGGAAGCTGCCACAGCCGGCTGGTCAGCCATTGCCGGAAAAGCGGCCGGGTGCCCGCGTAGCCCAGCATGGCGACCATGACGATCACCCCGGCCAGAAATACCTTGCCGTATTCGCTGACAAAGCTTCCCCAATGCATCAGCAGGCGCGACATGAAAGGCAGCTCTCCGCCGATACCGGCATAGATATGGCTGAAGCGCGGGACCACATACAGCATCAGGAACATCGCCACCAGGCCGCCCACGACGGCCAGCAGCACAGGATAAATCGAGGCGCTGATGACCTGCCGCCTGACCCCGTCCATTTGCGACTGATAGGTGACATAGCGGGCCAGCGCTTCCGTCAGCGCACCGGTTTTTTCGCTTGCGCGCACCGAGGCGACATAAAGCGGCGGGAATTTCGCGTCAGAATGCTGCAGGGCGTACGACAGCGGATGCCCCTCATAAAGCCAGGAGACGATTTGCGTCAGGGTTTTCCTGAGCTCGGGCCGCTGCTCTTTTTCTGCCAGGGTTTCCAGCGATTCCACCAGCGCCAGGCCAGCATCCAGCAGCGCCAGAAGTTCCTGGCTGAACAGCACGAGCGGAAAATCCGGATTGCGCGCCGGATGCCAGAGCTGCCACGACTGCCTGGCCTGGATCGCGATCACCGTATAGCCCTGTGCCACGGCCTGGGCCGACGCATCGCCGGCATCAGGCGCATCCAGCATCAGGGCGGTCGGCCCCTCGCTTCCACGCAGTGCCTTGACTTCGTAGCGCATCGCACCTTCTCCCGGTCATCTTAAAAACGTAGTTCATTAACCGCAAAGGCGCGAAGGCGCAAAGCAATCAAGAACATGAAAACGATCAGCCAATCACCCAGCGTTTCGAGCAAGCGGGTCTTGATAGCACCCTGCTTTTCCTCTGCGCTTTTGCGCCTTTGAGGTTCAACTGATTTTTCCGGCTGCAGCATCATCAATCACCAGTTCGTGATATCCGCCGCTTCCCCTGCTCCGCCCGGCTTTCCGTCCTTGCCATAGGAAAGGAGATCGTATTCCCCATGTTCTCCGGGCAGCCTGAACACATAAGGAAATCCCCACGGGTCCAGCGGAACATCCTTTTTCAGGTAAGGTCCGTCCCACTTGGCCTCGCTCGCCGGGCGCGTCACCAGCGCTGCCAGCCCCAGTTCCATGGAAGGGTAATGCCCGGTATCCAGCCAGTACTGGCCGAGGGCTTTATCCAGGGCATCGATCTGCGCCTTCGCCACCTTGATTTCGGACTTGCCGACCTGGGAAAAGTATTTTGGCCCAACATATCCGGCAAGCAGCCCGATGATCACCATGACGACCAGAAGCTCGAGCAGGGTGAAGCCCTGTTCTGCCTGTGGAAGGCGACGCAATGCAGCATTCGATCCAGCGTTTCTCATTTCGACCCGCAACGGTGACTGACAATGACCCTACCTTAGCGCTACGGCTGCAAACTTTATCTGGGTCGATACCTGTATTCGTTTGTACGTAATACACCGTATTTTTTCATCAGGCTAAACACGTAGTCGCGCAGCATTCAGGCGAACCGGAAACTACAGTTTTCCGGAATGGCAAAGCAGGGAAATTGCTGATTTGTATGTCATATGGCGTGGGTTAAATTAACCATCCCAGCCCGAAATCCGATCACAAGGAGCCGCCATGAAACTGCAGGACATCCGCACCTTCACGTATAACGCCCAGCCCAAGCCCAACGTCGATCAGAAAACCATACTGATCAGAAAAATTCAGGTTCTGCGTGGAGACGATCCATGCTTTGCCAGCGACAAGAGTCAAGATTGCGCTGAAATCTGCCAGTGGCGCCGCGACTGCCGCAAACTCAAGGCCGTATGGCAGCGCTAGGCCACGGGTTGCTCGGGAAGATGTTCGGATCACTCGCAAAGGCCGATATGCTTTCTGACGATGACAATCCGCCAGAGCGAACCTCACCGTGCAGTGTGAGCGATGCGCAGTGCCTGTTGCAAGAGCTGCGATTGCTGCAGGACGAACTCGGGCGCTGCAGGCAGGAAACCAGGGAAGTCCGGCGGCAGATGGAAGAATTACGCAACCGCCATGCACAGCTTTATGACCTGTCGCCTGTCGGTTACCTTTCGCTGGACGACAAGGGCCGCGCCCTGGAAATCAATCATTCGGCTGCAGCCCTGCTGGGCCGGGAGCGCATGAGCCTGTCCGGCAAGCATTTCATCGCCTGGCTGGCGGAAGAAGAAAGACCCCTGTTCATGAACCACTTGCGCCAGGTTTTCCATTCCCGTGACAAGCAGGTCATCGACCTGAGAATCAAGACGCCCGGCGGCATCCTGCGCGACCTGCATCTGGAAAGCCAGGTCATGGAAAGACCGGACCAGCAGCGCTACTGTCATTCGGAACTGACTGACCGCAGCGACCAGAGAAAAGCGGAAGAAGCCTCCTGCCTGACAGCGCGCGTGATCGAAAGTGCCGCCGAAGGCATCATGATTACCGATGCCCACCGCATCATCCGTCTGGTCAACCCGGCTTTCGAGAAATCCACCGGTTACAGCGCGCGCGAAGCCATCGGCCGCACCCCTGCACTGCTGCAGTCCGGCCGCCACGACGAGCATTTCTACAGGGAAATGTGGGCGACGCTGGATCTGCACGGAAAATGGCAGGGGGAAGTGTGGAACCGCAACAAGAGCGGCGATATCTACCCCGAGTGGCTAAGTATCAGTGCCGTCCGCGACAGCAGGCAAAAGGTGACGCACTATGTAGGAATTTTTTCCGACGCGCACACCCAGGAGCAGATCCTGGAACGCCTGCACTACCTGGCCTATTACGACGGCCTCACCGGCCTGCCCAATCGCCGCCTGTTTCTCGACCGGCTGACCATTTCCCTTGCCCAGGCCAGACGGGACGGGCATATGCTGGCGCTGATGTTCATCGATCTCGATCACTTCAAGCAGATCAACGACCGCCTCGGGCACAAGATCGGAGACGGCCTGCTGGTGGCAGTGACAGAGCGGCTGAAAACCTGCCTGCGCGATGGCGACACGCTGGCAAGGCTGGGCGGCGACGAATTCACGGTGATTCTGCCAGCCATCACCCACCCGAATGCTGCCAGCCATGTCGCCCGCAAATTTCTGCAGGGTTTCAGCCATCCGTTGATCATCGAGGAACATGAATTGCAGATCACCTGCAGCATCGGCTTCGGCATTTTCCCCGATGACGGCGAGGATGCGGACAGCCTGCTCAACCATGCAGATATTGCCATGTACCAGATCAAGGAATCGGGGAGAAACAGCTATGTACGCTATCTTGCCGGAATGGGAAACGACGCGCTGCATGAAACGGCCGGTTTGACCGACCGCTGGAGAAACACCGAAAGCTGAAACTCAGACTGTTGCTGCGCCCCCCAGCGGCCACAGCACGCAGATACTCGTGCCCGCCCCCGGCGCCGAAGCCAGTTCGTAATGTCCGCCGGAAAGCTTGGCGCGCTCTTTCATGCTCATGAGGCCCAGCCCCTTGTTGAGGGGGCAAAAATTTGCCATTTCCGCCAGATCAAAGCCGTCGCCGTCATCCTCGATCAACAGGTACAGCGCATTGCCGATTTTTTTCAAACACACCCTGATGCATCCGGCATTGGCATGTTTGACGACATTGCTGGTGGCTTCCTGAATGATGCGAAAGATGGTGATCTTGAGCGGAATCGGAACATGCCCCTCTTCAATACTGATCTCACGCTCCACCTTCATATCCTGACACGCGGCGCCAAATTCGCGGAAAAACCAGGAAAGCGTGGCCAGAATGCCGAGATCATCCAGCGTCGAAGGGCGCAGGTCCATGGCAACGCGGCGCACTTCGTTGCACGCATCCTTGGCCTTGAGTTTCAGGCGCTGCAGTGATTCGATGGCACCGCCGGTGTCTTTTGCGACCAGCAAATGCAGCGACTCTTCCACGCCCAGCTTGATCATGGTCAGCGACTGGCCGAGCACGTCATGCAGATCGATGGCGATCCGCTGCCGCTCGCTTTCCTGAATCTCCAGCAACTGGGCCGACAGCCGCTGCAATTCGTCCTGCGAGGCGCACCAGTCAGCGGTGGTCACGCCGCACTTGCTTGTACATGTTTCGATTTGATCTTTCTCCGAGCGCATAGAGGCTGGAATTCTCATATCTTTGATCGCTGGATTGATTGCATTCACGGCACTCCCCCCTTATCCGCGAGCAGATGCCCTGTATCAAATAAAAACCCGCCTGGGTGAATGGACATCTGCCAGTAAAATGAATCACTTAGGAACATCATGTAGCGAATGCAGAACCATTCCAATAGGTAAAAACACCTAAGGAAGGCCAGTCCGGTATCCAGCAACAAACCCGTCGGCATCGGGAGGAGGGTCAATGCGCTTCAGGCATCGCGCAGGGACAGGCGTAGCTGGACCATTTCGGCGACAGTCCTCACATCGAGTTTGCGCATGATGTTGGCGCGATGGATGTCGACGGTCTTCGGGCTGATGCCGAGCGTTCTGGCAATAATCTTGCTGGGATTTCCGGCCACGACCAGGTCGACCACCTCCATCTCGCGATCGGTCAGGGTCATGAAAAGTGCCCGGCACTGTTCAGTTTTGTTGCGCTGGAGGCGATTTTTCCGGTCCTGTTCGAGTGCGGCATGCACCCGGTCGAGCAGTTCCCGAGCATTGAAAGGTTTCTGGATAAAGTCGAAAGCGCCCTGTTTCATCGCACGCACCGCCATGGGAACATCCCCATGACCGGTGATCATGATAACCGGCAGCACAATGCCGCCGGATCTGAGCGCATCCAGAAGCGTCATGCCGCTCATGTCCGGCATGCGCACGTCCAGCAGCAGGCAACCGGACTGATGCCGTTCGAAGGCACCCAGGAAAGACTGCGCACAACTGAACACCCTGGCATTCAGGTTCACCGACTCCAGCAGCAAACACAGCGAATCGCGCATCGCCTCGTCGTCGTCCACCACGAATACCGTGGCCTGTTCTGTGTCGTTACTCATGGTCCGCCCCGAGCGGAAGCGTAAAACAGAATTCCGCACCGAATTCCCGGTCTTCATCCACCCATATCCGGCCGCCGTGGCTTTCGACAATGCTGCGGCAGATCACCAGTCCCAGGCCCAGCCCATCTTTTTTTGTGGAGTGGAAAGGATTGAACAGGTTCACCCGCTCTGCCGCCATGACGCCCTTGCCGCTATCGCTTACCGAAATCAGCACATCGCCGGATTCGTTCAGGCGCGAGGAAATGCGCAGGTCGCGTTGTGGCCAGGAATGCATGGCTTCGATGGCATTCCTGCAGAGGTTGAAAAGCACCTGTTCGATTTCAACCCTGCAGATCATCATCGGGGGGGTTGGCGATAATGTCATGTGCACGGTTATGCCGGAACGCTTGAGTTCGCTTTCCAGCAGGCTCATGACATCCCGGATCAGCTGTTTGACGTCGGTGAGGGCACGTTCGTGACCATTCTGCCTGACCATCTCGCGCAGATGGCTGACGATATTGCCGGCCCGTTCGGCCTGGGCGGCGGCCAGTTTCAGGGTGCTTCGCAACTTCTCCTGGCCCCATGCTTCTTCATCCATGCGGCGCAGGCAGACATCCAGGTAATTATTGCATGCCGTGAGAGGCTGACTCAGTTCGTGAGCCATGCCTGAAGCCATTTCCCCGGCAATGTTGAGGCGGCCGGCATGCTCGATCTTGGCGCGCATCTCCTCCAGTTGCTTGTGCTCGGTAAAATCGCGGATGATGCTCTGCATGAAGCGAACACCTTGCACCTCGATAACGCGCGCACTGACTTCCACTGGAAAAATGCTGCCATCCTTGCGCTGGAAACGCCCCTCCATGCGGCATTCACCTTCCATTTTCAGCATTCCAAGCTTGTCTGCGACAGCCTGACTTTCATGTGGATCGTGCAGCGCCACGATATTTATTTGCAGCAGCTCTTCCCGGCTATAACCCAGTGCCTGCTGTGCCTTTTCATTTGCCTCGACAATCCGCCCGTCTTCGTTGAAAACGATGATCATATCGTTCGCATAGCGGGTCAGATATTCGAAATACCGGACCCGCATCTCGCGCTGCTGCGCCGCATCGCGTTCCGCCCTGAGCTGCCTTTGCCGTGCATAAAATCCCTGCAGCCAGACGAAAAAAAATGCGCCGCCAAGAATAGCAAGACCCAGCCCCAGGCCGGCAGCCCACCACTTGATCTGAAAAATTGACGCAAAAAGTTCGTCCTTGTCGACCTTGGCAACCATGTGCCAGGAAGTGCCGGGCACCTCGCGCATCGCCGCCACCACGGGAACACCCCGATAATCGACACCGTTCATGGTATTGACTTCCCCGCGAGTTGCCATCGCTGCCGGCAGGTCCGAGTTGCTCACCGGGATACGCAGGGATAACGCGGTACCTTTCTGGTGGCGCAGTTCGTTGAGGAATACCACTTCGTCACCCTCTTTCCGGATCAGCAGGGTTTCGGCGCTCGGGCTATCGCGCGGCCAGAGCTGGACCAGTGGATAGAAGTAATCATAGGGGTCGATTTGCAGCAATACAGCGCCCACGACCCGGCCATTCCCGTTATCGGCATCGATCAGCGGGGATGCCATGGAAAGAATAATCGCCCGGTTTTCATGGCTGCTTCTATGAAGATCGGCAAAAACCGGGCGCCGGCTGTTCATGGCTTCGACGACCAGTTTCTCCTCCGTCGCATCCGGTTTTTCGTCTGTGCCGGTGGTAATTCTGACCATTCCCTCCCGGTCGAGCAAGGAGGCTTGCACATAACCGTGCGAAAGCTGCAGCCCCGCAAGCATGCGCAGGATTCGCTCTTCCAGCTCGTCCGATGTTGCGCCCGAATTCAGCCAGCGATTGAATTCGGCGACCAGGGCAGAGCTCGTGGAAAAAGCGCTGACGCGCCTTTTGTGTCCATTTTGCCAGGATACGACCTGTCCGACTTTGACATCCGCAATCGCCCCGAGGTCGTGAAGTTTTTCAACTTCGATCAGATTTTCAATCTTGTGAAAAACCTGATAACCCGCCACGGCTATGAGGCAGGCAAACAGCCCGTACACCAGCAGCGGGAGGTAAGGGACCAGATTCTTCCGGGCTGCGGGGGCAAACACGTTCATCTCAGGCTTCCTGACCACAATGCAAGCTGATACTACATGGTTTTCTGCCACGAAATAAGTAGTGTTATGCAGGCATAAGGGGAAATCTGCTCATGGAACCTTGCCCAGTAAAGCGGAATACTGTGCGTATGAGAAGCACTGGACAAGGAGAAAAACCATGAAAAACGAAGCCTTTGACCGGGATGGTTTTCTGGTCGATCCGGGAAGCTGGAGCGAAGACCTGGCGCGGCGTATCGCAGCGGAAGACGGCGTCGGCGAACTCAACGAGGGGCACTGGTCGATCATCAACTTTCTGCGCGAGAATTACCTCGAGGGGGGGCTGCCGGCCGTCTCTCACGTCTGTCACATTCACCATTTCGAGCACCACTGTCTTCCCGAACTGTTCCAGAGTGTGAAGTCGGCCTGGCGCATCGCCGGTCTGCCCAACCCCGGCGAAGAAGGGAATGCCTACATGTAATGCGCTTCAATAGCGCTCGAAGTTGCGCTGGAATTCGATCTTGTAAGGGCTGGCCGCGCCGGCTTCGGCAATGTTGAGGGTGAAGCGCATGAAATCCGGCGAGGTAAAGCCGAAATCACCGATATAGTAAATGGCCTCGCCCTCGTTGATGCTCCTCATCCTGATCGGACGCTGCTGCTGGATCATGTTGACGCTTTGAGCTGTAACATCCGCACTGACCGGCCTGGGAATACCGCCGCCATCCGGCCGCGTTACCACGACAGTGAGCAGCATGCGGTTCTTGCTGCGCGAAATCCCATAGGCCTTTGCCACTTTCGGGGAAAGGGTATCGGTCGTCACCACGTTGTAGTTGATTTCCACGTCGCCGAATTTCTGGACCTCTGCACACACGGGAAACGAAAGGCCTATCAGGCACGCCATTAACAAGCTGGTCCGGGTTTTCATTTTGCACCTCCGCAATGAAATGTTGATCTGCGCCGGGCGATTGGGTTAGTCAATTATGGCCATACCGTCATATGCAAACAATAAGTGGAATTACTGATTATTCAAGGTGGATTACCTGATTATCCGGCCAGATAAAGACTGCAAAAATACAAAATACAGTGTTTGCCGCAATGCTTTTCCACGCTGGCTTGCCTAAACTTCCTATTCGTAAACACCACGCATCGACAGGAGGCATGACATGAACGTTGACTCCCTATTCAGCCGCACGATTCTGGCGCTCGCTTTCGGGCTATTTTCGGCCTGTGCTGCGGCGGCAGATGCGCCCTACGCGCGAATCCTATTTCCGGCGGATGGCGCAAAGCTGGACGCCATGTCCCAGAACCGCATCGATTACGAGGTTGCTCCCGGTCCGCGCGGCGATCACATACATCTTTACGTGGATGACAAGGAAGCCGCCATCATTCGCAAACTCTCCGGCAGCCACGCCCTCGAATCCCTCTCGCCGGGACCGCATGCGCTGTGCATCAAGGTCGTGAGCAAGGCGCATGTACCGATCGGCGTGGAGCAATGCATCAAGGTAAAAGTCGAGTAATACAGTGGATCGTTCACCAGGCCTAATCCCGATTTGTGCGAGCAGATGCTCGCACAAGGGGAGGCTGGGAGGGGTTGAGAAGCTGCGAATGGTCCTGACTCTGACTTTCTCAACAGGTCTGACAAGGATATAAATCATGGACCTGCAGAATCTGGGATATGCCCTGACCCAGGTCGTGCATAACTTCGGCGCCAGTGCCGTCGTCGGAGGGGCGATTGCGGCCCTGTGGCTGGGGCCTCGTCCGGAGCCGAGGCACGCCATCGCCTGGCTGGTGGTATCGGGGTGGGTGGCCCAGATCGTGAGCGGCGCCACCTTCGGGGCAATCAGTTTTCACTATTACGGACAGTTTCCGGATATCAGCACAGTTGCCATGATTGCGCTGACGATCAAGGTGGCATGCGCCGCATCCGGCCTGGCACTGGCGTTCTACTATATCATCCATGCAGCAAGCCGTCCCGAGTCATGGCGCCATTCCATCTGGCTGATGCTGGCGGCGCTGGGCGCCATCGCCCTGATCTCTGCTGCTTTTTTGCGCTGGTTTTCCTGAGGAGAAATGATATGAAAGTTCAGGTCGTTTTTTACAGTATGTACGGACACATTCATCTCATGGCGAAGGCCATTGCAGAAGGCGCGGAAATGGCAGAAGGCGCCGAGGTCAGCCTGTGGCGGGTGCAGGAGCTGGTGCCCGAAGACAAGCTCGGTGGCAATGGCGCCAAGTCGGCACGGGATGCTTTTTCCAGAATCCCGCTCATCGAGCCGCAACAGCTGGCGGAAGCGGATGCCATCATCTTCGGCACGCCCACCCGCTTCGGCAACATGGCTGCCCAGATGCGCAACTTCCTGGACCAGACCGGAAAATTGTGGCTGGACGGCAGCCTGATCGGCAAGGTGGGCAGCGTTTTCACCAGCACTGCGACCCAGCATGGCGGACAGGAGAGCACCATACTCAGCTTTCACACCACACTGCTACACCACGGCATGGTGATCGTCGGCTTGCCGTATAGCGAGCAGCGGCAGATGACCATGAGCGAAATCAGCGGCGGCTCGCCCTATGGCGCCAGCACCATCGCTGCTCCCGACGGAAGCCGAAAACCGAGCGAAAACGAGCTGGCCATGGCCCGTTTTCAGGGCCACCACGTGGCGCAGATTGCAGCCGCGCTGGTGCGTGGACGGGAGACGCGGCACTGAGCGAAACCGTGGAGGAGATCATGGGCTATGGGAATCAGCCTTTTCGCCACGGGAGCCGCTGAGAGCATGAGGGAAGGAATTAGTTGGCGGCAGGAAGGCTGGCTGGCACCACCAGATGAGCGGCTCCGTTGGGGGGCCAGCTGGCCAAACCAATAACAGCACGAGAGCGCCGCCCCAATCTCCTGCAATTGACTCAGGCTTTCACTTTTTCAATCATGTGGTTGATCACATGGCTGTGTTCATGCTGCGGGCTGAACATGATGATCTCCGCATCCGCATCCACCTTGACGTTATGCCCAGGAGGCCAGTAAAACAGATCATTCGCATTGACGGTCTCCTTCGCGCCATTCGCGTCAGTCGTGGTGAGCTGGCCGCTCATGACGAACCCCCAGTGCGGGCACTGACACGAATTTCCTTCCAGGCCCTGAAACAATGGTGTGGTATCGACACCCGATGAAAGGCTGAAGTACTCGCCGCTGATCTTTCCCAGCCCAGTTGCATCCCCGAAATCCGTTTGTTGACGGATGACGGCACCTGGAATCTGCATCTTGACCTTCACGTCTTCTTTAGCTATTCGCATTTCGCGTCCCTCCATTGTGGATGTGGTGGTAAAAAAATGGCTCACTGCTTTACAAAGCCCAACTCAGCGGATCTTCCCGCGCAGGCTTTCAGGCGACACGCGCTCACCTTTCCTGATCAGTTCCCGCGCCGCATCGATCCGGTCCCACAGGTTGCACATCATGACACCCTTCACGCGGCCATCACGCAGGTAGTAGATGACGCCAGTCTGGTTTTCCTTCTGCCAGTCTGAAAAGGTTTCCAGGCTGGTGTCCACCTCGCCCGTGGCCTCGTAACCCAGCTCGAACAGGTCGGAAAAGAAATACGGCTGGTAAGTATAGGCTTCGCGGGCGCCCGCCATATTCCACCCTGCCCAGCGTCCCTGAACCATGGCATTGTCCCAGTGCTCGATACGCATGCTTTTCCCCAGCGCCCGGTAAGGGAAAAAGGCAATATCGCCCGCCGCATAGATATCAGGATGCGTGGTTTCGAGAAACTCATTGACCACGATACCGTTTCCCACCTCAAGTCCTGCCTCGCGGGCAAGCTCGATACGTGGCTCAACGCCGATTCCAGCGATCACCAGGTCCGTTTCCAAACTCTTGCCGCCGACGGTTTCAGTACGGTAACGCTCGCCGGTCTTGCTGATCGAGGCGGGCGTATCCGAAGGAATCACACGGATGCCGCGCGCCTGAAAATGGTGCTGCACCGCGAGGCCCAGCGGCTCCGGGAATACGCGACGGCAAAGCGTGGTCGAGGGAAAGACCATGGTGACTTCAAGACTGATATTCAGCGCAGCAGCAAGCTCTGAACCGATAAATCCGCCGCCGATGATCAGTGCAGACTTTCCGGGCCGGGCCTCGCCGTACAGGCGCTGGAAATCATCGAGCGTGCGGAAATAGCTGATGCCATCGATATCACCGCCAGGAATGGCCATGTGCCGCGGGCGGGTGCCTGTTGCCAGGAGCAGTTTGCCGAAACGGTAAGTGCTGCCGTTCGAGTCGGAGACGGACTTCGCGCCGGGGTCGATTTTTTCCGCTCTTGCTCCCAGTGCCAGAGTCACGCCATGTTCATCGTAAAAATGCTGCGGATGAAGGTAGATCTCCGCCACCTTGGTCTTGCCGAACCACAGCTTCTTGGAAAGCGGCGGACGGTCGTATGGCAGGTGGAGTTCCTCTCCGAGGAGCAGGATGCTGCCCTGGGTGTCGTGCTCACGAATGCCCTGAATGGCAGAGTCACCCGCCAACCCGCCGCCCACAATGACATAATCAAAATTTTTCATCTTGAAGCCTCAGTTCTGCAGCATGGCGAGCATGGTAAAGAGGCAAACCCCTCCCAGCCTCCCCTTGTGCGAGCATCCGCTACGCGGATTGCCTGCTTGACCCGTTTCAGGGGAGGGGTAGACCGGGGAGGAGTCACCCTCCACAGTGATCTGCATTTTCAGCGTCATGTTTCACCTGCCGCTGTTTCAGCCAGCCTGCCCCGCAAATAAAACAGGCGTTTGAGCCATTTTTTCACCCCCGGCGTCAGCGTTTCCTCGCGATAGACCTCCGCGACCCGCCTGTTGATCTGGGCCATGGTGGGATAGACGTGAAGCATGCCGGACAGGCTGGAAAGCCTGATCTTTGCGGCCATCGCCAGTGCGTACTCGTGAATCAGTTCGCCCGCATGGGGGCCGACAATAGCGGCACCCAGCAAATATCCGCGTGGCGTGGTGAGTATCTTGACGAAGCCTTCCGTTTCGTCACTGGTTTGCGCCCGGTCGATATCCGTAAATGGAAAGGTGTAAACCTGGTGGGCGATACCCGTTAGACGGGCATCGTGTTCGGACAGCCCGACACGCGCCAGTTCGGGATCGGTAAACGTGCACCACGGAATGACGCGCTCCTCCACCCGTGCGGGAAGATGAAACAGGATATTCCGCAGCACCACCCGCGCATGGTGTTCCGCCACATGAGTGAACTGGTAGCCTCCGGTGGCATCACCGCAGACAAAGACACGCCGGTTACTGGTGCGCAAATTCCGCCCGGCCACGATCTTGCCATGGCGCAACGCTATTCCAGCCTGCTCCAGCCCCAGATCGTCGATGTTGGGCTGGCGGCCGGTAGCCAGCAACAGATGGTGGGCTTCAAGCATGAGTTCGGAGCCATCCGGCGCGGTCACCCAGAGCCGCACGCTGGTTTCCTGTTTTTCCACCCGCACGCAGGAGTATCCCAGGTAGAGGCTGACGCCTTCGGCACGAATCCGGTTGGTAACGACACTGACGAGATCGCTGTCTTCGTTAGGTAAAAGCTGCGGACTGCGATTGACCAGCAATACACGGCTGCCCAGGCGCGAAAAAGCCTGCGCCATTTCCACCCCGATCGGCCCGCCACCCAGCACGATCAGGCTGGGCACCTTTTCGCGCAGGGCAAACACATTCTCGTTGGTCAGATAGGGCACCCGATCCAGACCCGGAATGTCCGGAATCGCCGCACGAGACCCGGTCGCCAGCACGAAATTCCGCGCCGTGATCTTCCTGCCGCCGACCTCCAGCGTGGAAGGATCGCAAAACCTGCCGTGCCCTGAAACCAGCTCCACCCCGAGCGCGCGGAAACGTTCTGGGCTGTCATGCACTTCTATCGTGCGGATCACGCGCTGCACCCGCTCCATGACGGCAGTCATATCGACATCCGGCGCACAGGGCGCGATCCCGAAGCGCTCCGCGCGGCGCATGGTCTGCGCCACTTTGCCGCAGTAGAGCAGGGCTTTGCTGGGAACGCAGCCATAATGCAGGCAGTCGCCGCCCAGTCCGTTTCTTTCGACCAGAATGACCTTTGCGCCCATGTTTGCCCCGTCTGCGGCAACCACCAGCCCCGCTGCGCCTCCGCCAACGACGCAAATGTCAAATTCAGCTCGTGCAAAGTTCATGGGTGGATTTCCGCATTAGGCACACCTGAATTTTTGCGTAATTGCAGGCAGAACGACATAAGGTTTTGGGCTGCATATGTGGGGGGGAAACTAGGTAGAAACCGTCAGGAACATGCCCGGCCAATTTCAGACGGCCAGGGTGGAATGGCCGTATCCATTGCCTGGATTGCGCCATGGCGTTCATGTACGACCCGTAATGAATGCTTGAGAAAAAATATGCTCAAATGAATCCCATCACGTCGACATATCTCACCCCCGCATTTCATTTTCACACCATTCGTGCAGGCCACCGGAACCCATTTGAAACAGGGCGTTCCATACGCACCGAATATCGCTGACAGGAGATTCGATCATGAATCAAAACATACACTTTCCCGGTTTTTCCCATACCCTGAAACACATCTTCAGCCATGCCGCGGTCACGCTCGTGGCGGTGGGAATCGCATTTTCACTGCCGTCGGCAGCGAGCTTCATCCTCTATACATGGTGGCCCAAGGTGGCCGAAAACTCGCATTTGCTGCTGATTAACGAAATCAGTTTTGCGGCCGTACTGGTATTGCTGTTCAACCTGGTCCTGATCGCCGAGGAAGGCCGCCGCAGCCTCCGCATGAACCGAATCGCCTCGCTGGTTCATGTGCGCGAAGGCAACAACTGGCTCTCCCGCTGGAGCGGTCGCGATCTGCTGAAAAAAATCAGCGGCACGCGGGATGTCTCGGTGATCTCCGTTACCGGCTACGACACCTTCGTATCGGAAAGGCGAAATCTGCACCGCTTCATCGAAGACAGCTACGAGATCAGGGTCATGCTGATGAACCCCTACGGTGCCGGCGCCAAACGACGGATAGAATCCCTGGGCAAACAGGCATCCCTCGCAAGCTATCGTCAGGAAACGGAAGCCACTATCGAACGTCTGGCGGCCCTGGCCGCAGCAGGCAAAAAAGTCACGCTCAAATTCTATGAGGAACAGCCATTCTGGAGCCTGATCGTTACCGGGGAATACGTCTGGGTACAGTATTGCCATGATGGACAGGAGTTGAGAAACCAGCCGGAATACGTCTTCGCCCTGCGTAAGGACAAACCCGCACAGGGGCTATTCTCGGCGTTCTACGTGCACTTCCTTAATCAGTGGAATGACCCGCGCCACCCGGAATACGACTGGAACAGCAAGGAGCTGATCTATCGCAACAACAAGGGAAACGAAGTCGGCTGCCTCCCCTACCCGCCGCGGGAAGACCGGCGTGCAGAGGCAAGGCTGGTGATGGTGGGCTAGTAATTGATTACAAACCCACCTTCTGCGCCACGATACCGCGCTGGCTGACTTGATCCATCACCATGCTCGAACTGACGACGTCGGGGTTGTAAGTCACCTCCATCATATGGGGATGGCTTGGGCTGAAACAGGCGGACATCACACCCTCCAGATCACACATCTCGGATTCCAGCTGTGCTCGCTGATCCAGAGGAAGCTCGGTTTTCAGGTGAATCATAAAGTCTACGATGCTCATGATTTCTCTCCTTGTATCAAGGATATGGCTGCCGCTGGCGGCCATATCGTCAGTCCCGCGCTCGCTGAAAAGCCAAGTCCTGTACTGGACAAATGCGCAGGGATTGGTCTTGGTTAGGCATCATTTGATGCATAACGTTCACTGAAGGAATCGCTCACGCTTCGAACAGGCTGTCGATTTTTGCCGCGCAAATAAAATCGTTTTCAGACAAACCACCGATCGCATGGGTGGAATAGCGCACACGGCAGCGGTTGTAGCCGACTTCCAGATCGGGATGATGATCTTCCCGATGCGATATCCAGGCGATGGCATTCACGAAAGCCATGGTTTCATAGTAATCCTTGAAAATAAAAGTCCTGACGATTTCCTTGCCTTCAAGTTCCCATCCAAACAAGGTCTTCAGCCCCCGCTCGATTTCTGCCTGTGGCAGCGGCAAAACATCCCCCTCGCAGGGTTGACAGGTTTTAGAAGTCAAATCGTGTGAAAGCGCTGCATCCATGGTTATTCTCCTGATCTGGCAATTACGGTTAGATTTACGCTGCCAGTTCGACAACAATACCCGAGTATGGTTGTCGGATAACCGGGAATATGACATCAAATGAAAAAAATTTCATTTTCAACATGCTGGAATACGGAAAAAATGCTGCACGGGGGATTCAATCCTCGCCGTTTAACAAGCCTTTTATTCCGGATGTTCGGGCGAGATATGCTCAAGAGGAAAAACTGACGCCCTCCCTGACAGGGGCTCCGGACGCATTTATCGAAACACCGGCCTGGCAGGCCCGTTTTCATTTCATCGAATGCAGGCCCAGCATGTTTCCTTCAGTATCGAAGACCAGAGAGATAAAACCGTATTCGCCGATGGACATCTTCTTCTGTTTGATTCGCCCCCCGGCTTTTTCGGCACGGCTTTCCTCTGTCGCGCAATCCTCGCAACCGAAGTAGGCCAGCGTGCTGTTGCCGCCGGAGGGAACGCCATCCATTTTGACCAGCGCACCGCCTGCGCCCCAGCGCTCCATATCCGCAGGAAAGCTCCACATTTCCATTTCCGGGCCATCCAGCTTTTCCAGCTTGAGCTGGAAGACGGATTCGTAAAATTGCTTCGCACGATCGATATCCTGCACATAGATTTCAAACCAGACGACAGGGTTGTTTTTCATCGCAAAACTCCTCAAGTTTATTAAACATAATCATGGCATTATGGAACAATCCACTCGCTTACCGGCATCAGCATGGTTTCACCCCCGACAGGAAATCTGGCCACGTAGCTGCCCCTGGATGCAAAACGCTGCCCTGGCCCGAGGCTGAGGCGGGGATAAACGGCGGATGACAGGGATTGTTCGGTCATGTTTTCCACGCGCTCGATGAAATAATCGCGCGAGAAAGTGTCCCCCATGTGAGAAAGCGCATCACCGGCAACGGTGACGGCGAAATAGGTGCTGGACTGGATGCGCTCGTCCAGCAGCGCAATGTTTCTGGCTTCGAGCCAGTGCTTGGTGCGTGACAGCCGCTGCGCACGGCGCTCCGTCAGCTCGAAGGGGTAAACCAGGCGCATCCTGTCCAGCCAGGGCCCGAATAGCAGGACCTTGCAGGGCCGCGCGATCAGGCTGCCAGACAGGTATACATGCTCCATTTCAGGCGGAGTGCTTTCCTGGGAATGCAGGCTTGCGATGTCTTCATCCCCCAGCCACAAAACCAGCACGCCGGGCCGGGTTTCTTCCAGCAGTTGCGACCAGAATGCAGACGACACAGGAGATTCGCCTGCCACCGGACGATCAGAAATTTCATCGATGCCGCGACGCAGCAAGGCAGCACGCATGGCCTGAGCCGGCACGCGCCCGGCGTCGTTATCGCGGAACACCTGCACGATCCGGGCTGAACGGCCGGCCTTCCTGTTCTCCGCCAGGTGTTTTGCCAGCACCTCGGCCTCCAGCATAACGCCACGTGAAAAATACAGCGTCGAATAACCGGGCTGCCCGGTTTCAGGGTAATCCACATTGGGGAACAGGCAGGGGACCCCGGCCTGCTCGCAGAATTCATGCACCGGGCGCCAGCTTCCCTCACCAATCCCGCTCAGCACGGCAAACACCGGCTGCTGCCGGTAGCGTTCTTCAAGCTGTTTTTGCCAGCGATCAGGAGGGCCGGACAAGCTCCACTCATGCAATACCCATTTGCGGTAAACGCGGTACATCTGGTCCGTACCGGCGGATTTGCGGCGGGCTTCCTTGCGGGTGCCGCCGTTTTTGTCGCTGAAGAATGCCTGCAGCACGCCCCGCATCGCCTCCACCCGGAAAGGGTCGACGCCCGGCGTGATGATGGTGGCAAAATGGATTTCGTTTTCCGTCACGCCCGGCGCAGGATTCAGCGACAGCCCCTGCAGATAGGCGGCCAGCGGCGCAATTTCGGCATCGCTCAGGGCATAGCGCGGCATCAGCGGGTCCAGCTTGCGCCCGGCGGGATCAATGCCCTCGCGCAATGCGCGCTTCAGGCTTTCAAGCGTATAGGGCTCACGAACGGCATCCACATTGAAAAGCGCGCGGGAGCGTTCAGTGCTGCCGATCTTCCGGTTGGAAAAAAGCAGACGCCCGGCAATCGGGCGAATCTCGTTTTGCCCTTCGCTGCTGCCCAGTCCGCTGCGGCGATGGCACTTGACGCAGGCGGCATCGCCGCCGCTCAGCTCGACACCGGTCTGGGCCATGCCACGCAAGGGCATTCCGGAAGGCAGCAGGCCTTCACGATAGATGCGCTTGCCCGCCTGCTCAGGCATGATGTCCGCCGCCGCTGCCGCCCCGGAAAGCAGCATGGCCAAAATCAGGATCCGTGGACTCATGGCGGGCACGCGCTCATCGGGATGCCAGCTGATGGTATTCCCTGATGATATCCGGCGCACTGGCAAATCCGTCCAGCCTGACCCATGGCCGGCCAGCGCCGCCTGCCCGGATGAAGGTGGCAGGCGCATGATTCATCTTGTCGCCGCGATAGACGCCGAAAGCGCGCTGCACTGCGATGCTGTTTTCGGCGCTGCCGGTCAGCATGGTCCATTGCGGCCCGGCGCGATATTTGCCGGCATATTCCATGAGTTTTTCCGGGGTATCGTTTTCAGGATCGATGGAAATCGAGATCATGCGCACCTTGCTGCTTTCTGCCCCAAGACGGTCCTGCACATGGTGAAAAGTGGCGCTCATCACCGGGCAGACCGCGGTGCAGGTGGTAAAGATGAAATTCAGCAGGACAGGCTCTTTTCCGTCCAGTCCGTCGCGCAGGGAAACCTGCGCTCCGTTCATGTCCACCAGTTTGATATCAGGGATACGGTAAGCAGCGACCGATCGCGTATAGACATCGCGCATCGCATCCATGCCCTGCCCGTGGTGATGATCGTGCTCGCCGCCCAGCGCAGTCCCTGCAGCCAGCGCCAGCCCGAGCGTCAGCAGCACAGCGGACATCGTTCCGGATAACCGGAACAGGGACAGATCTTTTTTTGATACCCGGCGTTTCATGGTGTTTTCAGTGCTCATTCGGCATTCCCCTTTCATCCCGATGTAAATCTACCGCTACAGCACAGAAACCCGCACAAATGCACCTGCATCCGGCGCCAGTCCCGTTGTATCCCGTACCTTGTAACGGAAAGTCTCGGTTCCGCTGAATCCGGCCCTGGGCCGGTAGGCAATGCTGCCGTCCGGGTTGGCGACTGCCCAGCCGCCACTGTCAGGCACCGTGGTCAGAAACACCGAGGCCGGGTCGATGGTATTGGCAGGCGCATCCGGATCGCTGTCGTTGGCCAGCACATTGACGACCACAGCCGGATAGGGAATGCCCGCCGTGCGCAGCGGCGCAATGCCCGTGTCGTCTGCCAGCAGCGGCGGCTGGTTTGCGGCAACGGGCGCAGCGGCAACTGTGACGCGCACGAAGGCGGCGCTGGCGGGAGCCAGCCCGAGCGTATCGCGCACCTTGTAGCGGAAGGTTTCCACTCCGGTGAAACCGGCCTTGGGACGATAGGAAATAGTCCCGTCCGGATTGGCGACGGCCCAGCCGCCCTTGTCCGGCGTCGTGGTCAGGAATACCGTGGCGGGATTGATGGTGTTAGCGGGCGCATCCGGGTCGCTATCGTTGGCCAGCACATTGATGATCACCGCCGGATAGCTGGTGCCGGATACCCGCAATGGCGCGCTGGCGGCATCGTCTGCCAGCAGCGGCGGACGATTGGCGGCCGGGGGCGCAGCGGCGACAGTGACACGCACGGAGGCGGCAGAAACGGCGGCCAGGCCCAGCGTATCCTTCACCTTATAGCGGAATGTTTCCACCCCGGAGAAGCCCGCCTTGGGTCGATAGGAAACAGTCCCATCCGGATTGGCCGCCGCCCAGCCGCCCTGGTCCGGCACTGTGGTCAGAAACACCGTGGCCGGGTCGATGCTGTTGGCCGGCGCATCCGGGTCGCTATCGTTGGCCAGCACGTTGATGATCACCGCCGGATAAGTCGCGCTGCCGCGCTGCGGCGCTGCGGCAGTGTCATCCGCAGCGACGGGCGGATGGTTGGCTGCGACGAGCAACCGGTCGTAGGCCGCCCTGGCATGCGTCATGCCATTGCCGTAGCTGTTGTCCGGGCCGGCAACGCCGAGGTCCTGGGCGCTCTGCATCAGCGCGCCCTCGATGTCGGCAACGCTGGCGGCCGGGAAAGCCCCGGCCAGCAGGGCCATGACTCCTGCCGCATGCGGCGCGGCGTAGGATGTCCCGGAAACCACGGCATACAGCGGCAGGCCGCCGAAAGACAGGTCGGACGTATTGACATTAACCCCCGGCGAAGTGATTTTCGGGTAAATGCCGCCATCGCAGGATGACACGCCACGGCTGCTGAAACTGGCGATGGTCAGGGACGAATCCACCGCCCCGGCGGAAAATCCGGCCAGATTATTGGCGGGACTCACGCTGCTCATGGGCGCGGGGCCGCTGTTGCCGGCGGCAAAGACCACCGCGATCCCGGCCACTTTGAGATTTTCGATATCCGGATTGAATTCGGCAATACACTGCCCGGCCGTTCCGGACAGATACCATGAGGCATTGACCACGTCTGGCGCATCCGCTGTCGTCGGGTCGCCATCCGGGTCCAGCAGCCACTGGAATGCGAGGTGAATGTCGCTGTAGGCTGCCTGACCGGCATCGTTGAACAGTTTCACGGCGACCCAGCGTGCGCCGGGGGCCACGCCGATCGCACTGCCGCCCAGCGACCCGCCGACCATGATGCCCATGGTCTGTGTGCCATGGCCGTTCGGATCGAAGGGGGCAAGATGCTCGCCGTGCGGGTCGTACCAGCTGTTGCTTCCGCCGCGCCAGCTCCCGGCCAGGTCGGGATGGTTCGCATCGACGCCGGTATCCATGCCGGCGACCACGACACCACTGCCGGCATAGCCCAGCGACCACAGGTCCGGCGCCTGTACGGCAAGCAGGTTCCACTCCGGAACGGCCATGCCGCCCAGGCTCACGGGCGGCGCCTGGAGCAGGGAATCGAGGCGTATGCTCTCGATGCCGGGACGGGATGCCAGCTCCCGGATAGCATCGGCACGGACCTTCACCGCAATGCCATTGATGACCCACAGTTCGCGCACGCGCCTTCCACCACGGTCTTCCAGAAATTTTTTCACCGGCACCTGGGTAAGCGCGGCTTTCTGCCGCAAGGCCCTGACATGCTCGGGATCGTGTTCCTTGCGGTTTCTGGTTTTGAACAGCCGGGGGTTCACCTTGTCGGCCATGGTGATGATGACCGAAACCTCTTCGAAAGGCTTGCGGACGGTCAGCTCGTTTTCCAGCTCGGCATCGACCACCGCCGCCCTGGCCGCGGTGCTGCACAGCAATGCCAGCAGCAGCGCGCCCAGCCAGCAGCGCAGCGGATCATTTTCCGTATTTTTCATGGCCCTCTCCTGACGAGCATGGCAAATTGCCACACGAAACTGTGAAGCGGGTGAAATGTGAAGTGTAATAACCACCGAGCCTGCTTTCATCCTTCACCCTTCACCCTAAAACTATCTGACAACCAGGTTTTCCACCTTGATATCGCCGATCACCAGTGAAACCATCTGCCCCGCCTGCAGCCAGTGGCCTGGATTGGCAAACAGGACGTGATAATTTCTGTCAGTCATCGCATCGCTGTTGCGCCGCGTGGTCCGCAACTGGCCCAGCTTGGGCGAATCCGGCACGCCGAAGGCCGCCCCGCTCGCCTCGTCCAGCAGATAGGGCCGGACCTTGCGGTCGAACAGGGGAGCCGCCTTGAGCGGATCGACGACCCGGTAGCGGAAATCGAGCATGTTGCCGGCAGCAGCAAGATGCACGGCACCGAATTCGATACCGAGTTGCTCGTCGCGCCGGCAATCCGTGAGTTCTTCTGATGAGGCTTCGCTCGTCCCGTACAGCGTGTTTTGTCGTGCCGCCGTACTCGAACAGCCGGAAAAAACGAGCAGGACAAAGAAGCAGCCGAGTATCGCCACCATGCTCCAGAAGTCTGAATCGGACTCCTGCTCGCCATCTGAAGCGCGTCTTTTCAGTACGTCCATTGCATTCACTCCTTTTTATGGCTTGATCATCCGTTCCTGATTTGCGCCGCCCCATGTGTTGGGCGACGCAAAAGGAGCCCGGCCTGTCATCGTTTCCGCTACTGCACATTGACCCGCACATAGGCCGCCGTCGTTGCCGCCAGTCCCAGGTTGTCCTTGACCTTGTAGCGCAAGGTCTCGGTGCCGGTGAACCCGGCCCTTGGGCGGTAGGAAATGGTGCCGTCGGGATTCACGACTGCCCAGCCGCCCTTGTTGGGGGTGACCGTGATCCATACCGTGGCCGGGTCGATGGTGCCGTCCGGGTCGGAATCGTTAACCAGCACGTTGATGATCTGTGCCGGGTAAGGCGCTGCCGTCCGGACCGGCGCAGTGACGGTATCGTCCACCAGTACCGGAGCCTGGTTGGCGGCGCTGACGGTGACCCGCACGAAGGCAGCAGGATTGGAGGCCAGACCCAGCGTATCTTTCACCTTGTAGCGGAAGGTTTCGACGCCGGTGAAGCCCACCGCAGGACGGTAGGCAATGGTGCCGTCGCCATTGACGCTTGCTGTTCCGCCATTTCCTGGACCTACCGTGATCCACACGGAAGCCGGATCAATGGTGTTGGACGGCGTATCCGGGTCCATATCATTGGCCAGCACGTTGATTGTCACTGCCGGGTAGGTAGCGCCTGCTGTCCGCACAGGCGCGGTAGCCGCGTCGTCGGCAGTTATCGGAGCGCGATTGACGGCGATGACCGTGATTTTGTAAACCTGGTCGTAGCGCAGGCCGGTGGGATCTGTCACCCGCGCGGTTACCGTCTGGGTTCCGATGACGGTTGGCGTCCACGAGATCAGTCCTGCGCTGTCAACAGTCATTCCCACAGGCGGATTGACCAGGGAGAAGATCAGTGGCCCGCCGTCGGGATCGCTGGCCGTCAGCTGATAGTTATAGAGGCTGCCGGCGGTGGCACCCGTCACCGGAGTGGATGTCATGACAGGAGAATGAACGCCATTGGCGACCACCAGACGGGCAAACATGCCGCCATCGGCAGCCGCGCCGCTAGTCAGGTACAGACGGCGATCATAGAGCGGATAATTGGCTGAGGTCGCGCCGGCCGCGAGTTGCGGGGTGACGACCGCGTCAACGGTTTTCGCCGCTGGCAGCAGTGCAGAATACTGCATCCTGGGCCATGGATAGAGATTGCCATCCTCCGCCAGCAGTTCCATGTCCATGCCGTTGATGACCGGGACGTGGCTCTTCAGGCCGGCATTGATGAAGCGGAACAGGGTGCGCTGGCCGGCCGGAAGCGGCAGCGGCGCATCGCCAACGGTAAAGGGTTTGCCGTTGACGAGGAAATACCGGGGCTGGTAATCGAGTGTGCTGGTGATGGTCTTGCCTGGCCCGTAGTTGTCGCTTGCCACGGCGGCATGCAAATCCGGGTCGATCTCGCTGAACAGCAGCAGCAACTGGCTGTCGTAAGCGATGCCGCTATAGGCCTGACCGCTTGCCGCGTCGTGCGTCATGCCGCCGTAGAGTCCCATCTGCACCTGGACCTGGGGATGGGTACCGCTTTCATACAGGTAGGTGCCCGGCTTCAGATTGCTCCAGGTGTAAGTGCCCGTTCCGCCGTTCGCCGCCGCTTCGTGGGTGAACGACTGCACCACCCGCTTGCCGCTGGAGTTGGTGGTATACACCGGGGTCATCGAAGCCAGTTGGCCTGGAATGACGATGGAGGTCGGTACCGCCAGGTTGTTCTTGAGATTGACGGTCAGCGAGGTGTCGCCCGGCGGTACGTTCAGCACCGGACCGGGAACCGTCGCCACGCAGGGCGGTGCCGCGCAGGATGCGCCGTCGAGCGCATAGCCCCACATCTGGATGACGGCACCGTCAGGCATCGTCAGCGGAACGGCTTCGGCGCGCAGATTGTAGCTGGCAGCGAATACCGGGGCGGCAAGCGTCACCATCCCTGTCAGCGCCAGCGCCTGCACGAGACGTTTGGTATGTAGCGTGTTCTTTTTCATGATCGCTTCTCCCTGGATTACGGTATGGTCACGCCGATGGGTTCGATGATCAGCATGGTCATCATTCCGCCGGGGAAAATATCGTCGTTGGTGATTTCCTTCTCATTGTGGGAATGCCACATATGGAAATAGCCGCCGTTCTCGCCCTGCGGTGTCTGTCCCGGCGGCAGGGCGCCGAACTGTCCGAGATACGGGCTGCCGCTGTAGTGAGGGCCGTAGGAAAGATCCTGGACGTTGGGCAAAATCACCGGAATGGGCTTGCCATGGTCTGCTGCGTACTCGTTCGGGGCCAGCGCATCCCCTGGCGCGTGGCCGTAGACGTCCCAGCCCAGGTTCTTGCCTGTCCATTCGAAGGTCGCATCGTAGGTTTCGCCCGGCACGGCACGAATGGTGAAATTCGACTCGGCCAGATCGGGCCCCATCCCCGGCGCGCTTTCCAGCAGGCGCCCGTCGCGGGCGATGGTCCAGGTATTGTTGCCATGGGTATGGAGGGGGTGCAGGTCGCGCCCGGCATCGACCACGCGCAGCAGGATTTTATCTCCGGCATGCATGCGCGGCACGCAGTTGTAGGGCTGGGTCGGCAGCCACGGCACATTGGCGTCGAGCAGGGTGTCCGGCGCGTTGCGTCCGTTGAGGAACCACAGCGTCGGGCGGAAAGTGCTGGTATCCACTGCGGGCGCTGCGGACGGATTGGCCGTCACCAGCGCATCGACCTGGGCATGGATCAGCGGGTCCATCTCGGTGAGCAGGAACAGGTACTCATGGTCGAAGGCGGTGCCGGGATGGGCATAGGCCTGGTGCAGCGGGTCGGGGCTGGCGGGCCGCACGATCAGCGCGCCCAGCATCCCCATCTCGACCTGCAGCGAAGGATTGCTGCCGCTGTGGTAGAGATAGGTGCCGGGATTGCCGGCAACGAAGCTGTAGGTCACGCTGCCGCCGCCGGGCAGCACCTCGTTGGTCATCAGTCCCGGTGTGCCGCCGCTGGCGACGACGTTGTTCTGGCCGGGGAAGACAATGGACACCGGGGCGGGAACCGGCAACGCGTTGCTCAGGGTGACGGTGACGGTATCGCCCTGGTTGACGATCATGGTCACGCCCGGGTACTGCATTCTCCCGCTACCGCTGGCATAGCCCCAGGCATAGTGAACGTTGCCGTCCGCGCTGGAGACATAATCCGCCCTTGCTGTCAGGTTGAAGGTATTTGACGTGACGCCGTCCACGACGGCCCACGCCACATTGGTCACCGCAAGCAGCAGCAGCGTCATGACAACGTTGAGCAATCGCGGGCATTTGCAGGTCAGCTGGTTCATATCGTCCTCCTCTTTTCGCAGATCAGTTGACGCGGATTTCGGTCATCATTCCGCCGAAATCCTGCACGTCGTTGCTCAGATAATTGAGATTGGTGGTGTAAAGAAAGTAGGTGCCTGCCGGCGCGCCTGAAGTATCGACCAGCACATCCGCCGATTCGCCGCCACCGATGGTGACGGAACTGGTGTTGAAGGCGAGGTCCTTGCCATCTGGCCCGCGAGCGATATGGGCACCGCTGCCGACTACCCGCATCGGCAGGCCGAGAACGGAGATGGTGTAGTAGTTGACCACGCTGAGATTGGACAGACGCAGGAGGATTTTTTCCCCCGCATTCGCCGTGATCAGCGCACTCAGTTTCTGCGATGTCAGGCCGCCGTTTTCGACCGGAGCAGGCAAGGGGTTGGGATCGACCGTATCCGGATAACCGCGCCCGTTGATCATGGGATAGGTATCGCGCAGCGTGGAGAACGGCAGCGGCTGGATGGCGAGATGGTCTTCGTGGAACTTGCGGTCGAAGCCGCTCAACTGCAGCGGATAGGCCTTGTTGTAGCCGGTCGAGCCATCGCCGTCGTTGTAGGTGAAGGCGGTATAGGTCTTGCCGTTATAAGTCTTGGGCTGCCCGTCCTGGGCCGGCCTGACATACAGGTTGCCCAGCATGCCCATCTGCATGTGCTCGGTCGCCTCCTGATGGCAGTGGTACATGAAGGTACCGGGCTCGAGGACATTGTAGAAATAGGTCACGCTGGAACCCATGTTCACCCCGAAAGACCCCTCTGGCATGCCGTCGAACACCGGCGCCGCCTGCGGGAAACCGTGGAAGTGGACGGTGTGCGGGTCGAACAGGTCAGGCCGCATCACCATGCCGACATTGGTCAGCGAGAGAAAAAACTTGTTGCCTTCCTTGAGCTCGATGGTGGGAGCGGAAAATTCAGCCGCCAACTCGCCCTGGGCGAAGACCTGATCAGGTGGAACGCCGGTGATATCGTGGAAGCCGAAGTTGTAAAGCACGTTGCCGTCCGCCATGGAGATGAATCCGTCTCCGGCGCTAAGGGATTTGCACACCACGTTCGGATCGGCCGGGCCGTCCGGAATGCCATCGCCGTTGGTGTCTCCTGGACACTGCACGAAGACGGCTGCCGTGGCGGGGAGAGAGACAGCCCACATGACGGCGGCTGCCAGGGAAGCGGTAAGTTTGAAAAGATTTTTGGTGCTCATGATCTTTCTCCTTTGACCGGGCCACCGGAAACAGTCTCCGGCGGTCCGAGTTGCCACGGTTACTGTTGCTCGTCCGCACCAATGTCGGGCGGGTTCGAACGTGCCTGGCCGTCAATGTCTACCTGGCAGTTGGCCGGCGTTGCGCACTGCACCTGGGTTCCCCTGTTGATGGCTGGGGAGCCCGCGTTCAGGTGGTAATTGCCGGACGGGGTGAGCGGACCGAAGCGCACATCGATCCAGTTGCCGCCTTCGTCAAAGGCTGGAGCGGTGGTAATGGCGGTCGTGAACTCAGGTTGCTGAACAGTCTGTCCAGGCTGACCGTTGACATATCCCGCGATGAACGCCGGGTCGACCATCAGGTTGGAAGCTGCATAGCCTGTGGTATCGGTCAGCACGCTGAAAGTCGGGTTGAGCAACGCCGGGGTTGAAGTGCCCAGCACAGCCAGATCCCAGTAGACAGGCGCTTCGCCGCCAGCACCAAGGCTTGGATGCAGACCGAAGCTCGGCGGCGTGGTGGTATTGTCGATGGTCCAGTAGAACGAGCGGTTGTGCCATACGATGTTGTTCACCAGCAGCGGGTTCGAGTATCCGACCTTGTAAGGACGGGCACTATTGCCGTTGCCTATGGTGCTGTTCAGCAGCGTACTGCTCGCACGCGAGACGATCCCCGCTGGCTGCGCCGTCGACTGGTTCGGGCTGTTGGCTGCGAATGCCGCCCCTGCCGTTGCCGTGCTGTCGTTATTGGCAATGGTGTTGTTGGCAATGGTGGTGTAGATGGCATCCTGTAAGGAGATGCCGCCGCCTGCCATGCCTGCCATGTTGTCAGTCACGATGTTGTTGACGATGGTCAGCGGGAACCAGCCTGACGGGAAGTTCGGAGCGCGGACCACATCCTGGCCATTGACGAACTGGGCCGCAATGCCGCCGCCATCACCTGCCCCGGCCTGGTTGCCCTGGATCAGGTTGCTGGTGATGGTCACCTTGCCGGTGCCCGGTGAGAGACCAGCGCCATTCAGAGGTGGCTGACCGCCGACGAAGATGCCGCCGCCGGAGACATTCACGCCCTGGTTGAAGGTCTGGTTGAAGATCACCGTATTGTTGGCAATCATGCTGCCGCCGCTCCAGCCCAGATGGCCGATACCGCCACCATTGCCAGCACTGAAGTTGCCGCAGATGTAATTGCCGCTGACGTTGTAGTTCTGGCTGCCGTTGCAGATCGCTACGCCGCCGCCTACCGCACCGTCGGTTTCCGCGCCATTCTGCGCGATGTGGTTGTTGTGGATGGAAACAAAATTGTTCTGGCTATCCGTGACATTGCCGTTGGCATCGACCAGGTCGGGGTGACCGAGACGGATGCCGCCGCCGTACAGGCCGTTGTTGGCAACGATCTTGTTGTTGCTGATCTCCAGATAATTGGCGTAGCCATTGACGAAGATGCCGCCGCCGGTGTCGCCGCCGGTGATGCTCAAACCGTCGATGCGCGCATGTGCCGTGCCGTTGGCAAATGCATTCGTCCTGGCAACCACCATGATGCCAGCGCCCTCCTCGGTGTTGAACAGGTTAGGCTCGTTGTTGGGCACATTGACGCCCACCGTCTGCCCGGGAACCAGGTCGAAGGTCCGGCTTGCACCGCCGTTGGCGTACTTGATGTTGACCAGGGTGCGCCAGCTGTTGATCTTTTCTGCTGGCACCTTGGCAGCATTGATGGTCGTGGACAGCGCACCCCAGCCTTGCAGGCGGATTTTCTTGTCCATGATCACCAGCTCGTCGTAGCGGCCGGGTGGCACCAGGATCAGGTCGCCCGGGTTGGCGGCATCGATCGCTGCCTGGATCTTGCTGCCCGGCAGCATCGCCCTGACAGTGGTACCGGCAGGCGTGCCGACCGTGACTGTCACACCGAGACTTGAGGTCTTGAGATTGTTGGCCGCGATCTGACGTGTAACTTCCAGTTGCCCGGTCGTCACATTCGTGGTCCCGACGGTTCTGGGAACGCGAACCTCGATGATATCGTTGCTCCATGAAATCACCGGCAGGCTCAGTCCGCCCAGGCTCACCTTGCTGCCTGCGCCCTGTGCGCCGAAACCGAAGTCGCGCAGGATATTCCGTGGTGTAGCCGTGGTTCCGTCATAAGCCGGATTCGGCACTTCCATCATGCCTGCCGAAACAATCCTCAGTCTCGGCTGATTGGCGACAGTCGTGCTGGGAACCGGCACGAAAGGTCCGTTCTGGCTGGTGCCAGTCGAAGTCACGCCTTCTACGGAATAGATCACCGGCGTGCCATCGGCAAATTCACAATCCAGCGGGAACTGCCCCGGACCGGCGAATGCAGCCACCGGCAGCACAGGCGTATCCAGATAGGTGGTCTTGCCCGGCAGGTACTGGAAGGTATAGCAGAACTGGCTGTACTGGCGGCTGAAGTACGGATCGATCACCAGGTTGCCGCGGCCATCCGGTATCGGACCGGGGTCGTTCATGCAGGTGGTGATCATGTTGGGCGCCACACCGGACGGCATGGGGACGTTCACTGAATAAGTGGACGGCACCAGCGCATTGAAAGTCCCCCACTGGTCTGCATAGACGCGGGAAATCTCGCGTCCGCTCCAGTCGCGGATCGATACCGGCACCCATGCCGGGGCCTGTTTCTCGCCGAAAGTCGGGGCATTGGGATCGAACTCGTTGGCCAGATCGTTGAGGATCATGCCGACGATATGGCCGGAGACCGGTACTTCGGTAAACATGAAGAAGTCAGCCGCGGCATTCTTGCCCTGGACCACATCGACCGCCTTGCGATCGCACAGCGGACGCTGCTGTCCGGCGTAAGCAGAAGGCACGCCGGGGAACAGGGCCAGTTCGTTCGGGACTGTATGCAGATCGCCCACGCAGGCAGGTGGCAGCGCCAGCGTACCCGGCTTGTAGGCATCGCCGAAATCGACGTTCTTGTCTTCTTCTTTTTCAGTCAGATAACCTGCGGGCGCAACGGACTCGACGATATACCTGCCAGCAGGAAGTTCCGCATCACCTGCGGGAGGTCCGAAGGCATAACCGCCATCGAACACTGCCGGGCGAACCTGGTTGAAGTTGCGCAGGCCGTCGTAGCAGTCCGTGGTATATCCGTTGGAAACAAACGGCTCACCCTGACAACCGCTGGGCAGCTTGTCGTCCCAGCTATCGGTGGTGCCGATCTTGTAGGCGTCGCCCGGGTCGAATACGCCGTTGCCGTTGCGGTCGATATCTTCAGCACCGGGGAAGTTGCCGAACGGCCAGTTGTCCACATCGGCAAGTACCACGCTGGCGGCCGTATTCAGCCCGGTCGTTGCGGTGCAGTCGGCCTTGTCGATGATGCCATCGGCGTTACAGTCGCGATACAGGTTCACCTGAACGCGCGGAATGCCCGGCTCCCAGTTTTCCGCCACGGCAAAGCGCGGGTCTTCCTCGGCACGGGTAATGGCGTAATGCACGATGCCGGTAATGCCGCCGTTCTCTCCTGGGGCATAAACATTTTTGCCCCACTCGATCACATTGGTCTGACCGAGGAAAGTCTGGATGCCTTGCAGCAGGACCGGACCGGTTTCGGTGCGATAGGGCAGGCCGCCATTATCGGTCTGCGGTTGCGGATTCAGCTTGTTCCATGACGGCATTGCCCAGCCGCCATGCGGTGGAACCGGACCACCGGCATCCACCACGATGGTCGCGCCGGTCGCCTTGAAGCGGGCGAAATCCACTTCGGCCACCAGCCAGTTGAAGAAGGGGAACACTTCGCTAAACATGGCATCGCCATTCGCATCGGTCAGTTGCGACTGGTAAATGCTGCCGTCGCGGAAGCGCAGATTGACTGCCTGCCCGCCGATGCCGACCTCGCCGGTGTCGCGGAATCCATTATTGTTGGCATCGAAAAACACCCGGCTGTCGAGCCTGCCGAACCACCTGAAAACCGGCACTTCCTGCAGATCGATAGCCGCGCCGCCTGTCGGTACCGTGACATTATGCGAGGCGATGACGACATCCAGATTCTCGTCCCAGATGACCAGCTGATAAGCTCCGGCCGCCACGTTGGGGATGGAGAAAGTGCTGTCCGCCTTGCAGGGGGTGGTAAAGACCGCACGCCCGCCGGCAACGGCAAGTTCGTTCAGGCCGATCCAGCATTGCGGGATGGGTTCGCCGTTGTAAAAGGAAAAATTCGGCGGCCGGGCACTGTGCATGTTGACCACCTTGCCGCTGATCGTGCTGCTGCCGGTCAGCACCGTACGATCGTTGAGGGCCATTTTGACGAAGCCGACGAATACATGGTGTCCGGGCGGGCCGAATTCCTGGAAGAAACTGGGCTCGTTGGCTTTCACCCAGGCATCGTCACCCTTGGTGCCCTCGATGGTGGAAGTCTGGATATAACCCGAACCGGCGGGAGGAATCACCTCGATCGTATACTTGGCTGGCGGCAGGTATTTGATCAGCGCCGTGCCATCCGCGCCGGACTTGATGAAGCCGCTGCCCTTGACGCTGATCACCGGCGCACCCGCAACCATCACCGGCGTGCCGTCCGGATTCTTCTGATACTCGGTACCGATGGGATTGCCGAAGGCATCCTGGGTCACCTGACCGCCTGAGGCGCCATAGGTGCCGCCCGCCTCCTTCAGGGTAATGGAGAAACCAGCCAGCCCCGTTTCCTGCGGCAGATCAGGGGCGGCATTGATAGGCTGGTTGTCATTGAAAACAAAAATGGAAATCTGCGCCGTCGGGATCGGGGTCTTGTTCACCACGATATTCACCGCCATCTGCCCCGGCGCGACCGCAGCGCCGCCCATCTGGTAGCCGTCGTCAGGCATCACCGAGACGTAATAGCGCTTCAGCGGGTCGAGCGTGAGCGCCGCCGGCGACCTGAGCGGATCGGTACTGTTGCCAGCCGCGACCACTGGCATGTAGCTGGTATGGAAGCTGAGAGCAAGATTGCTGCCGTCTGCCGGCACGCCAGGAATGGATGCCTTGGTGGCATCTTCCTCCACCAGCCAGCGGTAGCCCGGCACGACCGCGCCATCCGAGCCAGCGACGTTGATGCTGAGCGCCACCGCATACTGCGGACTCAGCACTGCCAGCAACAGCGAGGCGAAAATCAGCCGCCAGGATTTCTGCAGCACCCCTCCAAAATATTTCATGGCATTGGTTTTCATAACGCCTCCCTCACTCAACATGAAGCAAAATTGTCTGCCCAGGATTTTCAGGACGGGATTGGCAACGCCATCGCTGCAATCCATGTGACAGATTGTTCATGAAGTGCGGCAAATTGACACCGAGGCAAAGACTGCATTTCGCTACGGCCGGAACTTCACTTGGCGTGGGTGAATAACTGTAGGCAGGGACTAGGGGGAGGAGAAATGACGTACAGGCGTTAAAATTTTGGGCTATTCACATTCCGGCATTGGAACCCGGATTTTAGACGGCCCTGGAATGAGCGCTGTTTGGTGCAAAATCTGGTTGGCCTATCCAGGAATCGTGTTTGTTGATTCGTGCAATACAAGCTTGGGAATATCCGAAAATCAATATAGATATTGACCTTCCCCCTGCAACGGCCGGGTTGGGCCGCACCGCTTCACGCAGCGAGTTCTTGAAGAATTTCGGGATGGAGCCTGGCGACCCGGAAGAGGGTTTTCGCCGCACCCGATGGCTCGCGACGCCCCTGTTCCCAGTCTTGGAGCGTGCGCACAGAAACTCCAAGCAGTGCCGCGAATGCAGTTTGAGAAAGCCCAGACACCAAACGGGCGTGAGCAATTTCAGAAATCTCGGGACGATGGACACGAGCGCGAATACCGGCCTTCATTTCACGCACCGACATGAGTAGTTCAGCGCCAATATCAATTGCGGGCTGATGGCTGACAGGCTTCTGTTTGGCTTTATGCATTTTCGATCTCCTCTTTGATCTGCCGAAGTACATGCGCTGGAATATTTTCACGCACAGACTTTCCGTAGACCAGTAACAACCAGACTTCTCCGTTGGCGAGGCGGTTGAAGTAAATGACTCGCACCCCACCACGCTTGCCACGACCAGCACTCCCCCACCGAGCTTTTCTTACGCCTCCCGACCCGGGCACGACATCGCCAGCTTCTGGATCTCCGGCGATGAAGTTGATAAAGCTGATTCGATCTTCATCATTCCAGCAGTCGCTGGCGAGGCGGACGAACGTAGGCGTTTCGATGACCGTGAACATGGACTCAAATATACGGCAATGCCGTAGTTTAGTCAAACACTCAAACTGAGTTCATGGTAAGGAAAAATTGGTAATATATTGATTTCGGTATAATTTCTTTTCTGCGTTTTTATAGACGTTGTTTCCGTATCACGATTATTTCGATAGAAGCTTCCCCGATCCAACCCTGTTTTGCACATAGCCAAATTTTTCATGTCGCCAGACCGGAGAGCATGCCGTCCACGACAGAAATGATCGCGGCCTCGGTGGATTCATCCTTGACGATGAAATGATCCGCACCGCTGCAGAAAGCAGCATCCCTGTATTCCGGCAGGTCGAAACTGGTGATGACGCAGATCAGGGGGTGGATATCGGTGCTTTTGATGATGCGGATGATATCGAGGCCATTTTTTCCAGGCATTCTGATGTCCATGAAAACCAGATCCGGAATCCGCTGCGCCACGCTATTCAGCGCGCCCTCCCCTTCGCCTGCCTGGCTGACCTGCATGAAAGGAAAATGCCGCACCAGGATGTGCCGCAACGATTGACGGAAGGCTTCATTGTCGTCGACGATCAGCACATTGAGTTTCTTCATCTGCATGGCGCCGCCGGATCAGAGCCTTGCCTGATACTGGTGGTAAAAATTCAGCACGCGCGGCACATAGTCCCGGGTCTCGCGATACGGGGGAATACGGTTTCCATGCCGGATCACGGCATTTTCGCCGGCATTGTAAGCTGCCAGCGCCAGTTTCAGGTCACTGTTGAACAGGGTCAGCAGATCGCGCAGATATTGCGCGCCGCCATGCAGATTCTGGACCGGGTCGAGCGAATCCGAGACGCCATAGCGTTTCGCGGTCGCAGGCATGAGCTGCATCAGTCCGGCAGCGCCCTTGCTGGAAACGGCTTGTGAATTGTAGTGCGACTCCACCGAGATGACAGCGTGCAGCAGCGCGCCGTCAATCCCGTGGGTACGGGCGACTTCCTCGACGATCCCGTCATACTGTGACTTGCCCGCACGCTCAGACGAACGGGCCAGCCTGACCGCAGAGGCATTGTCAGGGGCGCCGGTCTGTCCGGTCACAAGGGGTTTGTAACGCGGGTCCGCCGGCACGTTGCTCAGGCTCACGCTGCCGTCCGCTGTGGTATAGACATAGATATTCGCCCGGGCGGCCGGAATCTGGCTCAACCCGAGCAAACATAACGATGCAAGAACAGATCCCGTAAATTTCATGGCTCACCTGTCAGTATTAAACGTCATCCTGCTGCGCTTTCTAAATTAGGCAATCGCTCCCGGGCCGGCAATACACTGGATGCTGTAAGTTCGCCCCGTACATTCCCCATCGGAACCGCACTGGATTGCTGATTCACCGCCCGGAACCTCCTGCGAAACAGGCCCCGGCTTCTACCGTGTATTCAGTAATGGAGCCTACTACTGAATAGGGTATTCACCCCATTCTGCTGGTCTCCACCCTGGGCTATAAATTAAAGCGTAGAGCGACTCCAACGTTCCGGCACAGGGAGAAGGATCATGAGAATTTGCATTCTGGGTGGTGATGGTTATCTGGGCTGGCCCACGGCCATGTATTTTTCCGCACGCGGCCACGAGGTCATGGTGGTCGACAATATGGCCAAGCGCGGCTGGGAAGCTGAAATCGGGGCAAAGCCGCTGGAGCACGTCCCGGCGCTCAAGGAACGTGCCCGGCGCTGGAAGCAGAAAAAATTCCAGCCCATCGAAGTGGTGATCGGCAATATCGCAGACGACGGGCAGCTCATGAACGGCATCTGCCACGACTTCCGGCCCGAGGCCATCATTCACTATGGTGAACAGCCCTCGGCGCCCTACTCCATGCTGAACCAGGAAAATGCCGTGTATACGCAATGCAACAACGTGGTCGGCACGCTCAACGTCATGTTCGCCATGCGCGAACACTGCCCGCAGGCCCACCTGGTCAAGCTGGGCACCATGGGTGAATACGGCACGCCCAACATCGATATCGAGGAGGGTTGGCTGGATGTCACGCACAACGGCCGCAAGGACCGGGTGCTGTACCCAAAGAAACCCCACTCCCTCTACCACCTGTCCAAGGTGCATGACTCCCATAACCTCGAATTCGCCAGCCGCATGTGGGATTTCCGCGTCACCGACCTGAACCAGGGCGTGGTCTACGGCAGCGACACCGACGAGATCGGCAACGACCCAGAGCTGTGCACCAGCTTCCACTACGACGACGTTTTCGGTACCGTGCTGAACCGTTTCGTGGTGCAGGCTGCCATCGGCATGCCGCTCACCGTGTACGGCAGCGGCAAACAGATCAGGGGCTACCTGAATATCCGCGACACCTTGCGCTGCGTCGAACTTGCGGTCACGAATCCGGCAGGACGGGGCGAATTCCGGGTATTCAACCAGTTCACGGAACAATTCTCCGTCATGGAGCTGGCTCAGCGGGTCCGGGAAAGCGCCGCCATTAATGGCATGAAAGTGGAAATCCAGCATCTGCGCAATCCGCGTGTCGAGCAGGAAGAACATTATTACCACGCAGCGCATTCCAGCCTGTCCAGCCTGGGTCTCGAACCCCATCTGCTGAATCATGAAGTCATCGGGCAGATGCTGGAAAAGGCCATGAAAACGGCCAATCGCATCAATGAAGCCTCGATCCTGCCCAAAGTGGACTGGAAGCAGGGATGGCAAGCGCCGGTCACCGGGCTTTCCACAGCAGTTCCCCGCCTGCAAGCTGTCCGGGCATAAGGGGCATTGGCATGCAACGCCGACTCTGCCTGAAATCCATGGCAGCAGGACTTTTCCTTGCTGCCGCAGGGAAATCCGGACTGGCGCAGGAACAGGCAGGCCGGACGTTTTCCGCCATCCCCAAAAGCCTCTGGGTATGGCGCACGCCGCTGTCCGGGTCGGACGAGGTCATGGCGTTGCTGCGTCAATTCAATTTCCGCAGCGTGTTCTACTCGATCCAGCCAGACGAGCGGGCCAAACTGTTCGCTGGCGGCAAGCAACAGACGGCGGCCATCCAGTCCTGCCGCGAAGCCGGTATCGCCTTTTACGCCGTCTCCGGTGATCCCGCATGGAGCAAACGCGGCGGAAAAATCCCAGTGGCTGTCGACGAACTGCTCAATTTCCAGCAGCGCACCCAGCGCTTCGATGGCCTGTGTCTGGACATTGAACCCCACGCCCTGCCGGAATGGAAAAGTGACAAACGCGAGCAGATTATCCATGGATACTTCGACGTGCTGGACAAGATACGTGAGGCCAGCCTGGATGTCGGGCTCCCGCTTGCGGCGGCAGTAGTTCCGTTCTTTGCCGCGATCACCGCTCCCGGAAAGGAAGGAAAATCCGTACTGGAAAGCGCCGCCGCCAGGCTCGATGCTGCGGTGATGATGGCCTACCGCAGTTCTCCCGACGAAGGCCTGCGCATTTCAGCAAAAGCGCTGGATCAGCTTGATGCCATGAAGAAGGCCTGGTGGTTCGGCGTCACCACCTATCGCGGCGCCAGGGAAGACATCAGCTATGCCGGAGCCAGCTTCGAGCATTTCGACACAGCGCTGCGCGAGATCGATGCAAAACTGGCATCCCGTTCGGCCTTTTATCGCGGGATTGCGATCAACGACTATCCGTCCCTGACTTCCATCCTGACTCGTGTTAACACGCCCTGAATAAGGAGATGATCATGCGCTTCCGCGTAAATCCACAGCAAAAATCAGCCACGAACGAGGCCACGACAGGCAGGAAACGCCGCCTGGCAAAAATCACGCTGGCCCTGCTGCTTGGCGGCACTGTCATGTACGCGATCGCCGTGCCCCCAGCCAATGTCCGAGTGGAAGGATTGCTGCATGGCGATCTGATCCCGGTCTCTCCGCTCTACCGCGCGCAGATCACGCAACAGCTCACTCATTGCTACAGCAAGGTGAAAGCCGGCGAGCCGCTGGTCATGGTGAGCAATTTCATCCTGGACGAGCAATATGCCTCGGACTACCAGACCAGGCAGACTTCCCTGCATCTGGAACGGATCAACCAGAACGAGGGTGCAGCCGCTGCTGCCATGGAAGTCCAGATGGCGCAGCAGAGTTACCGGGCCGCAGCGTCTTCAGCAGATAAAGCCAGAGCACTGTCCCAGGCTTACGACGAACTGCACGATGCCCGCGCCATCGGCCGGGTGGCGCGCGACGCGGCCCGTTCTGACCTGCAGCGGGCAAATGCCGAGTCTGCCGCGCTGAAGGAGGCCTGGAACAGATCGCGCATGAATCTGGCGCAAATCAAAAAAGGCAGCGTGGAAAAAGTCGCGTCGCTGGAACAGCAGTTGAACCTGATCGACGATGCGCGCAAGCGTGTCAGCACACAGCCCATCCTTTCTCCGGCTTCCGGACAGGTGCTTGACTGCACGGCATTCCCGAATGCCGTGGTCGAGGCGGGAACGCCGATCTACCGCATTTTCGATATCGACCGGGCCTATGTAATGGTTTTCACCGACCCTTCAGAAATTTCCAGCCTGAGTGTCGGCATGCCCGCCTATATCAGCATTCCTGGCGTTTCGAAAACCCTGCCAGGCCACATCACGGCGCTGACGCCAGAAGCCTCCAGGCTGCCGGAGTCGCTGACCCGCTACTTCTGGCAGCACAACCAGTGGTCCCAGTACCGTCCGGTCAAGATCGCCCTGGATAACCTGGCAGGTCTCGATCCGGCGCTGCGCGAAAAGCTGATTTACGACGCCAGGGTACAGGTCAGGATTCCAGTTTCATCCTGGGGCGAATGGCTGTGGGGAAAGAGTTAGCCTGATGCGGCAAATCCGCATCATGGCAGGCAAGACATCCAGTCTGGAAACAAAAGGGGGAAATCAAAATGACTACGGACAATAAATACGGCGAACCCATGCTGGTGTTGCAACAGGTTCAGCAAAGCGGTGGGCAGTTGCATCCGGAGTGGCAGGTCGGGCATACCGATGGCTATACCCATTTCCCGCAATTCGAAAGCGACGTTGCCGGGCAAATGATGCAGGATCTCGAATACCTCGCCAGCGCGGATTACCTGGACAAGCTGTTTTTCGACCGTCTGAGCATCTGCCCGGCCTGCGGGAGCCATCATGTCAACGTGCGCGAAGCCTGTTCGTCGTGCAAATCCACGCACATCTCGCCGGTTGCGCTATTGCACCATTTCCGCTGCGGCTATGTGGCACCTGCAGAGACTTTCGCTCACGACGGCAAGGGCAGGATCTGCCCGAAATGCCATGGCCGCCTGACAGACCTTGGCACCGATCACGACGTGCCTGGCGAGAACTTTACCTGCCACAATTGCCACGCCTCATTCCAGGTGCCGGAAGTCGAAGGCCTGTGCATGTCCTGCCTGACGCGCACGCCCGGAGACCAGTTGCTGCACAAGGACATCCACAGCTACCGCCTGAATTCGCTCGGCATGGCGGCGCTGAGCAATGGACGCCTGTTCGACCAGGAGGAAGCGCAACTGCTCGAAGGCGAAGGACGCCCGATTTATCGCCGTCATGTGTTCATGTTCCTGCTCGAAGACGAGATGCGCCGCGCCAGGCGCTATGGCACAGCCTTCAGCCTGATCATGCTGCGGCTTCCGGGCGACGACGCCAAAACAGAAGAACTGGTTTTTCATATGGCGGTGATGCTGAGAAATTCCGACAAGATCGGGCGTCACGACAATGACCGGCTGATGATCATGATGCCGGCGACAGACCGCTCCGGAGCCGAAATCTGGCTCAAGCGCTTTCTCGCTGGCGCGGGCGGCGAGTTGCAGGCGAGCGTCATCGCGCTTGATCCGGCAGGCGACCTTGAAAAGCAGCTTACCGCCAGCGAGGCGCAATCATGGAGCACCTGAACGGTTTCCTGGCTTACCTGCTCGCGCCGCTGAATCTGGTCAATATCGGTGGCATTTTGCGCGTCCTGGGGGTGCTGCTGACGTCAGCCAATCCGGTCTTCTGGTTTCTGGTGCTGGTGCTGATGCGTTTCGTGCTGCCCGATATCCTGCTGTGGCTGACCTATGTGTTTTATCCCCGTGCCATGGCCGTTCCGCAAGGTGCCGGACTTCCGGAAAACCCGCTGGTTTCCGTGATCATCGCCGGCCGCAACGAAGGCGAAAGCATCGAAAAGATGATTCAGTCCACGCTGCAATGCGGCTACCACAAGCTTGAAATCATTTTTGTCGACGACCATTCCAGCGACGACAGCGTAGCGCGTGCCCGGAAATGGGAAAAAACCGGCCGGGTGCGCGTCTTCGAAGCGAGGAACCATAACGGCAAACCCGGCAGCCTGAATATCGGCCTGACGCTGGCGCGCGGGGATTTCATTTTCGTGCCGGATGCGGACTGCGAACTGCAGCCGGGCATTATCCAGCATCTGCTCGCCCCTTTTGCCGATGCCCGGGTGGGTGCCGTGACCGCGAACCTGCGCGTGAGAAATGCCAGCCACAACTGGGTCACGCGCTTCCAGGAGTGCGAATACGCACTGAATGTCAGCCTATCCAGACTATGGCGCGCACCTTTGAATCTTCTTTCCATCCTGCCGGGTGCGGGCAGCATGTTTCGCGCCGTCGCCATGCGTCAGCTGGGCGGCTACGACTCGGGACTGGGGGACGACACGGATCTCACCCTGCGCCTGCGCAAGCAGGGCTGGAAACTGCGCTTTGCGCTGGATGCCATCGTCTGGACCGACGTTCCCGATCACTATGGCTGGCTGTTGCACCAGCGCAGCCGCTGGACCCGGAACATGGTCAAGATCCGCCTGCACAAGCAGGGCGATCTCTATCACTTCTGGCGCTTTGGCTTCGTCAATGCGCTTGTATTTACCGACATCCTGATTTTCCGCGTCGTCATTCCTTTTCTTGCCTTGTGGAGCGTGTTCTATTTCATGGCGACTGACCCCTTTTCCACACCGGCGCTGCTGACAGTTGTGTACTGGATGACGACTTTCTTCCTTTTCATCAAGATGCTGATCGCACATGACATCGCCGCCACGCCGCGCCTGAAGATGCTGTGGCTGGCACCGCTCTACCCTTTTTACCGCTTTCCCATTCATTTGGTTGAGCTGCTTTCCATGTTGCGTGAGTTCCTGCGCATCCGCCTCTGGCACCCCTACGTGCCGGAGCGGATCTGGGCCCGGATTCCGCACTGGTAAAGGCCTCACGAAATGCGCCAGAACAATGACAAAAGGGGGTTCATATGTTCGATAGATCGAAAGGCAAGCGCAACGTAACATCTTTTCTTTCGAAGAATTTGCGCCAAGCCATGCTGGCCTCGATCCTGGTCGCACTTTTGACGCCTGCCGCAATCCGGGCCGAGACCATGCCCTTATCGAGACTCGAAGACAGCCTATCCTCATCGCTGCGTCTCAAGGCGGTAAAAACACAGATCGACTATGCGCATCACCTTCTGCGTCAGGAACAAGCCAGGGAAGGCGCGCAAATCTCGGGCAGGCTGGATGTCGGCCATCACAGGCAGATCGTCACCAACAGCCTGACACGCAATTATGATGCCCTGCAGCCTTCACTCAGCCTGAGTTACCCGTTGCTGGGAGGGCGTGCGCGGCAACTCGAAGCGACCAAGGCAGCGCAAATGCAAATCCGGTTGAGTTCGATCGATTTTGATGAAATGCAGCGTCAATTACAGCTTCAATTGCGCACGCAGTACACCCTGTACTGGCAATACAGCCAGGCGGAGCAACAGACTGCCCGGTATCTTGATGCATTGAGCGGACATGTTCCTGCAGCTAACAAGTTGCATGAAAAAGGGATGTGGACCGACAGCGAATATCTGCATTTCAACTCCGAGCTGTCTGTCGCAAAGGATGAACTGCAGCGCTTCCGCTCCCTGCAGCGCATCGCCATGAACGCCATGCACTCGATTCTGGGACAGGGTATCGCCGAATTTCAGCCGGTGCAGCCAGAGCTGCCGCAGCTTTGCCTGTCGAGCAGCGCACTAAACCAGTCCGCCGAACGCCACGCATCGGAGGTCATGAAACTCGGTGCACAGCGTGAAGCCCTTCTCTACAACCGGGATATCAGCGCCGGCAGCAGCGTGAATGCCGACCTCCATCTGGGCGTGAGTTACATTGAAGAACTTGCCGACAGCAGGCAGGGTTATGCCGCCACCGCCGGCATCAGCATCAGCATGCCGGCCGGATTTCAGGAAGTCGAACACGCCAACAGCGACCGTCTCAATGCCGCCATCATGATGAACCGCACCCTGGATGAACAGGCGCGGCTGGATATTCAGCTCACGACCGCACAAGCGTTCGAAAATTTCAGGCTTGCCCAGAACAAACTGGAAATAACGAAAAACCAGTCCAGAACGGCCCGGGAATCCCTGCGCGAAGCCCGGATACAGTTCGACCGTCTGCCGCACCCGGTCTTCAATGAATTGATACAGAAAGTTTCTCAGGAATACCAATCTTCGCTGGCAGAAATCGAAGGCCAGAGCCAGTTGCTGCAGAAAACCGCCGATCTCCTGCTGCTGGCCCCTGATAGCTGCGCCGAGACAGGCAGGATATGATTCCGGAAAATATGACCTGCAACCGGAGCAACGCCCCTGATGCCTGCAACAGACGCTTTCGATCAGCCGCAACCGCTGGACATCCGGTTTTTTCGCCAGCCTTCGCCATTCTGGCCTGCCGCTACCGCGCTGCGCCTTGCCGTGTTCGTCACGGAGCAGCGTGTACCGGAAGCACTGGAAATCGACGCCGAGGATGCCCGTGCCCTGCATCTGCTGGCGCGTGACGCTGACGGGCATGCGCTGGGCACCCTGCGCATCCTGACCGGAAACAAAACCGGAAAGATCGGCCGCGTGGCGGTGGCGGCAGAGGCGCGCAAGCGCGGAATCGGAACGGAAATGATGCGCCGGGCGCTGGAACAGTGCCGCGCTTTGCATCTGGAATCCGTGGCGCTGGATTCGCAGACCTACATCACGCCTTTTTACGAAAAACTGGGATTTGTCTCAGACGGAGAAGTGTTCATGGACGCGGGCATTCCGCATATCCACATGAGCCGCTCGCTACAGGATTGATTCGCCCGCGCTTCAGCCCTCGAAGCTCATCCACCAGGTATCGCGGCCGTTCTTTTTCGCTTCATACATGGCCGTATCAGCACGCCGCAGCAGACTTTCAAAAGAATCTTCCGCGCCTAGAAACAGGACGATGCCCATGCTGGCGGAACCGGCATATTTTTCGCCCTGCAGGGAATAGGGCTGGCGCAATGCCTCCAGAATCTTGTCGCCGACCGTGCTCGCCTTGCCCAGGGCCACCAGACGCTCCACATGCAGGTCTTCCAGCACCACCACGAATTCGTCACCGCCCAGGCGCGCAACGGTGTCTCCTTCACGGACAGCCGCCTGCAGGCGCCTTGCCGCCTCGATTAGCAGCTCATCCCCGACATCATGCCCCAGGCTGTCGTTCACCTGCTTGAAGTTATCGAGATCAAGGAACATGACTGCGCCGTAAAATCCGTTGCGTGAACTGGCGATCAGGGCATGCCGCAGGCGATCGGTCAGCAGGCGCCGATTGGGCAGGCTGGTGAGCGGGTCGTAGAAAGCCAGATAGCGGATTTCCTCTTCGGCGGCTTTTTGCTCGGTAATGTCGGTATAGCTGCCAATGAAGTTGGTGATTTTTCCCTCGGGGTTTCTGACCGCGCTAATCGTGAGCCATTCCGGATAGATTTCACCAGACTTGCGCCGGTTCCAGATTTCCCCCTGCCAATGCCCCTCTTTTACAAGTTCTGCCCACATTTCCTGATAAAACTCGATTTTATGCCTGCCCGATTTGAGGATATTCGGCAGCTGGCCAATCGCCTCTTCCGCCAGATACCCGGTCAGGCGGGTAAAGGCCCGGTTGACGCGCAGAATCCGGCCATCCGCATCGGTAATCAGCATCCCCTGCTGGGATTCAAAGGCCACGGCGGCGATGCGCATCTCCAGCTCCGCCGATTTCATCGCAGTGATATCTTCATAGACGCCCAGCACGCCGATGGGCTCATGTTCCAGATTGCGCAACGGCACCTTGGAAGTGCGTAGCCAGATCAGTTCTCCCGACGGGGTGGTCTGCGGCTCTTCATAACCAAGCTTGGGTGCCCCCGTTGCCATCACCTGCCGGTCATCAGCGCGATACAGATCGGCCTGGTCATGCCAGGCCAGTTGCGAATCGACCTGGCCGACCACTTCTGCAGCCCCGGACTTGCCCGCATCTGCTGCAAAGGCCACATTGCATCCCAGATACCGGGATTCGCTGTCCTTCCAGAAAACCCGCATGGGAATCGTTTCAATGATGGATTGAAGCACATTGCGCGCCTCGGCCAGTTCATTCATTGCCGTGACGCGTTCGCTAATATCGTAAAGCGTGACCAGGTGAATGCCCTGCAGCGACGCGCCCACCGGGGCAGCACCCGCCACGATGGTTTTCACCTGGCCGTTCTTGCTGTGAATTTTCACTTCCAGCGGCTCGAATGGTGCGCCACTGGCCCGCGCCTGTTCCAGCCGATTCTGCCAGGCATCAGCCACAGACTGGCGATAAGCAGGATCAGGGTAGGCCTTGGGCCACCACTCCGCCAGTGTTGGAATATCCTCCGGCTGATAGCCAAAAGTCTGAACAAAGGCCTGATTCAGGAAAATGATATTTTGTGCGTCATCATTCAGCGCCATGGGAACGGGGATGGCATCGATCAGGTTTCGGATACAGGGGTCCATATCGTCTAACCGATGTTCAGGACTGGTGACAGGACCATCCGGAGTATTTTGCATTTTCAGCTGATTCACAGTTGATGTAATTCTGATTATGGGTGCAAAGCACGAGCCAAACAAGAATTCAGTGGCGCGTTCATCAAGTCCGCCCCCTTGAAATCGGGGGTTTCCGGACCTGGTTACGCCTACGCGGTCATGGCTTGGTTTTCCCCTTCCCGCTTGACCAGCCATCGATCACCCGTGCCGCCCAGTCGCGCCCGCCGATTCCGAAAGCCAGCGCCAGCGCGAGGCAGATCGCACCAAACAGAATGGCGAAAGCCGTCGTCAATAGCTGGGTGCCAATCGCAAGTTGTTCGAGCGCCACGAACACGGCGAAGACCTGAACGCCGTATTCGGAGATGGTGCTGATGGTAAGCGCGCCTTCAACGCCCAGGTTGCGCAGCCAGGCGAACACCATGCGGTTGATGAAGCGCGCCAGCAGCGTGCCGAAAATGATGATCAGCACCGCGACGATGATATTGGGCAGAAATAGCGCCACGCGGTGGAACAAATCCGCCACTGCGCTCAGGCCGAGGCTGCTGGAGACAGTCACCAGGACGATCAGCAACACCAGCCAGTAGCTCACTTCGCTGATGATGCCGGCAAAAGTGATCTGCATCTCGCCATGCCTGAGGAATTCCTCCACGCCGGTTTTCTGGGCAAGGCGGTCGAAGTGGGCCATTGCCAGCAAACGCTTCACGCCACCGCGCACCAGCTTGGCCACGACCCAGCCCAGAAACAGCAATACCAGCGCTGCAAGCAGTTTGGGCAGGAAATCGGCAAGTTGTCCGATGATGGCATTGAACGATGAAAGGAAGATATCGAATTGCTGCTGCATGGTTGAACCTCCTGTGCATGATGTGCGCGGAACGAAGTGACAGTGCCTATTGCCGGCTGCCGTTCATGGCGGAAGTAAAAAGAAAGCCGGCAAGGCGATAATGCGTTGCCGACAGCCACAGTATAGCCAAGCACGGAGGATCGTGAAACCGGCTTTCCCTGACAAGGGGGGATTCCCTGCATTTATCCCCGGCTACCTGTCGGCACCTCCCCCTGGCAAGGGGGTGCGGAGAGTGATATTTTCCAGCGCATTAACCCCACGCCCCCATTGTCAGGGGGAGTCCATATGTTTCGAACTGACTGGCTGCTAGAATAAGCGCCCCTCAACCGCAGAACGACACCATGCGACTGATACTCGCCCCGATGGAGGGCCTTGCCGACCAGGACATGCGCGACGTACTGACGCGCCTCGGCGGCATCGACCTGTGCGTCGCGGAATTCGTGCGTGTCACCCACCACCTGATTACCGGGCGCATCCTCCTGCGCACCGTGCCGGAGCTGGCCAATGGCGGCTGTACCCGTGCCGGAGTGCCGGTGCGTGTACAGTTGCTGGGCAGCGACCCGGTGTGCCTGGCCGAAAACGCCGGTCACATCGCCGGCCTGGGTGCGCCGGGCATCGACCTCAACTTCGGCTGCCCGGCACCCATGGTCAATCGTCACGGCGGCGGCGCGGTGCTGCTGCAATATCCCGAAACCATTTACGCCATCGTGAGCGCTACTCGCCGCGCCGTGCCGCGCCATGTCCCCGTCACCGCAAAAATGAGGCTCGGCCTGACGGATACGGCACTGACCCTCGACTGCGCCCGCGCCATCGAGGATGCCGGCGCCGACGAGCTCACCGTCCATGCCCGCACCAAGGTCGAAGGCTACCGCCCGCCCGCGCACTGGGAGTGGCTCGCGCGGATCCGCGAAACCGTCAAGCTGCCGGTGGTGGCGAACGGCGAGGTATGGTCGCCAGAGGACTGGGAAGAGATCCGCCGGGTCAGCGGCTGCAGTGACGTGATGATCGGACGCGGCGCCATCGTCCGGCCGGACCTTGCGCTGCGCATCATGACCGGCAATGCCGCCATGGCCTGGCCTGATCTGCTGCCCTGGGTGGCGGACTACTACCTGCGCCTGCGCGCCCGGGTGGAACCGAAGCACGCGCCGGGGAGGCTAAAACAATGGCTGGGGATGCTGCGCAGCGTCTACCCGGAAGCTGAGGCACTGCACCAGATCTTGCGTACCGAGCGCGACCCGGATGTAGTGGAAAGAATGCTGCAGGCAATCAGTCCCGTCGAACCGGATTGACTCCCCCTGACATGGGGGGCGGGGGTAATGCGGTGGAAAATACCCCTTTGCAACCCCTCGATCCTCCCCTTGTCAGGGGGTAGCTGCAGGACAAACCGTCAGGGCAGGACCTTGTCGATAACGATGGCAACATCCTGCTGGCCGGGCTTGACCGGACTTACCCGGCCCAGCAGGTCGCCACTTTGCGATATCGCCTGACCTGATTTCGAAACGCGCGCGCTGACCATGACCTCGGCATGATTCGACAGCTTGTCATTGGGTGTCATGGCAAGCGAATCGTCCAGCCTGAAGTGATAGGGTAGCTGTCTGGCTTCGATTTTCAGGCTGGCAATCGGCATTTTCGGACCTTCCGGCATCTGCGCATAAATGAAGACCGTATCCTCTGGCGCGATCCTGGCGATGAGGTCCCTGCTCACGGTCACCGTGCCGGAAACGGCTGCAGCCACGCCTGTCTGGACTTGGGCCGCCTCTTTCACGGGGCGTTCACTGGGCCCCATCGCAGAAAGGTTATCCAGGCCGGAGACACTGGCTGATTTTTCGGCGTCCTCGATCGCCGCCCGGACTTCGCTGGCATAACCATCATTCGGAGGAAGCAGCTTGAGCAGACTGCGCCAGTATTCTGCGGCACGGGAAAAATTCTTGACCTGGTAAGCTGCACTGCCAGCAAGATTCAGCGCCTTCTCGTCCTGCGGATTCAGTTTCAGCGCTTGGTGAATCAACTCCAGCGGCTTGCCCTGCAGGTTTCCGTCCTGAGTCATGGCAAACGCGTCCGCGTAATCCGCCAGCACGCCCGAATCTTCAGGCAGCATTTCATGAACTTTGGCAAAAACCCGTACCGCTTCGCCATACTGCCCGGTTGCGCCATAGCTGCGCGCCAGCATATACCAGCCGGCGACATCGTCCGGCTTGCTCTTGAGCCGGGCTTCCAGCGCCGCAATCATGGGTGCGGCATCGTGCTGCCCCGCCTGCCCTGCCATGGCAGGCGCTTCACTGCGCGGTTGCAGCGCGGCTTCGGGATTGCCCAGTGCCACATAAATACCGATGGCCAGCAGCGGAATCGCTGCGGCAAGCCCATAGCCCACGCTACGCCCGCCCTGGCTGACCACTACGGGCACATCTTCTGCGGGCACATCCTCGCTCAGGCGCTTCTCGATTTCGAGGCGTGCATCCTGATATTGCTGCGGCTCCAGTTCACCGCTATCGAGATCGGCCTTCAACTCCGCCAGCTGGTCGTGATAGATGGCAATGTTGGCAGCCTTGCGATCCACCTGACCGGTTCTGACATTGCGCCGCAGCAGGGGGGGCAGGATAAATGCCAGCGCGACGCCGATGAGGAGCAGAAATAGTGCCCAGAACAGTGAAACAGTCCAGAAATTGCTCATGATTCATTTCCGTTGCTGCCAAGGAGAGCTTCCACGCGCTGCTTTTCTTCCGCAGACAGGGTTTCGCTGGCAAGGCGCGTGCCGCGCCGTTTGAGGTAAAAATAGAAGCCGCCTGCAGCGCCGATCAGCAACGCGAAAGGACCAAACCACAGCAGCCAGGTCAGGGGTTTGAGTGGCGGTTTATAAAGTACGAAATCGCCATAGCGCTGGGTGAGATAACTGACCACTTCCTTGTCGCTCTTGCCCGCGCGCATCTGCTCGCGAATTTCCTGGCGCAGGTCCTGTGCCAGATCTGCGCGCGAACCTGCCAGCGATTCGTTCTGGCAAACCAGGCAACGCAAATCTTCGGATAACGCGATCATGCGCTGTTCCAGCACGGGGTCCTGCGCGACCGGAACAGCCTCGCCAGCAATCGCGGCAAGGGGAAGCCAGAGAACGAGCGCAACCATGCCGGCTCGCAGTGCGGGTTTGATATTCAGTCTCATTGCTGCAGCTCCTTTACCAGGGGCAGAATCTTCCTCTCCAGGACTTCCGGGGTCACGGGGCCGGTGTGTTTCATGCGGATGATGCCGTTCTTGTCAATCAGGTAGGTTTCGGGAACGCCATACACCCCGTAATTGATGCCCGCCCGTCCATCGCGATCGACAACCGTTTCGGTATAGGGGTTGCCGTAGCTGTTCAGCACCGCTTGTGCGTCAGCGGGCTGATCCTTGTAATCCATGCCATAGATCGGCACGATGCCTTTCTTCGACAGATCGAGGAGAACATCGTGTTCCTGTCGGCAGGAAGCGCACCATGAAGCCCACACATTGAACAGCCAGACCTTGCCGCGCAGTTCCGCCGGGCTGAGTTGCCTGGCCGGATCGGAGAGCAGGGCCAGGCTGAAAGCGGGCGCAGGCTTGCCGATCAGTGGCGAAGGCACTTCGCGCGGATCGAGCTTCAGGCCGATGCCGAGGAATATCACCAGAACGATGAAAATACCCAGGGGAATCATGAAACGCTTCATGCTGCGGCCCTCCCCTGTTTGCGCGAAGCGCGGTAGCGCCGGTCGGTGATCGCCATGAAACCGCCCAGAGCCATCAGCACGGCCCCGATCCAGATCCACACCACGAACGGCTTATGGAACAGACGCACGCTCCAGGCGCCGCCATCCAGGCTCTCGCCAAGCGCGGTATACAGGTCGCGTGTCAGGCCGTAATCGATTGCCGATTCTGTGAAAGGCATGCCGGAAGCAACATAAATCCGTTTTTCCGGATACATGGTGGAGACCGGCTTGCCGTTGCGGCTGACTTCGAGCGTGCCGCGCGAACCTTTGTAATTCGGACCGACGATATCTTCCACGCCACCAAAACGGAAGGTGTAGCCCTGTAACGTAACCGTATCGCCAACCGCCATGCGCATGTTGCGCTCGGTCTGGTAGGACGACACCATGGTGACGCCAATGACGGTCACAGCGACGCCGAGGTGGGCCAGATTCATGCCGTAAAAGTTTGCCGACCAGCCTGAGCTCGAACGCAGGCGCGCACGTACGCTGATGGCAACGGTGACTGCGATCCACAGGGACAGCAGGCAGCCCAGGGAAACCAGCGGCTGCCAGTCGCCTTGCGTGAACGGCAGCAGCAATGCCGCCACGACGCTGGCGCCGAAGCCCCATTTCAGGCGATTTGCGAGTTCCGGCACGTTCACCTGTTTCCAGCGCGCCAGCGGGCCGATGCCGGCGAGGAAAATCAGCGGCGTCACCAGAGGCACGAACACCGAATTGAAATAAGGCGGCCCGACCGAGATTTTGCCCAGGCCCAGCGCATCGAGAAACAGCGGATACAGGGTACCCAGCAGCACCGAACCGGTCGCCGTCAGGAGCAGGATATTATTCACCAGCAGGAAGGATTCGCGCGATATCAGGGCAAAGCGGCCGCCCAGCCCGACCTGTGAGGCGCGCATGGCAAACAGCAGCAATGAACCGCCGATGACCACGGCAAGGAAGATGAGAATGAACAGGCCGCGTGTCGGATCGGTAGCGAAAGAGTGCACCGACGACAGCACGCCGGAACGCACCAGGAAGGTACCGAGCAGGCTCAGGGAAAACGCGCCGATGGCAAGGAATACCGTCCACGCCTTGAAACTGCCGCGCTTTTCGGTGACTGCAAGGGAGTGGATCAGCGCCGTGCCCACCAGCCAGGGCATGAGCGAGGCATTTTCCACCGGATCCCAGAACCACCAGCCGCCCCAACCCAGTTCGTAGTAAGCCCACCAGCTGCCCATCATGATGCCGATGGTCAGGAACGACCAGGCCGCCGTGGTCCATGGACGCGACCAGCGCGCCCAGCTGGCATCCAGCTTGCCGGAAAGGAGGGCGGTGATGGCAAAGGCGAAAGCCACGGAAAATCCGACATAACCCATATACAGGATCGGCGGATGAACCACCATGCCGGGATCCTGCAGCAGGGGATTGAGATCGGAACCATCCATGGCCATGGGCATGCGCAGGAAAGGGTTGGATGTGGCCAGCATGAAGAGCAGGAAGCCGAAGCTGACCAGCCCCATTACGCCCACCACCCGCGCCAGCATGTCTTCGGGCAGATGGCGGCTGAACAGGGTCACTGCCACGGTCCACAGGCCAAGGATAAAAGTCCACAGCAGCATCGAGCCTTCATGCGAACCCCAGGTGGCGGTCAAGCGGTAAATTTCGGGCAGGCGGGAATGCGAGTTGCGGGTCACGTTCACAACCGAAAAATCACCGCTCAGAAACGAATAGGCCAGCGCGCCAAAGGCAATGGCGACGAACAGGAACTGGGCGCGTGCCGCAGGTCTGGCGACCGCCATCCACGCCGCGTTGTTGCGCGCCGCACCCACCAGCGGCAGGACGCCCTGGACCAGCGCCAGCAGCAGCGCCAGAATTAACGAGAAGTGACCGAGTTCTGGAATCATTTTTTACCTTCTGGTGGTGCGACTAAAGTTTTCTGCGCTTTCTGCGCCTGCTCCAGCGCGCTGGCTGCTTCGGGCGGCATGTAATTTTCGTCATGCTTGGCCAGCACCTGCTCGGCCATGAAAACACCGCCGCTGCTCATGCGGCCTTCCGCCACCACGCCTTTGCCTTCCTTGAACAGATCTGGCAGGAGTCCTTTGTAGGTCACGGAGATGGTCTGGGCCGTATCGGTGATGCGGAAATGCGCCGTCACGCCGTCAGCTTCGCGGCGCAAGCTGCCGGCTTCGACCAGACCGCCGATACGGAAAGCGCGTTCATGGGGCGACTCCCCGTTAACGACCTGGGTCGGGGAGAAAAAAAACACCAGATTGCTGCGGAAAGCATTGAGCACCAGTGCCGCCACTGCACCCAGCGCCAAGACCACCACGCCGATCAGGATCAGCTTCTTATGCCGTGACTTCATCGTTGCCCTCATCCTTTTCGACCTTGCCATATTTGACCGTGCGCAGCGCCAGCTGAATCGCTCTCTGCCGCCGTGCCCTCAGGGAGAAAATCTCGGCGACGATCAACATAGCCGTCACCCCATAAGACCCCCAGATGTAAAGGGCATATCCCTTCATGTAAAAAAATTCTGCCCAGCCGCCCCAGTTCATGCCTTGCCCTCCAGCAGTTGCGCCACCCACTGGCTGTTGCGCTCACGCTCCAGAATGATGCTGCGTGCCCGCGACAGCGCCGCCGCAATGGCGTACATCCATACCGCGAAGGCCATCACCAGCATTCCCAGCAGCATGATGCTGGCCATGCTCGGCGCCTTGGTCACGCTTACCGAAGCGCCCTGGTGCAGGGTGTTCCACCATCTGACCGAAAAATAGATGATCGGTACATTGACCACACCCACCAGTGCGATCAGCGCACCGGCGCGATCGGCGCGGCGCGGGTCGTCGATTGCCGCCTGCAGCGCCATGAAGCCGATATACAGAAAGAACAGAATCAGCTCCGAGGTCAGACGCGCATCCCACACCCACCACGCACCCCAGGTCGGCCGCCCCCACAGGGCGCCGGTCCACAGGGCGACAAAGGTCAGCATGGCGCCGGTCGGCGCCAGCGCGCTCGCCATCATGAACGACAGGCGCGTGTTGAAGGCCAGCCCGATCGCCGCCCACACGGCCATCACCACATAGATGAACATCGACATCCAGGAGGCCGGTACATGGATGAAGATGATGCGGTAGGCTTCGCTCTGCTGAAAATCGGTGGGCGCGAGAAAAAATCCGATATACAACCCGGCCGCGCAGAGCAGGGCTGCGGCCGCGTAGAACCACGGGATCATCCTGCCGGCAAGATCGTAGAAAGTTGCCGGAGAAGCGTATTTATACCAATTGAAACCGCTCATCGAGATTCCGCTTTCACTTTTCACCCTTCACGCTTCACGCTTTTTTTCATCATTCCATCGAAATCCGTAATGCCGCCGCCACCGCCCAGGGCGTCAGCATGAAGGCCAAAATCAAAATCCCGCCCAGCAGGGACAGGTGCGCTTCCGCGCCCAGCCCCGACATTGCGCCATCCACTGCGCCAGCACCAAAAATCAGTACCGGAATGTAAAGCGGCAGCACCAGCACTGACACCAGCACACCGCCGCCGCGCAGGCCCAGGGTCAGGGCCGCCCCGATGGCGCCGATCAGCGACAGTACCGGGGTGCCCAGCAGCAGGGACAACATCAGTACGCCAAGCGCCTCGTTCGACAATCCGAACTGGATTCCCAGCACCGGCGCCACAAGGATCAGCGGCACCCCGCTCACCAGCCAGTGCGCCAGGATCTTGCCGGTGATCCACACCACCGGTGGCGTCGGCGTCAGAATCAGTTGCTCCAGCGTGCCGTCGGCATGATCGCTGGCAAACAGGCGACCCAGCGAAAGCATGGCTGCCAGCAACGCCGATACCCACACCACACCGCCGCCCATGAGGCGCAAAAGCTGGGTATCCGGTCCCACGCCGAGCGGAAACAGGCTGGCGACAATGACGAAAAAAAACAGCACGGTCAGCACATCCCCGCGCCGTCTCATGGCCAGCGTCAACTCCCGCCGCAGCAATACAGTAAAGGTTTGCAGCATACTCATGGCGTCAACTGCAAAAACCTGGGTTCGATGCCCGGAATCATGACCGGCTGATGGGTGGTCAGCAAAGCCATTCCGCCGCGCTGCAAATGCTCGCCAAGAAGAGACTGCACCAGTTGCAAGGCCGCCTGGTCGAGCGCTGTCAGCGGCTCGTCGAGAATCCACAATTTGGCTCTGACCAGCAACATACGCGCAAGCCCCACCCGCCTGCGCTGCCCTTGTGACAGCGATTTTGCCGCGAGGTTCAGGCAATGTCCCAAACCCAGGTGACCAAGCGCGCCTTCCACCTCGTCGCGACGAAGCTGAATACCGGCCAGACGGCAGGAAAAATCCAGATTCTCGAAGGCACTCAGGTCCTCCTTGATTGCCGGAGCATGGCCGAAATAGGCCATCTCGGCATGGTAGGCTTCGCGCACCCCGGTTATTTTTTCGCCGCGCCACAGAATATCGCCGAACTCCGGCGCCAGCAAGCCGCACACCATACGCAGCAGGCTGGTCTTGCCGCTGCCGTTGGCGCCCTGAACCAGCAACAGTTCGCCCTGGTCAAGCGTAAAATCGAGGTGGCTGAACAGCGTGCGCTCGCCGCGAACACAGGCGAGATCTTTCCCTTCCAGCATCAGTTAGCGCCCTAATCTTGAATTGATCGCCTGCAAGAAAGCCAGCAAAAATGGGGTCATTGTACTGGAAAAATTCGTCGCTGCCCCGCCCATGAGCGTTTGCAGCATGGCGCGAAAAAGACAGATTCCATTATCCCCGGCGGCTTGCAACCTCAGTTCAAACCGGATTTTTCAAGTTCCTTGAGTATGGCGATCACCAGTCCCCTGCCCTGAGAATCCATACCGCGCGTCAACAGGTCCGCATCGCGCTCGCCATCCACCAGGCGGCGCATGATTGCCGCCAGACGCGCCATGTCGCCGCCTGCTCCGCTCATCTGCTCCGCCATGTTGGCCAGCAGCTGCAACGCCTGCACATCACCTCTGGCTGATGCCCCGATCATTGCCGCCAGCCCCGGCGCAGCCGCGCCCGCATCTGCCTTGGCCAGCGGGTCTGGCAGGCTGGCCGGATTCCTGATGCCTTCCAGGATCGCCCCGACAATGATCCGGTCTTCTTCATCCAGCCCGTTCAGCAAGCTCGATTCCCGCTTGCCATCGAGTATCTGGCGCACGGCCTTCATCAGGGCGACCCAGCCATTCTCCTCTGACGCCTTGATGAGCGGCGCAAGGGAAGGGACCAGATCGCGCTGGTGGCATGCCATCACAACGCGATGAATCAGCGCGGCATGGACCTGCAGGACTTGTTGAGATTTTTCGGGCAAAACAGGCATAAAACGGTTCCTTAATGTCCTTCCGTAAAACGGATAATGTGACGGCGGTCCCGCTTGGTAGGACGGCCCTTTTGTTCAAAAACCGGCTCGGCCTTCAATTGTTCCTTGAGGATGGCACGCGCGGTCATGCTTTCGGGCGTTTCCTCATACAGCAGGGCCGCCTCGCTGGCCGGCCCACGCCGTTCCGACAGGGCACGCACCAGAACCGTGAATTCGTAGGACCCCTGGCGAATGCGCAATTCGTCACTGATATGCACGGCACGAGCCGGCTTGATGCGCTCGCCATTGCAAACCACCTTGCCGCCATCCACCGCCTGTGTAGCCAGCGAGCGCGTCTTGAAAAAGCGCGCGGCCCACAGCCACTTGTCGATACGGACCTTGCCGTCAGCTGCTGCCGTTTTCAATGCAGGTTTTTCGGCACTTGCGCAGCCACTTCCGAGGAAAACACCTGTTCCACGTCCACCTTGTCGAACACATAGTGCTTGTTGCAGAATTCGCAGTCCACCTCGACCGAGTCGTGCTGCTCCAGCAGGTTCCGCACCTCGTCATAGCCAATCATGCGCAACATCCCGGCCACACGTTCGTGCGAACACGGACAATAAAAACCGACCGGCTGCGGATCGAAGACGCGGATATCTTCTTCATGGTAAAGACGATGAATCATTTGCCGCGCCGGCAAGCCGAGCAACTCCCTGCGTGTCAGGGTAGAGGCAAAATGCACGATGCGCCGCCATGCGTCAGGATCCATTTCATCATGGTCCGGGCCCGGCATTTTCTGCAAAAGCACCCCTGCCGCCTGATGTTCATCCGCAGCCAGCCAGAAACGGGTATCCAGTTGTTCGGAACGTGCCATGTAATCTTCCAGCGCGTCCGCCACTGACATACCGGTCAGGGCAACCACCCCCTGGTAGGTCTTGCGGCCATCGCGCGGATCAATCGTAATCACAAAACGTCCTGCTCCAGTCAGTTCGGCCAGGGACTCTCCCGACACATCCCCGTCCCAGTGCGCCATGGCACGCATGGTCAGATCGCTCATGCATTCGACCACCAGCAGCTTGACCGCACCCTCACCCTGCACCTGCAGAATAATCGAGCCGCTAAACTTGAGCGTAGCCGCCATCAATGCCGCCGCCGCCATCAGTTCACCTAGCAGGTTGCGTAACGGCGCAGGGTAATTGCGCCGCTCCAGCACAGCCTGCCAGGTCGTATCCAGATGAACGATTTCTCCACGCACGGCAACATGCTCAAACATGAATCTTTGCAAACTGTCCCGATTTTCCAAGTCGATTTCCAAGGCTGAAATAACCGGGATATTCTACATCCTGATTGACAAGGAAGATAAATAAAGTAAAATGCCGACTCTCGTTTGGGACGTTAGCTCAGCCGGTAGAGCAGCGGACTTTTAATCCGTTGGTCGGCAGTTCGAACCTGCCACGTCCTACCAAAAACAAAACAAAGGGTCAGCCATCATGAGCTGGCCCTTTGTCGTTTCCGGGCAATGCTGAATTGCTTCAGGGCGGCCTCATGAATTTCGATGTCATCATTATTGGCGCGGGAGCCGCAGGCATGATGTGTGCCGCGACAGCCGGCAGGCGAGACCGTCGTGTTCTGCTGCTGGATCATGCGGCCAAGGTCGGCGAGCGGATTCGCATTTCCGGCGGGGGGCGATGCAACTTCACCAACCGCAATGTCAGTGCGGAAAATTACCTCTCGCAGAACCCGCACTTCTGCCGCTCCGCACTCTCCCGCTTCACGCAGCACCATTTTATCGCCATGGTCGAACAGCGCCGCATTTCCTATCACGAGCGCGAGCACGGACAGTTATTTTGCGACGATTCGGCACAGGACATCATCACCATGCTCAAGGATGCTTGCGATGATGCTGTCGTTCAGTGGGCACTCGATTGCAGCGTCAAAACCATCGAGAAGATACCTGACGGGCAGGATATGCGCTTCAGACTGGCAACCAGCCGTGGCACTTTTCACTGCCAGTCGCTGGTCATCGCCAGCGGCGGCCTGGCCGTCCCGCAGATTGGCGCCAGCCCGTTCGGCTACAGGATCGCCGAGCAGTTCGGCCTGCACGTGCTTGCCCCCAAGCCCGCCCTGGTTCCGCTGGCACTGGCGCCGGAAACACTGACGCCCCTCAAGCCGCTTGCAGGCTCCACGCTGGATGCGGGCAGCCATTGCAATGGGGCCTCATTCCGGGAAAACGTGCTGATCACGCATCGCGGTCTTTCCGGGCCAGCCATTCTGCAGATATCGAGCTACTGGCAGATGCAGGAATATAACAGCCCCAGAAAAGGCCCGATCGAAATCGATCTCATGCCCGGCCTCGATGTCGCAGCCTGGCTCGCCGGACACCGCCGCAGCAAAGCCACACTTCCCAACCTCATGGCAGCGTATCTGCCGCGTCGTTTTGCACACGAATGGTGTGCGCTCCATGCCTGGGGAAAACCTGCCAACGAATGTTCAAACCGGGAAATTGAGGCCATCACGCACGCGATAAAAGGCTGGGAACTGATGCCATCCGGTACGCTGGGCTATGCCAAGGCTGAGGTCACTCTGGGCGGGGTAGATACCCGGGAACTCTCCTCCAGGACCATGGAAGCGAAGGCGCTACCGGGACTATTTTTTATCGGCGAAGTGGTGGATGTCACCGGCTGGCTGGGCGGCTACAATTTCCAGTGGGCGTGGTCATCCGGCTGGGTGGCGGGTCAGTCCGCCTGAGCCAGTCTGGACTTGGCCAGTGGCGGGTTTTTGGCGAAATAACTGCGGATACCTGAGAGGATGGCTTTGGCCATTTTATCCTGGTAGGCATCGTCATTAAGGCGACGCTCTTCCTCGGGGTTGGAGATGAATGCGGTTTCCACCAGGATGGAGGGAATATCGGGCGATTTGAGCACGGCAAACCCGGCCTGCTCCACCGCGCCCTTGTGCAATGAGTTGATGCCACCCAGTTCGCCCAGCACCGCCTTGCCCAGTTTCAGACTGTCGTTGATGGTCGCTGTCTGTGAAAGATCAAGCAGGGTGCGCGCCAGATAGGGATCTTTCACATCCAGATTCACGCCGCCGATCAGGTCCGCGTCATTCTCTTTCTTTGCCAGCCAGCGTGCCGCAGCCGAGGTGGCGCCGTTCTCCGAAAGCGCATATACCGACGAGCCGCGCGCTTCGGGACGGGTAAAGGCGTCGGCGTGAATGGACACGAACAGGTCGGCACTGACTTTACGCGCCTTGACCACACGACCATGCAGTGGAATGAAGTAATCGTCGTCACGGATCAGCACGCCACGCATATTGGGCTCATTGTCCACCACCGACTTGAGTCGCCGGGCGATCGAAAGCGTCACGTCTTTCTCATGCGTGCCCCGCGCCCCGCGTGCCCCCGGATCCTCGCCGCCATGCCCGGCGTCAATGGCGATAGTGACAAGCCGGGTGACTTGCAGTTCAGATTTGCGTTTTTCGATTTTGGCGGGCTTGCCAGGATTTTCTTTCCTGCTTTCCTGCATGGCCACCTTCGCCGAATCCGTCACTTCAGGAAGTGATGGAGCGGCAACAGGCGATGACGAGACGACCGCTTTTTCTTCTCCCTGTGCTTCCCCTGTCATCCCTCCCGCTGCCAGGCGAGGTGAATTAACGAGGGCCATCAGTGGATCCACAGCCTGCAGCGGATAGATATCGATGACCAGGCGATTGCCATATTCACCGACGGGAGCAAGCGTAAACACCGATGGATTGACTTCGGTTTTGAGGTCCAGCACCACGCGGACGACTTTGGGTTTGAAACGTCCAACGCGAACCAGCCTGACATAGGGATCGGATTCCCCGATTTTGGCCGAAAGGCCGGTCAGAACGTCATTGGGTTCGACGCCTTCGAGATCGAGCACCAGGCGCTCGGGATTCTTGATGGCGGAAAATGAAAACTTGACGGGCTGGGAAAGTTCAAGGGTAATCCGCGTATATTCGGCGGCAGGCCAGACCCGCGAGGCAGTCACCACGGGTGAGGCATTAGCCGTGTTCACCGCAAACAGGGCCAGCAGAAACGTTACCCACAACATGCCCAGACCGAGCAGCGCAATCTGGCTGCGACCGGGTGAAATCAATACATTCAGTTTGCCATCATGTTCCGAAGCCGGTTTAAACATTGTCTGCCTGCCTCCGTTACTGCCGTCAGCGCCATATCCCGCCCTTCATCCCGGATATGGAACCGAATTTCCACATCCGCCGGGGGCAGGAAGCCCGAGGCTTTTTCCGGCCATTCCACCAGACAAACGGTGGCCGGATTGAAATATTCCCGAAATCCCGATCCTTCCCACTCTTCCGGATCTGCGAAACGATATAAATCAAAGTGGTATAAGTTTAAACTAGAAACAACGTAAAGTTCAACCAGTGTGTAGGTCGGGCTTTTTACTTTTCCCTCATAACCCAGCCCGCGTAGAATGGCGCGAACCAGGGTGGTTTTCCCTGCACCGAGGTCTCCGGAGAGATAGATGACTAGCCCCGGATGCAGTGCCAGAGCCAGTTTCGCGCCCATTTTCAGGGTGCTGTTTTCATCCGCGAGAAATCGCGTTATTTCGATATTGGAGTCTTGTGCAGGTTTCATGTTCTGATTCTGATTTCGGCAAATTGAGCGAAAAAATTAAGGCATGGGGGCAGGAATTGGGTTTCCAGGCCGTCGCCATCAGTGCCCCGCAGCTCGCGCACGCTGAAAAACGCTTGCTGGAATGGCTGTCGCGGGGCTACCACGGCGAAATGCATTATATGGCAAGCCATGGCGTGAAGCGCAGTCGCCCGAACGAATTAGTGCCCGGCACAGTAAGCGTAATCAGTGTTCGACTCGATTACTTGCCTCCGGATGCACGTGACAGCGAGGAAGTGCTTGCTAACACTGACAAGGCTTTCATTTCACGTTATGCCCTGGGACGTGATTACCACAAGACACTGCGCAACAGGCTGCAGAAACTGGCAGACAAGATTCAGGAATCCATCGGCCCGTTTGGCTACCGCGTGTTTACCGATAGCGCCCCCGCGATGGAAGTCGAACTGGCGAGCCAGGCCGGCCTGGGCTGGCGCGGCAAACATAGCCTGCTGCTGTCACGTGAACATGGCTCGTGGTTTTTTCTCGGCGAGATATTCACTGATCTGCCCCTGCCATCCGACCCGGCACAGTCGAGCCATTGCGGCACCTGCACCCGCTGCATTGAAGTCTGCCCCACCCAGGCGATTATCGCGCCCTATCAGGTGGATGCGCGGCGCTGTATTTCCTATCTCACCATCGAGCTGAAAGGCAGCATCCCACAGGAACTGCGGCCATTGATGGGCAACCGCATCTATGGCTGCGATGATTGCCAGCTGACCTGTCCTTGGAACCGCCATGCGCAATCCAGCATGGAGAAGGATTTCATGGTACGGCATGGCCTCGATGCCCCTGACCTTGTCACGCTTTTCTCATGGAGCGAAGAAACGTTTCTGGCAAAAACGGCTGGCAGTGCGATCCACCGCATCGGGCATGAACGCTGGCTACGCAACATTGCAGTCGCGCTGGGCAATGCGCCCCCCAGCGAAGCGGCGCTACAAGCCCTCAACCAGCGCCGGGACCACCCATCGGAAGTCGTGCGCGAACACGTTGCATGGGCGCTGGCGCAACACGGACAATCATGCGATGATTGGCCCCATTCTGAAGACTGGCGTGATACCTGAATATGCAACAGAAAGCGCATAAACTTTTCGCCACTATTGTTGACGCCCGTTTCCCAAAACCAGCCTGCTCAGCCTGTGATCTGCGCGACCTCTGGTGTCTCCCCTCAGGGCTTAAAGGGCAACAATCCAAACAGCTGGATAACATTATCAACCGCCGCAAGCGGATAAAACGGGGCGAATATCTCTACCGCTCGGGTGATCCATTTCGCTCGCTCTTTGCTTTGCGCACTGGTTTTTTTAAAACACTCCTGAGCAGCGAGAGCGGCCAGGAGCACGTAACGGGTTTCTACATGACCGGTGAATTACTGGGACTGGATGCCATCTGCGACGACATTCACAGTTGCAATGCCATTGCCCTGGAAGACAGCGAAATCTGCGAGATACCCTATACAGCACTGGAAGGCCTGTGCCGGGAAATCCCGGAACTACAGCATCAGTTCCACAAAATCATGAGCCGCGAAATCGCTCGCGATCATAATCTGATGGCGCTGCTTTCCAGCATGAATGCGGATGAACGCATTGCCGTTTTTCTGATCAACCTGTCGCAGCGCTTCGAGGTACGCGGCTATTCGCCGGTGGAGTTTCAGCTACGCATGACACGCGGAGAAATTGGCAGCTACCTTGGGCTCAAGCTGGAAACCGTCAGCCGCACTTTGTCCAAACTTCAGGACGAAGGCATCATTGGCGTACAACACAAACACCTTACCCTTAACGATCTGCCCCGTCTGAAGCAGATCGTCGGGCGTGCCCGGGCGCCTCTCTGCAAGGACTGAAATAGTGTTCCATCAGGCGTTAGGATCACCTGACTTCTTGATGAACCAGAAAATGAAAAACACTGCCATGACCAGCACGAAGCCGATCGTGAACATGCTGAGCAGACCGATATCCGTTTTAAACAGCAGATCCATGACTACCATTTCACTCTCCCTCTTCTTAAGTATTAACGAAAAAATTATCCGTTGACTTGCATGACAGCGACACTTTCCCTGGGCATGTGCAATTTGCCTGATAAACGCCAGTGACTGTCTGCATCTTCCAGAATCAGCCGCCACCGTGTAGGCTCCAACGCCTTGAGTTGCCCTTCGTAATAACCCGAATCACTTTTTTTCAGCATGACAACCCGATCCATATCGGAGCGGGTCGGATGCAGTATCTTGAGTCTCAGGATAGGCGGCAACACCTCGTCACCAGACCCTTTCTGCAACATCACGCGCAGCTGGGTGGCATCGCTGCCCAGCATTAACTGCGCCTTGAGCTGAAGGGAGCGGGCCATCTGGTCGCGCGCGAGGGTCTGGTTGATGGCCAGTCCCTTTTTGTAATAATCGTCCTCCACCATGCCATCTTCTGTCGAGACCGCCAGCCAGGCCGTCACGAAACCCGCAACCACCACCACTGCAGGGCCCGCCATCAGGATCCATGGCCAGGGTTCGCGGTACCAGGGCTTACTGGATTGAGTCATGGTTGTCATCATCATCTCACGATAAAACTGGTTTCTTCATTGACGGAAAATGCGGGGTTATCCACATCCTGTACCTGAATATGAACATGGCTGGAACCCGGTTTCACATCATTCGGGTCAACACGCAGGCTGATTGAAAAATTGTGAGCTTCGGCCGCATGAACTTCCAGCGGCTGCGCTTCTGCCGTCACCACTTTCAAGCCATCCAGACCACTGGCGGTCAACTTGTAGCGATGCGGCTTTTCATCCATATTGATAATCTGCATGCGATAAACGTTCTCGAGCAGGCCTTCATCGGTCTCCCTCACCAGCGACATCCGGTCGCGCATGATATTGACCTTGAGAGGCGTACGCACAAACAGCGCCACGCCCAGCGCAATGGTTATTGCGGTAAGAATGGCCGTATACACAACCACACGAGGGCGGAACACATGGGCCATCATGGTGCGCTCGGGGAATTTGCCCAGCATGACATTTTCCGTCGAATACCGGATCAGGCCGCGCGGGTAATTCATCTTGTCCATGACCTGGTTGCAGCCATCGATACAGGCAGCGCACCCGATGCACTCGTACTGCAAGCCCTTGCGGATATCGATGCCGGTCGGGCACACCTGAACGCAGATTCCGCAATCCACGCAATCGCCCTTGCCGTCTGCACGATAGTCAGCCCCTTTCTTGCGTTGCCCGCGCGGCTCGCCGCGGCTTTCGTCATAGGTGATGATGAGCGTGTCCGGGTCGAACATCACGCTCTGGAAGCGCGCATAAGGACACATGTAGAGACATACCTGCTCTTTCATCCAGCCGGCATTGCCGTAAGTGGCAAAACCATAGAAGAACACCCAGAACGTTTCCCACGGCCCCATGCCGAAACTGACAAATTCGACAGCCAGTTCCTTGATGGGGGTGAAATACCCCACGAAGGTAAATCCTGTCCATAAGGACAACGCAATCCAGGCTGTGTGCTTGGCGGTTCGGAGGGCAATCTTGCGCGCATCCCAGGCAGCCTTGTCCAGCTTGATGCGCTTCTGGCGGTCGCCTTCAATGAACTGTTCGATCCACATGAAAAGCTCGGTATACACCGTCTGCGGACAGGCATAACCACACCAGATACGCCCTGCCACGGCGGTAAAGAGAAACAGTCCAAGCGCAGAAATCACCAGCAGGCCGGTGAGGTAGATAAAATCCTGGGGGAAAAATACCGTGCCAAAAATATAGAATCTGCGCGTCAGCAGATCAAACAGGATCGCTGGGCGATCATTCCATGTCAGCCACGGCAGGCCGTAGAAAATCAGCTGGGTCAGCACCACGCCCCATATGCGCAGGCTGGCAAATATGCCGCTTACCGAACGCGGCTGGATTTTCTTGCGAACTGCGTACAACTCATCGCCTTCACCCTCAACCGAAGTAGAGGTATTTCTTGCCTGATTCAAAATCGACTCCTGAAGAAACTCTTGCATCGTCTGCTACTGAGCAAGCGATGCAGGAATTCCCTGTGGTAAACACGGGCCGGATAAAGATCCCTTTCCGGCCCGGTCTGATTACAACAACTTACTTGCCTTCCGACAGGCCATACACATACGCGGCCAGCAAGTGAACCTTGGCTTCACCCAGGAAATCCTTCCATGCCGGCATCACGCCATGGCGACCTTTGCTGATCGTCTCAATAACCGTCGCCTCGGAACCGCCATACAACCACACCTTGTCGGTCAGGTTGGGCGCGCCCAGCGCCTGCATGCCTGTACCTGCGGGGGTATGGCAGGCAGCGCAGACTTGATCGAACCTGGGCTTTCCGGCTGCGGCCTGGTTGGCATCATGAGGCCTGCCAGAGAGCGACAGGACATAATTGGCCACCTGTTTGGCACCCGCCTCTCCCCCCACAGCTTCAGGATTTCCGCCAAAGGGTGGCATGATGCCGTTACGGCCATTCATGATGCTCGCCTTGATGGTGTCAGGTTCGCCACCATAGAGCCAGTCCTTGTCGCTCAGATTAGGGAAACCTCTGGCGCCACCCGCATCAGAACCATGGCACTGCGAGCAGTAGGTCACGAACAGGCGCTGCCCCATCTGCCTGGCTTCAGGGTCGGCTGCCACGGCCTTCAGATCCTGCTTCAGGAACTTGTTGAAGATCGGATCATAGGTTTCCGCAGCGTGTTTCATTTCGCCTTCCCACTGACCTGCCGAACTCCAGCCCCAGATACCCTTGAAGCTGCCCAAGCCGGGGTAGAGCACCAGATAAACCAGCGAAAAAACCACCGTGATATAGAACAACCAGCTCCACCATGCCGGCAACGGATTGTTCCATTCCGCCAGGTCACCGTCCCACACGTGGCCGGTGGTATCCACCTGACCCGCGCTGCGCTTGATGCTCACAGCCTTCAGGAATACGGCACAGCCAATCACGCTGATCAGGGTAATCCCTGCGACGAACAGGCTCCAAAAGTCGCTTACAAAATCACTCATTATTTCCTCCTTAGCGTTCCGCTGCCTTGACTGCGGAATTCACATTCACCTGTTCAAATTCATCATCATCCAGCGGCAGCCGGGCTGCTTCATCGAACGCCGACTTGCGGCGCCCGCTGAAGGCCCAGACAACGATGCCAAGGAAGGTAACGAACGACACCACCGTCACGATTGATCTGAGATCGTTGATGTCCATGGTTTTACCTCGTGCTCTTGATAGCCGTGCCCAAGTTCTGCAGATAGGCAATCAGGGCGTCCTGCTCGGTCTTGCCCTTCAGCTCATCATTGGCCTTGGCGATCTGCTCGTCGGTATAAGGAAGGCCCAGCGTGCGCAGCACTTTCATGTTGGGCCTGATATCGACCCCATCCATGCTCGCCTTGGCCAGCCATGGGTAAGCCGGCATATTGGACTCCGGCACCACGTCGCGCGGCTGATTGAGGTGGGTACGATGCCAGTCGTCGGAATAGCGGCCACCGACGCGATGCAGGTCCGGACCAGTACGCTTGGAACCCCACTGGAACGGGTGATCATAGACAAACTCACCCGCCACCGAGTAGTGGCCGTAACGCTCGGTCTCGGCTCGGAACGGACGAATCATCTGCGAGTGGCAGTTGTAGCACCCTTCGCGCTGATAGATGTCACGTCCGGCCAGTTGCAGCGCGGAATAAGGCTTGAGACCAGCCACCGGCTCGGTGGTGGACTTCTGGAAGAACAGTGGCACGATTTCCACCAGTCCGCCCACACTCACCACCAGCAGGATCAGCACGATCATCAGGCCGATGTTTTTTTCCAGAAACTCATGCGATGAAGTTGCACTCATTGTTTTTCTCCTTCCCTGAACTTAAGCGTGAGCGCCGGCGACTGCGGGAATTGCCGCATCATTCACCGCCTTGGCACCCGAAACCGTTTTGAATACGTTGTAGGCCATGATCAGCATGCCGCTGAGGAACATCAGGCCGCCCGTCAAACGGATGGTCAGGAACGGATAGGTCATTTTCACTGCTTCGGCAAAGCTGTAGGTCAGCGTGCCATCCGGGTTGACCGCACGCCACATCAGGCCTTCCGCCACACCCGCGATCCACATTGCGGCGATGTACAGCACCACACCAATGGTTGCGATCCAGAAATGTGCCGTGATGAGTTTGATACTGTACATCTGGTCGCGGCCAAAGAGGCGCGGGATCAGGTAGTACATGCAGCCGATCGACACCATCGCCACCCAGCCCAGAGCGCCCGAGTGCACGTGGCCCACGGTCCAGTCGGTGTAATGGGACAGCGCATTCACGCTCTTGATGGCCATCATCGGGCCTTCGAAGGTGGACATGCCGTAAAAGGACAGGGAAGTCACCAGGAACTTCAGGATCGGATCGGTACGCAGTTTGTGCCACGCGCCGGACAGGGTCATGATGCCGTTGATCATGCCGCCCCAGGAAGGCGCCAGCAGGATCAGGGAGAACAGCATGCCGATGGACTGGGTCCAGTCAGGCAAAGCGGTGTAGTGCAGATGGTGTGGACCCGCCCACATGTAGGTGAAGATCAATGCCCAGAAGTGCACCACGGAGAGGCGGTAGGAATACACCGGACGACCTGCCTGCTTGGGCACGAAGTAGTACATCATGCCGAGAAAGCCGGCGGTCAGGAAGAAGCCTACCGCGTTATGACCGTACCACCACTGCACCATGGCATCCTGCACACCGGCATAAGCGGAGTAGGATTTGAACAGGCTGACCGGCAGTTCGGCGCTATTGACCACATGCAGCAGTGCCACGGTCAGGATGAAGGCACCGAAGAACCAGTTCGCCACATAGATGTGGGTGGTCTTGCGCTTCATGATGGTGCCAAAGAACACGACAGCATAGGTCACCCACACCAGAGTGATAAGGATGTCGATTGGCCACTCCAGTTCAGCATATTCCTTGGAAGTGGTGATTCCCAGCGGCAGGGTAATGGCTGCCAGCAGAATCACGACCTGCCAGCCCCAGAAAGTAAAGGCCGCCAGTCCATCGCTGAACAACCGGGTGTGACAGGTGCGTTGAACGACATAATAGGAAGTCGCAAAAAGCGCCGACCCGCCAAAGGCAAAAATCACTGCATTGGTATGCAGCGGCCGCAAACGGCCATATGACAGGAACGGAATCCCGTAAGTCAGATCCGGCCAGACCAGCTGAGCGGCGATGATCACCCCTACCAGCATGCCGACAATTCCCCACACCACCGTCATGATGGAGAATTGCCGCACCACTTTGTAGTTATATGTGGCTTGCGCTTCCATAAATTTCCTCCTGAATAACAAATTAAACTTGCAGTGAACCATTTCGGGACATCACGGTCCGGAATAATAGCGCTATCAGTAGGGGTATATTTTGCGCTAGATCAAACTTGCTGCGATTTATATCGACAAAAGTCGCATATTTATTTCGCGAGAGGTGTGGCGCTACTCATCGGGAGGAGATTGGGGGCGGTCATCATCCATCAGGATCCGGTGGGCGGGACCCTCCATATCTTCAAACTGCCCGCTCTTCACCGCCCAGAGGAATATCCCGACAATCAGGAAAATCAGGACGACGCTCAAAGGAATCAGTAAATAGAGAATTTCCATGGTCGAATCTTAACGCGTATTCGCTCCATCCGGTTCTGATTGAATCAGTCGCAGGGCATTCAGAACGACCAGTAATGAACTCGCAGACATGCCGATCCCTGCCATCCAGGGCGTGATATATCCCAGCGCCGCAAGCGGGATTGCCACCAGGTTATAGGCAAAAGCCCAGGCCAGATTCTGCCGGATCACTTGCTGCGCCTTGACCGCGACGTCCAGACTGGCATTCAGGTGCGGCAGGTGTTCCGAAAGCAGAATCATGTCAGCGCTGGCGCGCGCCACCTGGGTGCCGCTGCCCATGGCAATGGAAACATCGGCCGCTGCCAGCACCGGTGCGTCATTCACACCGTCACCCACCATTGCCACCACGGCGCCATCGTTCTGCAATTCACGCACATAATCCAGCTTTCCCTGAGGCGTCATTGCAGCGCGCACGACCGGGATACCCAGTTCCCCTGCCACCTGCTGTGCAGCGCCCTCCTGGTCACCGGATAACAGCACCACCGTCTTTCCCCGATGTTGCAGGCCCGTTACCAGGTCTGCAGCATCGGGGCGCAGCGCGTCGCCCAGAACGAACAGCGCAAGCCAGCCAGCCTTATCAGCGAGCGCGACGACGGTTGCGCCATTGCGGTCCAGCAAAGCGGATTCCGGCGCCATGCGCCCACACAACTCCCCGGCAAACTGCGGCCGGCCGAGGCGGTAACGCTTTCCATCGACGACACCTTCCACACCGCTGCCGGGAAGATTCGCCGTTTCGCCCGTTTCCAGGACATGCCCATGCGTTTCCACCGCAGCAGACAGCGCACGCGCAATGGCATGTTCAGAGGCATGCTCAAGTGCAGCGGCGATCTGCAAAGACTGGTCTCCGGAAAGCGCGCCAAGCGGAATTACCTCCAGCAGGCTCATTTTGCCGCGAGTCAGGGTGCCGGTTTTATCGAAAACGAAATGCGTCGCACGGGCCAGCGTTTCCAGCGCGTGGCCGCGTGTCGTCAGCAAGCCCAGTCGGGTCAAGCTGCCGGTGGCCGCCGTAAGCGCTGCAGGCGTGGCCAGGGACAGGGCGCAGGGGCAACTCACCACCAGCACCGCTACCGTGATCCAGAATGCCCGTGCCGGCTCGATGAAATACCAGGCTGCACCCGTAAAAGCCGCGATCAGCAACAACGCCAGCACAAACCAGCCCGCCACCCGGTCCGCCAGTTGCGCCAGCGCGGGCTTTTCGGCCATGGCCCGGTCCAGCAGGCGCACGATCCCGGACAGCACGGTATCCTGCCCCAGTCCATCCACCTTCATCACCAGCGCGCTATCCACATTGACCGTGCCTGCAATCAGGCGCTCACCGCCTTTCTTTTCGACAGGCCGGCTTTCTCCGGTCAGCAGGGACTCATCCACCTGACTCGTGCCCTGCGCCACCAGGCCGTCTGCCGGAATACCCTCGCCGGGCCGGATCAGGACATGCTCGCCAAGACTCAGGCTGCTGACCGGGACCAGTTCATCCTCCCATGACTCGGGATAGGCTACGAGGCGATTGGCCATGGCCGGTTGCAGCTTGACCAGCTTCTCCGCCGCATCCGCCGCCTTGCGCCGCGCACCCATTTCGAGAAAACGCCCGGAAAGGAGAAAAAAAACGAACATGCTGACAGAATCGAAATATACCTCGCCATGCCCTGCCAGCGTCGCATATACGCTGGCCAGGAAGGCTGAGCCGACCCCCAGCGCCACCGGCACATCCATGCCGGCCTGACGCAGCTTCAGGTCGCGCCACGCCCCCAGAAAGAAGGGCCACGCAGAATAAGCCACGACCGGCAAGGTCAGTACCAGGCTCGCCCAGCGCATCATGCTCTCGATCCAGGGAGGCATGGAACCATCCCCCGTGGCCATATACATCGGCACGGCATACATCATCACCTGCATCATGCCGATGCCGGCAATAAACAGGCGGCGCAGGGCGGCCTGGCGCTCCTTCTGGAAAAGCTGCTCCTGACGTCCGGGGTCGAAGGGGTGAGCGGTATAACCAATCGCCGCCACGGCGTGGAGGATTTCCGACAGCCGGATGCGGGCATTGTCCCAGCGCACCCGGGCGCGATGGGTGGAGTAGTTGACTTCGACCGACAGCACGCCGGGCAGGCTGGAGATATGATGCTCGTTCAGCCAGACGCAGGCCGCGCAAACGATGCCTTCCAGAATCAGGGAAGCTTCACGTATCTCCCCGGCTTCCTGGCGCACGAAGCTGTGCTGCACTTCCGGCAAATCGTAGAGCGTGGCCTGACGCAGCCATTCCGGCACGACATCTGCAGCATCCAGAACCGCCGTGCCGGATTTGGCGGTGCGGTGACGATAATAATCCGCCAACCCGCCATCCACGATCGCCTGCGCTACTGCCTGGCAACCGCGGCAGCACATTTCGCGCGAAATATGCTCGATCTCCACCGGATAGCAGGTGTTGTGAGGAATTGGCTGACCGCAATGGAAACATTCCTGCACGGCACAGTCAGAAATCGCTGAGGGATTCATAAAGGCACGGAATTTTAAACGATCCGCCCTTTACAGGTTATGACCTGGATCAAACCAGGCACGAAGGATGCCCGGCCTGAACCCGCCATGTTAAAGCCCGAACAGGCGGATCAGAGGCGAATAATCGTCCTTGCTGGTGGAGATAAAACCATCCTTGCGGCCCATTTTTTCCAGCATGGTACGGCCTTCAGCAGTATTGGGCGCATCCAGCAGGGCCTGGCGAATACGCTGGGAATCTGCCTCGCCCAGGTCCTCGCGCAGCGCAAAAGCAAAGTGGGGAACCTCATAGCTTTCCTCAACGATGCGGGCACCCGGATGCTCCTCAACCCAGCTTCTGGCAAAACCAGCCGTTACCGCTACCATATCAACACGTCCGATCTTGAGTGCATTCAACGTCGCATCCTGAAAACGCTGATTAAAAATTTCAGAAAAATAGCTTTCCGGTGTAATTCTGGAAAAACGCAGCTTGGCGAGTGCCAGATTGGATGCCAGACTATCCTTGTCCGGCAAACCCAGTCGCTTGCCTCGTGCATCGCTCAGGCTTTTGATACCGCTGGATTCCATTACCACGAATGCCGCCTTGAGCTTGCCTGGATACCGGGCTATAGGCACATAGTTTGCACTCTTCATTGCCTGGGCAATGACCTGAGGCGGCCCCAGGAACAGGTCGAAAGCATCTTTTTTCAGCCGCCGTTCAGACGCAGAAAGACTCTGGCTGACTTCAAGCTTGACTGGCCGCTTAAGCACAGCGGACAAGTAATCAGCCAGCGGCTTGTATTTCTCAGTGATATCCCTTTGCTCATCCCGGGCAGGAACACCCGTATTGACGCCGAACAGCAAGCGCTCCGTAGCACTTGCGGGAAGCGCCGCAAAAGCAATCAGCAGCGCCACAAGATATTTAGTCATATGTCCTCCAGTCCCGCCAAATAGTTATTATTGAGCCGTTAAAAAAAGGGCGACTTGCGCCGCCCTCAACGGAGACACACCAGCATTCAAATTATTTTGCGGGCTTGACCGTGGTCAAACCGAGAATTTCCCACTCCTGCATACCACCGCGGTACCAGATCAGCTTGTGTGCCGGGTAACCGATCTTGAGCAGGCCCTTGATATTGGTCGGCGACTGTCCACACCAATGACCGTTGCAGAACATCACCAGGGTTTTGGCATTGGAGAAATCCCAGAAACCATCCTGCTGCTTGGCACCCAGTTGTTTCTCAAGAATTTCCTGCACGGTGATCGGGTCGGATTTGCCAATATTCAGCTTATCCCAGGGGATACTGACCGCACCAGGAATGGTTCCTTTCTCGACCCAGTCAGGTGTACGTGAATCGATCACCAGGATGGACTTGTCGCCAGCGCTCACCTTCTGCAGATAATGCAGCATTTCCAGCTCGCCGATGGTCTTTACCCCTGTAGCCAACTCACCAGGCTGGATACAGAACGGCGGGCATTTGCGCGAGGTTTTACCAAATGCAGGATTGAGATTGTTATCCTGATTCTGATTGCGCTGGATGGTAACTGTCTTGCCGTTATGCATCACGTCCACCGAGGGCATGTCTGCAGCAATGCCGACTTCCAGCGCTTTCCCGGATGCAGCTGCATTACCACCAGTGGAAGCGCAACCCGACATGCCGAGAGCGGCGACCAGACCCAAAGTAATTCCAGAAATCTTGAGCAGATTCTTCTTCATAAACTTATTCCTCCGTTATTTTATGGTGATGTGCTGGCTTAAGGCTTGACAGTAGTCAGGCCCAGCATTTCCCAATCCTGCATGCCGCCGCGGTACCATTTGATCTTTTCAGCAGGATAGCCGATCTTGAGCAGGCCCTTGATGTTGGTGGGCGACTGTCCGCACCACGAACCATTGCAGAACATCACCAGCGTCTTGGCGTTGCCAAAATTCCAGAACCCCTCTGACTGCTTGGCACCCAACTGCTTCTCCAGAATTTCCTGAACGGTGATCGGGTCGGATTTGCCGATATTCAGCTTGTCCCATGGAATATTCACTGCACCGGGGATGGTTCCCTTGGCAACCCAGTCTGGCGTCCGAGAATCGATCACCATGATGCTCTTGTCGCCATCACTCATTTTTTTCAGGTAATGCATCATTTCCAGCTCACCGATGGTTTCCACGCCGGGAGCCAGTTCGCCCGGCTGGATGCAGAACGGTGGGCATTTGCGCGATGTCTTGCCAAAAGCCGGATTGATGTTGTTATCCTGATTCTGGTTGCGCTGAATGGCCACCTTCTGGCCGTTATGCATCACTTCCAGAGAGGGCATGTCGGGTGTGATATTCACGTCCAGCGCAAATGATGCGCCGGGCAACATGATACTGGCCAGCAAAGCAGTTGAAGCAAGCAGTTTATTAACAGTCATTTCCATCCTCCTATTGGTTTTTATTGCAAGGTACAACTTTTTATTATTTAACTGCACTCAGGTTCCGAACCACCTTTTTTTTCTTCTTTCTTTTCGCCCGACTCTCCGGCTTTGCCATCTTTTTTGTCGCCGGTCGCTTTCTGTTCGCCCTTCTGGTCCTTCGGTGCCTCGTCAGCAGCGTAAGCAAGCGGCATTGCTGCTATGCCACAAGCCAGAAACAGCACGGTAAGAATTTTTTTCATGAACAATACTCCTGTGGTTGCTTAATACCTGCACTACATGTAAAGCGACAACTTTGTCTGATTCTACCGGTCAGGTCCGCACTGGCAATAGTCCATATGTACCATGCGAACCACCGGATGACTCTTTTAAAGGCTAAAAGCCGCGACTTATTTATCCTTGAGCTTCTTGATGCCCAAAGCGCCCAAAACGTACTTTTCATACAGAGGCTCGGTCGTACCCTTTTTCATCTTGCGAATAAAGTACTTTTCGAAAGCAATCTTGGCCAGGTGCACCCACTTACCTTCCTTGAACCAGTTCACATTGCGTGGTGGAATCTGTGGCAGGGCCACGAAAGCCGCGCCAGTGTCACCGAAATCTGCCAGACAGATGGCGTTCCAGGTGGCTTTCTGATCCGGCTCCTTGCCATCGAGCACGGCACGGATATTGTGGGCTGCCGCCGTCACCATGGTCTCGATCATATAGCCGGTTTTTGGTGCGCCAGTCGGAACCGGGGTTGCCTCTACCGGAGGAATCGCCACACAAACACCCACAGAGTAGATATTCTGGTATTTCGGATTGCGCTGATAAGGATCGATCAGGATAAAGCCGCGAGGATTGGTCAGTCCCTCGATACCGAATACGGCATCGACCCCCTTGAAAGCGGGGAGCATCATGCCGTACTTGAACGGCAACTCGTGCTCCTTCTTGACGTTACCCATGTCATCATGCTCGGCCACAAACATCTTGCCGGCCTCGACCTTGGTCACTTTGGCGTTGGTGATCCACTTGACGTGGCGATCACGCATGGCGGATTCCATCAAACCTTTTGAGTCGCCCACACCACCCAGGCCGAGATGGCCAATATATGGCTCGGCAGTAATGAAGGTCATCGGCACCTTGTCACGAATGCGGCGCCGACGCAGATCGGTATCCATGATAAATGCAAATTCATATGCCGGACCGTAACAGGACGCGCCCTGAACCGCACCCACCACGATCGGACCCGGATCCTTGACGAACTGACTCCATGCCTCACCCGCCTTGAGTGCATGGTCAACGTGACAAACCGACTGCGTGTGCCCATCAGGGCCGAGGCCTTCGACTTCTTCGAAGGCAAGTTTTGGACCAGTAGCAATTACCAGAAAGTCATAGTCGACAACTTTCCCGTCCACCAATTCCACCTGATTCTTTTCAGGGTGCACCCTTTTTGCGGCCGTAGGGATAAAGGCAATATTTTTTCTTTCAAAATAAGGCCCTACAGGAAACTGGATATCTTCACGCGTACGCCAGTTGACCGCCACCCAGGGGTTGGAAGGCACGAAATGAAAGCTATCGGTATTGGAAATCACCGTCAGCTTGTCTCCCGACCTCAGTTGCTCACGCATCTCATAAGCCATCGGCATGCCGCCGATACCCGCACCCATAATTACGATATGTGCCATTGAATCATTCTCCGTATTATTTATGATGACCGACAAAAACCAACATGCCTCACTTTAGCAATTGCCATGCCAGAACATTAACTCACTGTAATTTAAGCAGAAGTCACCATGACTACCCATCGCCACCCGGAATGTCATGACAAATTGACATGACACCTCAACTCAATGTTTATTATGGATTTTCATGAATATAATTTCAGAGCATTGCAGACTCACCGCACATCAAGTTTGTACAAGCCTGTGTTTTATAAATGCAAATAGTCATTCGACAAGGGCATTGCAAAACACGAAGTCTGAAGTCATACTGTCATGACACTATGTCATGACATACCCCATGGACCAGATCCCGGTACAGATTCAATCCCTCATCGATGCGCAGGAAAACCCCTTCGTCCTGATTGATGAAAAATACCGCATTGTCGCCGCCAATCGCGCCTACTGTATCCGTTATGGCGCTGACGAGACGCAGGTTGTCGGACGTGCATGTCACGAAATATCTCACCACTCTTCTGTCCCCTGCCACCTCAATGGCGAAACCTGCCCCCACCAGCAAGTATTTGCCACCGGCGAGGGACAACAGGTCCTGCACACTCACTATGATCACCACAACCGGCCTGAACACGTTCGTATCCAGGGACACCCGATTCGCGGCCTAAGCGGCGAACTGTATCTGGGAGAAGCCATCTACCCGTTCGCGCCTTCCACGGCAATGGACTGCAACGAAATGCGCATGATCGGCAAATCGGCAGCCTTCCTTGCCTGCGTGGACAACCTGACACGCGTTGCAGAATCGGAGGCCTCGATCCTGCTATATGGCGAGAGCGGCGTAGGCAAAGAACTCGCCGCCCAGTACATACACCGCCGCTCCAGCAGAGAAAACAAGACATTCATTGCTGTGGATTGCGCATCCATTACTGAATCCATGTTCGAAAGCGAGCTTTTCGGCCATGAACGCGGCGCATTCACCGGCTGCGTCGGCCGTAAGCTGGGCCTGTTCGAGCTTGCCAATGAGGGCACCCTTTTTCTCGACGAGATCGGCGAAATCCCGCTCTCGATGCAAGCCAAACTGTTACGCGTTCTTGAAAGCGGAGAATACCGCCGCGTCGGCGGGACCGAGACCCTGCGCGCCGATGTACGCATCGTCAGCGCCACCAACAGGGATCTGCTTGATATGGCCGACCAGGGCCAATTCAGGCTCGACCTCTACTATCGTATTGCGGGAATCGACGTGACCCTACCCGCCCTGAGAGAACGGCGCAGCGATATCCCCCCTCTGGCGAAGGCGCTGCTTTCACGCATGAATGGCGGGAAAAACTTCCATCTGCGCGAAGATGCCGCCACCCGCTTGCTGGAATACGATTACCCAGGCAATGTGCGTGAACTGCGCAATATCCTGCAAAAAGCCCTGATCTTGAGCGACAACGGACTGATCACAGCCGAGCATATCCGCTTCGATGCAAACAACCAGTGGATCGCCGGAACTTCTCCCAGACCATCCAGCATCCATTCTGTCGTAGCAGATCAACTTACACATACCACGACCATTTCCGAACTGGAATCGAGCCATATTTCCAGACTTCTGGAACAGTACCAGGGCCATCGACGTAAAGTGGCGGAAATTCTGGGGATTAGCGAGAGAACCCTTTACCGAAAACTGATCCGCTACGGGTTAAGGAATTGACTCGAGGAAAAGGGGAATGAATGACATCAAAGACTGGTCGGGGTGAGAGGATTCGAACCTCCGGCCTCTACGTCCCGAACGTAGCGCTCTACCAGGCTAAGCTACACCCCGAAATTGATGTGTTACGCTAGTAATTGCGCGTAACAGAAAAAGTAGCCAATTGTAACAAAGATTCTTTAAACGTTGAATCTGGCAGACTCGAGATTGCGGCGCAAGCAGCCTGCACCTCACGGTCAGCCTGCTGGCGCGTGTAGTCAAGAGCACCGGTGTCACGAATCGCTTGCAGCACGCCCTGAAGATCGTCCAATCCGCCCTGCTCAATCGCATGGCGAACCACCCCCGCCTGATCTGCATTACCGTGCTTGATCGCATAGATTAGCGGCAATGTCGGCTTTCCTTCCGCCAGATCATCCCCTACGTTTTTACCCGTTTCATGATGATCACCCGAATAGTCGAGCACATCGTCGATCAACTGGAACGCCGTCCCCAGACGCATTCCATATTCCGCCATGGCATCCTCGACGTCCCGCGTCGCCCCGCCGAGAATCGCACCCAGACGGCTAGCGGTCTCGAACAGCTTGGCCGTTTTGTAATGGATCACCTGCAGATAACGCTCTTCATCTATATCCGGGTCATGACAATTGAGCAGTTGCAGGACTTCCCCTTCCGCAATGACGTTAGTCGCGTCAGAAACCACTGCCATGACGCGCAGGTTGTCCGTGCCTACCATCATCTGAAAAGCGCGGGAATACAGAAAGTCACCTACCAGAACACTAGCCGCGTTTCCAAACATGGCGTTTGCAGTCGCACGTCCGCGACGCAGGCTGGATTCATCAACCACATCGTCATGCAACAATGTTGCGGTATGAATAAACTCAACCACCGCCGCCAGCTCATGATGATATGTACCACAATAACCAAACGCACCTGCAGAAAGCAGCACCAGAGCCGGGCGCAGGCGTTTCCCGCCACTATTGATGATATATTCGCTGATCTGGCGGACCAGAACGACTTCAGAGTAAAGACGCTGCCGGATGACGGCGTCCACAGCATGCATGTCTGTTTCGATGCAGCCGCGTATGGCTTCGAGTGGCACGAAGGAATAGTCCGAAAAAAGTTGAATGTTAGGAACGTTCGCAAGAAAGTGTCAAGTAAAGATGGCTCTCCGGCCCTTGCGCCAATCATAACACCGCAAACAATTCTTGACCGCTATCATAAGCTTAGGCATAATTCCGGGTTCATTTCAAAAGTGAAGCAATGGAGCTCAACATGTATGCGGTCATAAAAACCGGCGGCAAGCAATATCGCGTCGTCGCTGGCGAAAAACTTAAAATAGAACAGATACCGGCAGACATCGGCAGCGAAATCGTACTGGATCAAGTATTGATGGTCGCGGATGGCGAAGCGGTAACTGTGGGTGCCCCCCTGATAGCAGGTGCAACGGTGAAGGCTACCGTGATCGGTCAGGGACGTGCTAAGAAGGTGATGATTTTCAAAATGCGCCGTCGCAAGCACTACCGTAAAACCCAGGGACATCGGCAGAATTTCACCGAAATCCGTATCGATCAAATCGCCCAGTAAGCGCTGAGCAAGGAGAAAACTCATGGCACATAAAAAAGCAGGCGGCAGTTCACGTAACGGCCGCGACTCGCATTCCAAACGCCTTGGCGTGAAACGCTTCGGCGGCGAACTGGTTTCTGGCGGCAGCATCATCGTGCGCCAGCGCGGCACCCAGATGCACCCTGGTGACAATGTTGGCATCGGCAAGGATCACACCCTGTTTGCCAAGATTGACGGCCATGTGCATTTTGCAGTCAAAGGCGCACTGCGTCGCACCATGGTGAGCATCATCCCGGCTGCCTGATTCTTCAGGCACCAGGCGATGCGATACGGCCCTATCGGAAAAGATAGGGCCGTTTTGTTTTTAGCTCCTCCGGTTCATTACGCCACAGGCGAATGCACCTCACGGTATTGACATGAAATTCATAGACGAAGCAAAGATCGAGATACACGCAGGTAATGGCGGCAATGGCACGGCCAGTTTCAGGCGTGAAAAATACATCCCCAAGGGCGGACCGGACGGCGGCGACGGCGGTCGCGGCGGGAGCATCTATGCCGTTGCAGACCGCAACATCAACACCCTGATCGACTACCGCTACAAGCGCGTCTACCGTGCCGAGCGCGGCGAAAATGGCCATGGCAGCGATCGTTACGGCAAGGGTGGGGAAGACCTGATCCTGCGCGTACCGGTCGGCACGGTCATCAGCGACTTCGAAAGCGGCCAAATTATTGCCGATCTCTCCAAAGACGGCCAGAAAGCGCGTATCGCCAAAGGCGGTCAGGGCGGGATGGGGAACCTGCACTTCAAGTCCAGCACCAACCGCGCGCCGCGCCAATGCACTCCAGGAGAACCTGGTGAAGAATTCGAACTGGCACTGGAACTGAAGGTTCTGGCCGATGTGGGTTTGCTGGGCATGCCCAACGCCGGAAAATCCACTTTCATTCGCGCCGTCTCCGCAGCCAGGCCCAAAGTTGCGGATTACCCATTCACCACGCTGCACCCCAATCTTGGCGTGGTGCGCGTGGATAGCGAGCGCAGCTTCGTCATCGCCGACATTCCCGGTCTGATCGAAGGCGCGGCCGAAGGCGCCGGCCTGGGACATCAATTTCTGCGTCATCTTGCGCGCACCCGGCTTCTGCTTCATCTGGTGGACATTGCTCCCTTCGACGAAGCCGTCAGCCCGGTGCGCGAGGCTCATGCAATCATCGATGAATTGCGCAAATATGATGAAAGCCTTTATGAGAAGCCGCGCTGGCTGGTGCTGAACAAGATGGACTCACTGCCTGCCGATGAACGTGACGAACACCGGCAGCAATTTCTGCGCGACTTTGGCTGGGAAGGCAGATGCTTCATGATTTCAGCCCTGACAGGCGAAGGTTGCAAGGAACTGACCTACGCCATCATGGAACATCTGGAACAGAACCGCCCGCCTCCGGAAGAAGCGGAAGAACAAACCGGGATAAAACCGGAATCGTTTGAATCTGAACCACAAGCGCCCGCAGCCACAGAATAAATCATGAAATCGATACTCGAAAACTCCCGGCGGCTGGTCGTCAAGGTTGGCAGCAGCCTGGTCACCAACAGCGGCGCGGGGCTTGACCACGTCGCCCTTGCCAACTGGGCAGCACAGATCGCCGAACTCAAAAAAACGGGCAGGGAAGTCGTCCTCGTTTCTTCAGGTGCAGTGGCCGAGGGCATGCAGCGCCTGGGATGGAAGAAACGCCCCAGTGCCATACATGACTTGCAGGCCGCTGCCGCCGTTGGCCAGATGGGACTGGTACAGGTCTATGAAACCTGCTTCCGTCAGCATGGGCTTCACACCGCCCAGATCCTGCTCACTCATGACGATCTGGCAAACCGCAAGCGTTACCTCAACGCCAGCACCACCTTGCGCACGCTGCTGCAACTCAATGTGATCCCCATTATCAATGAAAATGACACCGTGGTCACCGACGAAATCCGTTTTGGCGACAACGATACCCTGGGCGCACTGGTCACCAACCTGATCGAGGCAGATACGCTGGTGATCCTGACCGACCAGTCCGGCCTGTTCAGTGCTGACCCGCGCAAGGACCCCGCCGCCACGCTGATTCAGGAAGCCCGCGCCGGCAATCCCGAACTGGAAAAAATGGCGGGCGGCGCTGGCAGCGATATCGGCCGCGGCGGCATGCTGACCAAGATCCTTGCCGCCAAACGCGCTGCGCGCAGTGGTGCCCACACCATTATTGCCTCCGGGCGCGAACAGGATGTACTCGTACGCCTGGCTCGTGGAGAGGCCATCGGCACCCAGTTGATCGCCGAAACCATGCCTATCACCGCAAGGAAACAATGGCTTGCAGACCACCTGCAAGTGCGCGGGAAGATTGTTCTGGATGAAGGAGCGGCAAAGGCGCTAAACCAGGGAGGCAAAAGCCTGCTGCCTATCGGCGTAAGCGATCTGAGTGGCGATTTTGAGCGTGGCGAAGTGGTGACCTGCATCGACCAGAACGGACGTGAAATTGCCCGGGGTCTGGTTAATTACGCTTCGGGTGAAGTGAGGAAGATCCTGCGTCAACCCAGTAACAAAATTGAATCCATCCTGGGGTATGTGGACGAAATGGAACTGATTCACCGTGACAACCTGGTCCTGCTTTAGCAGAATCATTTCGAATCAACATGCCTGAATTTCATTCGACACCGCTTCAGTCAACGTACTTGCACAAATAAAAAGGGCGGCCTGAGCCGCCCTAATTTATTTATCAGTGGATGATTCGTTCAGTCCCTCTCGCCACTTAATGCCATCAGCAATTGCAACAGGTTGACGAACAGGTTATAGATATCCAGATACAGCGCCAGCGTTGCCATGATGTAATTGGTCTCGCCGCCCTGCACGATACGACTCACATCAAACAGGATAAAGCCGGAAAACAGCAATACCGCGACTGAAGAAATAGCCAGTGAAGCTGCCGGAACCTGGAAGAATATGTTAGCCAGGGAGGCAATGATCAAAAGTATCAGGCCAACAAAGAGGAAGTTGCCGAGGAAGCTGAAATCCTTTTTGGAAACGGTGGCATAGGAAGCCAGCGAGAGGAAGATCACACCTGTTCCCCCAGCAGCCAACCCAACCAGTTGCGCGCCATTCCTGAGGTGCAGGGCCACCTGCAGAATCGGACCCAGCATGATGCCCATGAAGAAAGTCAGTGCCAGAAGCAGCACGACGCCCACGCCACTATCGCGATTTTTTGAAATCCCCCAGAACAGACCGAACATGACCGCCAGCATGACCACCATACCCAGTATCGGGCTTTGTGCCATGAAGGAAAAATTCATGCTCATGCCAATGACAGCTCCAATCACTGTTGGAACCATGGTCAGGCCAAGCAACATATAGGTATTACGCAATACTTTATGAATGGATGGTGAAAATCCAGCAGTTTGGGTAGCCATACGTAATTCAGGTTGCATCAAACATTCTCCTTGAAATAGAACAAACGACTCTGTGGGTCAGACTACAGAATGTAATGTAAAGTTTCAATCTTTCAAGCGCCGGCTTCCACCCAATCGCTCGCCAGATCATAGTTCTCGAAAAACTGGATCTCGGCATCAAGGAAAGCACGCGCCAACCAGGCGCTCCAGGCCACCAGGCGTCCATTGGCGATTACCGCGATTTTCTCGAAATCATGCGCATGCTGCCAGTTGAAACGCACATCTTCCCAAGCCACATCAAGCGTGAAATCGGCCATGTCACTCAAATCCACCAGCAGGTTGACCTTGCCCTGGAACTTCATTTCGACAAGCACGGCCTCTTCAAGCTGCCTGTAATCGGCCAGCGTGAATTCGCCAAATACTGAAACCTTGACGACCTGATCATGGTGTTCAATGGTAATCATTTCTCAGACCCTTTCGTAAAGTACCGACGGGCTTATTCTATCGCAAAAAAGCGAAAGCCCGGGATGCAAAGCACCCCAGGCCTTTTACACTGCCCAACTGCGAATTTAGACGCAACCGGTAGGCTTGGGCAAGCCACCATATTTGGTGATAGGTTTCATGGGCCCTGTCATCCAGGTGCTGAAAATGACTTTCTGATCTTCGTCGATATACTTGGCAAATTTACGAATCGGCGGCACGGAACTGGTTTCCTCGAAATACTCACGCGCTTTCAGGATGTGGTTCCATTTAACCTCATCGAGATCTACGCCATCGGCTTCAGCCATTGCACGGCCAATTTCTTCTGTCCATTCATTCATGTCGGCCAAGTAACCATCACCATCTCGTGCTGGAAGTTCCATTGTAATACTCCTTAATAAAATTACTGAATGTTGGTCTTGACTTTGCCTATGAGGTTTAGGCAATCCAGAGTTTAGACTTGGATAAAATGTGCATTCATTAAAACATACCCGATCTAAATAGTCAACAATAGGGTTTCATGTTCAATGTATAATCGCACCTGTCAAATTCAGTTGTTTTGCCGTGCCGCCTGATCTCAGTAACCTTACCGTTGATATTTCGAATTGCATGCAGCGCGACCGACACCGTTTTGGCCGTGAACTGAATAAACTTGAGGCAGACCTGCGCAAAGGAAAAGCGTCGGAAGCCGCACTTGCCAACCTTAGTGCCCGCATCCTGTCATCTCTTGAGAAGCGCGTGCAGCGGCTCAAAAACATTCCGTGCCCTGCCTTCGTCTCTGAACTGCCGGTCAATGAAAAGCGCCATGACATCGCTGCAGCAATTGCAGCCAACCAGGTCGTCATCATCTGTGGCGAAACCGGCTCAGGCAAAACCACCCAACTGCCGCAAATCTGTCTTGACCTCAAGCGTGGTGTAGCCGGACTGATTGGTCATACGCAACCCAGGCGGATTGCTGCGCGGAGTGTGGCGGCGCGCATTTCGGAAGAACTCAACTCCGAACTTGGGCAGGCAGTCGGCTACCAGGTACGGTTCAATGATCGGATCAGCGAATACAATTACATCAAGGTCATGACAGACGGCATCCTGCTTGCCGAGACGCAGGGCGACCGATTTCTCGATACCTACGATACGATTATCATTGACGAGGCCCACGAGCGCAGTCTTAATATTGATTTTCTGCTGGGCTACTTTAAACGCATCCTGCCCCGACGTCCTGATCTGAAACTTATTATCACCTCCGCCACCATTAATGCGGAGCGTTTTTCAACGCATTTCAACGGAGCTCCGGTGATTGAGGTATCGGGCCGCACTTATCCGGTCGAAGTCCGTTATCGCCCTCCTCATACCGAGGAAGACAGTGGAAACGAAGAAGCGCTTGAACTGTCCATTCTCCACGCAGTAGACGAGATTGCTTCTCACGGTGGCGATATCCTGATTTTCCTTCCAGGAGAACGTGAGATTCGTGACGTAGCAGAAGCCTTACGCAAACATCACCCTTCCGGCGCTGAAATCCTGCCCCTCTTCGCCCGCCTCTCCAGTGCGGAGCAGGACCGGATATTCAAGCCTGGTGGCGGGCGGCGCATCGTACTGGCGACCAACGTAGCCGAAACCTCTCTAACCGTTCCCGGCATACGCTATGTAATCGACCCTGGATATGCCCGGATTCGCCGCTACAGTCTGCGCGCCAAGGTAGAGCGCCTGCAGGTGGAGAAAACCTCTCGCGCTTCCGCTTCACAGCGCGCAGGACGCTGTGGCCGCGTGGCCGCAGGAATATGCATCCGCCTATACAGCGAGGAGGACTTCAACACTCGCCCTGCGTTCACTGATCCAGAAATCCTGCGCAGCAATCTTGCTGCAGTTATCCTGAGAATGCAGGCGCTAGGACTGGGTGAAGTGGATGCATTTCCGTTTCTCGAGTCTCCCGATCCACGCGCCATCTCGGACGGCTTTCAGTTACTGGAAGAACTCGGCGCCATGGACGAAGCGCGCCGTCTGACCCCCCTGGGCAAGCAACTGGCCCGGCTTCCCATCGACCCGCGTATTGCGCGCATGATCCTGGCCGCCCAGACGGAAAACTGTCTCACCGAAGTGTTGATCATCGCTGCCGCACTTTCCAGCCAGGACCCTCGTGACCGCCCACTGGCCGCGCAGGAGGCGGCAGACATGGCACACCGGCGCTTCCAGGACGAGCATTCGGATTTTATTGGATTTATCAAACTCTGGCGTTTTTACGAAGACGCCCTGATCCACAAAAAATCCAGCCGCAAGTTAAACCAGTTATGTCGCGACAACTTTCTTTCCCACTTGCGCATGCGCGAATGGCGCGATATCCACGGCCAGCTCGCTGTAATGGTCAAGGAAATGGGCATGCACCCAAACGAGATCGAAGCCGATTTCGGCCAGATTCACCGCGCTTTGCTTTCCGGACTGCTCGGTAACATAGGCCTGAAAGGTGACAACCGCGAATATCTTGGGGCTCGCGGAATAAAGTTTATGATTTTTCCTGGATCAATGCTGTTCAAACCACACCAAAAAAGAACAGAGGCACCCCCGGCAGAGGGCGCTTCTCCGAAGTGGTTAATGGCCGCAGAATTGACAGAAACAACGCGTCTTTATGGACGTACACTGGCGCGCATCGAGGCAGAATGGATCGAGCCACTTGCCAGGCACCTCATCAAACGCAGTTATTTCGACCCGCACTGGGAGCAGAAAGCAGCGCGGGTTTCCGCTTATGAACGGGTCACATTGTACGGCCTGGTGATAGAACCCAGGCGAAAAATCCATTACGGCCCTATCCATCCAACCGAAGCCCGCGAGATTTTTATTCGTGCAGCCCTGGTGGAAGGAGAGTTCAAGAGCAGTGCGCCCTTCTTCTTGCACAATCGCAAACTGGTTGAGGAAATCGAGGCCCTGGAACACAAGGCGCGCAGGCAGGACATTCTGGTGGATGAACAGCGCATCTTCGATTTTTATGACAAGATTGTTCCACCCGGCATCCACAATGGCGCGGCATTCGACAAGTGGCGACGAGAAGCAGAGCGGGCACATCCACGGCTGTTATATCTCAGCCGTGAACAGTTGATGCGCCACGAGGCAGGCCATGTGACGGAAGATATGTTTCCACCGTCGATCATGATCGATGGACATGAATTCAGTTTATCTTATCGATTTGAGCATGGACACCCTCTGGATGGCGTCACGCTTTCATTACCGCTGGCAGCACTGAACCAGATCAGCTCTGCTCGCTGCGAATGGCTGGTTCCGGGCTTGTTAAGGGAGAAAATCACTTTGCTGATCCGCAGCCTGCCGCATAAACTGCGTAGCGCCTGCGTGCCCGTACCCGTATTTGTTACCATGGCGATGCATGAAATCGCCCCTGGCAACCTGCCATTGGTCGATGCACTTACCAGGTTCATTGCTCGCCACAAAAACATCAATGTACCAGCCGAAGCATGGCCGCCGGAAACGCTGCCTGCGCACTTGCAGATGAACTTCAGCATTATTTCAGAGAGTAACAGCGAAATTGCCAGCGGTCGAAATCTTGCAGAGCTGCGTAAAAAACTGGGAAGCAAAGCTGAAATCATATTCAGCAAAACTCAGTCGTCAGAATTCGAACGTGATTCGGTTTACAACTGGGACTTCGGAGATCTGCCAGAAAAACTGGAATTCCAGCGCCACGGGCAGACGCTGATTGGCTACCCCGCACTACAGGATCACGGTGAAAAAATCGTTCTGCGCCTGTTCGACACTGCATTCAAGGCCGAGCAGGCCATGCAATCAGGACTGGCTCATCTCCTCCTGATGCATCTACCAGAACAGTCACGCTTTCTCGAAAAATCTCTTCCCATCACCAAGGCGACTTGCTTGCACTACTTGCCCCTGGGCTCATGTGAGGAACTCAAGCAATCACTGCGCAAGGCCATTGCGCTGCATGTCCTGATCGTTGACAAACCGCCAGTCCGCACTGAGACACAGTTCACCCAGCGGCGCGAAGAGATGCGCCCACTGCTGTTAACCGGCGCCAGCCAGATTTGTAAACTTGCCACTGATATTCTCGCCGAATACCATACTGTGGCGAACCAGCTTCAAACCACCCGACAATGGCCAGACGCCCTTTCGGACATGCAATCTCAGCTGGATCAGTTGATTTACCCTGGTTTCCTTGCCAACACGCCACTCAAGTGGTTACGCCATTACCCACGCTATCTCAAGGCCATCTCCTTACGACTCAGCAAGCTGGCCAGCGCCAACGAGCGGGACAAATCGAATCGAGATCAACTGTCCCCACTGTGGAATCGATATCTGGTAAAAATAGCTGAAAATGAAAAAAAAGGGACGCCAGACAACCCGCAGCTTCAGGATTTTCGCTGGATGCTGGAAGAGCTCCGCGTATCACTGTTTGCACAGGAACTTAAAACCATCCAGCCTGTTTCAGCAAAGAGACTTGAAAAACAATGGGATATCGTCTCAAAAACGTGAATCTCCAGTTAGCTCTCACCATTAATGTAATCTTTCGGAATGCATGCCAAACTATTCAATTAAATGGACTTATTTTGTTACCCACAGAATCTGTGGATAACTCTGTGGATAGACCCTCAATAGCGCGCCTAACTCCATTGATGGAATACGTTTTTTCTATATCGCACAGCAAATGAACGATTTATTAACCCTTAATAAACAATTGCTTATTTCATTGCTGCATGGATTGCGAACCCTGCGCCATATGACAATATATTCTTTCAAAGAGGTGTGAATAAGCCACTCAAGTCAAGTGTTGTTATTTTTATGCTTATATAGAATTTGTTTATACGAATGGTCGAAAAAAAACCGGCATAAGGGCCGGTTTCTGCAAACACTTCTTTTCTTCAATAACGGTAGCTGTAGATAAACTGCATGTTGTTCTGACCGTGACTTACCGTTATTCCGGAACTATTGGTAACGCTCACTTCGGGAGCATGGCTGTAGGCAAAATCAATCGAGGAGGCTTTGCTTATTTGGTAGCCCAAGCCCGCAGTATAGTGATTCCTTACAATCGCCGGAAACAATGGGTGCATCAGGGCATCCGGCACTGGATTATCCGCAATATTCACACCAGCGCGCAAAGTCAGGGCATCAGTGGCCTGATATGCAAAACCCATCATCCAGACATCCTGATCTTTCCACTCCTGCGGCAACTTCATGTCCAGGCTAAGTCCGCCCATATCTGCGCTGGTAAAAACCATGTGGAAGTTCTTCATCACTTTGGCCCAACTGATGCGCTTATAATCCGCGGCGATCATCAATCTGTCGGATACCTGATATGAAAAACCAAAGCCGTAGGTTTCCGGCCACTGGAAATCAACCACTTTGATCTTTCCAGTGAGCGTTCCAGCAGGATAGGCATTGCTTAAATCAATCATGGACATTCTGGCGCCATCGGCTTCCATATCACCCAAATCAGTTTTTGAGTGATAAGTTGCGCCGATCATCCATTGTTTGCTGATCTTGTATGTCACACCCAGTTTTCCAGCCCAGCCTGTGGAATGCGCTTTTCCGGAAAAATCGTTGTTATTGGAAAAATCGAAATAGCCGACGCTGGTTTGTCCACCACTCATGAAAGTTCCGAATGCCTGGCTGTTTGCTGCCTGACCACCCGGGATCAAGTTACCTTGAGTGGCCAGCGCATTCAATTGATTTGCATTCATTGCCATCTGAAGGTCAAGCCCGGCCCACACAAAATCAACAGAACCGCCAACAACGAGATTGGGAGAAACATTGTATGCCACGGGGAAAAGCACTCGACCCACCCCGAGTTCGCTACGTGCCGTAAGGCCTGTACCCATGCTCATGAAACTACCTGGGCCATATTCGGTTCCCATACCCCCCTGCCCGTAAACACCCACACCCAGAGTCACCTTGTCATGCCTGCGGCTCCATCCCAGAGCGGGGCCACCAAATGCATCAGCGGAAGATTTTGAAGCACTACTTCCCATACTGCTATTCACATCAGGAGCAAGCATGCCCAGCGCCAGATCCAGACGATGACCCTCCGCCATCAGGCCCAATGTGGCAGGATTATTCATCATAGCGGCAGACCCGTTATCATATGCCATGGACGCGCCCCCCATACCCAGCGCAATCGGGCCGTAGGCTTCCATATTCATACCGTTGGTAGCCAGAGCACTTACCGGACATGCCATACAAGCAATGGCCGTGACTAATTTACTAAATTGCATATGGACCCCTTTTTTATAAAAAAACCCCGCTTTCGCGGGGCCTGGGACACTTCGATTGGTGTCGCCGCAGAAAGTTTAAGGAACATTAGAATACGCTGGATTGCTCATAAACGCTATCCGCTTTCAACGTCTGAAATTCAATAAACCGACTCTGAGAATTAAGGATTTTCAGAAAGACCTCCAGTCAATAACAGAGCGCTAACATTCCATGATGTGAGATGAATCTCACGCAACATGAGCAGGAAAATTCTCTATATTTATAACGAAATTTATAACGAAAAAAAACCCCGCCTTCGCGGGGTCTTTTACCTACGGCACGTAGCCGACGTGAAACCATATTACTCAGAAGGCACTGGATTTTTCAAACGTGCCACCCGCTACGCCAGTCAATGTTTCCAGAATCTCGTCAGGAGAATCGCTAATCTTCATGAAAGTCCCCATTCCAAGCGTAGGCCAGCCCAGCGCGATACGATAGCGGCCATACAAAGCACTTACCTTGCCACCCACCACGTAGATTTCATAAGGCATCGCCGCCATGTTTTCAGTACCAATCTTGTTCAGCCACACCCCTTCACCCGTCTTGGCATCATTCATGGCCACACCGAACACTGCGATTTTCTTGTCGGCCATCACCACTTCATACACTTTGGAAGTTTTGTTTGTACCCTTTGCCAGATTGTCCTGAATGGTTTTTACTGCCGCTTCAAAACTACCGTGTGATTTCAATTCGTTCTTGTCGGATTCGAAACGCTCCATTCCGATCATGTAACGATAACTGGGCAAATCACTTGCCGATTCATCACCACCGAAGCCCTTGCCCGCACCCAGCGATTTCTGCAGCTTGGCCTGAACAGCCTTAACTGCCGACTCGGCCGAACTGAACTGCTTGCGAAAAATGGCGCGGAGCCAGTATTCCGGGTTTTGATAACTCACTGATCCATCCGCCTTCACCGCCACGCGAATGCCTGCACCCACAATGGTTGCACCACCAGTTCCATGAATGGCGTCCAGAACACCCTTATCCGTCACCACCACCACACCATACTGACTCACGCCCTTTGGAGAGTACTTACCCACCACGGTAAAGCCTTCGGCTGCCAGTTTTTTCTCAACCTGGCCCATGACGGCATTGACATCACCACCCGATACTTTGTCGCCGGAAATATAAGGCGTAATCGCGAACGCCAGTGGCGCCCACACAGACAACAGCAAAGCTCCCAGTAATTTCTTCATGCTGATATTCTCCTTGATTATTCTGTTCAAAAGCCGCAATAGAAAAGGGCTGAAACAGTGTAACTGCTCAGCCCCTTCAGTTCAACACAACAAAGTGTTCAGAACCCGCTTAGAAACGGTGGCTATACATCAACTGCCAGTTGTTTTGAGCGTGATCAATCGAGTAGCCACCAGCAGCTGCAGGCGCGGTCGATGTGACCTTAGGTGCGTATGCGTAGGAAGCGTTTACTTCTGATACTTTGCTAAACGCGTAACCTGCACCCAAGGTGTAATGATCCTTGATCGTTGCGGGGAACAGCGGATTTACATAAGCATCAGGAACCGGGTTGTTGGCAATATTTACACCGGCACGCAATGTCAGGGCATCAGTTGCCTTGTAAGCTACACCCAGTTCAAATACATCCTGATCCTTCCAGTTTTGATACATCGTGGCATCAAGCACCTGGCCTGCGAAACCACCAGCAAGCATGTTTGCCTGGGTAGCATCGGCTGTAAAGGCCATGGTGAAGTTCTTCATGGCTTTAGCCCAGCCGATACGCTTATAGTCAGCAGCAATCATCAGCTTGTCATTTGCCTGATACGAAAGACCCAGACCATAGGTTTCGGGGAACTGGAAATCACGAACAGAAATCTTGCCTGAAACAGGGATAGTCATCGCAGTATAGACGCCATTGGGTGCGCCGCCGCTCAAAATACCCGTATCCATATTGGCATTGAAGCTGACAGATGCGCTTCCTTCCATATCACTCAGGGATGTCTTGGAATGATAGGTACCGCCCAAGGTCAGTTGGTTATTCACTTTATATGTGAAACCCAGCTTTCCTGCCCAGCCAGTCGAGTGAGCCTTGCCACTGAAGTCGTTGCTGTTAGAAAAGTCAAAGTATCCGAAATTCACCGGATTCATTGGATTCATCATTGCCATTGCCCCGGCGAATCCTGTGGTAACCATGCTGCCGCCTACGGTACCACCAGAATTTGTGGCAAATGGATTCATCGTCCTGGGCATCATGTCCATAAACTGGGCACCAGACATCAGCATTTTCAGATCCATGCCAGCCCAGACAAAGTCAACCGAACCGGCGATATTGAGGTTGGGATTCACGTCAAAAGCGACCGGGACAATGAGGTTGCCAACGCCCACTTCGGAACGGTTTTCCAAACCAGTGCCCGCACTCAGCCAGGAGTTTTTTCCATACTCCGTACCCATACCGCCTTGAGCGAACACGCCCACGCCATAGGCCAGTTTGCCATCTTTCTTCACCCAGCCAGCGGCAGGCATGTAATAAGCGTCGCCATCAGAATGCGCCTTCGGCATACCGGTCATCTTGCTGTCGATATCCGGATGCAGGCCACCAATCGCCAAATCCAGGCGGTTTGAACCATTTGCCATCAAACCAATGGTCGCGGGGTTGTTTGCCATGCCAGCTGCACCATTGTCATAAGCCATAGAGGCGCCGCCCATACCCGTGGCGATCGGACCATAACCTTCCATCAACATACCGTTGGTAGCCAGTGCAACGCCCGGTGCTGCAATCCCAATCGCGGCCAGTACACCCACAATTTTTTTCAGTTTCATGCTGTTATCCCCTCTTAAATGAGAAAAGTTTATTGTTTATGCTGTGCAACGGTTTCTGTTTTTTCTTTAATTAAGCCTTTTTTGTTGCGTCAATGTTACACAAAACAGCCAGACGAGCAAGAATTGCCCTTCTGTTTTTTACTGACTGTTGCACCAGAACAACACCCCCGAAAATTTTCAGAATATCGTCGCCCTGATTTGCCACTTCACCCGCAACAGGGTCATCGTTATGCAATCTAAATGGATAGGACAAAATGGATGATGGACTCAAAATTTCCATAAATCCCGGCTGATTATCGAAATTAGTGCAGCGCACCGGCGCACTCGGGTAGCCCGTGACCCGGACACGGCTGTCTAGTGAAGCAATAATTTCATTAGAGATGCCTTTTGGCGGGAATACGCCTACACGGACAATCTGGGCTGAATTATGGCCTGAAACATCCTCGCGTGCTAACATTGCGCGTTGCAAATCCTGCCGCCTGAATAAAGCAAGCACTTAAAAATTTATGGATCAATTCGCCAAAGAAACAATCCCGGTCAGCCTTGAAGAAGAGATGCGCCGTTCCTATCTCGATTACGCCATGAGCGTGATTGTGGGGCGCGCCCTGCCGGACGTACGCGACGGACTGAAACCGGTGCATCGCCGTGCATTATTCTCCATGCACGAGCTGTCCAACGACTGGAACAAGGCCTACAAGAAGTCGGCACGTATCGTCGGCGATGTGATCGGTAAATACCACCCCCACGGCGATACCGCGGTGTACGACACCATTGTGCGCATGGCGCAGGATTTTTCGCTGCGCTACCCGCTGGTGGATGGCCAGGGCAACTTTGGCTCGATCGACGGCGATAACGCTGCGGCGATGCGTTACACCGAAATCCGCATGGCGAAAATCGCCCATGAACTGCTGGCGGATCTCGACAAGGAAACCGTCGACTTCGGCCCCAACTACGACGGCTCTGAATTTGAACCACTGGTGCTGCCGGCCAAGATCCCCAACCTGCTGATCAACGGCTCCTCCGGTATTGCTGTCGGCATGGCGACCAACATCCCGCCCCACAACCTCGACGAAGTGGTGGATGCCTGCCTCAAGTTGCTGGCTGAACCGGAAACCGGCATCGAGGAACTGATCGAGATCGTGCCTGCGCCGGACTTCCCTACCGCCGGAATCATTTACGGCACCGTGGGCGTCAAGGAAGGCTACCGCACCGGTCGTGGCCGCGTGGTGATGCGCGCTCGCTGCCACTTCGAGGATATCGGCAAGGGCGAGCGTCAGGCCATCATCGTCGACGAACTGCCCTACCAGGTGAACAAGGCCAACCTGTGCATCAAGATCGGCGAACTGGTGCGCGAAAAGAGAATCGAGGGCATTTCCGACCTGCGCGACGAATCGGACAAGTCCGGCATGCGTGTGGTGGTCGAACTGAAGCGCGGTGAAGTGCCGGAAGTGATCCTCAATCAGCTGTACAAAGACACACAGATGCAGGACACCTTCGGCATGAACATGGTGGCCCTGGTGGATGGCCAACCACGCCTGCTGAATCTGAAGCAGATGCTCGACGCCTTCCTGCGCCACCGCCGCGAAGTGGTCACGCGCCGCACCGTGTTCGAACTGCGCAAGGCACGCGATCGCGGCCACATTCTGGAAGGCCTGGCCGTCGCACTTTCCAATGTGGACGAGATCATTGCCCTGATCAAGGCTGCAGCCACACCAGCAATCGCCAAGCAGGGCCTGATGGAACGCACCTGGCGCTCCCCGCTGGTGGAAGAAATGCTGCAGCGCGCCTCCGCCGACGCATCGCGTCCGGAAGGTCTGGCGCCAGAGTTCGGCTTTTCCACCTCGGGTTACCGCCTGTCCGAGGCCCAGGCTCAAGCTATTCTGGAACTGCGCCTGCAGCGCCTGACCGGGCTGGAACAGGACAAGATCGTCGGCGAATACAAGGACGTGATGCTGAAGATCACCGACCTGCTGGACATCCTGGCACGCCCGGAGCGGGTGACGGAAATCATCGTCACCGAACTCAATACCGTCAAAGCCCAGTTCGGCGACCGCCGCCGCAGCGAGATCATCGCCCATGCCCAGGATCTGAGCATGGAAGATTTGATCACGCCGGAAGACGTAGTCGTCACACTCTCTCACTCCGGCTACATCAAGTCCCAGCCGCTCGACGACTACAAGGCACAGAAGCGCGGTGGACGTGGCAAGCAGGCCACGGCGATGAAGGAAGAAGACTTCATCGACAACCTGTTCATTGCCAATACCCACGATTACATCCTGTGCTTCTCCAACCATGGCCGGGTGTACTGGATCAAGGTGTATGAAGTCCCGCAGGGCAGCCGCATTTCGCGTGGCCGCCCCATCGTCAATCTGCTGCAACTGGATGAAGGCGAGAAAATCAACGCCGTTCTGCCGGTTAAAGAGTTCGACGAAAATCATTTCATCTTCATGGCCACCTCCAGCGGTATCGTCAAAAAAACGCCGCTGACCAGCTTCTCGCGTCCGATGAAGCGCGGCATCATCGCCATCAACCTGGATGAGAGCGACTTCCTGATCGGCGTCGCCATTACCGACGGCCAGCACGACGTGATGCTGTTCTCCGATGGCGGCAAGGCGGTGCGCTTCGAGGAAAGCGATGTGCGCGATACCGGTCGCAATTCGCGCGGCGTGATCGGCATGCGCCTGCAGAAGGAACAGAAAGTCATTTCCCTGCTGGTAGCGGAAAACGAAAACCAGTCGGTACTGACCGCCACCGAAAACGGCTATGGCAAACGCACTCCGATCACCGAGTACACGCGCCATGGCCGTGGCACCCAGGGCATGATGGCAATCCAGGCCTCGGAACGCAATGGCAAGGTGGTGGCTGCCACGCTGGTGGAAGAGACAGACGAACTGATGCTGATCACCACCGGCGGCGTGCTGATCCGCACCCGTGTGCGTGAAATCCGAGAAATGGGCCGCGCCACCCAGGGCGTGACGCTGATCAATCTGGACAAGGGCGAGAAACTGACCGGCCTGCAGAAAGTGGTCGAATCGGAAGAATCGGATGAATCCGACGACGAGTCGGGCGAAGAATGATGGCTCAACTCAGAAGAGTCATCGCTCTTCTGAGTGACAAGGTTTTGTAATGGAAAGACTTCACAATTTCAGCGCTGGCCCCGCCATGCTGCCCCAGTCGGTTCTGGAGCAGGCGCGCGACGAACTTCTTAACTGGCACGGCTGCGGCATGTCGGTAATGGAAATGACCCATCGCGGCAAGGACTTTTTCGGCATTATCAATCAGGCCGAGGCCGACCTGCGAGAACTACTGAACGTTCCCGCCAATTACCGCGTCCTGTTTCTCCAGGGCGGCGCGACGCTGCAGTTCGCCCAGATCCCGCTCAACCTGCTTGCCGGCCGCTCGGCTGACTACATCGTCACCGGCGCCTGGTCTAAGAAAGCCTTCAAGGAAGCCGGCAAGGTCGGCAACGCGCGCCTGGCCGCCACCACTGAATCCAGCAACTTCACCCGCCTGCCCGGCGCTGAGGAAATCAGCCTGAGCAACGACGCGGCCTACCTGCATGTCTGCACCAACGAAACCGTGCATGGCGTGGAAATGCATGACATCGCCACGCTGGGTGCATCGGTTACCCTTGTTGCCGACATGAGTTCGCATATCCTGTCGCGCCCGGTCGATGTATCGAAATATGGCCTGATCTATGGTGGCGCGCAAAAGAATATCGGCCCGGCCGGTCTGACGCTGGTGATTGTGCGCGAAGACTTGCTCGGCAAGGCGCCAGCTAACCTGCCGACCATGCTCGACTACACCGTGCAGGCCGAAAACGGCTCCATGTTCAACACGCCGCCGACCTACTCGATTTATGTGGCAGGACTAGTCTTCCAGTGGCTGAAGAAACAGGGGGGCCTCGCGGCCATCGAGCAGGCCAACATTGCCAAGGCAAAATTGCTCTACGAGGCCATCGACGCCAGCAACCTCTACCATAATCCGGTTGAGCCCTCCTGCCGCTCGCGCATGAACGTGCCCTTCACCCTGAAAAAAGACGGCCTCGACGAAGCCTTCATTGTCGCCGCCAAGCAGCAAGGTATCGTTTCCATCAAGGGCCACAAGATGGTCGGCGGCATGCGCGCCTCGATCTACAATGCCATGCCACTGGAAGGCGTGCAGGCGCTGGTTTCCTTCATGCAGGATTTCGAGGCCAAAAATTAAGTGACGGGCATGGATAAGGCACTGCGCCAGCACCGCGACGCAATCGACGCGATCGATGACGAAATGCTCAAGCTCATCAACGACCGTGCCCGCCACGCCCAGACTATCGGCGCCATCAAGGGCGGCGGCCTGGTTTACCGTCCCGAGCGCGAGGCGCAGATCCTGCGCCGGGTAAAAGAAAATAATCCCGGCCCGCTGGCGGGAGAATCGGTCGCCAAACTGTTCCGCGAAATCATGTCCGCCTGCCTGGCGCTGGAAAAGCCGCTCAAAGTGGCTTTCCTCGGCCCGGAGGGCACTTTCACCCAGGCTGCAGCCATCAAGCATTTCGGCCATGCGGCGCACACCGATGCCTGCATTTCGATCGACGAGGTGTTTCGCAACGTCGAGGCTGGCAGTGCCGATTACGGCGTGGTGCCAGTGGAGAACTCCACCGGCGGCGCGGTCGGCACCACACTGGACCTGCTGCTGGAATCCCCGCTCAAAGTGTGCGGCGAAGTCGACCTGCGCGTACACCAGTTTCTGTTGCGCAAGCCCGGCGCCACCGCGAATGCAGTCAAGGTGTATTCCCATGCCCAGTCCCTCGCCCAGTGCCATGAGTGGCTCAACCTGCACCTGCCGGGAGCGGAGCGCATTCCGGTGGTGAGTAATGCCAAAGCGGCAAAACTCGCGGCCGAAGACGAAACCGCAGCCGCTATCGCTAGCGAAGCAGCTGCCGAGGTTTATGGCCTGGACAGGGTGGCGGAGAACATCGAAGATGAGCCCAACAACACCACCCGCTTTCTGGTGATTGCTGCGCATGATGCCGCCCCCTCCGGCAGGGACAAGACTTCCCTGGTGCTTTCGTCGAAAAACCAGCCGGGTGCAGTGTACGAACTGCTGGCCCCGCTCGCCCATCACGGCGTCAGCATGACCAAGCTGGAGTCCAGGCCTTCGCGCACCGGCCTGTGGGAATACCTGTTCTTCATCGACATCGAAGGTCATCATCAGGATGAAAAAGTCGCGCAAGCACTGGCCGAATTGCACGACAAAGCCGCCTTCGTCAAAATCCTCGGATCCTATCCGGCCGCTGTCCTGTAAGGACCAACATGGAACTCTGTAATCTGTCCCCCTCCTATGTGCGCGCTATCGCGCCATACCAGCCCGGCAAGCCCATTGCCGAACTGGCACGGGAAATGAATTTGAATGAGGAAGACATCGTCAAGCTTGCCTCCAACGAGAACCCGCTTGGCGCCAGCCCGCGCGCCCTGGCAGCGATGGAAAATGTGCTAATGGAAATCGCACGCTACCCGGACGGCAACGGCTTCCTGCTCAAGTCGGCGCTGGCGGAGAAATACGGCGTAGCACTCAACCAGATCGTGCTCGGCAACGGTTCCAACGACCTGCTGGAACTGGCTGCGCGCGCTTTCCTCGCGCCCGGCACTTCCGCCGTTTTCTCTCAGTATGCTTTTGCCGTCTATCCGCTGGCTACCCAGGCTACCGGAGCACGCGGCATCGAAACTCCGGCACGCGATTACGGACACGATCTCAAAGCCATGCTGGAAGCAATCAGCGACGATACCCGCATCATCTTCATTGCCAACCCCAACAACCCCACCGGCACACTGCTGGGTGGCGCAGAACTGGAGCACTTTCTCGATCAGGTTCCGCACACCGTGCTGGTGGTGCTGGACGAGGCCTATACCGAATACCTGCCCGAAGCGCAGCGCAGCAACTCGATCGGCTGGCTGAAGAAGTACCCCAACCTGCTCATCACCCGCACTTTTTCCAAGGCCTACGGGCTGGCCGGCCTGCGTGTTGGCTTTGCACTGGCCCGCCCGGAATTGGCAGACCTGCTCAACCGCGTACGCCAGCCCTTCAACGTCAACAGCCTGGCACAGGCGGCGGCAGTGGCGGCAATGCAGGACGAGCCCTTTCTGGAAGAATGCGTGGAAATCAACCGCAGCGGAATGGAACAAATCACCAGCGGTCTCAACCGGCTGGGACTTGAATACATTCCTTCTCTTGCCAACTTTGTCACGGTAAAAGTCGGCAATGCCGCCACCATCAACCACAGCCTGCTGAAACAGGGCGTCATCGTGCGCCCCCTCGCCAACTATGGCATGCCGGAATTTCTGCGCGTCAGCATCGGGCTCAAGGCGGAAAACAGCAAATTTTTACAGGCGCTGGAAACCGCTCTCGGAGAAACAAGATGATCATCGTCATGAACAATGGCGTCACTGAAGAACAGATAGACGGCGTCGTCAAAAAAATCCGCGAATCCGGCCTTGAGGTCAACATTTCGCGCGGCACGGAACGCACCGTGATCGGCGCCATCGGCGACGAACGCAAGCTGGATCAGGAACTGATCGACGCACTGCCCGGCGTGGAACAGTCCATGCACATCGTCAAGCCATACAAGATCGTCGCACGCGAATGGCACAAACAGGATTCGGTCGTCGACATCAAGGGTATCAAGCTGGGTGGCAACCAGGTCCAGATCATCGCCGGCCCGTGCTCGGTGGAAACCCAGCCGCAGATGGACGCCGCAGCCCAGTATGTACATGACGCCGGCTGCCGTCTGATGCGCGGCGGCGCCTTCAAGCCCCGTACCAGCCCCTACGCTTTCCAGGGCCACGGCGAGGAAGGCCTGACTATGTTCCGCAAGGCGGCAGAACGCTACAAACTACCCATGGTCACCGAGCTGATGGATGTGCGCCAGCTGGAAACCTTCATGAAGCACGACGTGGACGTAATCCAGATTGGCACCCGCAGCATGCAGAATTTCGACCTGCTGAAGGAAGTCGGCAGGATCAACAAGCCGGTCATTCTCAAGCGCGGCATGTCGGCCACCATTTCCGAGTGGCTGATGGCGGCGGAATACATCGCTGCCGGTGGCAACCACAACATCATTTTCTGCGAACGCGGCATCCGCACTTTCGAAACCTACTATCGCAACGTCCTCGACGTCACCGCCATCCCGGTGCTGAAAAAGGAAACCCATCTGCCGGTCATCGTCGACCCCTCCCACGCGGGCGGCAAAGCATGGATGGTTCCGGCACTGTCTCGCGCCGCCATCGCCGCTGGTGCTGACGGCCTGCTGGTGGAAATGCACCCGACCCCATGCGAAGCCTGGTGCGACGCCGATCAGGCCTTGACCCCGCAGGAACTTAAAGATCTGATGGGCTCACTGGGCTTGATCGCCAACGCAATCGGCCGGACCCTTTAAGCCACTTGATTAACAAACTCGTCATCGTCGGCGTCGGCCTGATCGGCGGCTCTCTTGCAATGGCCTTGCGTCAGGCCGGGGCTGTAAGGGAAGTCGTTGGTGTCGGCCGCAGCCGGGAGAATCTCGAAACCGCCCGTCAGCTTGGCATCATCGACCGGATCGAAACCGGTCTCGAAGCCGCAGCGCACGAGGCAGATGTGATTGTTCTGGCCGTGCCGGTGGCTGCCATGCTGCCGACCATCAAGGAACTCGCGCCACATTTGTCGCCCGGCACTATCGTGACCGATGTGGGCAGCACCAAGCGCGATGTCATCGGCTATGCACAGCAATATCTGCCAAACCATATCAGCCGCTTTATTCCAGGTCATCCTATTGCAGGCGCGGAAAAGAGCGGTGCCGCCGCAGCTTTTACCGATCTGTTTCAGGGCCGCAATGTCGTCGTGACGCCACTACCCGAGAACGATGCGGAAGCCGTCACCAGAATTTCTGTTATGTGGCAGACCTGTGGTGCCATCGTCAACACCATGCCCGCACTCAGGCATGACGAAATTTTCGCTGCAGTTTCGCACCTGCCCCATCTGCTCTCTTTTGCCCTTGTTGAAGACATTGCCTTCCGCGCCAACGCAAAAGAACTGTTCAGCTATGCGGCAGGCGGCTTTCGCGACTTCACCCGCATTGCCGGCAGCCACCCTGAAATGTGGCGCGACATCTGCCTCGCCAATCGTGATGTCCTGATCCGGGAAGTCGACACTTATCAAGCCCAGCTCGACCGCCTGCGCGGCATGCTGGAACAGGGAGACGGCAAATCACTGGAAGAAGTTTTTGGCCATGCTCGCACCGCCCGCGCCGAATGGCTTGCGGGCAAACAGGATTCATAATATGGAACACATTGATCTTTCTCCAATTTCCCGCGTCAGCGGCAGCATTATTCTGCCCGGCTCGAAAAGCATTTCCAACCGCACCCTGTTGCTGGCCGCACTGGCTGAAGGCACCACCGAAGTCAAAGCATTGCTGGCTTCGGACGATACCGGCCATATGCTGGAAGCCCTGAAAAAGCTTGGCGTAAAATGGGAGCAGCATGGCAGCAGCCGTGACTACCGCATCCAGGGCGCGGGTGGCGCGTTTCCGGTCAAGCAGGGTGACCTGTTTCTGGGCAACGCCGGCACCGCCTTTCGCCCTCTGACTGCCGTTTTGGCCCTGTGTCAGGGCGACTACCAGCTGAGTGGTGTGCCGCGCATGCACGAGCGCCCCATCGGCGACTTGGTGGACGGTCTGCGCCAGCTTGGCGCCGATATCCGCTATCTCGGCAACGAAGGCTTCCCGCCGCTGGATATCAAGCCAGCGGCCATTCAGGCCACAGGCAAAGTCCAGATTCGTGGCAACGTCTCCAGCCAGTTCCTCACCGCGCTGCTGATAGCAGCCCCGCTAGCCGGACAGGACGTGCACATCGAAGTCATCGGCGAACTGATTTCCAAACCCTACATCGAAATTACGCTCAACCTGATGCGCCGCTTTGGCGTTGAAGTAGAACGCCAGGAATGGCAAGGCTTTACCATTCGTGCCGGTCAGAAATACACCAGCCCGGGTGAAATCCACGTCGAGGGCGACGCCTCCAGCGCCTCTTATTTTCTCGCCGCAGGCGCCATCGGAAAAGGTCCGGTCCGCGTCGAAGGGGTGGGGAGAACCAGCATTCAGGGCGACGTGCGCTTTGCCGAAGCGCTGGCTCTGATGGACGCCAAGATCGAGATGGGCGACAACTGGCTCGAATCCAGCGGCACGGGAAAACTCAAGGGCATCGACCTCGACTGCAACCACATCCCCGACGCCGCCATGACCCTGGCCGTGGCCGCCCTGTTCGCCGACGGCACTACGACCTTGCGCAACATCGCCAGCTGGCGCGTCAAGGAAACCGACCGCATCAGCGCCATGGCAACAGAGCTAAGGAAAGTCGGCGCGACGGTGGAAGAAGGTCAGGACTACATCAAAGTCACCCCGCCCACCACCCTGACGCCCAATGCCGTCATCGACACTTATGAAGACCACCGCATGGCGATGTGCTTCGCACTCATTGCACTGGGCGGCGTGCCGGTGCGCATCAACGACCCCAAGTGTGTTGGAAAGACATTTCCTGAGTATTTCACCAGCCTGCAATCCATCGCCCGGTAAACCTAATTCACGATGAACCACACCTCACACTTCACACCTCACACTTCACCTGTTCCAGTCATCGCCATTGACGGCCCTTCTGCTTCAGGCAAGGGCACCGTCGCCGCGCTGGTAGCGAAAGAACTCGGCTTTCATTACCTCGACAGCGGCGCGATCTACCGTGTCACTGCTTTGGCGGCAATGCGCGCGGGCATTTCTCTGGACGATGAAGACGCCTTGGCGCAACTCGCAAGCCATCTGGATGTACGTTTCGAGCATGGCGAAATCTGGCTGAACGGCGAAAAAGTAGGTGATGACGTACGCTCCGAGGCGTCCGGCAACGCCGCCTCCCGCATCGCCGCGTTGCCTCGTCTGCGCCAGGCTTTGCTGGAATTCCAGCGCGGTTTTCTTAAGACGCCCGGCCTGGTTGCGGATGGCCGCGACATGGGTTCGGTGGTGTTCCCCGATGCCACGCTCAAAATTTTCCTCACTGCCAGTGCCGAGGTCCGAGCCGAACGGCGCTATAAACAGTTGATGGAAAAAGGAATGCATGCTAATCTTTCACAGATTTTGCAGGATCTTCAACAACGCGATGCCCGCGACAGCGCCCGCAGTGTTGCCCCCCTGCAAAAATTTGCGGATGCATACCTCCTGGAAACCAGTTCCCTTAACATTGCTGAGGCAGTGACTGAAATTCTGGCTCTCTACAGAGAATACATCCGTCAGGCGTCATGAATTTAGGTTTTGCAGAATTCTAAGCGGCGCGTTTATCGGCTTGTGGGCCGAACCAGACGCGCTGCTTTATCTTTTTGTAATCACGGCCGATTCTGACAATCAACAACTTGCCCCGTGGCTCATTACGGGTTAGTGGATTTTATTTTTTATGACTACTGCTGCTCCTGCCTCCTCCGAAAGTTTTGCCGCCCTGTTTGAAGAAAGCCTGCAACGCCAGGAAATGCGTTCAGGCGAACTGATCACCGCTGAAGTCGTGTCCGTGGACAACGACGTGGTGATCGTCAATGCCGGCCTCAAGTCCGAAAGCGTGATCGACGCCAACGAATTCAAGAACGACCTGGGTGAAATCGAAGTTCAGCCTGGTGATTTCGTCAGCGTTTGCATCGAAGCCATGGAAGATGGCTACGGCTCGACCAAACTGTCGCGCGAAAAAGCCAAGCGCATGGCCGCCTGGAACGACCTCGACAAGGCAATGGAAGAAGGCACACTGGTCAGCGGCGTCATCAGCGGCTCCGTCAAGGGTGGCCTGACCGTCACCGTGAACGGCATTCGCGCCTTTCTGCCAGGCTCGCTGGTTGACATCCGCCCGGTCAAGGACACCACGCCTTACCAGGGCAAGCAGATGGAATTCAAGGTCATCAAGCTCGACCGCAAGCGCAACAACGTGGTGGTTTCCCGCCGCGCCGTGCTGGAAGCCAGCCAGGGTGCCGAGCGTCAGGCCCTGCTGGAAAACCTGAAAGAAGGTGCAGTGGTCAAGGGCATCGTCAAGAACATCACCGACTACGGTGCGTTCGTGGACCTGGGTGGCATCGACGGCCTGCTGCACATCACCGACCTGGCCTGGCGCCGCGTCAAGCATCCTTCTGAAGTCCTCACCGTGGGCGACGAAGTGGAAGCCAAGATTCTCAAGTTCGACCAGGAAAAGAACCGCGTTTCCCTGGGCATCAAGCAACTGGGCGATGATCCATGGGTCAACCTGTCGCGCCGCTACCCGCAAAGCACCCGCCTGTTCGGCAAGGTCACAAACCTGACCGACTACGGTGCATTCGTGGAAATCGAGCAGGGTATCGAAGGCCTGGTACACGTTTCCGAAATGGACTGGACCAACAAGAACGTTCACCCTGCCAAGGTGGTGAGCCTGGGCGACGAAGTTGAAGTCATGATTCTGGAAATCGACGAAGAGCGCCGCCGTATCTCCCTGGGCATGAAGCAGTGCAAACCTAATCCATGGGATGAGTTTGCTGCTGGCCAGAAGAAAGGCGACAAGGTTCAGGGCCAGATCAAGTCGATCACCGACTTCGGTATCTTCATCGGCTTGCCTGGCGGTATCGACGGCCTGGTTCACCTGTCTGACCTGTCCTGGAACATGCCTGGCGAAGAAGCTGTGCGTAACTACAAGAAGGGCGACGAAGTGGAAGCCGTGGTGCTGGCCATCGACGCCGAGAAGGAACGCATCTCTCTGGGTATCAAGCAGATGGATGGCGACCCCTTCACCAACTACGTTTCCACCCATGACAAAGGCGACATCGTCAAGGGCACCGTCAAAGCCATTGATGCCAAAGGTGCTGTGATTGCGCTGGACGGCGAAGTCGAAGGCTACCTGCGCGCCTCTGAAGTTTCCCGCGACCGCGTTGAAGACATTCGCAGCCACCTCAAGGAAGGCGACGAAGTCGAGACCAAGATCATCAGCGTGGATCGCAAGAACCGCAACATCAGCTTGTCCATCAAGGCCAAGGACATGGCAGACGAGTCCGACGCGATGAACAAGATGGCCAGCGAGCAAAGTGCGGCCAGCGCCGGCACCACCAACCTGGGTGCCTTGCTGAAAGCCAAGCTGGACAACAAAAACAGCGGTCAGTAACGAACGGATCAGAACTGGCCGGGGCACGCCCCGGCCAGACTGTCCAAGCAGGGAAAACTCATGACCAAGTCAGAATTGATTAACAAGTTGGCGGCGCGCTATCCCCAGCTTGTGGCAAAAGACGCAGAGCTTGCGGTCAAGACTGTACTGGAAGCCATGGCGGAAAGCCTGGCCCAGGGTGAACGCATCGAAATACGCGGTTTCGGCAGTTTCAGTCTGAACTACCGCCCGCCACGCGTCGGACGCAATCCGAAAACCGGCGGCAAGGTAAGTGTGCCGGAAAAGTATGTTCCTCATTTCAAAGCGGGCAAAGAACTGCGTGAACGTGTGGACTACCCGGAATAAAGTATTTGACCCGGCTCCTGACCGGTCAGCCAATATGGCGGCATAATCGCAAGATCATGCCGCTTTTTTCTTCCCAGATTTAAGAGCCTGTTTCAGTAGGCCTCAAGACATGCGCTATCTGTCCCTGATTTCCGGAATCTTCCTGTTTTTGCTGGCACTCGGCTTTGCCTTAAAAAACAGCAACAGCATCACTTTGCATTATTTTCTTGGCTATCAGTGGCACGCACCCCTGGTACTGGTACTGGTGACGGTCTTCTGCCTTGGCGCCGTATCCGGCATCGCGGCGACCCTTGGACTCATTTTCAGGCAACGCCGGGAAATCCAGAAACTGCGCCGTGAAATCAATTCTACTGATTCCACACTGGACGACAGCGTCCGGATCAAACCCTGAAATGGCAAACTGACCATGGAATTCGAATTCTGGTGGCTGCTGGCGCTCCCCCTGTTCTTCAGTCTCGGCTGGCTTGCAGCACGAATTGACATCAAGCATCTGCAGTCTGAATCCCGCCGCCTTCCGGCTTCCTATTTCAGGGGGCTGAACTTCCTGCTCAACGAGCAACAGGACAAGGCGATCGAATCGTTTATCGAGGTCGTGCGCGCCGATCCAGAAACCGTTGAGCTGCACTTCGCCCTCGGCAGCCTGTTTCGCCGCCGCGGTGAAATTGAACGCGCGATCCGCATGCACCAGACCCTGGTCGACCGCACGGGGCTGGATGCCGAAAAAAGACTCAGCGCCAGCTTCGAACTCGGTCAGGATTTTTTGAAAGCGGGACTGCTCGACCGAGCCGAAACCATTTTCAGCGATCTGCGAAAAACGGCCTATGCTGAACAGGCACTCAAGTTTCTGCTGGAAATTTACGAAACTGAACGCGATTGGAAAAACGCCATCGCCATTGCGGAACAACTGGGGGCAACATCTCCCACACCATTCAACAAGGAAATCGCCCAGTTCTACTGCGAATGGGCGGCCAATGACATTGCCCAGAGCCATCAGGATACGGCCCGCGACCACCTCGATCAGGCGCTGCAAAGCGCACGCGCCTGCGCCCGTGCGAATCTCATGCTGGGCGACCTGGAAGCCCAGGCGGGGCGTCATGCAGAAGCCATTCAATACTGGAAGCGGATTGAAACCCAGAATCCGCAATATCTGACGCTCACCGCTGCAAAACTGCTCGATAACTACCGCGCCCTGGGCCAGAGCAGCGAAGCCCTGATCCTGCTGCGAGGGTATCTGAACCAGCACCCTTCAATCGACTTGCTCAACACCACATTCCAGGCTGTACTTGAACTCGAAGGGCCACGAGCCGCCTACGAACTGGTACGTGACGAGCTACGGCGCAATCCCAGCCTGCTTGGACTCGACAAACTGCTGGAAGCCGCACTGCTGGATGCACCTGCCGAACGCAGACAGGATATCTCCCTGATCAAGAATCTGATTCATCAGCATAGCCAGCGCCTTGCACTCTACCGTTGCGAAAGCTGCGGCTTCAAGGCGCGTCTTTTTCACTGGCACTGCCCCGCCTGTGGCGGCTGGGAAACGCTGCCGCCCAAGCGCAAGGAAGACCAGGACACCCTCTCATGACCAGTAAATCTCAACTCCCGGACCCAAAAATTATCGTCGCGCTGGATTACTCCAGCACAACAGAGGCTTCAAAACTGGTGGAACGCCTCGATCCCGGCTTGTGCAAACTCAAGGTCGGCAAGGAACTGTTCACCGCTGCCGGCCCGGCCTGGGTGGAACATCTCGCCAGACAGGGTTACGGCGTTTTTCTCGACCTCAAATTTCACGACATACCCCATACCGTCGCACAGGCATGCAAGGCTGCAGCCAGCCTCGGGGTATGGATGGTCAATGTTCATGCACTCGGCGGCCGTGCTATGATGACGGCCGCGCGCGAAGCGCTGGAAAGCCTGCCACAGCGGCCAAAGCTGATCGCGGTCACGGTGCTGACCAGCATGGGCTCGAACGACCTGGCCGACCTGGGCATCAGTGAGGAACCGCGGCAACTGGTTCACCGCCTGGCCACGCTGGCCCGGGATTGCCGCCTGGACGGCGTGGTCTGCTCGGCGCAGGAAGCCGCAATGCTGCGGCAGGATCTGGGCGCGGAATTTTGTCTCGTCACGCCCGGCATCCGCCCGGCCAGCGCCAGCAAGGACGACCAGAAGCGCATCATGACGCCGGCCGATGCGCTGGGTGCAGGCGCACATTATCTGGTGATCGGACGCCCCATCACCCAGGCAGCCGATCCCCTGCAGGCTTTGCAGGCGATCGCACAAGAAATTGAAAACATTGGAGAAGCGAAGTGAAAGTCAGCATTGTTGGAACCGGTTATGTCGGCCTCGTGACCGGCACCTGCCTGGCGGAAGTGGGTAACGACGTGGTGTGCCTGGATCTGGACGAACGCAAGATCGGCATGCTCAAGCAGGGCCAGATTCCCATTTACGAACCCGGCCTCGAAGACATGGTGCAGCGCAACCAGGCCGCCGGACGCCTGCGCTTTACCACCGATATCGCGGAAAGCGCAGCACATGGCGTGATCCAGTTCATCGCCGTGGGCACGCCGCCGGATGAAGACGGCTCCGCCGACCTGCAGTACGTGGTCTCTGCCGCCCGCGCCATCGGCCAGCACATGAACGAATACAAGGTGATCGTCGACAAGTCCACGGTGCCGGTCGGCACCGCCGACAAGGTGCGCGCGGCGGTGCAGGAAGAACTGCAGAAACGCGGCTCCGGCCTTGATTTCAGCGTGGTCTCCAACCCCGAGTTCCTCAAGGAAGGCGCTGCGGTGGAAGACTTCATGCGTCCCGACCGCATCGTGGTCGGCACCGACGACGCCAGGGCGACCGAACTGATGCGCACCCTATATGCACCGTTCCAGCGCAACCACGAACGCCTGATCGTGATGGACATCAAGTCCGCCGAACTCACCAAATACGCTGCCAATGCCATGCTGGCCACACGCATTTCGTTCATGAACGAGCTTGCCAACCTGGCGGAAATCCTCGGTGCGGACATCGAACACGTCCGTCATGGCATCGGCTCCGACCCGCGCATCGGCTATCATTTCCTTTATCCCGGCTGCGGCTACGGCGGCTCCTGCTTCCCCAAGGACGTGCAGGCACTGCAGCGCACCTCGCGCGCCAACGGCGTCGAGCTGCAGGTTCTGAAGGCGGTGGAAGACGCCAATGATCTGCAAAAGCATATTTTGCTCAAGAAAATCACCGAACGTTTCGGCAACGACCTGTCCGGCAAGCGCTTTGCGCTCTGGGGCCTGGCATTCAAGCCCAACACTGATGATATGCGCGAAGCCCCCAGCCGCGTGCTGATCGAAGGCCTGTGGCAACGCGGCGCTACGGTTGCGGCCTACGACCCCGCGGCAATGGAAGAAACCCATCGCATCTACGGAGACGATCCGCGCCTCACACTGTGCGATTCACCCATGGCTGCCATGGCCGGTGCCGACGCACTGGCCATTGTCACGGAATGGAAAGAGTTCCGCGCCCCGGATTTTGCCGCCATCAAATCCAGCCTGAAAACACCGGTCATTTTTGACGGCCGGAATCTGTACGAGCCGAAGGCGGTGCGCGAACAGGGTCTGGAATACTTTCCGATTGGCAGGTTGTGAAGTGTGAAGCCACCCGGTTTCGCCTTGTTGTGAAATGTGAAAAGTAACCCACACATTTCACACTTCACAGCGAAGCGGCTTCACCCTTCACCCAATAACGAGGTGAACAGTGATCAGCAGTAAGGACCTAAACAAAGCCCGTGTTTTAGTGGTTGGCGACGTTATGCTCGACCGCTACTGGTTCGGCGAAGTCAGCCGCATCTCACCGGAAGCGCCAGTGCCGGTGGTTCATGTCGGCAAGACCGAAGAGCGCCCCGGCGGCGCAGCCAACGTGGCGCGCAACGCCGCCGCACTGGGCGCACAGGTATCGCTGCTTTCGGTAGCAGGCACCGACGAAGCCGGCGAATGCCTGGCCCGCCTGCTGGAGCACGAGAACATCCGGGTGGTGCTGCACCGCGATGCGGAACTCGACACCACCATCAAGCTGCGCGTCATTGGCCGCCAGCAGCAACTGCTGCGCATCGATTTCGAAACCTGGCCCGGCCACGAAGTACTGCAGAACAAACTGGCCGATTTCGAACGCATGCTGGCGGATGCCGATGTGGTGATTCTTTCCGATTATGGCAAGGGAGGGCTGACGCATATCCGTCGCATGATCGAACTGGCGCGAGCATCAGGCAAGCGGGTACTGGCCGATCCCAAAGGAGAGGATTACGAACGTTACCGCGGCGCCACCCTGCTCACGCCCAATCGCAGTGAATTCAAGCAGGTAGCGGGAAGCTGGCACAACGAGGAAGAACTGACGCGCAAGGCCCAGGCACTACGCACCCAGCTGGGCCTTGAAGCATTGCTGGTCACGCGCAGCGAGGAAGGCATGACGCTTTATCGCGATGGCGATACCCTGCACGAGCAGACCCAGGCACGGGAAGTCTTCGATGTCAGCGGTGCGGGAGATACGGTGATCGCCACCCTCGGCACCATGCTCGCAGCCGGGGCGGATTTGCCCAAGGCTGTGCAACTTGCCAACCGTGCGGCCGGCATCGTGGTCGGCAAACTGGGCACGGCGGTGGTAACCAGGGAAGAACTTTTTACAACCTGACAAAATGGGCAATATTAACGAAATTCTTTATTTCCACTTAGCCAATACTGATTCATTGGCAACGGAAGCGTTTCTTAATTAAGACCATGGAATCTCTGAAGCGATGAAAAAACTTAGCATTTCCATGAGGGTGGTTCTCCTCCTCCTGATTCCCCTTCTCAGCGTCATGTTCTACGCAGTAAAGAATGCAACGAACTCCTATCAGGAATGGAACAACGCATCCAAAACAGAGTTATTGATGGAATTGGCCGTCGATCTGGGTGACCTGGTTCATCAAATGCAAATCGAGCGAGGAGCATCCGTTGGCTTCATGAAATCCAAAGGAGAGACTTTTGCCACGGATTTGCCCGGATACCGGGGTGAAACCGACAAGAAACTTGCAGAACTGAAAAGCGGATATGCACAGATCGGTGCGGACTTGCCCGCAGGCATCAGAAGTGCGCTCGAAAAGACTTTCACCGAACTGGACAGGATGGGGGAAACACGTACGGCCATATCCCGGTTCAGTATTCCTGTTCCGGATGCCATTACATACTACACAAAAAACATTTCCGCTCTGCTTGAGACAATCCCAGCCATTTCCGAACAAAATAATGACCTGAATGCCGCCAAGCGTATGTCAGCCTACCTGGCCCTGCTTCGCGCCAAGGAGCGGGCAGGGCAAGAACGCGCGCTGCTGTCCGGCGTATTCACGGTAAACAGGATCGAACCCGCACAGTACCGCACCTTCCTGAGCCATATTGCCGCTCAGCAAGCCTATCTTTCCAGTTTTGACAGTTACGCATCCAAAGAAGCACGGGAGATCTACAGGCAGGAAATGGCCGGCAACCATGCCAAGGAAGTAGAAGCCATGGAAAAAATAGTCATAGACAAAGCGAACGAGGGAAAATTTGATATTGAACCGCGCAAATGGTTTACCACCATGACCGCAAAAATCGACGCCATGCACAAAGTCGAGGCAGCCTTTGCCGAGCAGATCAAGCTCCTGGTTACCGAACACGCCCGCAAGGCACGTACCGCGCTGACGCTGCATACCGGCATCGATATTGTGCTGTTGCTGGCGATAATCGGCCTGGGTTATCTGATCGCGGTCAGCATCACGCGCCCGATCAATTCACTGAAAGCCGGCATTGTTCAAATCCGGAATGACCATAACCTGACCCGCAGACTTGAGATTGGCGGCAAGGATGAAGTTGGGCAGGTCGCCGAGGCATTCAACCATCTAACCGAAAGCCTGCAGGGCATACTCCAGCAAGTAAACGCAAATGCCGCAGAAGTATTGCGACTTTCCGAACATCTTGCAGCCACTTCATCACAGGTGTCGGGCAGTTCCGAGCTTCAGAGTGAATCTGCATCTTCCATGGCCGCCGCAGTCGAGGAAATGACCGTGAGCATCGACCAGGTCGCCGAACACGCCAGGGAAGCGCAGAATATTTCCCAGTCGAGCAGCGATCTTTCCCGCAGCGGCAGCGATGTGATTCTGAGGGTCGTGGAAGACATGCGGGGCATTGCCGAAACTGTTCACGAATCTTCGGCCATCATCGAAGGGTTGGGGCGGCAGTCCGACCAGATCTATTCGATCATCCAGGCAATCAAGGAGATTGCCGACCAGACCAATCTTCTGGCGCTGAATGCCGCGATCGAGGCGGCTCGCGCAGGTGAGCAAGGGCGCGGTTTTGCAGTGGTGGCAGATGAGGTGAGAAAACTGGCGGAGCGCACCACCGGTTCCACCGAACAGATCGCCTCCATGATCCAGAAGATACAGGACGGCACCAGGCAGGCAGTAGCCAGCATGGGCGTGGGCGTAGAACGGGTCAACCAGGGCGTATCCCTGGCCGGCCAGGCAGGCGAGTCCATTCGCCAGATACAGTCAGGCGCACAGAGGGTCGGTGTCGCTGTCACCGATATTTCTTCCGCGATCCGGGAGCAAAGCATGGCCAGCAGCGAAATTGCACGCCATGTTGAGCAGGTGGCGCAAATGTCGGACGAGAATCATGCCGCCATTCAGAGCAACGCAACATCAGCCTTGCGCTTGAAAGAACTGGCAGTGAAACTGCAAGATGCTGTAGATAAATTCAGAGTCTGACCAGACACTCATCCGGCCTTCAAAATAGGCGTGAAATTTAAAGCGGGGTCAGTTGACCCATAATACAGGAAGATAACATGTACACCATCGTCACCGGCGCCATGGGCTTCATCGGCGCGAATATCGTCAAGGCTCTCAACGAACGCGGCGAGACCAACATCATCGCAGTGGATAACCTGAAAAAGGCCGACAAGTTCAAAAATCTGGTGGATTGTGAAATCGCCGATTACATGGACAAGGAGGATTTTCTCGATGCCGTGCTGGATGGCGCATTCGACGACTCGCTGAAAGCCGTGTTTCACGAGGGCGCCTGTTCCGACACCATGGAGACCGACGGCCGATACATGATGGAAAACAATTACCGCTATTCCATCACCCTGCTGGAGCACTGCCAGAACGAGGAAATTCCTTTTCTCTACGCTTCGTCCGCCAGCGTCTATGGTGGCGGGAGCATTTTCAGCGAGTCGCGCGAGCATGAAAGCCCGCTCAACGTTTACGGCTATTCCAAGTTTCTGTTCGACCAGTATGTGCGCCGCATGTGGGAAGATAAAACCGGCCAGATCGTCGGCTTCCGCTACTTCAACGTCTATGGCCCGCGCGAACAGCACAAGGGACGCATGGCCTCGGTTGCCTTCCATTTCTTCAACCAGTACCAGGCCGAAGGCAAGGTCAAGCTGTTCGAAGGCTGCGAAGGTTATGGCCATGGCGAACAGCGGCGCGATTTCGTATCGGTTGAGGATGTGGTCAAGATCAACATGTGGTTCCTCGACAACCCCGACCAGTCCGGCATTTTCAATCTCGGCACCGGCCGCAGCCAGGCCTTCAACGATGTCGCCGTGGCCGCCGTCAATGCCTGCCGCAAGGCCAACGGCGAAGCCTCACTGACGCTGGAACAATTGCAGCAGCAGGGCATCATCGAGTACGTCACCTTTCCCGAAGCACTCAAGGGCAAGTACCAGAGCTTCACCCAGGCCGACATCTCGGCCCTGCGCAAAGCCGGGTATGAAACACCGCTGTACACTGTGGAGCAGGGTGTGGAACGCTACGTGGAGCATTTGCTGAAACAGCGCTGACCCCCCAACCTGACCGGAGCTGAAAAATGAAAAAAATTCTGTTCATTTTAATTGCCTGTCTTGCCATCATGACGCCGGTCCGGGCGGGCGCGCTGGTCAATCTCAACAACGCCACCCAGGCGCAGCTCGAATCGGTAAAAGGCATCGGACCGGCAAAAGCCAGATCCATCATCGACTACCGCAACAAAATGGGGCCCTTCAGGAGTGTGGACGATCTGAAGAAGGTCACGGGATTCGGTGAAAAGACGGTCGCCAGAATGCGTCCGGAACTGACTGTCGGCAACGCTCGTCCACCCGCAGCAAGAATCGAAACCGGCAAGAGCCGGTAGTGTGATCAAGCCTCCCATCAGGCGGGGCTTTTCTATTTGTGGCGAAAAAAAACGTGCATAATAATCAGTCATGAACTGCACAAGAAACATTCCAGCGTGAATTCGCCTCATTTCGCTTTCATCCCGCCCTGGCTCGAGCCGTTACGCGCGGTTGCCGTGGCCCTGTTCGATAGCAACGGCGATATTATCGAGGCCAACGAAGGCTTTCGCTTTACCCTGACGCCCGAAAGTGATGGAAATATCGCGCATCGCATTGCCGAGCCACCGCTTGGGCAACTGCTGAAAATGCAGCCGGACGAAGCAGGCCTGCTCTACACCGGCCTGATCACGCTCAACATCGGACATGGTTTGACCCGGGCTTTTGCCGGTTCGATATTCCGCCGCAACCAGTTGTTCATGCTCGCAGCCGAACTGGATATTTCCGCTTTCGAATCACTCAGCAGCGAAAATGAACGGCTCAATCAGGAACTGGAAGAAAACCGGAAACTGCTATCCAAGCGGAACCACACACTGCAAAAGCTACAAGAAGAAATGGAAGCCATAAAACGCAATGACGGACTCACCGGCCTGGCCAACCTTAAACTGCTCGATTCGCGTGTCAGCGAAGAGATCCAGCGCTGGGAACGTTACCGCCGCCCGCTTGCCCTGGTGGTGATGGATCTGGACGACTTCGACCGCATCAATGAAGAGTTCGGGCGGGAAATCGGCGACGAACTGCTGACGCATGTCGCCACGATTCTGAACGGCGCCACCAGAACGCTGGACCTGGTAGCGCGCTACGGCGGACAGGAATTCGCCGTGCTGTTACCCGAGACCAATGAAATGGGTGCCATGATCGTAGCCGAGCGCCTGCGTATGGACATGGAATCCGTGCTCATCCTGCCTCTTCTGCGCCCGCTCACTGCGAGCTTTGGCGTTGCACTGCTGCAACCGGACGAGAAGCGCGAAGCCTATTACGCCCGAGCCGGGCGCGCAGTCAAATATGCCAAGGAACAGGGCAAAAACTGCATCGCCATAGCGGGGGTCATCGGCGAATGTGACCATCTCTACCAGAGTGCCGCCGGGGGTGATGAAACGCCCACGGAGACGTAGTAAGCGCTTGTTTCGCAGGCACTTAAAGCACCCTTTAATTCAGGAACCACAAGTCACCATGAGTTTTAAAACCATTGAAGATTTTGTCGGCAACACCCCGCTGGTCAGGCTCAAGCATATTCCCGGCGAAACCTCGAACACAGTACTGGTCAAGCTGGAAGGCAACAACCCTGCGGGGTCGGTGAAAGACCGCCCGGCGCTTTCCATGATTATGCGCGCTGAGGCACGGGGTGAAATCCGACCCGGCGACACCCTGATCGAGGCCACCAGCGGCAATACCGGCATCGCACTGGCCATGGCGGCAGCGATGCGTGGCTACAAAATGGTGCTGGTGATGCCGGAACACATGAGCGTGGAACGACGCCAGGTGATGCGCGCTTTTGGCGCCGAAATCATACTCACACCGAAAGAAGGCAGCATGGAAGCGGCCATCGATACCGCCAACCGCATGCATGCCGAAGGCCATGGCCTGATCCTTGACCAGTTTTCCAACCCTGACAACCCGCTTGCCCACTACGAAGGCACCGGCCCGGAAATCTGGCGCGACACTGAAGGCACCGTCACCCACTTCGTCAGCAGCATGGGTACCACCGGCACCATCATGGGCTGCTCGCGCTATCTCAAAGAGCAGAATTCCAGGATACAAATTATCGGCGCCCAGCCGTCTGAAGGCTCCCAGATTCCGGGCATCCGCAAATGGCCTCAGGAATACCTGCCCAGCATCTGCGATTTCAGTCAGGTGGACCAGATCGTCGAAGTCAGCCAGCAGGCGGCGGAAAACATGACCCGGCGCCTCGCCCGCGAGGAAGGCATTTTTGCCGGCATCTCATCGGGAGGCGCGCTGGTTGCGGCACTTGAGGTTTCATCCCGAATCGAGAATGCCATTATCGTTTCCATTGTCTGTGACCGGGGCGACCGCTATCTTTCCACCGGCGTTTTCCCTGCCTGATCCATGAATCTGCTCAAGGCCCTCGCCACCGTTGGCGGCATGACACTGCTGTCGCGCATTCTCGGTTTTCTGCGCGATGCCATCATTGCCCGCGCCTTCGGGGCCGGGATCGCCACCGACGCCTTTTTTGTTGCCTTCAAGCTGCCCAACCTGTTGCGCCGCCTGTTCGCCGAGGGCGCTTTTTCCCAGGCTTTCGTTCCCATTCTTGCGGAATACAAGACGCGCCGTGGCCACGAAGCCACACGCGACCTGGTGGATCATGTCGCCACGCTGCTGGCGCTGATCCTGCTGGGCGTCAGCCTGATCGGCATCCTCGCTGCACCGGTGGTGATTTACATCAGTGCGCCGGGTTTCGCCGCCACACCGGAGAAATTCGACCTTACTGTGCAACTGCTGCGCTACATCTTCCCCTACATCTTTTTCATCTCGCTGGTATCGCTGGCAGGCGGTGTGCTCAACACCTACAGCAAATTTTCCGTTCCCGCTTTCTCCCCGGTGCTGCTGAACCTCTCCTTTATCGGCTGCGCCCTGTGGCTGGCGCCCTACATGCATCCGCCGGTCCTGGCCCTGGCCGTGGCGGTGCTGCTGGGCGGGGTGCTGCAGCTCGGTTTTCAGTTGCCCTTTCTGGCAAAAATCGGCCTGCTGCCGCGCTTCCGCCTGAACCTGAAAGACGAAGGCGTATGGCGCATCCTCAAGCTCATGGGGCCGGCCGTATTCGGCGTCTCCATCGCCCAGATCAGCCTGCTGATCAACACCATCTTCGCTTCCTTCCTCGAGACCGGCAGCGTGTCCTGGCTCTATTACGCCGACCGCCTGATGGAATTTCCCACCGGCATGCTGGGCGTGGCCCTCGGCACCATCCTGCTGCCCTCGCTGGCCAAGCATTATTCCGACGACTCCCCTGAACAGTTTTCCAGCCTGCTCGACTGGGGGCTGCGCCTGACCCTGATGCTGGCCCTGCCGGCTGCGCTGGGGCTGGCGATTCTGGCCGTGCCGCTGATTTCCACGCTGTTCTTCTACGGAAAATTCAATGCCCATGACCTGTGGATGACGCGCGAAGCGCTGATGGCCTACAGCGCCGGGCTGCTCGGCCTGATCATGGTGAAGGTGCTGGCGCCCGGATTCTATGCGCGGCAGAACATCCGCACCCCGGTCAAGATCGCGATTTTCACCCTGTTTGCCACCCAGCTCATGAATCTTGCCTTCATCTGGAAGCTGCAGCATGCCGGGCTGGCGCTATCCATCGGGCTGGGCGCCTGCATCAATGCCGGCCTGCTGTACTACCAGCTGCGTCGCCACCAGATTTTCCAGCCCCAGCCGGGATGGATGATTTTCCTGCTCAAGCTCGGCATTGCGCTGGCGGTCATGGGAGCAACCCTGTGGTATGTCATGGGCCCACAGGCTGCCTGGCTCAGCGGCGGCATCCTGAGCCGTGCTGTGCACCTGACCTGGGTGATCATTGCCGGGGCCGGCAGCTATTTTGCCACGCTTGCACTGCTGGGCTTCCGTCCGCGAGATTATGTCCGCCGCGCGGCCTGATCGCGTAAAATAACGCTTTTTCAAAACCGCTGTTGCCATGCTGAAAATCTACAACACTCTCGCCCGCGCCAAGCAGGAATTCATCCCCATCGAACCCGGCAAGGCCCGCATGTACGTGTGCGGCATGACCGTTTACGACTTCTGCCACCTTGGCCATGCACGGGTGCTGGTGGTATTCGACATGATCCAGCGCTGGCTCAAAGCGGAAGGGCTGGATGTCACCTACGTGCGCAATATCACCGACATCGACGACAAGATCATCAAGCGCGCCGCCGAGAATCACGAGGCCATCGACATCCTGACCGGCCGCTTCATTGCCGCCATGGACGAGGATGCTGCCAAGCTCGGCGTGGAAAAGCCGGACCATGAACCGCGTGCCACCCAGTATGTGCCGGGCATGATCGCCATGATCTCGAAGCTGATCGAAAACAAGCTGGCTTATGTCGCAGAGAATGGTGACGTATGCTATTCGGTCCACGACTTCCCCGGCTATGGCAAGCTCTCGGGCAAATCGCTGGATGATCTGCGCGCCGGCGAACGGGTGGATATCGCCACAGGCAAGCGCGACCCGCTCGACTTCGTGCTGTGGAAATCCGCCAAGCCCGGCGAGCCCAGCTGGGAATCGCCCTGGGGGCCGGGACGGCCGGGCTGGCATATCGAATGCTCGGTGATGAGCGATGCGCTGCTGGGCGAACATTTCGACATCCACGGCGGTGGCGCGGACCTGCAGTTTCCCCACCACGAGAACGAGATTGCCCAGTCCGAAGGCACCCACGGCCACCAGCACGTCAATTACTGGATACACAACGGCTTCGTGCGCATCGACAACGAGAAGATGTCGAAGTCACTGGGCAACTTCTTCACCATCCGCGAAGTACTGCAGAAATACGACCCGGAGGTGGTGCGCTTCTTCATCCTGCGCGCCCATTACCGCAGCCCGCTGAACTATTCAGACCAGCATCTGGATGACGCCAAAGGAGCGCTGACACGGCTTTACACAGCGTTAAAGAACATCACTCCCCACGCTGGAGATATTGACTGGAGCGACTCCCACGCCGCCACCTTCAGGCAAGCCATGGAAGACGATTTCAACACCCCGGAAGCCATGGCCGCACTGTTCGAACTGGCCAATGAGGCGAACAAGAACAATGATCCGCAGCGTGCGGGTTTGCTCAAGGCACTGGGCGCGACTCTCGGTCTACTGCAACGTGACCCAAGCGAATTCCTGCAAGGCGGCCTGGGCGAAGACACCGGAAGCAGCTTAACGCCAGAGCAGATCGAGCAACAGATTACCGCTCGTGCCGAAGCTCGCAAAACCCGGAATTTCGCCGAGTCGGATCGTATCCGCGACGATCTCCTGCAGGCTGGCATCGTCCTCGAAGACAAGCCCGGTGGCGAAACCCTGTGGCGGCGCGCCTGAGAATTCTGACATTTCCATCATTCATGCTGCCTGACGGCTCATGAAGTGACGGGCGTAGCGCTGGTTCAGGCGTTCCAGCGGCAGCAGCACCAGCACATCGGCGGTATTGAAATCAGGATCCCAGGCCGGCTCACCGCAAATATAGGCACCGGTGCGCAGATAGCCCTTGATCAACGGCGGCATGGGCGGATTCAGATCGCGGTTGAGCGCCTTTAGCGGCAGGGGATGGCGCGGAAAAACCCGCCATTCCACCGGGCACATATTATCGACGCTGATGCGGTGATACAGGCTCGCGGCACTGTGACCGCCATCCGCCATGCTGATACTGGCACAACCAATGAGATAGTCGTAACCACGGGTGAGCATGTACTCGGCCAGTCCGGCCCATAGCAGGGTAATCGCTGCGCCGCTGCGATAATCGGGATGCACGCAGGAGCGTCCGACTTCCGCCATGCGGTCGCTGAGATGGGCGATGCGGGTGAGATCGAATTCGCTCTGGGAATAGAAGCCGCCGATTTTCTTCGCCTGCTCCGGGCTCAGGATACGGTAGGTGCCGACCACTTCGTTGGTGTCGCCGTCACGTACCAGCAGGTGGTCGCAATAGGGGTCGAACATGTCCTGATCGACGCCGGCCTTGCGGGTTGGCAAGCGCGCCCCCATCTCCTCGGCGAAGACCTTGTAACGCAGGCGCTGCGCTTCCTCGATATCGGCCTCGCTCTTGGCGAAGCAGTAAAACAGTTTGGCCTCGCGGCGCTCTGTTACGCTGGTCTGCTGGCTCAGCAACATCTCGTTCTCTCCTCTTCAAATCCTCCGAATGAGCAAACGATAAACAGAGCGAATGACAGTCAGGTGACAGGATGCTTAAGCTTTTGTGACCATTTTTCCTTGCAACAATAGATTAGAATAGCCCCATGCAAACCGCCCCCAACATCACCTCCTACCGCAAATACTGGGCCAAACGCTTCGGCACCGCGCCTTTCCTGCCCACTTCGCGCGCGGAGATGGAAGCGCTCGGCTGGGACAGCTGCGACATTATTATCGTCACCGGCGACGCCTACATCGACCACCCCAGCTTCGGCATGGCACTGGTAGGACGGCTGCTGGAGGACCAGGGTTTCCGCGTCGGCATTCTGAGCCAGCCCGACTGGCACAGTCCGGCGGCTTTCAAGCAGCTGGGCAAGCCCAACCTGTTTTTCGGCGTCACCGCCGGCAACATGGATTCGATGGTCAACCGCTACACCTCAGACCGCAAGATCCGCTCCGACGACGCCTACACGGCCAACGCCGAACCCAACAAACGGCCGGACCGCGCCGTGATCGTGTATTCGCAGCGCTGCCGCGAGGCCTATCCCAAGGCGAATATCGTGGTCGGCAGCATCGAGGCCTCACTGCGCCGTATTGCCCACTACGACTACTGGTCGGACAAGGTACGGCGCTCGGTGCTGCCTGATTCAAAGGCCGACATGCTGATCTACGGCAACGCCGAGCGCGCGCTGGTGGCGTTAAGCCACCGCCTCGCCGCCGGGGAAGCCATTGCCGACATCACCGACCTGCGCGGTACGGCCTTCATGCGCAAGGGTATCCCGGAAGGCTGGGCGGAGATGGATTCGAGTCATCTAGACATGCCGGGTCCGGTGACGGCACATGCCAATCCCTACGATGAGAAACCAACCCCTACCCCCCCTCAGTCCCCCCTTGTCAGGGGGAGGCAGGGAGAGGTTGAAGCGCCGCTGCATTTCCACCCCAAGCCCAAACAGGACCGTACCCATACCGTGGTACGCATCCCGTCCTACGAGCAGGTCAAGGACGACCCGGTGCTGTATGCCCACGCCTCGCGCATCCTGCATCTGGAATCCAATCCCGGCAACGCGCGCGCACTGGTACAGGGCCACGGCGAGCGCGACGTGTGGTTCAACCCGCCGCCCATCCCGCTCACCACGGCGGAAATGGACCACGTCTATGATCTGCCTTACGCCCGCCGTCCGCATCCGGCCTATGGTGATGCGAAGATTCCGGCTTTCGAGATGATCCGCTTCTCGATCAACATCATGCGCGGCTGCTTCGGCGGCTGCACCTTCTGCTCCATCACCGAGCACGAAGGGCGCATCATCCAGAGCCGCTCGGAACAGTCCATCCTGCATGAGATCGAGGAAATCCGCGACAAGACGCCGGGCTTCACCGGCACCATCTCGGACCTGGGCGGACCGACCGCCAACATGTATCGCCTGCACTGCAAGGACGAGAAAATCGAATCCGCCTGCCGCCGCCTGTCCTGCGTGTTTCCCGACATCTGCATCAACATGGGCACCGACCACGGCCCGCTGGTGCAACTCTACCGCAAGGCGCGCGCCATCCCCGGCGTCAAGCGGGTGCTGATCGGCTCCGGCGTGCGCTACGACCTAGCAGTGCAAAGCCCGGAATACGTCAGGGAGCTGGTCACCCACCACGTCGGCGGCTACCTCAAGATCGCCCCCGAGCATACCGAGCCTGGCCCGCTGTCGAAAATGATGAAGCCGGGCATCGGCAGCTACGACAAGTTCAAGGCGATGTTCGAGAAGTTCTCCAGGGAGGCGGGCAAGGAGCAGTACCTCATTCCTTACTTCATCGCCGCCCATCCCGGCACCACCGACGAGGATATGCTCAACCTGGCGCTATGGCTCAAGGCCAACGGCTTTCGTCCGGACCAGGTGCAGGCTTTCCTGCCCACCCCGATGGCACTGGCTTCGACCATGTACCACACCCACCGGAATCCGCTCAAGAAGGTCACGCGCAGCAGTGAGGAAGTACCCATCCCCATGGGCGACCGCCAGCGCCGCCTGCACAAGGCCTTCCTGCGCTATCACGATGCCAACAACTGGCCGCTGCTGCGCGAGGCCTTGAAACGCATGGGGCGCAGCGACCTGATCGGCAACGGCAAGCGGCATCTGGTGCCTTTCTGGCAGCCAGCCGGCACCGGAACCGCCGTGGAAGGCGTGCGCCGCCCCGGCCAGCAGGCTCAGGCGACGAAAAAACCTACGCCTGCCACAGCGCGTCCACGCGCCGCCGCAAAGCCGGTAAAACGTCCTGCTCGAACCAGGGGTTGAGTTTGAACCAGCGCTGGTTGCGCGGGCTGGGGTGGGGTAAGGGGAAGAATTCCGGCTGGTACTCCTGCCACGCCTGCACGGTAGCGCGCAAAGTCTTCTTGCGATGCCTGCCGAGGTAATAGGCCTGCGCATGGCTGCCGACCAGCAGCGTCAGCCGTACCTGCGGCAACCGGGCGCGCAATTGAGGGTGCCACAGCGGCGCGCATTCCGGGCACGGCGGCAGGTCGCCATTGGCACCCGTACCCGGATAGCAGAAAGCCGTTGGAATGATAGCGATGCGTTGCTCGTTGTAGAACATCTCGCGCGACATATTCAACCACAGGCGCAACCGGTCACCCGACGGATCGTTCCATGGAATCCCCGTCTCATGCGCCCGCCGCCCCGGTGCCTGCCCCACAATCATCAGATGCGCGTTTGCCGCCGCACGCAAAACCGGCTTGGGCCCTAGTGGCAGGTGCGCTTCGCACACGCGGCAGGCACGGATTTGATCCAGTAAAGATTCAAGATTCATGCAGACATTCTATGAGTATCGGGGTAGCATGAAAGCAGTATCCCAACTAATGTCTCAAGCCATTGGTAACGCAATGAAAATGCTTTCTGAAAGATCCCGGCTGCTGGGGTGGCTGAGCGTCATTCTTGTGGTCGGATTTCTCACGACCAGTATTGCAGGCTACGTCGTATCCCGCAATTCGATCCGCGCAGGGATTGCCACGCAGGCGTTGCCTCTGACCGCGGACAACATCTATTCGGAAATCCAGCGCGACATTCTCCATCCGGTAGTCATTTCTTCCCTCATGTCGCAAGACACTTTTTTACGCGAATGGATACTCGACGGAGAGCGCGATCCGAGCCAGATCGTGCGCTACCTGAATGAAATAAAAAAGAAATATGGCACGGTCAGCAGCTTTCTGGTTTCGGAACGCAGCCTCAATTACTATTATGCCGGCGGCACCCTGAAAACCGTCAGGTCAGATGAGCCCAGGGACGAATGGTATTTCCGCGTGCGGGACATGAAAACGCCTTATGAAACCAATGTCGATTACGACATGGCCAACCGCAACACCATGACCGTTTTCATCAATTACCGCGTCCTGGATTTTCAAGGCAACTTTATCGGCGCCACCGGCGTCGGCCTGACGCTGGATGCGGTAAGCAGCCTCATCGATAGCTATCAGGAAAAATTTCACCGTCGCATCTATTTCGTCGACCCGCAAGGCACCATCGTCCTGGCTGGCAAGTCAATGAAGGATGTTCACGGCTCGATCCGCGACCTTCCCGGCATCGGCACCGTCGCCGGACAGATCCTGAGCCATGGCAAGGAACCCAGCAGTCTGGAATACCATCGCAGCGGAAATATGGTGCTGGTCAATTCACGTTTCATCCCTGAACTGGGCTGGCATCTGGTCGTGGAACAGAACGAGCGCGAGGACATCCAGGCGATCAAACAGGTTTTCTGGATCAATCTGACGGTCAGCAGCGCAGTCAGCCTGCTGGTGCTGGCCATCACCCTGTTTGCGGTAAACCGCTACCAGAGGCGGCTGGAAAGTCTGGCGACCACCGACGCCCTGACCGGGCTGCTGAACCGCCAGGCCTTCGAAACCAGTTTCCAGAACATGATTGCGGAAGCGAAGCGTACAGGACGGCCTTTTTCGGCCATTCTGCTCGACATCGACCTGTTCAAGCAGATCAATGACAACTTCGGACACCTTGAGGGCGACAAAGTCCTGCATTCCATTGCGCAACTGGTTTCAGCCTCGACGCGGGAAAGCGACGTTGCCGCACGCTGGGGTGGCGAGGAGTTCCTGGTCATGCTGCGCGACTGCCCGCTGGAGGAAGCCATCAACGTGGCAGAAAAACTGCGCCAGGAGGTTTCCTCACACCGCTTCCCTCTGAAACGGCCGCATGAACCGATTACCGTGAGCCTCGGCATTGCCCAATATATTCCACCCGAATCCGATGCCGATTTTTTTGCCCGGATCGACAATGCCATGTATCAGGCCAAGGAAAACGGACGCAATCTTGCGGTGGCTTCCCGGACGCAGTCTTCCACACCTGCAAGCAACGAGGCATGAAGCGGGAACAATAATCCTGGCCACTTACTTCCACGCAGGGAATGGCCCGAAATAACCCACTACACCGCGCGGGTCCACTTTCGCACGCATGCCGGAACGGATTTCTTCCGGGTATTTTTTCAGGTCGCTGGCAGCGCCCGGATGCTGGATATTGCTCATCAGGTAAGCAAAACCGTTGGCATTCTCCACGACCTGCAATCCAGTCCATTCCGCGCCGATGGGGGCGGAGCCGAGACGGAACAGCCTGCCGTCCGCAGCGCGCCAGGCCCAGAGAAAGTTGTTAAGGTGGTTGCTGCTATCCTCGCCGATGAACAGCATGTCCAGTTTGTCCGAATACTTGAGGTTGTCCGGGTTGGCCACGCGGTCGGTGTCGCACTTGTCGTACTTGCCGTAGGTGGTCTGGTCTGCCGGCTTTTTCGCCCCGCTGATCAGTGCGTGTGTGGACACGGCCACCCACTCGCTGCGGATAGGCCTGCCATCCGCATCCTTCACGCCGCCCTTGAGGTCGGACTGATAGACAGCACCGCAGACCAGGTCCTTTTCGTCGCCGGAGAGGCGGATGTCGTCACGCGGACGGGATTCGTTCCGGCCATCAAGCATGCCGCCCTCGATGTAGGAAAGGGCAGTGTAGAGCTTCCTGTTGCGGACACTATGGGTCTGGCCTTCCATTTTGGTGAATTCGGTAGTCGCGCCCAGCCAGGCTGCGTAGCGGCGGGTTTCGAGAAAAGCCGCAGCCTGCGCCATGCCAGGCTTGAGTTTCAGATATTCCAGCCGGGTCTTGCCGCCGCTGCCCGTGTAGGCGTAAACGGGGCGAAAACCCTCGCCGGGCTGCCCGGACAGCTCGAAGATATCCGAAAAACGTATCCCGTTCTGCACCTTCCCGTGGATTTCGGCATCGTCGGCATGGCCAAGGCGCAGCCACGTCAGCCTAGCTGCCCCCCCATTGGCGGCATCGGTCTGCTCCCAGCGCGCGGCATAGAGTGTGCCGGCGGAAAGGTCGTGCTTCTTGTCAGTCACGAACATGAACAGACCCACGTCGCGCCCGTCATCGCCGTAATAGGCGGTACGCCCGTCCGGCATCACGTCCGCCAGTTCGAAGGCCAGGCGGCCCATGGCATAGTGTTTTTCCGCCTTCTCGCTGCCGTCGGCGCGCACCCTCACCTCTACCGGATGACCGTAATCATAGGCGTTGGCTCCGCCCTGTGACGCACTGCGGCCCATCTTGCCGAGATAGAGGTTCATGGCTTCCAGCGGCTGGTTTTCGTAGACGCTGGCATCGGGCTCGTATTCTTCGCTGCCCAGATGCGTATTCCATGGCGTCAGGGAACCTGCGCAGGGCGTCCACAAGCCGTTCACACCGCTCATGTCGATGTTGGTCAGCCCTATGGCATGGAGCATGCCATCGTGTTTGTCCTGATCGATGGAAGTCAGGTTCATGGCCATGGGCAGATTACCGTACAGGTCTACCGGCGGCTCACCCTGACTCACGGAAGGGGCCTCGGTGTGGTATTCGAAATGCGTCACCAGAAACAGGCGGTTGACGCTCGCGGCGCGGCTCTTTGCCCCCGCCACCTGCATCAGGGAATTGGCGTCCGGCCCCCACGAATTGAATGGCCCCAGTGCGGCGTTGCCCTTCCGGTCTGGCGCAGAAATGGCGATCGCCTTTCCCTCTCTGTCCACGATCAGGCCTGCCAGCTCGCCGCCCACCCTGTCGCCGGAACGGAACAGGGCGTGATATTGCAGCGGAATCCCCGTCTTTTTGTCCCGCAAAATGGCACTACTGAATGGCGCCACCATTTCCTCTTCGCTGAGCGGTGGCCGGGAAGATAAAAAGTCAGCCTTGCCCGCAGCCAAGCCCGGTGCTGCGAATGCGGCCATCGCGGCCAGCATGGAGAGGTGAAGAATCCGGTTCATGTTCGCGCTCGAAATTAGGAAAAAATGAGAATATTAGGCGTTTAATGTGACGGATGAATGACATTCAGGTTTAAAGATGGGTCGAGTTGCCGCAAAAAAATCTTTCCCTCACCCATTGCCGGACATGAAATAAAGTGATTTTTGCCAAGCCAAGTGTATATTTCTCACATCAGAAGAAAATGTCACGAATACGGATTTCATGAAAGACAAGCGCTTCTATCAATTCCTGCACCGCCAGATTCCAGTGTTCATTACGCTGTCCCTTTTTCCCGGGCTTGGCTATCTCTTTCTCGGCTGGCTGAATGGGGTATTCACTCCGGCATTTGTCTGGTATCTGCTGGTCATTGCCGCCTCGGCCTGGGGCTACTGGCTTCACCGCGACTTCAACTTCGACACGATGAGCGTGAACCGGCGTGAGCGCTGGTACCGCCAGTGCTCGTGGTTTTTCTATATGTTCTTCGTGTTGTGGACGCTGATTTTTCTGCTCTATGTCGGGCAGAATGTACACAAGCTTCACTACATTGCCATCTTCACTGAAATCGGCGCTTCGGTTGTCGCCTCATCGCTGCTGTCTTCGGACCGGCGCCTTTACAGGCCGACCATTTTTATCCTGATGATCCCTCTGATCATCTACTTTTTTCTTATTGGCGAGTGGTACGGCTATGTCCTCACCATTTTTGCCTGCACCCTGACCTGGGTGCTGCTTTATGCCGCGAACAGCAGCTACCAGTTGCTGATGCAGGCGAATCATCAGGCCACTCACGACGCCCTCACCGGGCTGCATAACCGGCAATACTTCATCGAAAACCTGCAGAAACAGATCAACACTCTGAGGGAGAGCAAAGAGTTTTCCTATCTTCTGCTTATCGATCTGGATCATTTCAAGACCGTCAACGACTCGCTGGGGCACGATGTAGGCGACCAGCTTTTACAAAGCATCGCCTCTCGCCTGCAACAGGTTCCGGGAAACAATATCGTTGCACGCCTCGGCGGCGACGAATTCATCATTACTGGCAACAATTTTTCCGACAGACCGACGTGCGAGCGTACTGCGCTGGAAGTATCCGGGCAGCTTATCTCTCTGCTCAAAGAAACCTATGTGATCGACCAGCACCATCTTTATATCAGCGCCAGCATCGGCGTAAGCCTTATCCATGGTGGCATCGCCAATGCTCACAGCTTTATCAAGGAAGCCGACATTGCGATGTACGAGGTCAAGGCCAATGGGCGTGACGGCGTATTCATGTTCAACAAGGAAATATCCGACCGGGTCGAGGGCCATCTGGAGATCGAACGCCTGCTCCATTTCGCCCTGCCCAACCATGAAATCACGCTGCACTTTCAGCCGCAGATCGACCGGGAGGGGAACGTCATCGGGGCTGAAGCACTGGCACGGTGGAACAGTCCGTCGCTCGGCTCCGTCTCTCCCGCCCAATTCATCCCCATCGCCGAACAGACCGGGCTGATTATCGAACTGGGAAACCACATCCTCGAAACAGGGTTCCGGACATTGCGCGAGTGGCGGGATAAAGGCCTGGAACTCGAGCAGTTTTCCATCAATATCAGCATGCGGCAATTTACCCATCACAACTTCGTGGCGCAGGTCGAAGATCTGATACAGCGTTATCTGGATAAGGAACTGTGCCGCAAGCTTATATTCGAAGTCACAGAATCGATTGTGGCCGACGATATCAACCGCGTCATTCTCGTCATGAACCAGCTGAAAGCCTCTGGCATCCGGTTTTCCATGGATGACTTCGGCACGGGCTATTCATCCCTGAGTTATCTGAACCGGCTCCCACTAGACGAGATCAAGATAGATCGCGCCTTTGTCGGCGCACTCGACCAGAACGAAGGGGATCGGGCCATGGTCGTGACCATCCTGAACATGGCAAAAATTCTCAAGCTGAACATCGTGGCCGAAGGCGTGGAAACAGCCGGACAACTCGACTTTCTTCTCCGCCACGATTGCCATACGTTTCAGGGATATTTCTATTCGAAGCCACTGCAGAAAGCGCAATTCGAGATTTATTGCCGCAAACAGGCCTGATGACCTCATGTGGTGCGTAACTTGTTTGCCCGAATTACCGCAACGAAGCAGGGCTGCCCTGGATATTCTGTTCACACTCAGGCACATTCCCCTAACCCTCAAACAGCACTGGAAAGCCACATGCCAAACAGCATAGACGCTCATATCGAGTTTTCTTTCAAGGGAGAAACGCATTCCCTGTTTGCAAGAATTGATCTGGACGATTTTCTCGGTCCTGGCGCTTTGCCGCCATCGATACATGCAGTCCTGGCCCGGGAGCATGGCATCGACACTTACTCCTACCTTTATGAAGTCATGCAGGAGGAAGACATTCGCTTTGATAACGCGCAGGGCCTGGCCTCAAACTATCTGAAGGACGGGATGTTCGACATGGAAGGGTGCTTCACCGGGCTGCAGGAAAATATGACCCTCGACCTGCTGCAGGCCATCTCGAAGCGCGAACTGGGCATCGCCGATCTCGAACAGCACCCGGCACTCAAAAAAGCGCTGTTGCAGGCCTACTCTCTGGGCAAGAACGCCTGACCTCAACGCGGCAGGACAAAATGCATTTTGGCGCCTTGCAGGGCAAGGTTTAAGCTAATATACAAAAAAATTAGTCACATACATCCTGAATGCTAACAAAAATCCACACTTTTCTTCCTTACCTGGTTTCGGAATCCACCCCCCTGAGCCTGGGCGAGAAACTGCGCGCCACATTCGCTGCCTTTGTCGCCACCCTCGTGGTTGGTCTGGTCAGCAGCCACTTCCTGCAGGGCAGCGGTCTTCACATCATGATTGCATCCATGGGTGCTTCGGCGGTGTTGCTGTTCGCCGTGCCTCACAGCCCGCTCACGCAGCCCTGGCCGCTGGTCGGGGGGCACCTGATATCCGCCTTCATCGGCATCACCTGCGCCAAGCTGGTGCCGGATGTGTGGCTTGCCACTGCGCTGGCGGTCTCCCTTTCCATCCTTGCCATGCACTTTACCCGCAGCCTGCACCCGCCCGGTGGCGCCATCACCATGATGACGGTGCTGGGGAGCAGTCATGGTATCGCCAACGATTACACCTTCATCATTGCGCCTGTCGGTCTCAATGTCTTCCTGATACTGGCTATGGCGCTGATTCTCAACAATATCATGGGACGTCGTTATCCCGCCCGGGCCCTGCAGACCAGGGACGAAAAACACCAGCACGACGACCCCAAACCGCTCGACCGCATCGGCATCGCCGCGAGCGACCTGCATCAGGCCCTGCGCGATATGGATGTCTATCTCGACGTGAGCGAGGCCGACCTGAACCAGATCTACAGCCGTGCCGGGATGCATGCCTACCGGCGCAAAATGGGTGAAATCACCTGTGGCGACATCATGTCGCGCGACCTGACGGCTGTCGAGTTCGGTACCGAACTGGAGGAAGCCTGGGCACAACTGCGCTTCCACAAGATCGGGGCCATCCCGGTGATCGATCCGGCTCGGCGCGTGATCGGCATCATTTCACTGGTCGATTTTCTCAAGCGCGCCAACCTCAAGACCTATGAAACCTTCGAGGACAAGCTGATCAAATTCATCCGCCGCACCCCCGGCCTGACTTCGGAGAAGCCCGAAGTCGTGGGCCAGATCATGGCCGCGCCCGCGATCACGGCACGGGAGGATATGCACATCGTGGAACTGGTGCCGATGCTCTCCGATCATGGTCTGCACCACATTCCCATCGTTAACGCCGAACAGCGTCTGGTAGGGATGGTCACCCAGTCCGATCTGATCGCGGCGCTATATGCGGGCGGAACAAAGCAAGCCTGAGCGTTCTCTGCGCCATTTGGGTTAAAATATCATTTTCCCTCGTTGCCCAAGAGTCAGACCATGCCACTTTCCACCCTCACTGCCATCTCCCCGCTTGATGGCCGCTATCACAGCAAAATCGAAGGCCTGCGCCCCTATTTCAGCGAATTCGGCCTGATTCATCACCGCGTGCGGGTGGAAGTGGAATGGCTCAAGGCCCTGAGCCGGGAAAGCGCCATCGCCGAAGTCCCTCCCTTCTCCGCCGCTACCTTGGCCGAACTGGATCGATTGGTCTCGGCTTTCTCGGAAGCCGATGCGCAGGCGGTGAAAGATATTGAAAAAACCACCAACCACGACGTCAAAGCCGTCGAATACTGGCTGAAGCAAAAGCTCGCCCGTAACGCAGAAGTGATGAAGGTCAGTGAGTTCATCCACTTCGCCTGCACCTCTGAAGACATCAACAACCTCTCCCATGCCCTGATGCTGAAGTCTGCGCGCGACGGAGAGATGCTGCCGGGACTGGAAAAAGTCATCACCCGCCTGCGCGAACTGGCGCACGCCCTTGCCGCCCAACCCATGCTATCGCGCACCCATGGCCAGCCGGCTTCGCCCTCCACAGTCGGCAAGGAGCTGGCCAACGTGGTATACCGTCTGGAGCGCCAGAAGGCACGCATTGCCGGTGTGGAAATTCTCGGCAAGATCAACGGCGCGGTGGGCAACTACAACGCCCATCTTTCCGCCTATCCGGAGATCAACTGGGAAAAGTTGGCGAAACATTTCGTCGAAAGCCTGGGACTGGCCTTCAACCCCTACACCATCCAGATCGAGCCGCACGACTACATGGCCGAACTGTTCGATGCCTTCGGGCGCGTCAACACCATCCTGATCGACATGGATCGTGACTTGTGGGGCTATATCTCGCTTGGCTACTTCAAACAGAAGGTCAGGGCAGGTGAAGTCGGCTCCTCCACCATGCCGCACAAAGTCAACCCGATCGACTTTGAAAACTCGGAAGGCAACCTCGGACTGGCCAATGCGGTGCTGCGCCACATGTCCGAAAAGCTGCCGATTTCGCGCTGGCAGCGCGACCTCACCGACTCCACCGTGCTGCGCAACATGGGCGTGGGGCTAGGCTACGCCCTGCTCGGTTACGAATCCACTGTACGCGGCCTGGGCAAGCTGGAAATCAACCCGCAGCGCCTGAACGACGACCTTGATCACAACTGGGAAGTGCTGGCCGAGCCGATCCAGACCGTGATGCGCCGTTACGGCGTGGCCAACCCCTACGAGCAGCTCAAGGAACTCACGCGCGGCAAGAGCGGCATCAACCGCGAAACACTGCACGCGTTCATCCGGGCGCTGGCAATTCCAGAAAGCGAGAAGGAACGCCTGCTGCAGATGACGCCGGGGAACTACATCGGCATTGCGGTCGAGCTGGCCAAGCGCGTTTAGCATGGGCCGCATCTCCCGGTGCTGAAACCTTTTACAGACTGAAAACCCATGGGGCAACATGCCCCTGGATGGGTAAATAACGCGGCATCTATTCCGGCTCCACAACGCACCAGATTCACCCACGGCAATTTCAGGGCAGGGGAAGAATGAAACGACATGCGCTACAAATCGGTCTGAGCCTGCTGATCATGGCGCTGTTTCTGGCTGGCTCCCTGCGCCTCGTCGAATTCCGCTTCATGGAGCAGCTTGACCTGTGGAGCTATGACGCGCGTCTGCGCGTCACCATGCCAGGCGGGGTAGATCCTCGCATCGTCATCGTCGATCTGGACGAGAAAAGCCTGGCCGAGGCAGGGCGCTGGCCGTGGGGGCGCGACCGGATGGCGAAGCTGCTCGACCGGTTATTCCTTGATTACGGAGCTGCAGTGGTTGGGTTCGACGTAGTGTTCGGCGAACCCGACACCAGTTCCGGCCTGCCGGTACTGGAACGTCTGGCAAAAGACGAACTCAGGGATACGCCCCCGTTCCGCGCTGCACTCGAGCGCCTGAGGCCGCAACTCGACCATGACCAGATCTTCGCCGAAAAGCTGCACAGCTATCCGGTCGTGCTGGGTTATTACTTCACCGGCCATGACGAACCCGCCAAAATCCAGATTTCCGGTCAGTTGCCGCAGCCCGGCTTTCCTTCCGGCGTATTCGGCGAACGCAAACTGCTGGTCGGGCAAGCCACGGGTTACGGCGCCAACCTGAAAATCTTTCAGGACAACGCTCCCGCTGCCGGGCACTTCAACCCCCAGGTGGATATCGATGGCGTGTCACGCCGAGTACCGATGCTGCTGCGTTACCAGAATGGCTATTACGAATCCTTTTCGCTCGCCATTGCACGCACCTATCTCAAGCTGCCTGCCGTAGCGGCTGGCTTTGCCGCTGACGGTGGAAAGGATTACAGCGGACTGGAATGGCTCGGACTGGGTGCGCGCAGAATCCCGGTAGACGCATGGGGCGCATCCCTGGTGCCTTATCGCGGCGAACAGGGCAGCTTCCGCTATGTCTCCGCTGCAGATGTCCTGTTCGGACGGCTGAAAACGGGAGAACTGGCGGGCGCCATCGTGCTGGTGGGCACGACCGCGCCGGGCCTGATGGATTTGCGCTCCACCCCGGTGCAAAGCGTCTATCCGGGAGTGGAAATCCACGCCAATCTGGTCGCCGGCATCCTCGACCAGAACATCAAACAGCGCCCCGCCTATTTCCTCGCCGTGGAAGTGCTGTCCCTGCTCGCGATTGGCCTGGTGCTGGCATTCCTGCTGCCCCAGCTGAGCCCGCTCAGGTCCAGCCTGAGCGTGGCCTTGCTGCTGATTGCAGTCACCGGCGCCAACCTGGCGGCCTGGCAGGCGGGGATGGTGCTGCCCATCGTTGCGCCGGTGCTGTTGATCCTGCTGCTGTACGCGCTCGACATGGTGTACGGCTACTTCACCGAATCCCGCATCAAGAAAAAAATTACCGGCCTGTTCGGTCAGTACATCCCGCCCGAGCTGGTGGACGAAATGAGCAGCAACCCGGAAAACTTCACCATGGAAGGCGAGAACCGCGAGATGACGGTACTGTTTTCTGACATCCGCAATTTCACCTCGATCTCGGAAAAACTTGACCCGAAGCAGCTTACCGAGCTGATCAATACCTACCTGACGCCGATGACACAGATCATTCACAGCCAGCGCGGTACCATCGACAAATATATCGGCGATGCCGTCATGGCTTTCTGGGGCGCGCCGCTACATGACGCAGAACATCCCCGCCATGCCCTGCTTGCCGGTCTGGAAATGCAGCAGCACCTGCAGGTTCTGATGCAGGAATTCGAGGCACGCGGCTGGCCGGTATTTCGCATCGGCGTCGGCATCAACAGCGGCAACATGACGGTGGGCAACATGGGCTCCGAATTCCGGCGCGCCTATACCGTCATGGGCGATACCGTCAACCTCGCCTCGCGCCTTGAAAGCCTGACCAAGCAGTATGGCGTCGGCATCATCGTTGGCGAGGCGACCATGAAAGCAGTCCCGGAAGTGGTTTACCGCGAACTCGACCGGGTGCGGGTGAAGGGCAAGCTGGAGCCGGTGACGATTTACGAACCGCTCGGGCTGCAAGGCACGATCACACCCGGCACTGAGGAGGAACTGGCGCTTTTCCGCACCATGCTCGAGCGCTACCATGCTCAGGACTGGGACGGTGCGGAACTGGAGTTGAAGGCACTGCTCGAGCGTTCACCCAGGACACGGCTATATGAACTCTACCAGGAAAGACTTGCCCACTTCCGCAGTCATCCGCCAGGCACGGAGTGGGACGGGGTGTTCGTGTTCACCACCAAGTAAACCTAATAATCGTCATCCCGGTCGCCCAGTTGCACCAGACCGTCGCGTTCGTGCATATTCCAGACCAGGGGCTGCTCCAGCATTTCATACAGGTCGCCTGGCGAAGTCACCATCTGCCCCACGTCGCGGACCCAGGGTGCAATGGGGAAACTGCCTCGCGCCTGCGTATCTTTGGTGAGCAGGGAATTGAGCGGCATGGAGATATAAATGCCCTTGTCGTGGTAGGGATTGCCCGGAGAGCCGGGGGTGGTGATATCGTTGCCGTTGGTCCAGGTATACCAGGCACCGACCTCGAAACCCGAACGGAAGCGGCGTTTCAGCTCGAAGCGCGTGCCTTGGTCCTTGGCCAGAAAACGACCGGCGCGGGCGGTCGCTGTGATGTCATGCCAGGGCAGGCGGTAGTGAAAAGCGGCCAGTGCCGTCGTCGCCGTGTAGTCCCGGAAGCCGAAGCCGCCCTGGGTATCGCGCTGGCGCAGCCAGTCCAGGCTGAAATCCGCTGCCCAGCGCACACCACGGGGCAGGTAAAGAATCTGTGCACCGCCGCCGGCATACATTTCCTCGTAGTAGCCCAGCGAGGCACGGGTATAGACCCGCTCGCGCGGCTGGCCATACTTGTTCAGCAGCAGGCGCGTCAGCCTCAGCCCGCCATTCTTTTCGTAATCGGCGATGTCAGTGCGCACATGCGGCAAAGTGCTGCTGGACGGATTGCTGACCTTGCTGATGTCCTGCAGCAGGGTCCAGTCGGCGATGCCGTTGAGAAACAGGCCACGGCCAAGACGCCGGTCGTAGGTGGCGCGGGCACGTACAGCATAGCGGAAGGCGCCGCTCGGGTCGTTGAAATAACCGGACAGCTTGGGCGTTAACTTGATGCGGTTGAGAAATCGGTCTTCCTGCTTCAGGGTGATCCATTCGCCTTCCTCATTGTAGGACAGGCTGAAATCGACGGCAGCATCGAGTATTTCTTCCTCGTCGCCCCTGGCTGTTGTCCGGGATGGGTCGGCATACTCGATTGCCACGTAATCCGCCAGTTCGCGGCGCGAGATCTGGCCGTTGAAATAACGCCTCAACCGATCCAGCTCGAAGAAGCTGTAAGTCGCAAGCGGCAAATCGCTAACGCTGTAGGTAATGACAATCTCCCGCGTCTCGAGCGGAGCGAGCTGCAGCATGATGCGCGCTGCCCGTCCCACAGCCCGGCTCGGCAGCGCGATACGGCTGTTGGTCAGGGTCGCCTGGAGCACATTGCCGCGCACGAAATCGACCTGAACCATCCTGAAATCCTGGGTCTCCAGTTCTGCGCGCAATCTTTGCGCATGAGCCGGATCTTCGAGCCACTGGCGCGCCGTGGGGCGAGGCAGGATGCGCGTATAGGGAAGAGGCTCATCGAATTTCGGAATGAACTCCTTTGCATTGAGCGGAACGGAAACATGGGCGCTGAGGCCTGGCTTCCCACCCTGCCAGGATAACTGCGTGCCCAGCCAGCCCCAGCGATATTCGAGTCCATAAGCCATGCCCTTTTCCCGCTGTGCGGCGCCGCTCTGTTCCGCGCCCAGGTCGCGCCGGTAATTATTGGCATCGTACTCTGCCACCACCGCCCAGTCCGGATAGGCTTGGGGACGATAGCGCAGGCCGGCAAAGGCGCCATCGATACGCTTGCGGCCCATACCCACGGTGGCGTCCAGATTACCCATGCGCTTGCTGGCGGCAAGGTATTCAGCGCCAAAAATCCGGGTGCCCAGAAAATCCTGCGCGCCAACGGAAATGGCGGGCAGCCAGTTCGACTCCTCCAGCAACAGCAGCTTGGCGTCGAAGGATTTATCCTTGTAGTCGCCGTAGCTTGCCTGATACTGGTTGCTGAAACCGGGAACCTGGCTGATACGGGTATAACGGGCAGAAAGCTCGAGACGGGGCAGGAAGGAAATGCTCGCCCATCCGGCGAGATAGGGGTCCGAATTACCGACCCCGACTCGGAAAGTGCCATCAGGGGCCAGCCGGGCATCCGGCATATTGATGAGGCCGCTCTGTCCGTTCATGGCCGGCTCGGCATGTACGGACAGGCAGGAAATCTGGAGCAGGGAAGCCAGAATCAGCGCACTGAGGCGCCTGTGATGATCCGGCTTCAGCAATTCAATACGAATATATGTCAGTGATTCGTGGTCGAACTGCTGCCGCCGGAAGCCGCAGCGGCGATGCCGGCCACACCCAGGCCGATACCGATCATCGCGCCTGCAGACATGCCACCGGCGCCGCCTGTTCCCAGTGCCGCGCCGGCAGCCGTTGCACCGGCAATCGGGACCGCCAGGATCTCGACAAAGATCGCGGCGGGAAGCGCAGTCGCCAGCACGGCGACCGGCAGCGCGTTAAAACTGGCGACGAAAGTTCCCTGACCCGCATCCAGCGAGGCTGCACCGGCACTGTTCTGCACTTCGATACCGCCCTGCAATACCTGGGTGTACATACCGTTGTTCAGAACCACGGGGAAATCCGTACCGCGAATACCGATCGTGGCCTGGGGCGTCTGAAGCTTGAACGCCGCCTTGTTCTGTGTCGCGATCGCCCCGGTAATGGCGCGCAAGCCCCCCTTGACCAGCGACACGAAAATATTCGACTGCTGGGCATTGTTGGGGTTGTAGCGATAATCCTGCACCTGGAACTGGCTGTTGGACTGCAGCGCAATGATCTGGCCATCCTCGAATTTCAGCACGGCATAACTCTTATCCCCTGTGGTGACGCTTGCGCCGGACTCCAGGGTGTCGTTCTTTGCGGCGGCTCGTGGCGCCGCACCAGCGGTCGTGATTTTCACGTCACCAACCATGTCCTGAATCGAGGCCACCGGCACAGCCAGCGCGCCCCCAGCCGCGAAAGACAAAACAAACCAGCCCAAAAACCCCAATATCTGTTTCATGATTGCCCCTTCCCTGAAGTGTTGCGTGTATTTCCCAAATTATCCACTATAGCCAAGTCTTTGCAAGTAAACTTCCGGTTCCGTTTTCTGGCGCTCCATTAGCGTGGCGGGAAATGCTGGCCGGTCAATCACATGCTGTTCAACTCCTACCCTTTCATATTCCTGTTTCTCCCGGCCACGTTATGGCTATTCTTCCGCATTGGCGAAACCAGCCACCGCATAGCCGCCATCTGGCTGGTGCTGGCGTCCCTGTTTTTTTATTCCTGGTGGAATCCGTCTTTCCTCGGCTTGCTGCTTCTGTCTGTCATTTTCAATTACAGCATCGGACTGGTGCTGACACGCGAGTCTGTTTTCCGAACCCGGCGGAAAAGAAAGTTATTCCTGGTTCTGGGCATCTGCGGCGATCTGGCCTTGCTGTTCTACTTCAAGTACGCCGGCTTCCTGCAAGAAATTTTCAGCCAGACGCCGAACGCAGGCAGCCTCATCCTCCCGCTCGGCATTTCTTTCTTCACCTTTACCCAGATCGCGTTCCTTGTCGATGCCTTTCGCGGCGAAGCCAGGGAGCCCAGCCTGCCGCACTATGCCCTGTTCGTGAGCTATTTCCCCCACCTTATCGCAGGGCCGATCCTGCATCATCGGGACATCATGCCCCAGTTCGCCAGTGCATCCATCTACCGCTTCAAATATGAAAACATTGCCGTCGGCCTGACCATTTTCGCCATCGGCCTGTTCAAGAAAACCGTCCTGGCCGACGGCATCGCCCCTTATGCCACACCGCTCTTCGACGCCGCCGGACAAGGCATGACGGTCACGCTGCTCGAAGCCTGGGGCGGTGCGCTGGCCTATACGCTGCAACTGTATTTCGACTTCTCCGGCTATTCCGACATGGCCATCGGCGCATCTCGCCTGTTCGGGATACGACTGCCACTGAATTTTCATTCCCCCTACAAGGCCTCGAATATCATTGAATTCTGGCGTCGCTGGCACATGACGCTCTCGCGCTTCCTGCGGGATTACCTGTACATCCCGCTCGGCGGAAACCGCCACGGAAAAACAAGGCGCTATCTCAATCTGATGGCAACCATGCTGCTTGGCGGGCTATGGCACGGGGCAGGCTGGACTTTTGTCGTATGGGGAGGGCTGCATGGCCTGTACCTGGCAGTCAACCATGCCTGGCGCAATGTGTGCGCCGCAGCCGGGCTGGATTCCGGACGGCGCACATGGCGGGGGCAAGCGCCAGGCGTGCTACTGACTTTTCTGGCGGTGGTGGTGGCATGGGTCATTTTCCGCGCCACCTCGCTCGACGCCGCCTGGATCATTCTGCAGGGGATGGCGGGGGAAAATGGCCTGGTCGTGCCCGTATCGTGGCAAACAAATATGGGCCGGCTCGGCGAGTTCCTTTCCATTCATGGCGCAAGCTTTGGCGACAGCGGTATTTTCAAGGGAAGTTCTGAAGTTTTGTGGATTACAGTCCTGCTTGCCATCACCTGGACCTTCCCCAATACGCAACAGTTCATGGCGCGCTTCGACTTGCCTTCACGGGCGACGACTGACGCTAGCGCGGACACCATGCAGCGAGGCGCCCTTGAATGGCAGCCAGTGTGGCCATGGGCAATAGCGAGTGGCTTCCTGTTTGCCGCTTCGATCCTCAGTATTTCGAAAACCAGCGAGTTTCTGTATTTCCAGTTCTGACATAACGCCATGACCTGCAAGCATTATCTAAAAACCATGCTGTTTACAACGCTGGCCTTGTTTGGCCTGGTGCTCGTCCTGAACCTTCTGGTCGATACCTACGATGTCCTGGGTACCGGGATGCTGAAATATCCTCTGCAACCCAATCAGTACTATCTTAAAATCCAGCATCTTGAAAAGCACAGGGAGCGCTATGACGCCTATCTTATGGGCTCATCCAGGATAGGCACGACCAGTCCGGCCATGGTGCAGCGTTACCTTCCGGAAGGGCGGTTTTACAATCTGTCGGTGCCCGGCGGCACTTCGCTCGACAATCTTCAACTTTTGAAATACCTGCTGTCCGGAGGATACCGCCCGAAATTCCTTTATCTGCAACTGGATACCGATATCGGCTTTACCCAGTTTCTCCACGACAGGAAGAGTTATCAGTTCAGACATCATCCCGATATGGAAGGACAGAACAAATTCCTTTACTGGCTCGATTTTGCGACCGCCATAAACGCCCACGCCATGTTCCGGAAATTACGGGGGAATCTTGAGCCACGAATGCCGGACGGTTTCGTGTCCCTGGACCTGGAGAGCGGAGCGTGGGCATTGCCGTCACGAAACGCCAGAATCAAGGCGGATCAAGAAAAATACATCGAGGACGAGCCCACTTTCCATTCCGTCAATTCACGCTTCATGAAAAACCTGAAGGGCAGGGAAAACCTCGATGCAATCAGGAAATTGCGGGATATTTGCGCGCGTCGCCAGATCAGGCTGATTGTTTTTACCACGCCCCATCACCGCAACATCATGGACAGTCTGGATGAAAAGGACTACCTCGACTGGCTGCGCGACCTCTCGGCAATCACACCCTTCTGGGATTTCAGCGGCTACAACTCGATCACGCTTGACGACCACAACTACCTTGAATCATCCCATTACCTGCCGCATGTCGGAGAACTTATCGCGGCCAGAATCTTCAATGATCCGGGAATCCAGGTTCCGGCCGATTTTGGTGTATGGGTGGATGCCTCCAGCGTGGAACGGCATCTCTCTGAACTGCGGCAGCAAATCCGCTCCCGCACGGCTAAACCGGCAATTTCCGCCAGGCCGCATCGAGCAGATAGTAATACACCACAAATACCCCGATAAAACCGTAAAACATGAGGTATTCGGGCACGCGGAAATACCAGCCGGCAATCCCCGCGCCACCCAGCAACAGGGCCAGGACGAGAATCATGCTCACGCTGCGGGCCGCCGAATAACCGGCGCGCAGCAACAGGTGGTGCAAGTGGCCACGATCGGCTGCAAAGGGGTTACGCCCGCGCAGCATCCTGCGAATCATGATGCTGACGGTATCCAGCAGGGGCAATGCAAGGATCCAGACCGCGATGATCGGTGGCATGAGCTGGTTTTTACCCTGGCTCAGGTCCACCGCAAACCAGGCCAGACAGAAACCCAGCATCATGCTGCCCGCATCCCCCAGGAAAATGCTCGCTTCCTTGCGCCAGGGGTGAGGAAAATTGAACACCAGAAATCCGGCCACACTTCCAGCCAGAATCAGCAACAAAGGAAACTGCAGCGCCATTCCTCCGAGTTGCGCCACCAGGGCAAACAGCATCAGGGAGAGCAATGTCAGCCCGCCTGCCAGGCCATCGATGCCATCGGTCATATTCAGTGCATTGATCACGCCGATGACACCGAATGCGGTAAACGGGATCGCCCAGTCATGCAGGACGATCGTTCCAGTACCGAGTAGATTGCCCAGTTCGGGAATATACAACCCGCCCCATGAAGTCATGAATACCGTGGCAAGCATCTGGGCGATGAAACGGCTGCTCGCGGACAGATCATGCCGATCGTCCGTGACCCCGACCACCAGCAGCAGAAACGCTGCAGAAATAAAGGCAAAATGGCCGGATTCCAGTTTTCCCAGGGCTGATGCCACCAGGATGAAGGCGCTGTAGATGGCCACGCCACCCACTACGGGAATCGCTGCATGGTGCAGTTTCCGGCCACCGGGATAATCCACCAGCCCGATACGCGCCGCCGGCTGCCGTAAAAGCTGGACCAGCCCGAGGGTGGCGAAAAATGCGATTGCGTAAACGAGCGTTTGTTCTAGCACTTTAGCGCGACCTGGTAAACCTGAAGTGTTTTTTCGATGATGGGAAGCACGGAAAACGTTTCACAGGCAATCTCCCTGGATTTCGCTCCCATTGCGGCACGCAGTCTATCATTATCCAGCAGCGTCAGAACAGCTTCGGCAAGGCGCTCCCTGTCCCTTGCCGGCACCAGCAGGCCATTCACGCCATCCCTGACAACTTCCCGGCTGCCGGGCATATCGTATGCCACCAGCGCCAGGCCACTTGCGGCAGCCTCGATCAGGCTCCTGGGCACGCCCTCGCCGTAACAACTCGGCAGCACGAACAAATCCGCCTGCTGCAGCAGCTCCTTCATGTCATCGCGATGCCCCAGAAAAACAACATGTCCTTCCTGTCTCCAGTGCTCAAGAGTCTCCTGCGGGATGACATCCGGGCTTCCCTCATCGGGCGCTCCCGCAAGCAGAAACACCGCTTGCGGAAAGCGGCTGTGCACCTGTCGCGCCGCCGCCACGAAATCGCCAACGCCTTTCGACCACAACAGCCGAGAAGCCATCAGTACCTGCGCAGTGCTGCCTCGCAAGCCTTGCGCCGCGGGGGAAAAACGCGACACATCCACCCCGGAGCCAAAAATCACGTGACTGTCTGCAGGGCTGACCAGCCCGCCATCGATGAAAACGGCCCTGTCATCCCGGTTCTGGAAAATCGTCTGCGTCCTGCGCAGGGCGAGGCGATAGAACAGGCTTAACCAGGGGCGCAACAGCCTGGCCTTGATGTCTCCGCCGCTGAACACATGGCCCAGGCCCGTCACGGCATTGACCACCGCACCCACGCCAGCCAGCCGGGCAGCAATCGAACCATACAATACGCATTTAACGGTAAAGTGGTGCACCAGATCCGGCTGCTCACTGCGATACAGACGCGCCAGACGTCCGATTGCCGCCAGTTCGGAAAAAGGATTCATGCCGCTGCGCGACAGCCCGAACTCGACCCAGCGAAAGCCCGCCTGATGCAGTTCCGCGACATATTTTCCGGCGGGCGAGAGCAGCAGCACTTCGTGCCCCTCGGACTGCAAGGCCTGTGCAAGAGGCAGACGGAAATTGAAGAGATACCAGTCGGTATTGGCAAACAGCAGGATTTTCATCGCCCGCCCCATTTCTCCAGCCATGCCTGGAACATCAGCACGGGCCATAAAGCATGCTGCCAGTCGTGCCGTCCGCTCAGATGCTCAAGCCATTTTTGCCGCACCGGGCCGGGGAGGAAAAAACCTTCGTCCTTCAGCCGCTGCGCGTCGAGCAGCGATTCCGCCCACGCCTGCAAGGGGCCGCGCAACCAGCTATCAAGCGGCACGGCCAGACTCATCTTGGGCCGTTCGACCAGACCTTCCGGCACATGACGATAGAGCACCTGACGCAAGAGCCACTTGTTGCGCCCATGGCGGATTTTCATGGACAAGGGCAAAGTCCAGGCAAAACCGGCGACCCCATGATCCAGAAAAGGCGCTCTCGACTCCAGCCCGGAAGACATGGTGGCGCGGTCCACCTTGGTCATGACGTCATCTGGCAGATAGGTCATGCCATCCATGTACATCATGCGTTCCACCATCCAGGGCGGCAACCCATCGACCGGCATCGGCAAGCAAGCGTCGCCCGCCCCGATCACGACCTGCGAAGCATCATCCCAGTGCGAAATCAGCTTGAGGTAGATCTGCTCCTCGCTGGCAGCCGGAAGAATCCGGGCCAGCTTCTGCATCCTGGCACTGCTCATGAAATACCTTTGATGCGGGGATAACGCCTTTCCCAGGCTATCCCACGCCCGGCCCGGAACAGCTTGAAGCAGCGCGCCAGCAGGGGATTTCAGAACGGCGGGGAGGTGTCTGGCAAAAGCCCAGATACGCTCGCCCCACAAATAACGATCATAGCCGCCGAAAAGTTCGTCGCCACCGTCGCCCGACAGCGCCACCCTGACCTGCTGTTGCGCCATCTGCGCCAGCAGGCAGGCGGGTATCTGGGCCGGGTCGGCAAAGGGCTCGTCATAAATTTCCGGCAAGCCGGGAATGACGGCCTGCACCTGTTGCGGGGAAAGATAAAGCTCGCTGTGATCGGTGCCCAGGAATTGGGCGACCTTGCGTGCATGCTCCGCCTCGTCATACTGGCTTTCGCTAAATCCGATGGTAAAGGTCTTGACCGGCATAGCGCTTTCCGCCTGCATCAGGGCCGTTACCAGGGAAGAGTCGACCCCGCCCGAGAGGAATGCCCCCAGGGGAACGTCGGCGTTCATCTGCTGCCGCACGGTGTCGCGCAGCAGGCGTTCAAGCTGATCCGCAGCGGCTGCATCATCCCCCGCGAAGGGAAAGTTTGCGCCTGCCTGAACGGCCTGCTTCAAGGTCCAGTATGGGCGCGGTGAGGATTTGACTTCCCCGCGAACCTCCAGCAGGGTGCCGGGCTGGAGCTTGTGTATCCCCCTGAAAATCGAATGGGGGCTTGCGATGTAACCGTAGTTCAGCAAACGCGCCACGCTGTCGCGATCGATCGCGCCGTGCCATGCGGGATGCGCACGCAGCGCCTTCAGTTCCGAGCCGAATATGAAAGCGCTGCCGAGCCAGCCGTAATACACCGGCTTCTCACCCATGCGGTCGCGTGCCAGGGACAGGGAACGCTTCTCCCTGTCCCACAGGGCGAAAGCGAACATGCCGGAAAAGCGCTCCAGCGCTGCTTCCACACCCCAGCAACTGATCGCGGCCAGCATCACCTCGGTATCCGAATGGCCGCGCCACACCGGGACTTGCCCCTCAAGCTCGAGTTCCTTGCGCAATGTCGAGAAATTGTAGATTTCACCATTGCACACCAGAACATAGCGGCCGCAGGCGGAATGCATGGGCTGAGCCCCCGCCCCGCTGAGATCGATAATCGACAGGCGCCGGTGGCCCAGCGCGATGCCGCAATCGGCATCACTCCAGACCCCCTCGCCATCGGGCCCCCGATGCGCCAGCAATGTTGCCATCGAGCGCACAGTGCGTTCCAGTTCGTCCCTGTGGGAACGGGCATGGAATTCAAGCAGACCGGCAATACCGCACATCGCGCCTCATCTCCCGTCTGCCGCCGTGCTGTCTGGCGCATTTTCAGTAAACAGCGCTTCGTAGCGCGCCGCCATGGATGTCAAGGAATAGTCTGCAATGATTTTTTCCCGTCCCAGCAACCCCATGGCCTGACGCGCCTCATCAGGCATGGCCAGTATTTCCAGCCAGGCGGCCGCCATGGCATCAGGCTGCCCGGGCGGAACCGCCATGCCTGCCCCGGCAACCAGGATGGGGAGCTCATCGACATCCGTCACCGTGCAGGGCACGCCGCAGGCCATGGCCTCGCCGATGGCGAGGGAGAATGCTTCGCTGCGGGAAGCGCTTACCGCGATATCCAGCGCGGCCGTCAGGCGGGGCATGTCGCGGCGCTCGCCGAGGATGTGCACGCATTCCTTCAGGCCCCTCTTCCCGATCAGGCAGGCCAACCCGGGGTCGTCCACGCCCTGGCCGGCCAGAAGAAAATGCAGGTCCGGCCTGGACTCGTGGGCGATGCGAGCCGCATCGAGGAAGGTGGCATGGTCCTTGATCGGGTTATAGCGTGCGAACAGCCCCACTACCGGCGCTGCGGCGGGAATGCCCAGGTTTGCGCGCAAAGCCTGTCGCGCTTCTGCGTCCGGTTGAAAAAGCGCGGTATCGATGCCGTTGGGAATCAGCAGCCATTTCCGGGGGTGATATCCGATTTTTTCATGTTCAATGCGTGAAGCCTTCGACACGGTGACCACGAAATCCGGAAGTGGCGACAGCTTTGCCAGCAAACGCGCCAGCAAGCGAGTTGAAAAACGCAGTTCAGCGGCCATGGGTCTGGAGCAATGCAGGTTCCATCCGATACGTGGGACACCGGCAATCCTGCTCGCCACAAGTCCGGCCAGGTCAGCGTGGTAAAGCCATGTCAAAAGGATTTGCGGCTTTTCCTTGCGCAACAGCCCGACCAGGCGCCGCATGCCAGACACGACTGAAATCAGGTCCCTCCGCATCCCCAGAGCAAGGACACGGGTACCGCCGCGGGAAATCTCCGCACCGATCGGCCCGCTTTCCGTCAGGGAGATCACCAGCGGATCGAATTTGCTCCGGTCCAGCCGGGAAAGCAGACTGGCAAGCACCAGTTCGGCTCCGCCCACCTGCAGCCCGGTAATGACGAAAGCCAGCCTGATCATGAAGCGCTATCCGGTGCGGGCGGGATAGTTTGCCGCGCACGCAACCGCCCGGCTTCCGATACCGTGAAGAACAGAATAAGCAGCAGCCATGGGAAGGGGTCGTAGAAACGCGAAACGGTGGCGAGATGAAGGATGCCGGCACTGAAGCCAGCAGCAAAAACGTAACGTCCCCGGAACGGCGTCCGGACGATCCTCCCCAGCGAGACGAGAAGGAACAATAGCGCTGGCAACAGGGAGATCAGACCGCTTTCCAGGGTCATAAACAGGTACCAGTTCACAGAGCCCTCGCTGCCGCTCAGTGCTGCCGATGCGCCGGGGCCCTGCCCCAGCAGGGGGCGTTTTTCAATCAGGGCCAGGTCGCGTTTCCACTTTTCAGGCCGGCCGTCGGCATCGGTATCATGAAGCAGGATTTTGTAGACCAGGGGAGTGGCATAATCCTCCAGCCCATCCGAAGCGGAATGGAGCGCCATTGCCATGCCCGCCGCCAGTACCCCGGCGGCGATCACACGTCCGGGCCAGCGCCGGAGCAGGCGCAGAGACAGGATTTCTTTTCCGTGCAGCAGCAGAGCGGCAAGCACCAGGCCGAACGGCAACGCGACCATGGCGGCAGCCGACAAGGTCAGCAGCCAGGCCACAGCGAAAAGCGTGCTGCCCGCCCGGCGCAGAAGACGGCGATCCTTTGTCCAGGCGCGGAAGTGCCACAGCCCGACAAGACCCAGCGTGTCGAAATAAAAACCGAGGTTGGTCGGTTCGGTACTGAAGCCGTAAGCGCGCGGAATGATACCGAGGTAAGCGGCATCCGCTGCCACGGAGCGCAAGGTGAATTGCTGAACGTCGAAACCCAGAAAGGCCTTCGGAATGAATTCGACAAACACGACAAAAAACGCTGTCAGCATGACTGCGGCGGCGTTCACGCCAAGCGCGGTTTCCGGAGGAACCAGGGAGACGAACACCTGTTTCATCAGCAGGTAGAGCAAGAAAAATGTCGCGAAGTACGCCAGCAGATAGTTGAGCGTCTTGTCGTTGGGATGGACAAGGGCAGCGAACGTCACGGCACAAACCAGCAGCAGGAGGAGAAAATCCTCCATGCGCAGGGCCCCGAACGTCAATCGTCCGCCCTTCAGGGGAAGAAAGAGCGCAAGGGCAAGAAAGCCAAACAGGTTGGGGAGAGGCATCCAGGGTCCGAGCGCAAAAGCTTCGGTCCAGCTTGCGAAAAAGAGATAACTGCAGGCAAGGAAACGCACGATCGCCGTCATGGCTGACGCTTCTCCCTGCGCGACATACGCCTGCAAACTGCCCGGCCCAGAATCGAACCCATGTACACAGGATATTGAAAAGCGTACAGCAATGCATGGATTCGCCCATGGTAACGGGCAAAGAAGCGGGTCATGGCAGCAAAGCTCAGCCAGGAACGCCGCAGCCTCAGGCCCACACTGCCCTTGCTGCTACCGCCATCGAAATGCGTCACGACACAATGAGGAATATAACAAATGCGATAGCCATGCGCCGTCACCCTCATGCAAAGATCGATATCCTCCGCATACATGAAATAGTGTTCCGGCCAGCCGCCGACACTCCGCAACACATCGGCCCGGATCATGACCGCGGCCCCGCTCACGCACTCGACCTCTTGCTGGAGAGAATAATCCTGCAGCACCCCTGTCTGTCCGGTGCCCCATCCGCAAAAATCGATATTCCTGAAAAATTCGCTTTGCGGCGTGGGCATGCGCCGTGCCGAAGAGGTCTGGGTTGCCCCGCCCGGCAAGACCAGCCTGGGCCCGGCCATATGCACCCCTGCGGCCTCCATGGCATCCGCGAGATCATTGATGGTCACAGCGGAAGCAAGCGCATCGCTGTTGAGAAAGAACAAATAATGCCCCCTGGCTTCCCTGGCCCCCTGATTGCACGCCCGGGCAAAGCCGGTATTGTCCGGGTTGGCCACGAGCCTTGCCTGGGGAAAGTCCGCCCGGCACATCTCGACGCTGCCATCGCCGGAGCCGTTGTCAACCACGATAAGGTCGAATTCGTCCGGGCCGATCATGGCAAGGCACTGGCGCAGCAGCGACGCAGTGTTCCAGTTGACGATAATGATGCTGATGCGGGGAGGCTCCATGAAATCACTCATGCCGCAAAATACTCCAGCATGCGCTGAGCCACCTTGTCCCATGCGAGCTGCTGCACATCGCACAGGGCCTGGCGTTTCTTCTTGCGGACCAGTTCTGGGTTGGTCATCATTTCGCCTATCGCGGCGGCCAGCGCCCCGGCATTTCTTTCCGGCACCAGCCATGAGTTTTCTTCCGTGGCGGGAAAATAACCCGTATTCACCACGGCCACCGAGCAGGCCATGGCCTCGATCACCGGGTAATGCGGCGCACCGCGCTGGCCGATCCCCGGCGCCGCGAGCATATCCAGGCCGCGATAGAAGCGGGCCAGTTCGGCGTCATTGAGAGGCACTTCAATCCTTACCGCGGGATGGGCGTGATATTTCTCCGGCAAGGCACCGAATGCGGCAATGCGCAACTCGACCGCCCGGCCTTGCGCCAGCAGCAACTCAAAAGCCTCCAGAACATACCGGGTGCCCTTTTCCTCTTCGTCCCGCCCGATACAGCCGAGCCTGAACACCTCGCCTTCCAGGGGTTCTGGCTCGGGATAGAAAACCTCCATATCCACCCCCGGCGGCACGAACTTGTCCGCAACCAGCTTCTGGTAATCGAAATAGGCCGGCGCGTTGACGATCCGTTTCAGGGGCAGCCGGTAACTCCATTCCGCCGTCAGTTTCGCCATCTTCCCCCTGAGGCCGGGATTGTTCTGGCAGTATTCCGGCTCATAGGCCTGCACGTAATAGAACTTTTTCGCCCGGCTGCGGCAAAAGGCGACGGGCCATGCCGTGCGGTTGTGATTGGCCAGCAGGATATCGCAGTCCGCCGCATGGCGATTCAAACCCCGCAGCAGTCCCTGCAGGTTCACGACGCTTGCCCAGCCGCCGTGCCTTTTTCCTTCCTCGTTGCTGGCCACCCTGCGTCCCCGATCATCAAGCCAGACGATCCCGGCCAGCGTAGGGTAATACGGGACGGCACTTCCGTAATGCGCGCAAAAAATCACCTCATGGCCCATGCGCGTCCAGCTCGAAGCCAGCTGGGACAGCACACGCGCGCCGCCGGCCCGGGTAAAGTTGAGAACGGGAAGGACGATTTTCATGCGTCGCTCCGGGTTGCCTGGCGATAGACCCAGCCCATCCCCGCCCAGTAAAAAAGATAGCTCAGGGCAAAGGCATAGCTTGCGCCAACGGTTCCGAAGCGCGCCGTGAGCAGCAGGGAGAGGATCACGAAACAGGCCGCAAACAGTACCTCGCTGGCAATAAAGCTCACGGTCATCGCCTTGGCCAGCATGAGATGGGCGATCATCCAGGAGCCGACCTTGAGCACATCGCCTGCCAGCTGAAAGGCAAACAGCTCGGTCATGGGCAGAAAGGCATCACTGAACAGAAACCGGGTAAGCGGCTCCCGCAACAGGTAAATGCAGGCGGCAGACAGGGCGGCAATTGGCAGCAGCACGCTGTAGCCATGCAGGATTTCCCGCTTCAGCAGCGCAGGCTCGCGGATTTCTGAAAGCCGGGGAAGATAATAAACGCCAAATGATGCCGTCACCAGCAACAGGTAGGCCTCCGATATTTTCCATACCCCCTGCCAGTAACCGGCCGCCTCCCAGGAAATCGTCTCGCCCAGGTGGTTACGCACGATCATGAGCGCAAGCGGCAAGGAAATTGCCGAAACCACTGCCATGGCGGAATATCTGGCGAGCAGGAACAGGCTTTTGCGCTCGAAAAGCGGATGAATACCGCGCAAGGCAGACCAGCCGCCAAACCTCAGGGACAACAGAAAGGCAGACAACTGGGCCAGGGCCAGGGCCAGCAAGGCGCCTTGCAGCCCGGCGTAGATCGTCATGCTTGCGGTCAGGAGCAGGCTTGCGAAGCTGGCGGCGACATTCAGCATCACGACATTCCTGACTTTCCTGTGTCCGGCCAGGATAGCCAGCAGCAAGCCGTTCAATGCCGCTGGCGCCAGCACCGCTGCGAAAGCCGCCAGAATCCCGCTGTAAGCGGGACTGCCGAACAGCCACAGGGATAGTTCCTGGCGCCATAGCAGCAGAACGCAGGACAGGACGAACGAGCAAGACAGCGCGAGGGCAAGCGCAGTTCCGAGAATCGGCGAACCTGGCTGACCCGGGGCGCGCTGTTCCGCCACGTACTTCGTCACTCCCACAGAGACTCCGCCTCCGGCAAGGGCGGTGGCGATACTGGAAAAATTCGCGAAATGGCCGATCTGCGCCAGCCCGCCAGGCCCGACATATAGCGCAATGATCTTGGTGGCGATGAAGCCGAAGACCGCCCTGATTGCGGCAGCCATCCCGGTCTGCAAGGAAACCCGGAGCAGGTTCATGGCGTCGCAGAGACGAACAGGGCCGTTATGTGCATGTCCGCAACCCTTCACGCACGACAGCCGCCACCCGGCGAACCTCCTGCTCGCCCAGATGCGGGCCGATGGGCAGGCTCAGCACCTCGTCCGCAAGCTGCTCGGCGATGGGGAAGGCGCCCTTCGGCCATTCAGGACGGGCATAGGCGGCCTGCAAATGAGGCGGCACGGGGTAATGCACGGACCAGCCCACGCCGCTGCGCTCCAGCGTTTCGATCAAATGCTCACGCTGTGCTGCGCGCACCACAAACAGATGCCATGCCGGTGACATGCCTGCCGCTGTGCGAGGCAATGCCAGAGGCGTCTCCTGGAATTCCCGCAGATAGACATCAGCCACGCTCTGGCGCCGCTGATTCCAGCTATCGAGCGATTTGAGCCTGACCCTGAGCAAGGCAGCCTGCAATTCGTCGAGACGCGAATTCACGCCCAGTTCCTCGCTCCGGTATTTGACCCGCGTGCCGTAATTGCGCAGCATCCTGATGCGGGCCGCGAGCTCAGGGTTGTCGGTGGTGACCGCCCCGCCATCCCCCATTGCGCCCAGATTCTTGGTCGGGTAAAAACTGAAACCCGCCGCATCGCCCAGGCTGCCGGCGCGGCGCCCCTGGTAGCGCGCGCCATGAGCCTGTGCCGCGTCCTCGATCACTTTCAGGCCGTGCCGGCTGGCCACGCTGCAAATCGCGTCCATTTCTGCCGGCAAGCCATACAGATGCAGCGCCAGAATGGCGCGGGTGCGTGGCGTCAACGCCGCCTCCAGGCGCGCCGGGTCCAGGTTGTGAGTCTCCGGGTCGGGTTCGACCGGGACAGGCGTTGCGCCCGACATGCTGACTGCAAGCCAGGTTGCAAGATAGGCGTTGGCAGGCACGATGACTTCGTCTCCGGGGCCGATGTCCATGGCGCGCAGGATCAGGTGCAGCGCATCCAGACCACAGCCGACCCCGACGCAGTGACGAACGCCACAATAAGCGGCGAATTCCGCCTCGAACGCTTCCACCTCCGGACCCAGGATATACCAGCCGGATGCCGCGACCCTGGCATAGGCGGCGTCGATATCCGTTTTCAGTTCGCGGTAAGCCGCGCCCAGGTCCAGAAAGGGAACGGTCATTTCACGTCTATGGCGGCCTGGAAGGCCTGGTACTCGCGGTAGTAATCGGCCTCGTCATAGCATTCAGAAGCCAGCACCAGGCACACCGAGCCGGAAGAAAAATTATCCAGTTCACGCCATACCATCGGGCATACATAGAGCCCATAGTAGGAACGATTGAGATGAAAGCGCTGCTTGCCATGGCCATCATCCAGAATCACGTCGAAGCTGCCCGATATGGCGATGATGAACTCGTGCAATGCCCGGTGGGCATGCCCTCCCCGCTCGGCACCGCCGGGAACGTCATACAGGTAATACACGCGCTGGATGTCGAAAGGAATGTGCCGCTCGCCTTCGATGAAGGTCAGGTTGCCGCGCGGATCGGTGACCCTGGGCAAATCGATGATCCGGCAACGATCAAGACTCATCTTGCGCGAGCACCCTCACCGGACGTGCGGGATTACCCACGACCACGGTATCGGGCGGCACGTCCACGGTCACGACCGCCCCTGCGCCAACCATGGCGCGCTCGCCGATGACCACCCCGGGCAGTATGGTGGCGTTGGCACCAATGCTGGCGCCCCGCCCCACCCGTGTTTGCAGGAATGCTTCCGGCCACTGCTTGCTGCGCGGAAAACGGTCGTTGGTGAAGGTCGCGTTGGGTCCGACGAAGACATCGTCCTCCAGGCGCAGGCCATCCCATAGCTGGACACCTGACTTGATCGTCACACGATCGCCCACGATGACATCATTTTCGATAAAAACATGATCGCAGATATTGCACTCCCCCCCTATCCTCGCGCCAGGCAGGATATGCACAAATGCCCAGACACGGGTAAGCGCGCCGACCACTGCGCCTTCTTCGACCAACGCATGGGAATGGATGAAAGCATCGGCGGATACGCTGCTCATCCGGTCACCTGTTTGCGTAACTGCCGCAGGCGTTCTGCCTGATAAGGGTTCTGTCCCGAGCGCTCAAGCGCCTCGCGCAACAGGGCGACAAGAACGGAAAGCATGGCGGCGAGCAGGGCCGAGAGCACGATGATCAGCAAGCGCCTGGGGGCGGATTTCCTTTCCGGAATTTCCGCCTTGTCCAGTTGCTGGATCTGGGCATGGTCTTTTGCCTCATCGATCTTCGCTGACTCAAACTGCTTTGCCATCAGTTCAAACACGACTTCCTGGTATTTGACCTCGCGCAAGCGGCGCAAATACTCCAGGCCAGCGGAAGGGAAATTGCCGGTGGGCACCATAACGCCGCCATCGGCGGTATCCGCTTTTTCCGCTTTTGCCAGTTGCGCCTTCAAACTCGCCAACTCATTGCGCGCAATAAGCAGGTCTGGATTGCGCCCCGTGGCAAAGGTCTGGATAGCGCTGATTTCCACTTCCTTGGCAGTCAATTGCGCCCTCAGTTTGGCGATACCGCTGATGAGGGTTTCTGCCTGCGCTTGCGGCTGCATCAGGCCAGTCGTTTCCTGGGTCTTTTTCAGGGCCAGCTCCGCCTTGCCCAATTCGTCCCTCACCTGTTTGAGCTGGTTCTCGAAAAACAGGCGCCGGTGCGATGCTTCCGTCACCGCCAGCGACTGAGTCAGGGCCTGCAGCTCCTCCACGTAGGCGTTGGCCAGCGCGGCGGCGCGCGCGGGATCCCTGTCGTCGACCTCGATGCTGATAATGCCATCCTTGCCGGAAGTCACTCGTGTGGCATCATCCAGGCATCGACGCGTCTCGGATATGAGTTTTTCGCCGTAGACCTGGCCGAGCTTGAAGCGCTCGATAAGCTTGTCGGCGACACTTCTGCTTTTCAGCATGCCGATATACAGCTCGCTATTCTTCTTGCCTCCCAGAGAGGCGCCCGCAAGGCCAGCCAGCATCCCGAGCTGACCGCTCAGCTGGCTGATCGCAGCCGTCTGGGATTGCTGCGGCGGCAGTATGGTGGCATTGCCGGTATAGGTTTTCGGCAGCAGGAATACAATCACGGTCGCCAGCAGGGTCACGCCCAGCGTCACGGAAACAATCATTTTCCTGTATTTAGCCAGTACCAGCAGCAGATCAAGCAACCCCAATTCTGCCTCCTGCGTGGACGCACTTGCCAAATTCTGTCCTGAATCCATCATCTGGCGTCATTGCCTCAGTATCTTGAGGGCCGAAACGCCTAGCCCGAACTGATAAAAGATCTGCGACCAGTCCTTGAGTTCCTTGATCCAGCTCACCTTGTCGGTTTTTTCCGGGACCACCACGGTATCCCCCGGCATCAGCCGTTCCCGCTCGAATCCGCTTATCAGCCAGCCCGATTGCCGTTTGCTCAGAACCGAGCCATCGGCTCGAATGACATACATGCTGGCGCCGTCAGCATCCTTGGTGGTGCCACCGGATTGCTCCAAATAATCGCTGACGTCCTTGCCCTGCTTGAAAATAAAGGCGTTTTCGTTGTAGACGGAACCCATGACGCTAACCGTCGAGGGGAGCGAAGGCACGACGAAGCGGTCACCATCTTCCAGCACCAGATCCGGCAAATCCCTGAGGCTGGCGCTTTCTGGCGGGAATTCCAGCACCACCCTGCCGCTCGCCTTGACCTGGCGCAGCCGGTCCACCAGTGCCCGCTGGCTGTCCTGTTGGGCTTTCAGGCTGGCGGCGTCCTCGGGGGAAATCGCGCTCTGCGCTTTGCCTGCGGCGGAGCGTTCAAGGTCGCGTTCAAGCTTGCTGGTGAATTCCTCCAGTCTTTTCTGTTGTGCGATGCGTGTCGATTCACGGGTGAATTCGGCGCCGAACAGATAGGTGTTGGGGGTCAGGCCTCCCGATCTTGCCACCAGTTGACGCAGCGTTTCGCCCGGCTCGATCTTATATACGCCAGCTCCGGCCACTTCGCCTTCCAGCCGCACATACTGACTCTGCCGGGCGAGCGGCACCCGGATATCGTCCTTGGAGAAGATGGTCACGACATCCCCAGGCCTGAGCGCCTTGTTCTGATCTGCGTCGTCCTGCAATACGGCCTTGCCAAGATTGAAAGGAATCAGCGACGTCGTCAGGTCGGCGGGGTTCAATCTTTCGATGACGGCATAATCCCAGTTGACCTCGAAAGCATTGCGCTTCAGATCGGCATACAGACGGGCGGCGCCATTTCCTCCGGCGTTTTTGTCCGCTCTCAAATCAGGAAACTGGATCAGCGCATTTTTTGTCCTCCAGTAGCTGCGCATGAGCAAGCCCTCCCGATAGGGGATGATGTCGCTGACGCGCAAGCCTTCGCGCCACGGGAAGCGCGCAGGCGTTGCCACATTGCCGCGCAGCGTCACGGCATTGTCGAAACGCGGCACGATATCGTAAACCCTTACGACATCCCCATCCTGCAGGGAACGCGCCAAGCCGGCCCGGTCGAGGGAAAACTCGGCCACGCTGCGCATGCTCCGGTCCACGATACGCTCCACCGTCACTTTCTTGCCTTCCGCCATGGTGGAAAGCCCGCCTGCCATTTCGATCAACCCGGCCAGGGTTTCGCTTCCATTCAGTTCGTAGATCGCCGGGATATTGATGCTGCCGTGAATTGCCGCAAGCTGCCCCACTGGGGGGATGAAAATCACATCGCCCTGCTGCAGGGGCATATCCCTGCTCTTGTCACCGCGCAGCAGCAGGTCATACAGGTCCAGCTCACTCACCACCCGGTTATTGCGCTTGAGCTGGATGCGCCGCATCGTACCCTTGGACGAGGGGCCTCCGGCCGCAAACAGCGTGTTCAGCATGGTGCTCAACGGACTGACCGTATAACTGCCGGGATATTTTGCCTGCCCCACCAGCAGCACCTGGATCGAGCGCATCTGGGAAAGGCTGACATTCAGCTCGAAGTTGTGAAAAACCCGGCCCACTGCGGATTTGATATAACCATTCAGTTCTGCCAGCCTGAGTCCCGCCACATGCAGGGTGCCCACCTTCGGGATATGGATGTCACCGTTCCTGTCCACTGCCGCACGGTAATCGATATCCACCTGCCCCCAGGCCCGGATCAACAGTTCATCACCAGCACCCACGGTATAGTCGCTGGTCACTGGAACCTGATCGGCAGGCGCGAATGTGGAAGGTGCGCCAAAAAACAATTCCGCGCCGTAAAGGGGAAGGTCCTGACCGCCGTTCAGCAGCAGGAATTCCTGAAACTGGTTGTACTCCACGGTTTCGGATGCTTTTTTTGCTGCTTGCCGGCGGCTCGCAGCATCGCCTGAATCGGCGCGTTCACTCTGGGCCGGCGCAGATGGCGAGATTTGTTCACCACCAGACGTTATTCTGGCGGGAAGAGCGCCATTTGTGCCTGTCTGCGACTGGGGATTTGATTGAATCGAAGGGATCTGCACCCTGGTCGGTTTGGGCGAAGCCAGCTCGGTATTGCCGGCCATCGCGCCGGATGAAATACTTGCTGTTTCGTGACTGGCCGATAGTCCGGTAGCGGGATAAACGGATTCTGCAAAAGCCGCTGGCAGATAAAAAAACGCCGCCATCAGCCATGCCCTGCGAAAGAAAAGCCGCACGATGATTTTCGTCCCTTGAGAATACCTCGCCGGATTGTAACATCCAAACTGCGGGGCCGTGTAAACGCCACTCCACCGGGTTTGACACGATCGGCTCACCCAGATGCAAAAGCACTGCGACTGCAGAAAATCTGTTCAGTCAGGAGGCCTGAATATATTTAGAATTCACTCATCCATGTCCCAAACCAGATTCAGCAGTTCAATGTCATGAAGACGATCTCGTACGGGGCAATGTGGGCAGCCTTGCGAACTGGGGATGTTGCTGCAACCGGCGCATTGGCTGACAGTCTGTTTAGCGGCACGGATTTCTTCCGCCAGCTTTCTTAGTTCACCTATCCGTGAATCAATATCCCGAAGTATTTCATCCATCCGCGCAGAAACGCCTCTTTGACTGTCATCCCCAGTAAGACTATTTTCACGCAATTTTGCCAATGCTTTTACGGCATCGATGGAATAGCCCCCTTTGAGCAGATGCAAAATAGCACGCAAGCGGTCGACATGCTTCATCGAATAGAGACGGGTCCCCCCTCCTGTCCGCACCGGGGTTAACAGTCCTTCCTCCTCGTAGTAACGCAAGGTTCGGACAGATGTGGACAGCATCTCGGCCACGTCTCCGATTTTGTGCAGCATCTCACCCATTTTGGCTATAGACCAACGACTTGTGCCTGATAGCCCTTGTCCTTCACTGCTTTCAGCAGGACATGCGTACTGGTGCTATCTGCGTTGTATGAGATGACGAGCAGATGGGGTTTGTTGAAGCGAGGAGCGATGACGCCCTCAATTGCCCTAAGCTCTTCTTCAATGGACTGTTGCTGCTGCGCATTTAGTATTTCATCGAAATGAATCATGATGTCGGGGGTTTGCATGTTGCCTCCATATCTAACGTTAAAGTGAGATTTAAATATATAACGTCAACGTTAGATTGTCAAAACACCGTATGATTCAAGCCTTGCTTTATGGTGTGCCGCAAGGTTCAAGCCCCCATGATCCGAGGCTTACACGCTCTAGTTGCGCCAAATCACGAAAAATCTCTACTTCCTGAAACCCGTTCTGCCGCAATATCTCGCGGCAGCTTTCGCCCTGATTCCAGCCATGCTCGAACAGCAGCCAGCCCCCCGGCTCGAGATGCGCTGGAGCCAAGGCCGCAATATGACGGATATCGTCCAGGCCGTCCGCCCCGGAAGCCAGCGCTGACAGGGGTTCGAATCGCACATCGCCCTGCTGCAGATGCGGGTCGGCGGCCTCCACATAAGGCGGGTTGGAAACGATGAGATCGAACATTCCGGCTTCAAGCGAACTGAACCAGTTGCTTTGCAGCAGGCGCAAATTAGGCACCTCCAGCCTTTCAGCATTCTCACGCGCAACAGCCAAAGCATCCAGTGACTGATCCACTGCTGTGACTTCTGCCTGTGGCCGGTTCTTGGCGATACTGATGGCGATAGCGCCACTACCGGTGCCGAGGTCCAGCACACTGCAGGACTGATATTCGGGAATACGTGCAAGCGCCAGTTCCACCAGCAATTCGGTTTCTGGGCGCGGGATCAGCACAGCTGGCGTGGTCTTGAATTCCAGCCCGAAAAATTCACGTTTGCCGACGATGTAGGCGATGGGTTCGCCTGCGAGACGGCGCACCAGAAAATCAGAATATTTTGTTTTGGCAACCTCATCCAGCACATCACGATCATGGCTGATGAGCCAGGAGCGCGCCACGCCAAGCGCATGGCAGAGCAGGATTTGCGCTTCAAGCCGCGCTTCACGAGGATCGAGAACCTGGACTTGCCCGAGCTTCTGGCCACCTTGCACCAGAACCTCAGCCAGAGTTGCCAATTAGCCTTCTCCGGCCAGGCTGGCCAGCAACTCCGCCTGATGCTCGGCCATCAGCGCGCCGGTGAGTTCGTCCATGTCGCCGTCCATGATCTGGTCGATCTTGTACAGGGTCAGGTTGATGCGGTGGTCGGTGATGCGGCCTTGCGGGAAGTTGTAGGTGCGGATGCGCTCGGAACGGTCGCCGCTGCCGATCAGGGACTTGCGTGTGGCGGCTTCCTTGGTGTTGCGCTCCCTGAGTTGCCCGTCCATGATGCGCGCCGCCAGCACGCTCATGGCCTGGGCCTTGTTCTTGTGCTGCGAGCGGTCGTCCTGGCACTCCACCACGATGCCGGTGGGCAGGTGGGTGATGCGGATCGCCGAGTCGGTCTTGTTGATGTGCTGACCTCCGGCGCCGGAAGCGCGGAAGGTGTCGATACGCAAATCAGCCGGGTTGAGGTTGACCTCGGCCAATTCGTCCGCCTCGGGCATGATGGCGACGGTGCAAGCTGACGTGTGGATGCGTCCCTGGGTTTCAGTCGCCGGAACACGCTGCACGCGATGCCCGCCAGACTCGAACTTGAGCTTGGAATAGGCGCCCTGGCCGATGATCTTGGCGATGATTTCCTTGTAGCCGCCCATCTCGCCCGCGCTTTCCGAGACGATTTCCACCTGCCAGCGCTGGCGCTCGGCGTAGCGTGTGTACATGCGGAACAGGTCGCCGGAAAACAGCGCCGATTCATCGCCGCCGGTGCCGGCACGGATTTCCAGGAATACATTGCGCTCGTCGTTAGGATCCTTGGGCAGCAGCAGTTTCTGCAAATCAAGTTCGATCTGCTCCAGCCGTGCCTTGCCTTCCTCGATTTCTGCCGCAGCGAACTCCTTCATTTCCGGGTCGGCAAGCATTTCCTGGGCATCGCGCATGTCCTGCTCGCACTGCTGCCAGGCATGGTACTGCTCCACCACCGGCGTGATGTCCGCATGCTCGCGCGTCAGCTTGCGGTAGTTGTCCATGTTGCTGGTGATATCGGCGCTGGAAAGAAGCAAATTGAGCTCTTCCAGCCGCTCGCTCAGGGAGGCGAGCTTGGCCAGGATAGATGGTTTCATCGCTAATTCTGGTGAATGTGGTAAAGGCGCCGCAACGCTGTTTCGAGCAGGGTGCGATCGTCTCCGCTGGCGTGGTTCAGCGCATGGCTGGGGTCATGGAGAAACTTGTTGGTCAGCGCGCGCGCCATCAGCTCCATCACTTCGCGCGGGTCTTCGCCCCGAGCCAGCATGCGCTGGGCATGCTCCAGTTCCTGACGACGGACACGGTCGGCATGATCACGCAAGGCGCGGATAGTCGGCACCACTTCGCGGTTTTCCATCCATTCCACGAAACTGCGCACACGCGATTCGACGATCGCCTCGGCTTCTGCGGCAGCGACCTGGCGGCTGTCCATGCCTTCCTGCACGACTTGGGAAAGATCGTCCACGCTGTAGAGGAAAACGTCGTCCATCTCGCCCACTTCTTCCTCGATGTCACGCGGCACGGCAAGGTCGACCATGAACATGGGGCGGTGCTTGCGCGCCTTGATGGCGCGCTCCACCATGCCCTTGCCCAGGATCGGCAGCGGGCTGGCGGTGGAGGTGACGATGATGTCGTAAGCGGCGAGGTGATCGGGCAGATCGTTGAGCGTGATGGCGCCGCCGCCGAAGCGCTGCGCCAGCGTACTGGCGCGTTCCAGCGTACGGTTGGCGACCAGGATATGCTTGGGATGCTGGGCGGCAAAGTGGTTGGCACAGAGCTCGATCATTTCCCCCGCGCCGATAAACAGCACATTTTGCTCATGTATGCTGGGGAAGATGCGCTGCGCCAGTCGTACCGCGGCAGCCGCCATGGACACCGAATTGGCCCCGATCGCTGTCGTTCCGCGCACTTCCTTGGCAACCGAGAAAGTGCGCTGGAACAGCTTGTGCAGCAGGGTGCCCATGGTCCCAGCCTGCTCGGCGGTGCGGACTGCCTGCTTGAGCTGGCCGAGAATCTGGGTTTCGCCCAGCACCATGGAATCCAGCCCGCTGGCGACGCGGAAAGCGTGTTTCACCGCGTCCTGTTTGGGCAGGGTGTAAAGATAAGGCTCGATGGCGTGGGTCTTGAGCTGGTGAAAGTCGGCCATCCAGTCAATCGCCTGCTGCGGCTCCTCAGTGTTGCAATACACTTCGGTGCGGTTGCAGGTAGAGAGGATCGCCGCTTCCTTCACCGGACGGTGATCGACCAGATTCAGCAGCGCCTGTTGCAGGTTTTCGGCATGAAACGCCACCTGCTCGCGGATGGCGAGCGGCGCGGTATGATGATTGATGCCGAAAGCGAAAAGCTGCATTTAGGGAATTTTGGCCTGTTAAACGGCTGAAAGTATACCGGAAATCAGGGTTGAAAATATCTATTCAGGACACGAAACGCGCCACCAGCCCCTGGGAGAAATCTCCCGGCGGCAAGGGGATGCGCACCGTCCAGCCGCTGCCGGGGGCTGCTTCGATAGCCTCGCCCTCCAGGTTTTCCATGCGTTCCAGCTGCACGATCTGATTGCCTGAGGGCAACAGCAGCTCCAGCCGGTCACCCACCACGAAGCGGTTCTTGACATTGATCTCGGCCATCTGGCTTGTTGCATCGAAGCTTACAATATCGCCCACGTACTGGCTCTTGGCGCTTTCCGAATAGCCGCGCATGTAGTTCTGATGCTCGGCAGTGTGATGGCGCTGGTAAAAGCCATCGGTATAGCCGCGATTGGCCAGCGTTTCCAGCGAGGAAAGATGGTTCAGGTCGAAAGCCCGCCCTGCCATGGCATCGTCGATCGCCTGGCGGTAGACCTGCGCGGTGCGTGCCACGTAGTAAATGGACTTGGTGCGCCCCTCGATCTTGAGCGAATCGATGCCCATCCTGGTCAAACGCTCGATATGCTCCACCGCGCGCAAGTCCTTGGAATTCATGATGTAGGTGCCGTGTTCGTCTTCCATCACCGGCATCAGTTCGCCCGGACGGTTCTGCTCTTCCAGCAGATACACCTTGTCCGCCAGCGGATGACGCGGCAGGCTGCCGCAATCGGACAAGGCACTTTCCTGCATCTGTGCCGAAAAATCGGCGCGGATCACCCCGGCCGCATCCTCCTCGCCCTCGTGCACCTTATAGTCCCAGCGGCAGGAATTGGTGCAGGTGCCCTGATTGGGGTCGCGGTGGTTGAAATAGCCGGACAGCAGGCAGCGGCCCGAATAGGCAATGCACAGCGCGCCGTGAACGAACACTTCGAGTTCCATATCCGGGCACAACTGGCGGATTTCCTCGATCTCGTCGAGCGAAAGCTCGCGCGACAGGATCACCCGTGTCAGCCCCATGCTTTTCCAGAATTTCACCGCCGCGTAGTTCACCGTATTGGCCTGCACCGAGAGATGCACCGGCACTTCCGGCCACTTCTCGCGCACCATCATGATCAGGCCGGGGTCGGCCATGATCAGGGCATCCGGATTCATGGCAATGACCGGCTCCATATCCGCCAGATAGGTCTTGACCTTGGCGTTGTGCGGCATGAGATTGCTGGCGACGAAGAATTTCTTGCCCAGTGCGTGGGCTTCACTAATGCCGGTTTCGAGCTGATCCAGCTTGAATTCATTGTTGCGCGCGCGCAAGGAATAGCGCGGCTGGCCTGCGTAAACAGCATCGGCGCCGAAAGCATAGGCGGTGCGCATTTTTTCCAGCGAGCCGGCGGGAAGTAGAAGTTCGGGAGAGCGCAGCATGATTCTCAGGATTCAAAATGAATGGCTTGCCATTATAACGGTTCTACGCAAAAACCGTTTTGCCGGTAGTTAAGGGCGAAAAAATCTGCCACGACTGCTTTCCAGAATGTTGCGCAAGTATGACCACAGAATTTGGCATATGTGGTTAAATTGGGGTGTTACAAGCGCATTTTTTTAGTCTCCATGTGCGCTGGACGCAGTGAGGAGAAAGGGCCATGCGAAACACCCCAGAATCACAACGCTGGCATACCCGCTTACTACACTGGGTGGGCTTCATTGCACTGTGCATTGCCTCCGGACTGACGAACGCCGGGGTAAAACCGCCGGTATTGATCGGCATTGACGCTGAATTCGGCGTGCCAGGCAGCACCTCCGCTCAAGCAGTCAGACTGGGCATATCCATCGCCATCGACGAGATCAACCACCAGGGCGGTGTGCTGGATGGCCGCAAGCTCGTGCTGATCGAACGCGACAACCGTTCAGTGCCTGCCCGTTCCCTGCAGAATTTGCGCGATTTCGCTGCCATGCCAGACCTGGTCGCAGTTTTCTGCGGCAAGTATAGCCCGGTAGTGGTCGAATCCCTGCCGGCCATCCACGAACTCAAGATCATCCTGCTCGATCCCTGGGCTGCAGCCGATTCCATCACCGAGCACAACTACCAGCCAAGCTATACTTTCCGCTTGTCCCTTCGCGACAGCTGGGCCATGGACACGATGCTGGCCCAAGCCCGCTCCAGTGGCTTCAAGCAGGTCGGCCTGCTTCTGCCAAACACCGAATGGGGACGCAGCAACCTGCGTGCAGCAGAAAACAATTCGGCTCATAAAAACGGTATAAACCTGGCGGGAAAATACTGGTACAACTGGGGAGATAACTCACTGCTAGCGCCCTATCAGAAACTGCGCAAGGCAGGCGCACAGGTATTGGTGCTGGTGGCCAACGAACGCGAGGGTGCGATCCTGATCCGGGAAATGGTGGCGCTACCACAAGAAGAACGTATGCCGATCCTTTCCCACTGGGGCCTGACTGGTGGCAAGTTTTATGACGACAGCAAAAATGCGCTGAGGCAACTCGATTTCTCAGTCGTGCAGACCTACTCATTCCTGGCTGGCGGCGCTAAAGCGCAGTTCGTGCTGGATGCGGCAAAGAAACTTGACGGCGTTCAGAATGCACGCCAATTGCAATCTCCGGTAGGCGTGGCGCACGCCTACGACCTGATGCACATCCTGGCGCGTGCCATCGACCTGGCTCAAAGCACTGATCGGGCAAGTGTGCGCAATGCCCTGGAACGGATACGCAATTACGATGGATTGATCAAGCATTATTCCCAGCCGTTCACTCCCACGCGGCACGATGCGCTGGGACCTGAACAGGCATTCATGGCACGTTACGCCGCCGACGGTGCAATCGAGCCTTTGGCGCCGGCAAGGAAGGAACGCTAAGAGCGCAGCATGGCACCCTGGCAACGATTATGGGAACAACTTGGCGCATGGCTGGGGCAGAGCCTTGTCCGGCGCACAACCTTCGATGTAGCTGCGGGCCTGCTGGCCATTATCGCCATCGCCATGGGCATTTCTTCCCTCAGCGCCTATTACTTTGCCCAGGAACACCAGAAACGGGAACTCGCACAAAATGCAGACACCGTGGGACAGGCTTTCGCCAACACCCTGAACGGCTGGCAGGATGCCATTACCGGCCTAGCGCGTAACACCGTTCTCGCCAATGCCCTTCTCGACTCTGGCGGAAGGGAGCAATACCTGGTGCCCTTCATGCGCGAATTCGACATGCATATAGAGGAGCAACTGGGTCTCACCTTGTGCGATTTTCTGGCCCGCCCCCTGGTTTCAACAGGCCTGGACGATCCGAACTGCTATGGCGCCAATCCGGCTTATAAAACCACCCTTGAAAAGGGGCAACCAGGCGCCTTTGCAGTTAACGAGAATGGCCATGTGCTGCTTGTCCTGCTGGTTCCTGTTCATTTTCCCGCCACCAACTCGGTAGAAGGCGCGCTGGTTGGAAGGCTCGATCTGGGCACCTGGATCGAGAACCAGCGCCACATTCCCCGGGGTTATCAGGCACGGCTGCATGCCGGCCAGGAAGGCGACATTCTCCTTGGCAGGGACACAATCCAGGCCGGAACGGCAGAACAACGCGCGCCGCGTTTCAATCCGCCGCTCGACGCTCTGGACCTTCGCCTTGAAATCTCACGTAGCGAGGTGGCATACCCGCAGGAAATGGCCCCGCTGCTTCTTTCTCTCGGCACCGTGGCGCTTGCCCTGCTGGTACTTGGCATCTGGTACGCACGCTACATTGCCGCCAGGATCAGTCATCCCCTGCTCGAACTTTCCCGCATTGCGCAGCGCATCAGTAAGGGTGAAGACGATTTGCGCGCGGAAACCGTACGTCAGGACGAAGTCGGCCAGTTGGCGCGCAGCTTCAACCACATGATGGAGCGCCTCGAAGATGCACAACACAATCTTGAAGCGCAAGTGCTTGAGCGCACCTCCGCCCTAACGGAAGGCAAAAGACGCGAAAAGCTTCGCGCCCGGGAACTTGCCGCCATTTTTAACGCCGTGCCCGCTCTGGTGATGCATACCACTACCTCTGATAGCAGTCATATCCACGTCAACAGGGCGCTAAGCGATCTGTTGCAGCAATGCGGCATCGACGCTGGCGAATCGCTCTCCTCGAGTAATCTGGCCGCACTCAATCTGCGGCACTTCGGTATGCCAGTACCCATGGCCGACTGGCCACTGGCCAAGGCAGCGCGAGAAGGCGTCGAAGTCGCAAATTTCGCTTCGGAAGTGATTTTCCCGGATGGGTCACTACGCCACCTGCTGGGCAATGCCATTCCGGTATTTCAGGACACGCTGCCCGCCGGCGCCATCGCCGCATTCATCGACGTCACCCCCTTGCGTCAGGCACAGGAGGAGATTGCCGAAGAGGAAGAGCGCTACCGCCGTCTCTTTGAATTGATGCCTGAAGGCGTCATGGTGCACGATGGCGACATCATCAGCATGACCAACAGTACCATGGCACATCTAGCGGGCTACGACCGGCCCGAGCAGCTGGTGGGACAGCATATCCTGTCCTTCGTCCATATCGACGAGCGCGGTGCGATCCGTGCGCTGCACACCCAGCTCATCGATGGACTGGGGCAGGCAAATCCCCTGCATTTCAGGCTGATCAGGCACGACGGGACTTTCCTGCATGCTGAAATGTCCGTGGGTATGCTCAAACTGGCCGGCAAACGCGTTATGCAGGTTGTGATCCGCGACATCTCGTTGCGCCGCGCAGCTGAGGAACAAACCCGCCTTGCTGCGCGCGTATTCGAGTCGAGCCAGGACGGGATTTACATCGCCAATGCCCGAAATCACATCATTTCTGTCAACGCTGCCTTCACCCAGCGCACCGGCTACCTTCCGGAAGAAGTCATCGGCCACGAGCCCGACATCATCGCCTCGGGGCGCCAGGACGAAGCATTTTTCCGGGATATGCGGGAAGCGCTGGCCAACGAAGGACACTGGGAAAACGAGGTGCTCAACCGCCACAAAAACGGCGAGCTGCTTTCACAGTGGACATCCATTTCCATCATTCGCGACGAAGAAGGACGCCTCAGCCACTACATCGCGGTGCTGTCCGACGTTTCGGAGCACAAGGCCAGCGCGGCACGCATGGCCTATCTCGCGCAGCACGATTATCTGACGGGACTGCCCAACCGGACACTGCTCAAGGATCGTCTCGGCCAGGCCCTGCTGTCCGCCGCCCGGTCGCATCTCAATGTCGCCGTGCTGTTCCTCGATCTGGACGGGTTCAAACAGGTGAACGACAACTACGGTCACGCTGTCGGCGACCAGGTGTTGAAAGAGGCAGCAGTACGCCTGCGCGGCGAACTACGCAACATGGACACCGTCTCCCGCCTGGGTGGGGACGAGTTCGTGGTGCTGCTGACCGACCTGGCTTCACTGAGCGGCATAGCCGGGCTGGCAAGTAAATTATGCAGCATCATCGCTCAGCCCTACCGGGTGGGCGCACTGGATATGGATGGCATTTCCGTCAGCATCGGCATTGCCTGTTACCCCCAGGACAGCCAGGATCCGGCCGAACTGATCGATCAGGCCGACCGGGCGATGTATCGTGCAAAAGAGACGGGCAAGAACCGCAGCGTATTTTATGCTACCTCGCCACCTCCCATAAAATCAGCAGCAGCCTCGCTACCGCTATCGAAACAATCGTAATAAAATATAGAAATTATCATGACCCATCGACGCAATCCCCGTACCAGCATCCGCATGCGGGTAGCCATATCCATCGGTGCTGTCACCATTGCCGCAGCCGTCATCCTGAGCCTGGTCAGCGGACAGGTGGCGCGCCAGCAGATCGAGCAGGAACGCGGCAAGGCGCTGATCTCAACAGCCCGCCACATGCTGGAAACACTGGATCGCGGCATGTTCGAGCGCTATCGCGAAATTCAGATGCTGGCCGAGCTATCCGACATACGCAACCCAGCCGTTTCAACCGAAGACAAGCGACGATTGCTCGAACGGGTGCAAACCACGCACGGCCAGCACGCCTGGATCGGCATCGCCGGCCCCGACGGCATCGCCAAGGTTGGCACCCAGGGCTATCTGGAAGGCCGTGACATCAGCAAGCGCCCATGGTTCAAGAAAGGCATGACCGGCCCTTACGTCGGCGACGTACATGACGCCATGCTGCTAGCCAAGATGCTGCCCAATCCCTCCGGCGATCCGATCTATCTGCTTGACGTGGCCGCTCCCATCCTGGGTACGGACAACAAGCCGGTCGGCGTCATCTGTTCGCATCTTCACTGGCGCTGGAGCAGAGAGATACTCAAGTCTCTGCCGACGGGGGCCGGCATCGACGCGTTTCTTCTGAGTCGCGACGGCCTGGTGCTGGATGGGCCGCAGCATAAGGTTTTCGACCGTTTCGAGGGAGATTCGGCACAGGTTGAAGGTGCCTTGCACGCTTATCAGGAAAGCTTTTACATGGCCGACTGGCGTGGTGGACGAGAATTTCTGACCGCGCACGTGTCTAGTAAGGGCTTTCAGAACTATCCCGGTCTTGGCTGGCGTCTGGTGCTGCGCCAGGACAAGACGATCGCCTTTGCCGCGGCAAATAGTCTGCAACGCCGCATTCTCCTGATTGGTCTGCTGCTGGGCGGCGCCTTCGCCGTCGCTGGCTGGTGGGTAGCTGGAAGATTGACCGGTCCGGTCGAAGCCATCGCCCGCGATGCGGAAGCCATCAGCGACGGCGACCTGACAAGGGAATTACCGATATTCGGCGGCAGGGATGAAATTGCGCGCCTCTCGTCCGCGCTCGCCAGCATGCTCACCAGTCTGCGCCAGGAAATCGCCACGCGGCGCGCTGCCGAAGACAATTTACGGTTGGCGGCAACGGTATTCGACAGCAGTGTCGAGGGCATCGTCATCAGCGATGCGGAAAACCGCATTGTCACGGTCAATCAGGCCTTTTGCAATATCACCGGCTACACCCAAGAAAACGTGATCGGAGAAAACCCGCGCATCCTGAATTCGGGTCGACACCCCGCCAGTTTCTACCAGGACATGTGGCGCGACCTGGGCAACCGGGGAAGATGGCAGGGAGAGGTCTGGAATCGGCGCAAGAACGGAGATATTTTCCCCGAGTGGCTGGTCATCACGGCGGTCAAGGATGGCGCAGGCAGACTAAGCCACTATGTGGCGGTATTTTCCGACCTGACTGAACGCAAGCTTGCCGAAGAACGCATCCGTTTCATCGGCAACCACGACGCGCTGACCGGACTACCCAATCGCCATCTGCTCAAGGATCGTCTGGATCAGATGCTGGCTCGGGCGCAACGTATGGAAACCCATCTGGCGCTCATCTTCATCGACCTCGACCGTTTCAAGAACATCAACGACACGCTGGGCCACCAGATCGGGGACGAACTGCTCAAGCTGGTGGGAAACAAGCTGAAAACTTGCTTGCGTCCCGGCGACACCCTGGCACGACAGGGCGGAGACGAATTCGTCGTGCTAGCGGACGACATCGAGAATTCCGACAGCGTGGCACCTATTCTGGACAACATGCTCAACGCCTTCAGGAACCCTTTCATGGTTGGCATCCATGCCCTGACCGTCACCCCATCCATCGGCATCGCGCTCTATCCAGATGATGGCAAGGACATGGAGACGCTGCTCAAACATGCTGATATCGCCATGTACCGTGCCAAGGAAACTGGCCGCAACAATTACCAGTTCTTCCTACCTGTTCTGAATGAACACATGGTGACGCGCCTGGACATGGAAGCACGCTTGCGACATGCGCTGGAACGAAACCAGCTCGCGCTGCATTACCAGCCCCAGGTCGATGTGGCGAGCGGGCGCATTATCGGCGCAGAGGCCCTGCTACGCTGGAACGAACCTGTTCTGGGCAATATTCCGCCAGTGGATTTCATTCCCCTGGCGGAGGAAACCGGCCTGATCCTGCCCATCGGCGACTGGGTCCTGCGCAGCGCGATCAGCGCCGCCGCGCATTGGGCACGCAGCGGCACCCCGGTACGCATTGCAGTGAACATTTCGGCCAAGCAACTGCGCCACCGCGACCTGGCCGGAAATATCGGCCAAATTCTCGCCGAAACCGGCCTGAACCCTGACCTGCTGGAAGTGGAACTGACGGAAAGCGTCATGATGGCCACGGGAGAAAGCGAACGTGTCAATTTGGAACAAATACAAAGACTGGGTCTGGAGTTGAGCCTCGACGATTTTGGCACTGGCTACTCCTCCCTGTCCTACCTGCATCAACTGCAGGTGTCCACCCTCAAGATCGACCGTAGCTTCATCAGCAATCTCGACAATCCTGAAGGCGCCATGCTTACCGAAACCATCATCCGCATGGCGAAAAGCCTCGACCTGAAAATCGTCGCCGAAGGGGTGGAAACTCAAAGCCAATTTGACTTCATTCGCTACCATAAAGTCGATTTTTACCAGGGTTATTATTTCAGCAAACCCTTGCCCCACGGGGATTTCGAGCAACTGTTGCGCGCAGGGGCACGCTGACGGATGACGCCATGGGATGCCAGGCGGTAGAATAGCGCTGCCATGTCACCTCCTTCCTTCATCCATCTCCGCCTCCACAGCGAATTCTCCATCACCGACGGCATCGTGCGTCTGGATGCGGGCAAGGATCACGCCTGCCCGCCGGTGGAGCGGGCCATGGCCGATGGCATGCCGGCGCTGGCGCTGACCGATCTGAATACCCTGTTCGGCATGGTGAAGTTCTACAAAGCCGCGCGGGGCAAGGGTGTCAAACCGCTGATCGGCTGCGACGTCTGGATCGAGAACGAAGCCAACCGCGATCAGCCGGGCCGTCTGCTGTTGCTGTGCCAGAACCGGGCCGGTTATGGCAACCTGTGCGAACTGCTGTCACAGGCTTTTCGTGGCAACCAGCACCGCGGCCGGGCGGAAATCAGGAAGGAGTGGCTGGCCTCCGGTCTTGGCGAGGGGCTGATTGCACTGTCAGGCGCGCATCTGGGCGACATCGGCCAGGCGATCCTGAACGGCAACGAGGAACAGGCACGACAACTGGCGCAGGAATGGGCGAAGTGCTTTCCGCAGCGTTTTTATCTCGAACTGCAGCGCCCCGGCTCCAACCCGGCCGAAGAATACATCCAGCAGGCGCTGGTTCTGGCCGGAGAGCTCGACCTGCCAGTGGTGGCCACCCACCCGATCCAGTTTCTCGACCAGGACGATTTCCGCGCCCACGAAGCGCGCGTGTGCATTGCCGAGGGCTACGTGCTGGGCGACCAGCGGCGCCCCAAGCATTTTACCGAGCAGCAGTATTTCAAGAGCCAGGCCGAGATGGCGGAACTGTTCGCCGACATTCCTGAAGCGCTGGAAAACAGCGTCGAGATCGCCAAGCGCTGCAACCTGATCGTTGAACTGGGCAAGAGCAAGCTGCCGCTGTTTCCCATCCCGGAAGGAATGAGCGAAAGCGAATACCTGATCAAGCGCGCCGAGGACGGCCTGGCGGAACGCATGCAGGAGCTGTATCCGGACGAGGCAAAACGCGCCGCGCAGTATCCCACTTATTCGGACCGCCTCAAGTTCGAAACCGACACCATTCTGCAGATGGGCTTCCCCGGCTATTTCCTGATCGTGGCCGACTTCATCAACTGGGCCAAGCACAATGAAGTGCCAGTCGGCCCGGGGCGCGGTTCCGGCGCCGGATCGCTGGTGGCTTACAGCCTCGGCATTACCGATCTCGACCCGCTGCGCTACGCCCTGCTGTTCGAACGTTTCCTGAATCCGGAGCGGGTGTCCATGCCCGACTTCGACGTGGATTTCTGCCAGGAGACCCGCTACAAGGTGATCGAGTACGTGCGCCGCCAGTATGGCGCCGACGCGGTATCACAGATCGCCACTTTCGGCACCATGGCGGCCAAGGCCGTGCTGCGCGACGTGGGTCGGGTGCTGGACATGCCCTACAACTTCTGCGACGGCCTTTCCAAGCTGATTCCTGCCCAGCCGGGCAAATTCATCACCCTGAGCCAGGCATTGGAAGAAGTGCCCGAGCTCAAGGAACGCTACGACAATGAAGAGGAAGTGCGCGAGCTGTTCGAACTGGCGCTGAAGCTCGAAGGCATGACCCGCAACGTCGGCATGCACGCCGGCGGGGTGCTGATCGCGCCGGGCAAGCTGACCGACTTCTGCCCGCTGTACGTGGCCTCCGGCGCCGATGCCGTGCCGGTATCGCAGTTCGACAAGGACGACGTCGAAGCCGTCGGCCTGGTGAAGTTCGACTTTCTCGGCCTGCGCAACCTGACCATCATCGAGCTGGCGCTGAAATATCTCAAGCGGCTCGACCCGACGTTTACCGGGCCGCTCGACACCCAGCATTTCGACGACCCGGCCGCCTACGAAGTGCTGAAGAAAGCCAACACCACGGCGGTGTTCCAGCTCGAATCGGACGGCATGAAGAAACTGCTGGCCAAGCTGCAGCCGGACCGCTTCGAAGACATCATCGCGGTGCTGGCGCTGTATCGTCCCGGACCGCTGGGCTCGGGCATGGTGGACGACTTCATCCTGCGCAAGAAGGGCCTGCAGAAGATCGACTATTTCCACGAGGATCTGAAAGCCTGCCTCACGCCGACCTATGGCGTGATCGTGTATCAGGAGCAGGTAATGCAGATCTCGCAGATCATCGGCGGCTATACCCTGGGCGGCGCGGACTTGCTGCGCCGCGCCATGGGCAAGAAGAAGGCCGACGAGATGGCCAAGCACCGCGAGCTATTCAGCACCGGCGCGGAAAAAAAGGGCTATGGTAAAGAATTGGCCATGCGCCTGTTCGACCTGATGGAAAAGTTCGCCGAATACGGCTTCAACAAATCCCACACCGCCGCCTATGCCGTGGTCTCCTACCAGACCGCCTGGCTCAAGGCCCACCACACCGCGGCCTTCATGGCCGCCACCCTGTCCTCGGAACTGGACAACACCGACCAGCTCAAGATCTTCTACGAGGACACCCTGGCCAACAAGGTCAAGGTACTGGGGCCGGACATCAATGTTTCAAATTACCGCTTCGAGCCGGTATCGCGCAGTGAAATCCGCTACGGCCTGGGCGCAGTCAAGGGCACAGGCGAGCAGGCGGTGCTGTCCATCGAAGCCGAGCGCAAGGCTGGCGGCCCGTTCCGCGACCTGTTCGATTTCTGCCGCCGGGTCGACAAGCGCATCGTCAACCGCCGTACCATCGAAGCGCTGATTTGCGCCGGCGCTTTTGATCTGATCACGGATCACCGCGCCAGCCTGCTGGCCTCGGTCGGGCTGGCCATGGAATCCGCCGAGCAGCATAACCGTTCGATCAACCAGGCCAGCCTGTTCGGCGAGGACACTGCCGGGGACTCGGCTGAAAACCTGGTGGATGTGCCGCGCTGGAGCGAAGGCGAGCAACTGCTGAATGAAAAGAAAAGCCTGGGCTTCTATTTCAGCGGCCATCCCTACGACAGCTACCGCAAGGAGCTTGCCACTTTCATCCGTACCAAGCTCTCCGACCTGGCACCGCAACACCAGCCGGTTTATCTGGCAGGCGTGATCTACGCCATCCGCACCCAGATGACGCGACGCGGCAAGATGGCTTTCATCACCCTCGACGACGGCAGCGGACGTCAGGACGTCTCGGTATTCAGCGAATTGTTTGACAGCAACCGTGAACTGCTCAGGGAAGACCAGTTGCTGATCGTGGAAGGCAAGGTGAGCAAGGACGACTACGCCGGCGGTTTGCGGGTGGTGGCGGAGAAACTGCTGGGCCTGGCTGGCGCGCGTACCCGCTTCGCCAAGGCGATGCTGCTGAAGTGCAATGGCGGCAGCGATGCGAACCGGCTAAAGGACTTGCTGACCCCCTACCGCAATGGCGGCTGCCCGGTGCGCATCGCCTACCGCAATCAGGACGCCTTGTGCGAACTGCAACTGGGCGAGGACTGGCGCGTCAATCTGCATGACGAATTGCTGAGTTCGCTGCACGAGCAGTTGCAAAAGGAAAACGTTCAGATCGTGTATTAAAGCTTAAGAATTTGAACCGCAAAGACGCTAAGGCGCGGAGAAAAAATCATCTTAAGGAAGCACTGATTTAATCGTCATTGCGAGGAGCAAAGCGACGAAGCAATCTGTAAGCTGATGATTTATTGAGATCAAGATTGCTTCGCTACGCTCGCAATGACGGGGCTGCGGAATAAATCAGCGCCTCCCTGAGGAAAATGACGGTTCTCATGAAAACGAGCATCGGCCAGGTTCTCGATACGCGCATTCTTAGCGGCTTTGCGCCTCTGCGGTTAAAGATTTTCCGCCGCAGCCTGCGGAAACACCACCACGTGATCGGCCTCCAGACGAATGCCGATTTTTTCCCCATAAGCATGGTTGTGATGGCTGGGCACCAGGGAAAGCACTTTCTGCCCGCTTGAAAGCAGCAGGGTGTAAAGAATATCGGCACCGCGGAAAGCCTTATGCACCACTTCGGCCTGCATGGGGCTGGCATCGTCATGCACGATGTCGTCAGGGCGCAGCAACACTTCCACCATGCGCTGGCTATAACATTCTTCAGGGATTTTCCCCTTCAGCAGGCCCAGCTCGGTTTCCACCCGCTCGCCATTCAACGCGGTTCCCGGAATCAGCACACCCTCGCCGATGAAATCCGCAACAAAACGGCTGGCAGGCCGATGATAGAGGTTGTAGGCGCTGTCCCATTGCTGCAACACACCCTGATACATGACGCCGATCTCGTCGGCGATGGCAAAGGCTTCATGCTGGTCATGGGTGACGATGAGCGCCGTGGTGTTCTGCTGCTTGAGAATTTCGCGCACTTCCTGGCCCAGGCGCTCTCGCAGCTCCACGTCGAGACTGGAAAATGGCTCGTCCAGCAGCAGCAGCGCGGGGCACGGCGCCAGAGCACGAGCCAAGGCCACGCGCTGCTGTTGCCCGCCGGACAGTTCGTGGGGGAATTTGCGCCCGCTATCGGGCAGGCCCACCACTTCAAGCAGTTCAGCCACACGCTGGACGCACCCCTGACGGCTCATGCCGTGCAGGCCAAAAGCCACGTTATCCGCCACGCTGAGATGGGGAAACAGGGCGTAATCCTGGAACACCATGCCGATGCGCCGTTGTTCCGGCGGCAGCATGAAGCCGGGCCGGCTTACGCTGGCGCCGTTGAGAATGATCTCTCCGCTGCTGACAGGCTCGAACCCGGCCACACCGCGCAATACGGTGGTTTTTCCGCAGCCGGAAGGGCCGAGCAGGCAGCCGATGCTTCCCTGGGCAAGACTGAAGGAAAGCCCTTTCACCACCTCCTGGCGACCATATGACTGGCGTATGGCATGCACCTCCAGCAAGGGTGCGCCGGGAACAGGAGCGGGGCATACAATGGAGCGACTCATGAGGATTTTTCCGAATGTTTGATCAGCAGGGCGATCGGCAACAGGCCCGCCAGCACAAGTGCCACAGAAGGTAGAGCAGCGCGCTCCCACTCTCCTTCCGAGGTCATTTCAAAAATGCGTACCGCCAGCGTATCCCAGCCGAAAGGGCGGGTCATCAGGGTGATCGGCATTTCCTTCATCACATCCACGAATACCAGTGCCGCCGCCGACAGCAGGCCGCCGCGCAGCAACGGAAGATGCACGCGGCGCAGCATGGCAAGGCCGGACACGCCCAGGCTGTGTGCCGCCTCGTCGAGGTTGCGGGTCACGCGCTGCATGGCGCTGTCGATCGGGTTGTAGCCTACGGCCAGGAAGCGCGTGAGATAGGCGGGCAACATGACCAGCAAGGTGCCCTGCAGGATCAGGCCGGTATCGATCCCGATCCAGTTTCTGGCCGCACCGATCAACTGCTGATCGAGCCAGGCCAGCGGAATGACGATGCCCACCGCCAGAACCGGGCCGGGAACGGCATAGCCCAGTGTGGCAATCCGCGCCATGGTGCGCGTCCAGGCATCGTCGTGGCGGCGCTGGGCATAGGTCAGCACCAGCGCGGCAGCGACAACCAGTGCGGCTGCCAGCCCGCCCAGCAGCAGTGAATGCCAGAGGAAATCCAGGTAACGCGCGTCGAAATCCTGCACCACGACTTTTTCTGCCCAGATCAGCAGTTGCACCAGCGGAATGACGAAAGCCACCAGCAGCACCAGGGCGGCAAACCCGCTGGCCAGCCAGGCGACGGATCCGCTCAGGACGATACTTTCCATCCGGGTATGGCGTCCAGCCTGGGTGAAGCGCAAGCCACGGCGCGAAACCTGTTCAGCGGCAATCAGGGCGAACACCAGCAGAATCAGCACCGAAGCGAGCTGGGACGCGCCCTGCAGCGAAAACAAACCAAACCAGGTCTTGTAGATAGCCGTGGTAAAGGTGTCGTAATTGAACACTGCGACGGTGCCGAAATCGGCCAGCGTCTCCATCAGTGCCAGCATCAGTCCAGCCATGATCCAGGGCCGCGCCAGCGGCAGGGCCACCTTGAAAAACCCCGCCTTGCGACTGTAGCCCAGCGATTGCGCCGCTTCCAGCGCGCGCCGCCCCTGCGTCAGGAAGGCATTGCGGGCCAGCAGATAAACATAGGGATACAGGGCCAGGCTCATCACCATGATCACCCCTCCGGCAGAGCGGATGGGCGGGAAAACCACCGGGCCGCCGGCCAGTTCACGCAGCCCGGTTTGCAGCGGCCCGGTAAAGTCAAGCAGGGCAACATAAATGAAGGCCATGACATAGGCAGGCATGGCCAGCGGCAGCAGCAGTGCCCAGGAAAAAAACCGCCGCCCGGGGAATTCGCACACGGCAGTCAGCCAGGCCAGACTGACGCCCAGCAGCGTGACGCCGACCGCCACCCCCACGACCAGGCGGAAAGTATTACTCAGCAAGCCGGGTAATACATGTTCCAGCAAGTGTTGCCACACCTCGCGCTCCGGGCTGAACACCGAAGCCAGCACCACCGCCAGCGGAACTATGATCAGGAGCGCGATGAAGGCAGCAGCCAGGCGCCAGCCGTGGCGTTTCATCTATAACCAGCCCGATCCATCAGCTTGACCGCTGTGGCCTGCAACTCGCCGGCCTTGGCGACATTCAAGGGATTCTGCTTGAAATTGCCCCATGCGGCCACGACCGGGTCGGTCTTGACGGCGGGGTTAACCGGGTATTCCATGTTCACATCAGCAAACAGGTTCTGCGCCGTTGTGGAAGACAGCCATTCCAGCAAAGCCACGGCTTCTTTCTCGTGCCTGGCGTGCTTGACCACGCCCGCACCGGAAACATTCACGTGCACGCCGCTACCCTGCTGGTTAGGCCAGAAAATCGACAACGGCAGGCCGGCTTTCTTCTCCATCAGGCGCCCGAAGTAATAGGTATTGGCGATACCCACGTCACACTGCCCGGCGGCAATCGCTTCCAGCATCTTGGTGTCATCCGGGAACGGTTCTGTCGCGAGATTGGCGACCCAGGATTTAACGATCTGTTCTGTTTTAGCTTCGCCATGTTCGGCGATCATCATCGCCACCAGCGACTGGTTATACACCTTCTTGGAAGTCCGCAGGCACAGGCGGCCTTTCCACTTTGCATTTCCCAGATCTTCGTAGGTGGACAAATCGGCAGGTTTAATCTTCTGGTTATTGTAGAACATGGTGCGCGCACGCACAGACAGGCCGAACCACTGATTGCCCGGATCGCGCAGATGTGCCGGCACATTGGCGTTCAGTGTCCGTGACTGCACGGGTTTGAGCAGATCCTCCCTGGCCGCCTCCCACAAGTTGCCGGCATCCACGGTAATCAGCATGTCGGCCGGAGTGTTCTGGCCTTCTGCCTTGAGGCGCTGCAGCAGCGCACCTTCCTTGTCGGTAATGAATTTGACCTGTACGCCGGTTTCCCTGGTGTAGGCGTCGAACAGCGGCTTGATGAGCTGCTCGTTGCGGGCGGAATAGACCACCACTTCGGCAGCACTGGCCGACGTGGCGGCAAGACAGAAGATGGTGCCTGCAAACAGGGTTCTGAGAATTTTCATTGTGGTCTCCATGAAAAAGTTTCGATTAACTATTTGGAAACCATTCTATTGCTAATGAGAATAATTATCAACCGTATTTGATAATTACTTTGTGTGCGATTAACAACCAAAAAGTTGTTGCATAGCAAATCATAATATTAGATAATTCTAATCTACACGGAAACGCTCATATCCCCTTTGAGATTTTTGTGTTGTCTCCTCCATCCTCCTTAATTTGGTGGATATTAGGCGCAGCCCGGAAACAGGCTGCGCTATTTTTTTGCCTGGCATAAATGCCACACACCATTTAGCGACAATAAAACCGGATTTACTGTTTTATATTCATAAATGAAAACCACACATGCCCAAAGCCCTGATCCAAAACAAAGACGTGAAATTTGGGCTAGGGTTTATGAATTTGCCAGCAGTAGTGAATTTTCTTGTTGCGGAAATCGTCGGGAATGGTCCGGGAGGAAATATCCCTGACCTGGCCAGATGCCAGTGCGGATTCATCCAGCCTGAAGCTACGCAGATTGGTGGAAAAAAACAACTCACCGCCAGGTGCAAGCAATTCCAGGCAAGTATTTATCAGACGCGGATAATCGCGCTGCACGTCTAGCACGCCCTGCATTTTCTTGGAATTGGAGAAGCTGGGCGGGTCCATCACGATGAGGTCGAATTTTTCCCCTGCGGCAATCGCCTGATCGAGATAGGCGAATACGTCTGCACGCACCAGCCGGTGCCGCTTCAGGTCCATGCCATTGAGCTCAAAATTACGCAGCGACCAATCCTGGTAGGTGTTGCTCATGTCCACCGTCACCGATCCGGAAGCCCCGCCTGCAGCGGCATAAACGGTAAAGCTGCCGGTATAAGCAAACAGATTGAGAAAACGCTTGCCCGCCGCCCGTTCCTGCACCATGCGTCGCGTGATGCGATGATCAAGAAACAAGCCGGTATCAAGGTACGCCGTCAGATTGACGATAAAACGGTGCCCGCCCTCTTCCACCACGAAATCCTCACCCGTCGTGCCGGTTTTCTCATATTGGCTTTCGCCGCGCTGACGTGCTCGTAACTTGTAAATAACACGCTGCAACGGAAGTTCGAGCGCCTCTGCTGCATTCTGCCGAACCGATTCCACCCACTGCGCATGGGCTTCTTCAGGCATCTGCCAGCCCGTATCAAATTCCTGCAGATGCGCATGATCCCGGTAAATGTCTACCGCAAGCGGGAATTCAGGTACGTCGCGGTCATATACCCGATAGCAGGAAACTTCCTGCCGTCGTGCCCACTTAGCCCAGTGGCGGGCATTCTTGCGCAAGCGGTTGAAAAAAGCAGAAAAATCGGACATATGAAGGAAATAGTAATGGCAGGAAAGGCACGGAATCCTGGGCCATCCCTGCCATCCTGTCAAACGGGGCGAGTCCGCATCAGTGCTTCATGCCCTTGTGATCGTGATCCATGGGCATCGGCATTGCCATTGCGGCCTGGGGCTTACGAACCTGCGCATCGAATTTCTTGCTGCTCCCATCCTCGAAGGTAATGCTGATAGCCACATTCTCCCCTTCCTTCAGCGGCTGCTTGAGATCGATCAGCATGATATGCAGACCACCGGGCTGGAGAGCGGTCTCTCCCTTGGCCTTGATTTCGATGTCCTTGACCGGGCGCATCTTCATCATGCCGCCCTCCATGGTATGGGTATGCAGCTCTGCCACCTTCGATACTGCGCTGTCGGCCTTGACCACCTTGTGATCCTTGTCATCGCTGTTCTTGAATACAACAAATGCGCCTGTAACCATCTGCCCCGGAGGCGCAAGGCGAACATATGGATCAACGGCCGACACGTTGTCGGCGGCACTTCCGGCTGCGAATGAGGGAATGGCAAAGACGAATGCTGCAGCGGTGGCAATACTCAGGATTGGTGATTTCATGAACAACTCCTTGCTTGAGTGAAAAACAGAAAAGGAAGTAACCCCTGGATAGTAAAGCTCAAGGGCTGCGGAGTGAATGCGGCAAAATGCCGCACTGCAAGGAATTGGAGCCCTATGGGGTTTCCTTTGTCCAGGTATCCTTGAGTGAAACTGCACGGTTGAATACCCATTTCCTGCCTGGCATGTGTTCGTGTCGGTCCGTACAGAAATAGCCCAGGCGCTCGAACTGGTAGCGCGTCTCCGGTGCCGAATCCTGCACACAGGATTCAACCCAGCCCTGCACCACCGACAAGGATTCCGGATTGATGAATTCGTGAAAATCGCGTGTTTTGTCCCCATCCGGCCTGGCCACGGTAAAAAGGCGGTCGTACAGGCGAATTTCCGCAGGCAGCGCATGTTCGGCTGAAACCCAGTGAATGACGCCCTTGACCTTGCGCCCCTGCGGATTCTTGCCCAGGGTCTCAGTGTCAAGCGAACAGCGCAGTTCGACCACATTGCCGGCAACGTCCTTCACCACTTCGTCGCACTTGATGACATAGCTGTAGCGCAGCCGTACCTCGCCGCCAGGCACCAGACGCTGCCAGCCGGGTGGCGGCGTCTCGCTGAAATCGTCGGCCTCGATCCAGATTTCCCGTGATATTGGAACTTCGCGGCTGCCGAATTCGGGGTGATTGGGGTGAAAACCCGCCTCCCGTGACAGGGTTTCACCTGCTACGAAATTGCTCAGCACCACCTTGAGCGGCTTCACCACGGCCATCACGCGCGGCACACTGGTTTCCATATCCTCGCGGACGCAGCCTTCCAGCACCGACATGTCGATTACATTGTCGCTCTTGGAAACGCCGATACGCCGCGCAAATTCACGTATCCCTGCCGGGGTGTAGCCGCGCCGCCGCATACCTGCAATGGTCGGCATGCGCGGATCGTCCCACCCAGACACCCGTTTTTCTGTCACCAACTGGTTGAGCTTGCGCTTGCTGGTAATGGTGTATTGCAGCTCCAGCCGTGAAAATTCGTATTGACGCGGGTGACAGGGGATAGTGATGTTGTCCAGCACCCAGTCGTAAAGTGGACGATGATCCTCGAATTCCAGCGTGCACAGCGAATGGGTGATGCCTTCCAGCGCATCAGAAATGCAGTGGGTGTAGTCGTACATCGGGTAGATCACCCACTGGTCGCCGGTGCGGATATGATGGGCGCGGCGAATACGATAGATTGCCGGGTCGCGCATGTTGATGTTGGGCGAGGCCATGTCGATTTTGGCGCGCAGCACCTTGCTGCCATCGGAAAATTCGCCATCCTTCATACGGGAGAAAAGGTCGAGATTTTCTTCCACGGAACGTTCGCGGTAGGGGCTGTTCCTGCCGGGCTCGGTGAGCGTGCCGCGATAGGCACGCATTTCATCCGGCGTCAGGTCGCACACATAAGCCTTGCCTGCCCGGATCAGTTCCACCGCGTAGCCATACAGCGCATCGAAATAGTCCGACGCCCAGTGCACCCCGCCATCCCACTGAAAACCCAGCCAACGCACGTCCTCCTGAATGGAGAGCGCATACTCCTCGCTTTCCTTCTCGGGATTGGTATCGTCAAAACGCAGGTTGCATCTGCCCTTGAAATCCAGCGCAAGCCCGAAATTCAGGCAAATCGACTTGGCATGTCCTACATGCAGATATCCGTTAGGTTCGGGCGGAAAACGGGTGACGATGGATTGATGTTTACCGCTTTTCAAATCATCTTCGATGATGTTGCGGATAAAGTGGGGGACTGGCTCGCGTTCACTACTCATGGCGCTCAAATTCTGGGGTAATAATAAACGGCCCAATTCTACCCGAAAAACCCGCAATAAATGGCAATCGAGCCCGGTTCTTGCTAGAATCCGCAGAGTTAATATCCTGTTTTCGCGAGAGTTCCGATCAATGAGCCGTTCCCGTCTGATTCCACTGCTTTCTGCGCTTGCCGCAGCCTTGATGATTTCCAATAGCCCTGTCCGTGCCGATGAAGCTCAGGAAATCAGTCACATGCTGAAACAGGGACAGCAGGAAAAAGCGCTGGAACGCGCCAACAGTTATCTCTCGACGCACCCCAAGGACGCACAGGTCCGTTTCATCAAGGGTCTGATCCTGACAGAGCAAAACAAAACGGGTGACGCCATCAAGATTTTCACCGGCATTACTGACGATTACCCGGAACTGCCAGAGCCATACAACAACCTTGCCGTGCTGTACGCATCCCAGGGACAGTACGAGAAAGCCAAAACCGCGCTGGAAATGGCGATCAACACTCACCCCAGCTATGCCACTGCACACGAAAACCTCGGCGACATTTACGCAAAAATGGCGAGCCAGGCGTATGACAAGGCACTGCAACTGGACAAAGGCAACGCCAACGCCCAGTCCAAGCTGGCTCTGATCAAGGACATCTTTTCAAAGCAAAGCAGCCGTCCGCCCGCCAGACCAACCGTTGTGGCAAGCGCCCCTGTTGCTGCTGCAGTTACAAAACCGGCCCCCGCACCGGTTGCTGCGCCAGTCGTTGCCAGCCCGGCAAAAACTGCCGCCCCTGCCGAACCGGCCAAACCCACTCCTGCAGCCCAGCCAGCGGCTGCAGCAAAACCGGCTGTGGAAACGGCAAAACCCGCTAGCGAGAAAACAGCGCCTGAAACCAGGAATGATGACGCCGCCTTACTGGCTACGGTCGAAGCCTGGGCCAAGGCCTGGTCCGCCAAGAATGTTGCGGGATATCTCAAGTTCTACGCCCCGGACCTGGTGCTCTCCAAGGGAGAAAGCCGTAAAAGCTGGGAACAGACACGTCATGAACGGATCAGCAAGCCCAAGTCGATTTCAGTGGACATCATCAAACCCGAAGTCAGACTGATCGATTCCAGCCACGCCAGCGTCACGTTCAAACAACACTATCGGGCTTCCACCTTCAACAGCGAAACCTGGAAAACGCTGGTAATGGTCAAATCGGACGGCAAATGGCTGATTCATGAAGAGCGCATTGGACGTTGATTAACGGCAGATCAAAACACTTCATACAAGCCTTCCTGCTGCTGATGCTGGGCCTGACAACGGCACCCGCAGGCGGCATGGGGGATCTGTTGCCCCCACTGCAATATGCGCGCGCCCACAGCAAGGATCCTGAAGCATTACTGGTCAACATTCTCCTGAATATCCAGAAAAACCAGCTTGATACCGCCCTGCGCGACGTCAACACCCTGCTTGACATCAAGCCAAATTTCAAACTTGCCCACCTCATCCGCGGCGACCTTCTCATGTCACGTGCCAAGCCTCTGACATCTTTTGGCGATGCATCTGGTGCCGAGTCGGGCAAAATCGCGGATTTCCGGGACGAAGCACGGGTGCGCCTGCAACGCCACCTCGAACAACCGCCTTCGGGAAAAATCCCGAAATACTTGCTGCAAATGCAGACTGAGCAACGCCATGCCATTGTGGTGGACACCAGCAAATCCCGTCTTTATCTGTTTGAAAACAACAATGGCGAACCACGCTATATCAGTGACTATTACATCACCCAAGGCAAGGCCGGCGCCGAGAAGTCACGCGAAGGCGACCAGAGAACGCCGCTCGGTGTTTATTTCGTCACCTCCAGCCTGCCCGTGGAGAAACTTGCCGATTTCTATGGTGTAGGCGCTTTCCCGCTCAACTATCCCAACGAATGGGACAAACGCTTGGGCAAAAGCGGTCATGGCATCTGGCTGCACGGCGTCCCCAAAGACACCTTCAGTCGCGCTCCGCGTGCAAGCAATGGCTGCGTAGTGCTCAGTAACCCGGACATGACCGATTTGGGAAAATCGCTGCAGATTGGCCTGACTCCGGTCATCATCAGCGACAAGGTTGAATGGGTCAGCCCCGAAGAATGGCGCAGCCAGCGTGAACGTTTCAAGGGTGAAATAGAAGCCTGGCGCAGGGACTGGGAAAGCCTGGATAACGAGCGCTACCTCGGGCATTACTCGGATAAATTCTCCGCAAATGGACAGGATTTCAGCGCTTTCAGCAGCCAGAAACGACTGGTTCACTCAGGGAAATCCACCCTCAAAATCAACATTTCCGATGTCAGCCTGTTCCAGTACCCAGGCAAGGAAAACCTCATGGTGGTGACTTTCACCCAGGATTACCGGAGCAACAATCTCAACAACGTCATGAAAAAACGCCAGTACTGGCAACTGGAAAACGGCCAGTGGCGAATCATGTACGAAGGCGCGGCATAAGCCGTACAATTCAGTCACCCCAAGGAGCGTCGCCATGTTCTTTTTCCGTTCCATTTCGGCACTTCTGATGCTGCTGGCCAGTGTCAGCACTCAGGCGGCAACCAATCCGCAGGTCATGATCAGGACCAATGTCGGCGAGATGCGGGTCGAACTCTACCCTCAGAAAGCACCAAAAACCGTAGAGAACTTCCTTCATTATGTTCAGGGTGGCTTTTACAACGGCACAGTTTTCCACCGGGTGATCAATAACTTCATGATTCAGGGCGGCGGTTTCACACCCACCCTTGAACAGAAGAAAACCGAGGCACCCATTACCAATGAAGCCGACAATGGCCTAAAAAACGAACCGGGCACACTGGCCATGGCTCGCAGCTATGACCCGAATTCCGCGACAGCCCAGTTCTTCATCAATCTTAACAACAACTTGCACCTCAATTTTTACAAGCCAGAACCTGACTATTACGGCTATTGCGTCTTCGGGAAAGTCGTCAAGGGTCTGGACGTGGCAAAAAAAATCGGCGCCGCCCAGACCACCGCCAGCGGCCCTTTCAATGCCGACCTGCCAGTAGAAAAGATTGTGATCGAGGAAATCAGCCCCATTTCCCCCGAAGAAACAAAGGCGGCAGAAGATCCTCCTGTCGTGATCAGGAAAAATACAAAGCAACTTCCCACCAAGAAAAAGGACATCAAACATGGTTAAACTGCAAACCAACTTTGGCACCATAACCCTCGAACTCGATGCTGAAAAGGCACCTGAAACGGTTGCCAATTTTCTCCAGTATGTCAATGACGGCTTTTATAACGGCACGATTTTTCACCGCGTGATCGACGGCTTCATGATCCAGGGCGGCGGCTTCATGCCCGACATGATGCAGAAAGCCACACGCGACACGATCAAGAACGAAGCCAGCAATGGTCTGAAAAACGATATCTACACCATCGCCATGGCACGTACGCCTAACCCGCACTCGGCCTCTTCCCAGTTTTTCATCAATGCCTCGGATAACGGCTTCCTCAACTTTACGGCCGAAACGTCTCAAGGCTGGGGCTACTGCGTATTCGGCAGAGTCGTGGAAGGACAGGACGTGATCGACAAGATCAAGAAGGTCCGTACCGGCAACAAAGCCGGCCATCAGGATGTCCCTGTTGAACCCGTCATCATCGAAAGCGCCGAAGCCGTTTAGGCAAGAACGAGAGGGGTCCCCCTCTCAACTGTGAATGGCCCATAGCCTTTTTATCTCCGATCTGCACCTGAGCGCAGATCGACCGGAAATTTCTTCGGGCTTTTCGGCATTTCTGGAAAGCACGGCAACACATGCGGAAGCCTTGTATATTCTGGGCGATCTGTTCGAATACTGGGCCGGTGACGACGACATTCACGATCCATTCAATCGGCAGATAACCCAGGCCCTCCTACGGCTGCATACCCGAGGCGTGGCGATCTACCTGATGCACGGCAACCGCGACTTTCTTATGGGAGAAGTCCTGGCAGAGGCATGTGGCGCCCGGCTTCTGCCAGACCCCAGCTTGCGTAACATTTACGGCACCCCCACCCTGCTGATGCACGGCGACACACTGTGCACTGACGATATCGACTACATCTCGTTCCGTGCCCAGGTGCGCGAACCCGAATGGCAACAGCAATTCCTTGCCCATCCACTCGCGCTGCGCAAGGCCCAGATCGAACACCTGCGGACACAAAGCAAACAGGCACAAAGCCGGAAAACGGCAGACATCATGGATGTCAGCGCAGAATCTGTAATCAATACGCTCAGAAAGCATCATTATCCGCGCCTGATCCATGGACATACCCACCGGCCTGCTCAGCATATTCACGACATCGATGGGCGAGTATGCGAGCGCTGGGTTTTACCCGACTGGTATGAACAGGGGGGCTACTTGCGCTGCGACGAGCATGGGTGTGCGGCGATCAGGATCGAGATCATCGGTTCATTAACCGCGAAGACGCTATAACTTCAAGGGCAGATACAGCCGTCCTTGTTACCCCTGAGGTGAACTACGGCGCTTGCGCACCGCCTCTGCCAATTCACGCAGCACGGGTTCACTGTCCTCCCAGCTGATGCAGGCATCGGTGATGCTCTGGCCGTAGACCAGATCCTGATCCGTACGCCAATCCTGCCGCCCGGCTTCCAGGAAACTCTCGATCATCGCTCCCATGATACGGCGGTCACCACGAGCGATCTGCCCTGCCACATCGCGGCCCACATCGATCTGTTTAAGGTGGTTCTTGTGCGAGTTGGCGTGACTGAAGTCGACCATCAGGCGAGGCTTGAGACCTGCCGCCGCTATCTCGTCGGCGGCGATGCTGATCGATTCGGCGTCGTAGTTGGGACGGATGCCGCCACGCAGGATGACATGACAATCCTCGTTTCCGGTGGTGGAGAAGATAGCGGAGAAACCATCCTTGGTGACCGAGAGGAAATGGTGCGGCTGCGAGGCGGCGCGCATTGCATCGAGGGCGATCTTGAGCGAACCGCTGGTGCCGTTCTTGAAACCAACGGGGCAGGAGAGCCCGGAGGAAAGCTCGCGATGGCCCTGGCTCTCGGTGGTGCGCGCGCCGATCGCTCCCCAACTGATGAGATCGGCAATATATTGAGGCGAGATCAGGTCGAGAAACTCACTCCCCGCCGGCAGCCCCAGGTTGTTAATGTCGAGCAGCAGTTGCCGCGCCATGTGCAGACCCTTGTTGATATTGAAGGTGCCATCCAGCTCCGGGTCGTTAATCAGCCCCTTCCAGCCGACGGTGGTGCGTGGCTTCTCGAAATAAACCCGCATGACGATGAGCAGATCGTCCTTCAGTTCATCCTTCAGCTTTTTCAACCGTTCAGCGTAGTCCCGTGCGGCGATGGGATCGTGAACCGAACAGGGCCCGATAATCACCAGCAAGCGGTCATCCTCTTCGTGGAGGATTTTGTGAATACCTTGCCGCGCCTCAAAGACCGTGGCGGCGGCACTGTCGGTAATGGGAAGTTCAGCCTGCAGTTGGGCGGGGGGGATGAGTTCCTTGATTTCACGAATTCGCAAATCGTCTGTTTCGGGCCGCATAGTCGGTCTCTAACTGGTTAATGTCGGGGAATACGCAATTATAACGCCATATATACCGGTCGGTTGAATTTACACGCCATGGATCAATTTGGTGCCTCCCAAAAAAAACCCCGCCGGGTGGCGGGGCGAAAAAACGAAATACTTACTGAATTGGGCTCAGGAAGACATTTCGTGGAGGATATTTTTGATCCAGCTATGAGCGTAGACGCCTTCCAGTTCGGACAAGTCTGGAGACACCCCGCCCGAATTGGGCACGGCAATTGTTTTGCCCTCAGCGACCTTGTACACGGCGGATACCGAAATCGCTTCCTTGTCCGTGACATAGCTGTAGCAGACATTGACGTGCGATGGCGGGATCGGATCTTTGCCATTCATCAGCTGAACGACGTTGAGCGCACACACCTTGGCCTGCGAGTTGGCAGAATAGCCCGATTTCGGCATGGCCCCGGCACTGCAGGCATCACCGATCACATGCACGTTGGGCACAATGGAAGATTCGAAGGTGGTCTGATTCACCGGGCACCACTTCTTGTCTTCACCCACCACGCCAGCCATATAGGCTACCGCACCGGCCTTTTGGGGTGGCACCACGTTGATCACGGCGCCTTTAACCTCTTCCACGCCGGTATCCACCGACATGGCTTTGTGATCCACCTTGGTCACCTTGTTGCTGGCGTGGAACTCGATCATGCCCTTGTAATGCTTCTCCCAGGCCTTTTTGAACAGAGGTCCCTTGGAAACGATATCCGGATTGGCATCCAGGACAATGATCTTGGACTTGGGTTTGTGATTTTTGAGATGCCAGGCAATCTGGCTAATACGCTCGTAGGGTCCGGGTGGGCAACGGAAAGGCGTCACCGGCACCGACAGCACGACTGTGCCGCCATCGGCCATATCCACCAGCTGTTTGCGCAGGCGGAGCGTCTGCTCTCCGGCCTTCCAGGCGTGCGGCATATACTTCGGCGTTTCGACCGGATCGTAGCCTTCCAGTTCATCGAAGCGGAAATCAATGCCGGGAGACAGTACCAGCCTGTCATAGCTGATCGTGCCAGCGCCCACCTTGACCTGTTTTGCGGCCACATCGATGCCGGTCACTTCGTCATAAACCACCTGGATACCATGCTTTTCAGCAAGTTTATCGTAAGTGATCATGTTGTCCTTGAGATCACGGCTACCACCGATGACCAGATTGCTGAACGGGCAGGACACAAACGTCTTGTTGCGCTCGATCATCACCACTTCGATGGAAGGATCGCTCATGCGGATGTACTTGGAAACGATGGTGCCTCCGTAACCCCCCCCCACCACCACTACACGACGCCCTTTCTTGGGCAATATCTCACCTGCACGCGCGAGAACGGAAAAGCTTGTCGCGCTGAAGCCTGCGGCAATGCCGGCCATTTGAATAAAATTTCTGCGATTCATGATCGGCTCCTTATTGCTGGCTTGAGTAAAAATGGATCACGGCTTCCACCTCTTCAGGCGTCAGCTTGCCCTCGCCATCGACTTTCTCAGCCATTTTTTCCGGCATTTTGCGTTTTCCGGAACGGAAATCGCTCATGCTGATCTGCAGGTACTGCTTCCATTGTCCGGCCAGAATGCCGCTATCCTCGGAATCGCGACCCTCATCCATATGGCACTTCTTGCAGCGCTGATTATGAATCTGCTTACCGATGGCAACCTTGGCCGCATCCACTTCCTGTTTTTCACGCCCGAAAGGATGTTTGGCAAAGAAATCCACCATCATTTTGATTTCTTCATCCGAATAGGCCTTAGCCAGACGCCCCATGATGCTGGACGGTCGCTCGCCACTCTTGAACTTCTTCATGGTTTCCAGCAGATAGGTTTCAGGCATGCCTGCGATGGTGGGCATGCTGGGCCCGGCACTGCTTCCGTTAGTGCCATGACATCCGGCACAGGTGTTCGACAACATGGCCGCCTGGCTTGGGCTTTCGGCCCACACCGGCGCTTGAATCATAAAACAGCCGCCAATGATGACGGCAATCCCCATGGGCTTCATATCTCCCCCTTATAATTTAACTACCAATGGACGATGAAACGCACTGCAGGCGGGAGATTGGGGGCAAGTGGAAAATCACACATTGATCTGGATCAATGTTTTTACAAGATGATGGCGGCTACGACAAAATGATCGGAAGAGGAACCTAATAAAAGAAAACCGGGCGAGCTCAAGACGTTACGGAATTCATGCTCCAGATACACACCTTGTTACGTCCATTGGCCTTGGCGCACAACAGGGCGTGGTCGGCCTGTTCGATCGTACTCCCGACCGTCTCATCCGGATTCATCATGGCGAGACCGAATGAAGCACTGACATGGATCGGGCTTCCGGAGCTTTTCAACTCGATGGGAAGTGTTTCCAGCTCGCTGCGCAGACGTTCCATCAGGACTTGCGCATCTTCCAGTGTCGTACTGGGGAGGCATAACAGAAACTCCTCGCCGCCATAACGGAAAACCGAGTCGTACTTGCGCAACCGTTTGTGCAACAACTGGGTTGCCGCCTGTAGCACCAGATCTCCGCCCGGGTGGCCATGGGCATCATTTACCCGCTTGAAGTTATCCAGGTCCATCATGCAAATACAGCAAGTCTGCTCACTGCGGGCCATGCGCTCATGCTCTTCTTCAAGCTTGTGCATCATGCTGCTGCGGTTCCACACACCCGTCAGATGATCCACAACACAAACCTGATTGATGATATTCGTCTGTATCCTGCGAATTTCAAATTTGAACTGGAGCGCCATATCCATGAACTGATTGTATTCGCCCGGCGAAATCATTTGTCCTTCACGGCTCTTGAGCAGAAGCACCCGGGCGTTGTCATGGACAGCTTTATGAAGCTTGCCGATTGTCTCGAACCCGGCGTCTCCCTGTAATTCAGGATGAGGCTGACCGTAATACCACAGGCCGAACTGGCAATGACAATGGGCGTCATCCAGCATGTCTGCCGACATTCCCTCACTGCTGCAGATCAGGGAACGATGCAACTCCTTGAGCCAGGAAGCGTGCTTGTGAATGCCGGCATCCAGTTCACGCAAGGCATTTAACAACTCGGACATATTGGCGGGGAGGGAAATCTGCATGGAAAGAGATTCTGCTGAACGGACAAGGGCAAATTATAGTCGAGTCAGTAAGATTTTTCCTACCTCTGAGTCAGACAATTCCACGGGATTGGTTTTCATGCTGCTGCCACGGCAATTGGCGACGACATGCGCCACATCAGCCTCGGTCACGCCAAATTCACCCAGGCGCGGCAGATGCATGCGCTCAGTCCATTCAGCCAGCACATGCAACAGAATTGCTCGCGCCCCGGCATCATTTTCCTGGGGCTTTCCTCCCAGCATACGCCCGGCACGGGCATATTTCGCCAGCGCCGGATTGGCAGGATCTCGCGTTTCCATCACCTCGATGTTGATGCGCGTAGCCGCTTCAAGCAGGGTGCCGCAGGCCACGCCATGAGAAATGGGGAAAAAAGCCCCCAGCGGCGCCGCCAACCCATGGACCGAACCCAGCCCCACCTGGGCCAGCGTGATGCCGGAAAGCAGCGCCGCATAAGCCATTTTCTCGCGCCCGGCGGCTGCTTCATGGCCACCCTCATACCAGGCCAGCAACCCGTCCCGAACTGCCTCCATGCCAGAACAGGCGAGCGCATCAGTCATTGGGTTGGCCTTGCTGGAAACGAAGGACTCCAGCAGTTGGGTAAAGGCATCCATGCCATTGGCCGCAATCAGGTGAGGCGGGCACGAGGCAAGCAGGTCCGGATCGACCACGGCGTACTCCGGCACCAGTTGCTCGTCGCGGAAAGACTTTTTGAATCCATCAGGCCCGTGCGTGGAAAGCACCGCATTTCTGGTCGCCTCGGAACCTGTTCCCGCCGTCGTCGGGACGGCAATAAATGGAGTAGAAGGCCCATGATAAGGCAGCTCCGGCCCCACACCCTCGAGGTGATCCATCACCGAATTGCCGGGCCTGAGCAATCCTGCAATAGCCTTGGCCGCATCCAGCACGCTACCGCCGCCGACGCCCAGAACCACGTCGAAATGGCCACTACGCAACGTGGCAACCGCGTCATCCACCAATTGGGGCGAAGGCTCTCCAGAGACCCTGAACAACTCCCAGACAAAGCCTTGATCATGCAACACACCAGCCAGTTCCGCCCATTGAGTGCTGGCATAAAATGAACTTTCGCCACTGACCAACAGCAAGCGCTTGCCATAATGAACCAGAATTCCAGGCAGTTTTTTTACGCTGCCGGCACCGAATTCAATGCGCGGCAAAAGTCCAACAGAAAACAGATCAGACATCAGCACCTCCATTAGCCACACAATCTTGACAAAAACACCATATTCGTGTACACAGGTAACATATATCAAATTGTGATATATGTTACCTGTGTACACAATCGGAGGTGCATCATGAACATTCTGTCTTTCCCCAAAATGGTCATATCTTCTTCGGAAGGATGGCCCGAATTAGCAAAAATCCACCCCGCAATAATCAGGGTATTCTTTTTTCTGGTATTGCCTTTCTCGCTGCTCCCACCAGCCATGTTATATCTTTCCAGCATTTATTACGGCGACTCAATAATCGCAGGATTTGGCAGCAGGCCATGGGAACTCATCTCCCCCTTATTCTTTATTGCCGAGATGGTTACCTTTGTAGCGATGGGATGGCTCATCAAACAAATTGCAGAGGATCATCAGGTAGATGTCGATTACCATGACGCATATGTGCTGGCCGCAATCACGCCTGTTCCACTCTGGCTGTCATCACTGGGTCTGCTGGTCCCCAGCCTTGCATTCAATATGGTCGTTTCAATCTTGGCGCTTGGCGCTTCCTGCGCGCTTATTTACCACGGCATTTATGCGCTCTGCCACATGCACGAGGAAGTCACTGCCGCAAGCATCACCCAGGCTGTCATTGGTGCTGGCCTCTCTTCATGGGCAATTCTCCTGGTAGTCATCATGGCGATATGATGAAAAGCATGGGAGTGAATGCCCGTTCGGGCCTCTCCCGTGCATCTGCCCCGCGCATGTAGATCACGCAAACGGCTTCAGATTTTGGCGCCCTCATCTTCAAGAACCAGATCATAAACACCAGGAACCTGAAAAATACCCTGCAGTTTCAACAGCTCATCATGGTGCAGGTGAGCAAGGTTCTCCACCATTTCCTCTCCCTTTGAGGTAAGGTGAACTTCAACCTCACGTCTGTCTTTTTTTCCTCGCTCACGAAATACCAATCCCAGTTTCTCGCATCGAGATACCAGCGAGACGACACCGTGATGATGTGACTGCAAGCGCTCTGCAAGTTCGCCGACAGTCGCCCATTCCCTGCCTTTAAAGCCCCGGATATGGAGCAGCAACAGGTATTGGAGATGCGTAATGCCATGCTTGCATGACACCTCCTCACTAAATCGCAGGAAACAGCGTAACTGATAGCGAAAATGCGAGAGCGTTTCAAATTCTTTCTTGCCGAGTTTTCCTTTAGCCATGCCAGTCATCATACCCTTTAAATATTCTCATCAAAATATCCGTCTTTTATGTCACGTTGTGATATATTATACGTGCGTGTATTCTATCGGCTAACGAAATGGAGATGGACAATGGACACAACAACATTGCTGCCCGCAATTGACGGCGAAGGCTATCTGATTGATCCGCAAGACTGGAGCAAGGAAATAGCAGAGGAGTTCGCTCGCAGGGAAAATATCCGGCTAACGGAAGATCACTGGGATGTGCTGACCTTTATGCGAGCGTTTTACGAAGAACATCAAATCGCACCCGATGCACGCTATGTCATCAAACATCTGACCGAGCGTCTTGGGAAACAGGCAAGAAATCGTCTGTTTGAACTATTCCCCTATGGATATGTGCAACAGACCTGCAAAATCGCAGGCATGAAACGACCTCGCGGATGGAGTACGGGTTGATTCTCTACCGTTCCTGAAATCCGACACAAAGATAGCTAAGTTGTGTGCAAAAAGATGTGAAAATGCCTTATTCAGAGCGCAGCGCTTCCACCGGATCAAGCATGGAAGCGCGCCGCGCCGGCAGCACCCCTGCCAGCAAACCAATAGCCACCGCAACGCCCTCGGCCAGCAGAACGTAAGACCAGGGCGTATGCACGGGTAACGCTGAAAAAGCAAAATGCAGCAATTGCGCCAGCCCGACGCCCAGTACCAGCCCTGCGATCCCGCCGACAGCCGCGAGCAGGGCAGCTTCGCCAAGAAATAGCGCAAGTACCTGGCTACGTCTGGCCCCCAGGGAACGCAGCAGACCGATTTCGCTGGTGCGCTCGGTAACGGCCATGGTCATGATGGTGAGAATACCCACCCCACCCACCAGCAGGGAAATGCCGCCTAGCGCACCCACCGCAAAAGTCAGCACATCCAGGACAGAGCCCATGACTTCAAGCATTTTCTGCTGCGGCGTAATGGTGAAATCCTCGCGCCCATGGCGCTCCAGAAGCACTTTTCTGATCCCCGCCACCATGGATTCCAGCGGCGCGTTGCTGTGATAGGTGACATGAACTTCCATCAGGCCAGCTCGATTGAATAACTCAAGCGCGCGCGAAACAGGAATGAATACCGTGTCATCCAGATCGAAGCCCAGCACTTGCCCCTTGGACTCCATCACGCCGATCACGCGATATCGTTCGCTACCGATGCGGATGCGACTGCCCAGGGGATTTTCCGCGCCAAACAATTCCTGCTTCACCCTGGAACCCAGCACCACGAAGGCGCGCGCCGAGTTTGGATCGTCGGGAGGAAGAAACTTCCCAAGTTGAACTTTCATGCGGAAGGTATCCGCCATTTCATAGCCGACACCATATACCGTCACGCGTCGCGACTTGCCGCCAGCCTCGACATCGGCATTGCCCTGGGCACTGGGATCGACATGCTCGACATGAGGCACGCGCCGCAAGGCCTCGGCGTCCTCGATGCTGAGCGGGCGCACCGAGCTGATGATGCCGGCAGAAGGGCCGCCGCGCGTGGAAGACTTTCCTGGTGAAACGTTAATGAGATTGGTGCCGAACTGGGTGAATTCAGAGAGTACGAACTGGTGGATTCCTTCACCGATGGAGGTCAGCAGGATGACTGCGGCAATGCCGACCGCAATTCCCAGGGCAGTGAGAAAGCTGCGCATGCGATGCGCGATGATGGAGCTTGCAGTAAATGGCAGAAAATCGCGGATCAGCATGCCCAGCTCCCGCTAATGCCGGGCCAGCGATTCGACCGGATCCAGCCTGGATGCACGGCGGGCAGGTGCCACGCTAAACAGGATGCCCGTGACGAGTGCCGTGCAGAATGCTGCGGCCACGGCCCACCAAGGCGGGATTACTGGCAGGACGGGATAAATCCTGCCAATGACAAAACTGCCCAGCAAACCCAGCAGCAGCCCTGCCAGTGCGCCGGTAAAAGACAGCACCGCCGCCTCGGCAAAAAACAGGGCACGAATCTGCGCAGGCGCCGCCCCGATGGCCTTGAGCAGGCCGATTTCCTGGGTACGCTGAGAAACCGCGATCAGCATCACGTTCATGATCAGGATACCCGCCACCGCCAGACTGATCGCCGCAATGCCCGCGACCGCCAGGGTCAGGGCACGCAGAATGCGGTCGAAGGTCGCCAGAATCGCATCCTGGGTGACCACGGTCACGTCTTTCTCCCCATCATGACGTTGTGCCAGGATATCAAGCGCATCCTGCTTGGCGCGCGCAATACTTTCACGGCCACGCGCCTCGATCAGAATACGGAACAGTGAGGAAGTATTGAACAGCATCTGGGCGGAAGCCACCGGCACAATCACCAGTTCGTCAGTATCGAATCCCATCGACTGTCCCTGCGAGGCCAGGACGCCGATCACGCGAAAACGCCGGTCGCCGATACGCAGCCACTCACCAACTGCGGGCTGGCTTCCGAAAAGTTCCTTCCTGACCTTGGCGCCCAGCACACAGACCGGCGAGGCCTGACGCGGGTCGCCGCGAGGCAGGAACTGCCCCTGCCCCATGCTCATCTGGCGTATCTCCAGCATGTCGGCCGTCGATCCCAGTACTGGCGTTTCACGGTTGCGTTTATGCGTCGTGACCAGCGCCGACCCCACTGTCAGCGGGGCAATGCGGCGAATGGCACGGCTGCGGGTGAGTGTCAGCGCATCATCCAGGGTGAGATCGCGCGGCGTTTCTCCCAGCAGCATGCCTGGGTTGCCGGTGGTTTCCGAACGCCCCGGAAAAACGATCAGCAAATGCGTGCCGAGCGATGAAAATTGCCCGACCACATAGCGTCTGGCGCCTTCCCCCAGCGACGTGAGCACCACTACCGCCGCCACGCCAATGGCCATGGCCACGATCATCAGCAGGGTACGGGTGCGTGCGCCCACCAGGCTGAAAGAGGCAAAACGCAATACATCGGCGGTTCTCAAGATGAAGCTCGCTCATCCGCAACAATCCGGCCATCGACAAGGCGCAGCTTGCGCGAGGCGCGATTGCCGATTTCCGGATCGTGGGTCACCAGTAGCAAGGTCACGCCACCAGCCGCCAACCCCTCCAGGATGCTCATCACTTCCTGCCCGGTGGCGCGATCGAGATTGCCGGTAGGCTCATCCGCCAAAATCACGGAGGGCTTCATTACCGTGGCACGGGCAATCGCCACGCGCTGGCGCTGGCCTCCCGAAAGCTGGTCCGGACGGTGCGTTTCCCGTCCGGTCAGGCCGAAGTCGACAATTAGCTGATCGACACGCGTCTTGCGCTGGTCTGCAGGCACCCCGGCCAGCAGCAGGGGCAGCTCGATGTTCGCCGCCGCAGAGAGGCGCGGAATCAGGTGAAAGAACTGGAACACGAAACCAATCTTGTCGCGCCGCACGCGGGCCTGCTCTTGGTCCGAGAGGCCGGTCACATCGCTCCCGTCGAGCCGGTAAATTCCCGCGTTGGGGCGATCCAGCAAACCGATCATATTAAGCAGGGTGGATTTTCCCGAGCCGGAGGGGCCCATGATGGAGAGATACTCTCCCGCGCCGATGGACAGATCGATATCCCGCAGGGCGTGGACTGCCTGATCACCTACCTGGAATATCCGCTGGATACCCTCGAGCCGGATCATGGCGCCGCTTGTTTGCTATCAGCCGTCTCCACCGTCACGCGCGCGCCCGCCTTGACGCCATCGCGATCGAGCGAAGTCACGATTTGCTCACCCTCTTTCAGGCCTGAGGTCACTTCACTGTATTCCCAGTTGGAAAGACCGAGCCGGACCTGGCGCGATTCCGCAAAGCCATTGCGGATGACCAGCACACTGTTGCCCTCCAGTAAGGCTGCCGTTGGAATACGCAGGACATTGGAACGGCGGGTATAAATGATTTCGACGTCGGCACTGTATCCTACCAGCAAACCCTTTGCCGCAGCGGGGTCATCGAACTGCACTTCCACTTCCACGGTGCGCGCCTGCTTTTCAATATCCAGCACATAGGGCGCAATGCGCCGCACCTTGCCGGGGAAATGGCGGCCGCTGATCGCATCGAGCGTGATGCGGCCTTCCAGCCCGACCTGCACATGAGGCGCATCGACTTCATCGATCGGCGCACTGACATAGAGGCAGGAATCGTCGATCAGGTCAATGGCGGGCGGAGTGGGAATACCGGGCGGCGAAGGCGTGGTGAATTCGCCCAGTTCCCCGGTAACTTCAGCCACGATGCCGGCAAATGGTGCGCGCAGGCGAGTCCGGTCCAGGCCAGCCTGGGCAACAGCGATGCGCTCCCTGGCCTGGCCGGCATCGGCGCGTGCGGCTTCGCAGGCGGCACGACGCGCTTTGGCATCCGACAGGGCCTGATCCAGGCGTGCGTCTGAGACAAATCCACGCGCCCGGAGCTGGCGCGTGCGTTGCGCATCACGTTCGAACTGCGCCGCCACAGCACAGGCTTGCTGAATTCCCGCCTGGGCAGAATTGAGTTGCTGCTGCGTCAGTTTCTTCTGCGCCGACAGGTCTTCGTTCCACAACTCCAGCAATACCTGTCCGGCTTCGACGCGCTCGCCCTCATGCACCAGCAAACGCGAGATCTGACCGCCGGACGGGGGCGCGAGGCGGGCACGTCGACATGCCTTCACCGTGCCGGCACGGGTATTGGCAACGGCAGCTTCAACCGTGCCTCGCTCGGCCTTGATTACCGTTACAGCGAGAGCCTGGGGTCGGGTCCAGTGCCAGCCAGCCGCCGCCAGCAATACAAGCACGGCAACAGCGAGTACGGTCCGGAAAGGAAATGCGCGAGATTCAGGTTGGGATTGCATAATTCGACAAACTACCCCAACTACACTGCAGTAACAAGACTTAGCGGGGTCGCAACCCCGCGTTCAGGCGAAAGGCATCTTCGTCCCTGTCAGGCGCTTGCCAGAAGGGCCTCGATTTCCGCAAAAGTCTGGGCAATTTCAGTGGTAGGAATTTCAATATCCAGCTGGCGCGCAATTTGCGATGCAGAAATAATACCGCGGATTACCTGGCGCTGCTCCTCGCCATGATAGTCCACCACCAGCGCGTGGGCGCGTCCAGCCTGCTTCAGGGTGGCGACGACATTGCCAACCCGGGTGCGGTTGATATCGTCCATGCTGATCACTTCCAGCCTGTCCTGGGTCGTCATGATGTCCCGAACCATGATGTCATGATAAGTACCACCGTGCTTCTGGATATGCTGGATCGGCTTGGCGCCGTGCGTGTCCGTTGAAGTGATCAGGCCAACCACCGTGTCATCGTCATCCACTACCAGCAGCAGACGCACGCCACGATGCTTCATACGCGAATTGGCAGCTTCGATCGGCGCTTTCTCGGCGATTGTCAGCGCACTCACCCTCTTGAGATCAGTCATCACCACGATAGCCGGGTCGTCCAGCTTGATCAGGTCAAAAACCCGCTCGGTGCGGTGGAAAGAGGCGCCACTCTCAAGCGTGGTTGAAGCGATCGGGGTATATTCGATATTGGTCACGCGTCTCTCCTGTTTTGATTTACTGACAAATGTCGGTTTTTGCAGCTTAATCCCTATGCTACTCGAAGGGCCAAATACATTTAATCAAAATATTTGATGGAGAAGGATCAATATTCTTATCTTCAGCCCGGGATCACATTCGCCTGCCGGTCCGCCTCAAGAAAAGTGGATAACTCGTTCAGTGCCAGACGGTAAACATCCCGCTTGAATTCGATCACCGACTCGAGCGGAATCCAGTAGTGATGCCAGCGCCAGGCATCGAATTCGGGATGACTGGTAGCACGCAGCCGCACATCGCAATCGCGCCCGACCAGACGCAACAGGTACCAGACCTGCTTCTGCCCGCGGTAGCTGCCGCGCCACTCGCGCCGCACCCAGTGCTGCGGCACATCGTAATGCAGCCAACCCTGGGTGCGTCCGAGAATGCGCACATGCTCCGGCATCAGGCCCACTTCCTCGTGCAGTTCGCGGTACATCGCCTGCTCCGGCGTCTCGCCGGACTTGATGCCCCCCTGCGGGAACTGCCAGGAATGTTCGCGGATGCGCTTGCCCCAAAACACCTCGTTCTTGGCATTGCAGAGCACGATGCCAACGTTTGGGCGGTAACCGTCCTGGTCAATCATTTTTTACTTCGCTTTGGAATTCGTCAAATTACCGTGATTTTTTCACATTTCGCCTTGCATTGAAAGCTGCAGCATCTGCCGCGGGTTTCAGACCAGCAGGCGATTTTCGCTGTGAACATTGAGGCTGCGCAAAGCATCGACGAAATCGGGGAACTCCAGCCCATATTCCGCTTCCAGATTTCTGGCTCTTTCCCTGAGCTCCTGCCAGCGCGGATTGCCGGGGCTGCGCTTGAACCCGAAGACGATAATGTTGCTCATTCGTCCGGTCGGCATCGAGAGCACCAGGCCATTGAAGCTGGCTTCGATACGCCTGAAATACACGTCGAACAGCTTGTCGCTGCCCCACAGATTGACTACCAGCATGCCATCCGGCGTCAACGCTGCGGCACAATCGTCATAGAAACTCTGGCTCGCCAGCGCCTCGACAAGGTTCCGGTCGTCATAACCATCGACCATCAGCACATCGCAGCTGGCCGCGAGATTATGCACATGCTCTACGCCATCGCCGATGTCAATCTGCAAACGCTGATCCGCTTCGGGCACGAAGAAATGGCTATGCGCCGCAGCTACGACCTGCGGATTGATTTCCACCACCCGAGTTTTGACTGCCGGCAATCGATGGTAAACGAACTTGGCTACCGAACCGCCGCCAAGCCCGATCATCAGTATATTCCCGGGTTTGGGGCGAAACAGGAGAAACCCCATCATGGAGCGCGTGTAGGCAAGCTCCAGCTCGTTCGGCGCCTTCACGCGCATGGCACTTTGCACGGTATCGCTACCCAGATGGAGAAAGCGCACGCCGTCGCGCTCGCTCACATCCACAACGCCCTGCTCGCCCACCGCCTTATGGGTGCGCCATTTACTGAAAAAACCCATGCTAAAATGATCAACTCTTTAATCTTTAGAACCGTCCGGATCATAACATGCGCGTCTCTCAATTTTTCCTCTCCACCCTCAAGGAAGCCCCGACCGAAGCCGAACTGGTCAGCCACAAGCTGATGTTGCGCGCCGGTCTGATCAAACGGTTGGGCAGCGGACTTTACAGCTGGATGCCGCTGGGCCTGAAAGTGCTGCGCAAGGTAGAAAACATTGTGCGCGAGGAAATGGACCGGAGCGGTGCCATCGAGCTGCTGATGCCAGCCGTCACCCCTGCCGAGCTGTGGCAGGAAACCGGACGCTGGGACGTGTTCGGGCCGCAGATGCTGAAAATCAGGGACCGTCACGAGCGCGACTTCTGCTTTGGACCCACCCACGAGGAAGTCATTACCGACATCGCGCGACGCGAGATCAAAAGTTATCGCCAGTTGCCGATCAATTTCTACCAGATCCAGACTAAGTTCCGCGACGAGATTCGCCCGCGCTTCGGCGTGATGCGTGCGCGCGAGTTCGTGATGAAGGATTCCTACTCCTTCCACGCCGACCGCGCTTCGCTGGAACAGACCTACGAAGTGATGTATCAGACCTACTCGCGCATCTTCACCCGCCTGGGGCTGAAATTCCGCGCCGTGGCAGCAGATACCGGCGCCATCGGCGGCTCCGGCTCGCATGAATTCCACGTACTGGCGGATTCGGGCGAGGATGCCATCGCTTTCTGCCCAACCTCCGATTACGCCGCCAACGTGGAGCTGGCCGAAGCGGTTTCCCCCGTTACGCCGCGACCAGCACCCGCCCAGACCATGCAAAAGGTTGCCACACCGGGCAAGCACAGTATCGAGGACGTGTGTAATTTTCTCAAGGTGCCCGCCGACAAAACTGTTAAAACACTGCTGGTCGAAGGCCGCGACGGTGGCGTGGTAGCGCTGCTGCTGCGCGGCGACCATGAACTGAACGAGATTAAGGCTGGCAAGCTGATCCAGCTCGCCGATGAGGTGCGCTTTGCCGGCGATGCGCAAATCCTTGCCGCCGCCGGTTGCAAGGCCGGCTCGCTCGGCCCGGTCGGGTTGAACATCCCCATTATTGCAGACCGTTCCGTGGCGAACATGGCCGATTTCGTCTGCGGTGCCAACGAGGACGGCTATCACCTGACAGGTGTGAATTTTGGCCGCGACCTGCCGGAACTGAAAGAAGTGGTGGATATCCGCAACGCCGTCGAAGGCGACCCCAGCCCGGACGGCAAGGGCGCGCTGGCGTTATGCCGAGGCATTGAAGTCGGGCATATTTTTCAGCTCGGCAACAAGTATTCCTCGGCCATGAACGCCACCTTCCTCGACGAGTCCGGCAAGGATTGCGTCATGGAAATGGGTTGCTACGGCATCGGCGTGTCGCGCATCGTGGCCGCCGCCATCGAGCAGAACAACGACGCGCGCGGCATTGTCTGGCCGCGCTCCATTGCGCCCTTCGAACTGGTCATCGTGCCCATCGGCATGGGCCGTAGCGAAGGGGTGAAGGAGACCGTGGAAAAGCTCTACGCCGACCTCAAAACAGCCGGTATCGAAGTGCTGCTGGACGACCGCGACGAGCGCCCCGGCGTGATGTTCGCCGACATGGAGCTGATCGGCATCCCGCACCGCATCGTGGTCGGCGAACGCGGCCTCAAGGAAGGCAACCTCGAATATCAGGGCCGCCGCGATGAAAAAGCGCAGGCGATTGCTTTGAATTCCGTGCTGGAATTCGTACAATCGAAATTATGCGAAAACTGATCGGGTTTCTGATCCTTCTGCTGGCTTCCCCGGTGGTACATGCCGGGGCGCAGATTTACGAGCCGCTTTCTGCCAGCGTACGGGCCTCGCTGTACAAGGCCGTAAGCGACAGCGTGCCGCGGCACTCGTCGTTCTCTTCGCCGACAGAAGAACGAAACTGGCTGACCGAGATGTCACGCCGCATGGAAAAACGCATGCCGGATCAGTCCAGACGTCTCGACTTTCTCAAAAGCGTGCACTACGAGGCTTCACGGGCCGGGCTCGATCCACAACTGGTGCTGGGACTGATCCAGGTAGAAAGCGGCTTCAAGAAATATGCCGTCTCCAGCGCCGGGGCACGCGGCTATATGCAGGTGATGCCTTTCTGGGTCAAGCTGATCGGCAGCAAGGAAAACAACCTGTTCCATATCCGCACCAACCTGCGTTTCGGCTGCACCATCCTGCGCCATTATCTGGACATTGAAAAGGGCGACCTCTACCGCGCCCTGGGACGCTACAACGGCAGCCTGGGCCGCCCCGAGTATCCTACGCTGGTCGTCGGTGCCTGGCGCAATCACTGGGCCTACAATACCCCGAACACCCGCTTTTCCAGCCAGGACGACAAACGCCCCGCTTCCTGAAGTCGACCGAAGGAGCCCGTACCATGCAGAAATTTTATCTTGTCTGGGACGAAAGCCGCCACGCACTGGGAATCCCCTCTATCGACCGGGAGCATCGCGGGATGATGAATCTCGTCAATGAGCTGTCTGAGGCCGTGGCGCACGGCTGCAGCTATGCGCAGGCGCACCGGCAAATGGAGAAGATACTTGATTTCGCTGCAGACCATTTTGCACACGAAGAAGCCATGATGCGCCAGCATGGTTTTCCCGGACTGGAACAGCATGCGGCGGAGCATGAGAAACTGCTGCGCGAAGCCGCCATCCTTATGGAAATGTACGATCCTGCCCATGCCGACCGTGCCGTGCTGGTCACGGCTTTTCTCACCGATTGTGCCGAGAGCCACATCCTGCACGAAGACCGTGCGATCAGTCAGTATTTAGAGGAGCGGGGAATCAGGGAAGAATGAGTGTCGCCGCAGCACCGGCGCGCAATTGTGTTTCTGCCGGTGCAAACATCACATCCAGAGGATAAAGCGGCTGGCCGGACTTGTCCCGGGTCGTCGGTTCCAGGCCCAGGGTTCTGACCTTGCCGCGAAAGTGCTGCTTGCCTACGCTCACTTCGATTTCCTGACCCACTTTCAGATTCACCAGTTGCGTCTCCTGCACCTGGGCCCGCGCCAGCATCTCGCCCGCCCGCGCCACCGCCAGCAGGATTTGCGGTTGCAGCGTCGCTGCCACCGCCTGACCCGGCTCAGCCTGACGTGCTACCACCACTGCATCAAACGGTGCGCGCAGTGTTGTGTCTTCGCGATTCTTCAGGTCCTGCCGCTGACGCGCCTGCGATTCCCTGAGCAGGGCCGCCGCCCTGGCCTTGCGCAATTGGGCCTGTTCCAGCTCCGAAACGGAGATGACGGTACGATCGTACAGTTCCTGGATGCGTTTCAGGTCGCGTTGCGCTTCGGCCAGATTTTCCTTGTTGCGCGCGACCATGGAAGCGGATTCATCCACCCGGCCGGCATAGAGGCGCTCATCCAGCCTGAGCAGGGCCTGCCCCTGCCGCACACGATCGCCCACGGCCACGTTCACCGCCTGCACCACGCCAGAGACCGGCGTGGAAAGTTCAACCCGTTGCGACCACTGCAATACTGCGGGCACTTCTGCTGCCTGAGCCGCGCCCGCGGCGAGCAAGATTCCGATCCAGAGCCATTTTTTCATTGTATTTGTCCTTTGTTTCCCGCACCGCCATTTTCCACTGGCCGGCCCAGCAATGCTTCAAGCCTGGCATAGGCCAGGGCAAGCTGATATTCGGTTTTGCGTTCGCGCAGTTTCGCCGCCATGGTTGCCGCCATGGAATCGCCCAGGTTGGTTTTCAGCTCCACCTCGTACTGGCCGCGCGCACGTTCCAGCGCCAGATCGCGATAATCGCTATGCTTTTTCGCCGCCGTGCGCACTGTGTGCTGCAGCTCGCTGATTTCCAGCCAGTTCTCTAGCAGCACCTGCTCCAGATCCATCGCCAGTTTTTCGCTTTCTGCCTGCAGGCGCTGGAACTGGGCCTGTTCCAGCGCCATCCGCGCGTCCACCCTGCGGCCCGTGTAAAGTGGCCAGGTCAGCACTACGCCGGCTTTAACGCTATCTCTGGTAGAGGCTTCACGGCTGTAATCTGCCCCCTCCAGTTCGAGATCGAGCGCGGGGGACTTGTCTGCACGCACCGCCTCGATGCGCTGTGCTGCGCCCTCCAGTTGCGCCCGCATGGCGGCAAGGCGCGGATTATTTGCTCGCAGCACCGGCAGCAAGGCCTCGTATTCGGGTACTGGACGATCATTTTCGGCCAGCACGGGGTCAGCCAGATCAGCGCTCAACTGCCCTGAGCGATTCATCGCAGCAGCCAGTTGCGCACGGGAAATTCGCTGGCGCAACTGGCTGGCATTCCGTTTCAGCAGCCAGTCCTGATAGCCATCCTCGATCTGGGCCAGATCGGCAGCGGCCATCTGCCCCACCTCGAGACGATGGCGGGCATTGTCCAGATTGACATAGGCGACCGCCATGAACTCGTTGTCAGCGGCGAACTGCAGGTCCGCCAGCAACACATCGAAAAATCGAGACATGATCTCTAGGCGCCGCCGTGAGCGGATGTCCAGTAGCGTTGCTTCGCGTGCCGCCAGCACGGATGCTGCAGCCTGCTCGGCCAGCGCGGTACGGCCGAAATCATAAAGGGATTTCCGGGCATTGAGACGCAGGGAGTTGTCGCTCACCGCGTCAGGCCCGAGGGTCGGTTTTGCACGGCGCAGACCGGCCTCGAGGTTAAGGTTCCAGTCACCGCGCGCACCGGCCAGGTCACGCTCGGCAAGCGCCATGGCATGGTCCGCCTCGGCAACGCGCAGATCGGGATGGGCTTCGGCCACGCTGGCCAGCGCCTGCTCAAGCGTCAGGGGCTGGCCCAGAACCGGTCCGCCAGCAAGCAACAACCCGAGCGCCAGCAGCGCATGCTTCATTTAACAACCTGCTGCTTGTACTTGGCAAAAGGCATGGTCTTGTAAGCCCCTTCCACCACGTAACGCCCGAGTGCCATGAATTCCTTGCTGTCCTTGGCTGCACCGGTAAAACGGGTCAACACCTTGCCGGAAAGATCGACGAACATGAATACCGGTGTCGCGCGTACCCGGTGATCGAGCGCAAACTGCTTTTCAGTGGTCGCCTTGCCGGTAAAATCGACCAGCGCGTTGGCGCCTTCGCTGTCAACACTGAAAATCATGAAGTGCTGGCGATAATAATCCTGCACCTCGGACTGATTGAGGATGGTCTGCTTCATGCGATGGCAGAAAGGACAATCCTCCATCTCGAACATCAGCAGAATGCCCTGCTTGCCTTCCACTTTCGCCGCATCCAGTTCGGCCTTGAAATCGCCGAGATGCTGATTGAAGAAGTGCTGCTGCACATCGCGGCTTTCGGCCCACACAGGCGCCACAAACAGGCAAAAAACCAGGCCCAGCAGGAATTTTCTCATGACACGCTCCTATTTCTTGGTGATATAGCTTTCCACGGCCTTGCGCGTAATGGCACCCACGTTATACGCCACCATCTTGCCCTGGGGATTGAACAGATACGTGGTCGGCAAACCCGAAAGTGCCCCCACCTGAGCAGCTGAAGCCTGGGTGCCGAGAATGACGGGATAGGAAACGAACATCTGATCGGCAAAATCCTTTACCTGCTGCCCACTACGGTAATCCATCGCCACTCCGAGCACCACCAGATCAGTGTCCTTGTGCTTGTCATGCAGGGCGATCAGGTCGGGAATTTCTTCAAGGCAAGGCGGGCACCAGGTGGCCCAGAAATTTACCAGCACCCATTTTCCTTTATAGCCGGCCAAAGAATGCTGCCTGCCCTGGGTATCCTGAAATGTAAATCCGGCTGCTGCGGCCATGCCAGCCATCGCAAACAGCGCCCCACCCAGCCAGAGACGAAGTAGACCTTTACTTTTCATGTGTGTCACCGCTCTCGTGTTTCTCACCGCCATGCGCATCGGCCGCGTGGGTCAGGTAAAGCGACAAGCCGATCAGCGCCAGACTGCCACCCAGATAGAGCAGGTCCAGCGTGGTTTTCATTTCCATCTTGAGCGCATTCTCGAAAAGGGTCACGATCAGGATCATCAGGATCACCTTCGCCAACCTTGCCTTGAGGTCGTCCAGGCTTTCGATCACCAGGATTTTGCTCGAAGTCTTGCTGCCATGCGCTTCGTCGATATCGCTGATGAACAGTTCATACATGCCAAGGGAAAAAATCAGCATTACCGTGGCCAGCAGGTAGCCATCCACGACCTCGACGATGTGGGTAATGGTGTCATCGTGAAGCACCTTGCGGGCATCGACAGACAGGCTGGGGTCGGCGTAGTGGAAAATATGCGCGATCAGGTAATACACATCTACCGTGGCCATGTAAAAAATAGCAAAGCCCGCCGCCATACTCGCCACAACGGCGAACAGGACAACGTAACGGGTGCGCCACAAAGCGCCTTCAAAAATTTTTTCAATCAGATTCATCATGTTATTGCCATACCCAAGCAGAAGGCCAGAAATATCGCGCCATTAAGCGCTGTTATGCATACGTCAAACTGAAAAGCGAGCGATTTCGCCCATAAACGCACCAATCCGGGCATTTTACCTCGCTTAATGTTTTACAAACCGGGTAATTGTTTCTAGAATCAAGAATAGACATACAATCAGGCAGGACAGGAGTCGCATATTCCATGACCATCAAACTATCCACACCCGCGCCGGAACAGAATTTAACCGTAGAATCCCGCCCCAGGCAAGTTGCAGAATGGCTGACCGCGCTTCCCCTGACCAACCTGAGTGAATCCTCCCGCGCCGTTCTGGATGCGCTGAGCGCGCTTAACCGCAGCAAGGTAGCCGACGACACCCGGCTCAAGCTGCTTGAACTCTACCGTGACACCATCAGCAACCTGATGCCGGCGCTGGAAGCGCAATTCTCCGGACAGCCCCTGCCGCTACCGGAAAAATCCAGAATCATCGCCAGCCAGGCACGCCAGTTGCAAACAGAACTGGCCTATGGCTACAAAATCATTTTACTCGATCAGGCCAACCGGAAACTGAGCTTCGGCAGCAACAGGCAACTGCCGCTGGTAATCGAACGCGCGGTGAGCTGTCTGAGCAGGATGCTGGTGGTCTGCTACCAGACCTACGCGCCGACACCTGCTGGCGTCTGGGCGGAAATGCATGTCCTGTTCACCTACGCCGTGGAACAGGGAGTACAGGACGAGTCCGTTTCCAATCAGGGACGCCAGAGCAGTGTCAATCTGGCCTACAAGCAAGCCCTTTTGCTGGCACTGCTCGACCCCTACCGGCTGATGCAGGGTGAAGTCAACAAGGTGCTGGAGTATCTCAACCAGTTCGGTGGACATGCCCATCTGCAACCACTGATGCAGACCAGCAACCCGTCCGGCTTCTTCCTCGTGCGCCTTGATAGCGACAAGCCGCCACGCGCGCTGGCACATGACACCACCGTCACGGATGCGCGCACCGATATCCTGCTGAACACCATCGAACTGGCGCGGCTCTTGCATCAGCAGATCAGCCGGCTGGAATCAGGTGTGGATGCGAAAGCGTTGCTGTTGCCTTTCGCCTCGAAAGACTTCGGCTACCCCAACCTGCTGAGACGCATGCTCAAGCACTGGGGTATCGCTCCCAAGCGCCTGTTCAACCGCATCCAGCACGATGCCAAAATGGAAATCTGTGCCGGCATCCGTTCAATCCATCATTTCCTCAGCGGAGATCTCAGTGGCGGCGTGGTCGGCAGCATGGAAGATACGATTGAGCACGAAACCACGGAAATCACCCTTGAACTGGCAAATTCGCCACTCGACAAAACCAGTCACCAGACTTACGTCTCAAAAAACTGGCTGATCATCAATGAAAGTGCTGGTGGTCTGGCGCTCTCCAAGGATCCGAAAACCGATGTTCAGGTACGCGTAGGAGAAATCATCGGGCTCAGACCCGAAGATAATGAGGCATGGAATATCGGCGTGGTCCGCTGGGTCAGCAGCGAGAACCCCAACCACCTGCAACTGGGCGCTCAAATGATCGCACCCACTGCCACGCCCGTCATGCTGCGTCCGCTGATCACCAGTACCGGCACGCCCTTCCAGCCGGCATTACTGCTCCCGGAAATCCCCGCACTGAAACAGCCCGCGACCCTGGTCTGCCTGCGAGGCGGTTTTTTGCCCCAGCGCGAATTTCTAGTGGACCAGAATGGGATTCCGCAAAACGTACGGGCCACGAAACTCCTGGAACAGACGGCCACTTTCGATCTGTTCGAATTCACCCCTGCTCAGGCTTAGCGCACAGATCTTCCAGAGAGCCGGCCAGGGCCTGCTCCAGGCTGGCTGCAGTGCGCCCGCTCAAAGCCGCAAGACTGGCATCGCTTTCGGCAGGTAGATCCTCATCCGGCTTGAACATGAATCGATGAAAGACCTTCAGCAGGGAAACATCGCCCGGATGAACCGCGAGCAGCCAGCGCTGTCCTGTCGTACGTGCCACCCAGTGCAGATCGTGCAACTGCAGCAGGATGTCTTCCAGTTCTTCCAGCGGCACCCGGGTTTCACGCTGCAACTGCATCAGGGTCAAGACATCGCCCTGATGCTGGGCACGGCATAGCGCCTGCAATACACACAGTGCATCGAGGTAGCGTCGTCCGGCGGTGCGCTCGACGCGCCACATCCCTCCACGCCAGTAGGGTAGCGAAGCTGCCACCACGGCGCCGCTCACCACCACCAGCCAGGAAAGATAAATCCACAGCAAAAATACCGGCAGGCTGGCGAAAGCGCCGTACACCAGCGTGTAACCGGAGAAATGCAGGATATAGGCGGCAAACCCCTTGCTCATCAGACCCAGTCCCAGACCCGCCACCACTCCCCCTGTCAGGGCATGGCGCAGCGGCACGTGGCGATTGGGAACAGCAAGATAAAGCAGGGAAAATGCCAGCGAAGTCATCACCAGCGGCACGACTTTCAGAACCACCACGCCCAGCTCCGGAATGAACGCCACATAGCCAAGCGAATAACTCACCAAATAAGAGGTCAGCGAAAGGCTGGCGCCCAGCAGCAGGGGCCCCAGGGTCAACACCGCCCAGTAGGTCAGCACGCGTTGTAGCAGATGGCGTCGTGTGGTTACGCGCCAGATCAGGTTAAATGCATGTTCGATGGTCTGCATCAGGATCAAGGCCGTCACAGCAAGGGCGGCGATCCCCGCGGCGGTCAGTCGCGCCGCCTTCTCGGAAAACTGCTGCATGTAAACCGTGATGATCTTGCCCGCGACCTCCGGCACCATATTGGTGAGCAGAAAGATCTTGAGCTGGGTCATCAGCCCGGAAAAAACCGGAAATGCGGAAATCACGGTAAAAGCGATGACCATCAGCGGCACTAGCGACAGCAGCGTGGTATAAGTCAGGCTGGAGGCAATCTGGATACAGCGGTCTTCGTCGAAGCGCCGCGCCAGAAAGCGCATGAAGCCGAGAAATTCGCGAATTGGGCGAGGCATGGGAAAACACAAAAAGTAAGTCATCGTATAATAGGTAAATTCAACCTTCTTGAGAATGCGCAATGAACGAAATTCTGGTGCTTTATTACAGCCTGCATGGCTCGCTGAAGGAAATGGCGCAGCTGATTGCGCGCGGCGTGGAGCAGGTTCCCGGTGCGACGGCACGTATTCGCACCGTACCGCGCGTATCCACCACATGCGAAGCGGTGGAAGACAGCATTCCGGAATCCGGCGCGCCTTACGCCGAACTGAAAGACCTGGAAGAATGCATCGGGCTGGCGCTGGGCAGCCCCACCCGCTTCGGCAACATGGCCGCCCCGATGAAATACTTCTGGGATGGCACCACACCACTGTGGCTCAAAGGCGCCCTGATCGGCAAACCCGCAGCGCTGTTCACTTCCACTGCCAGCATGCACGGGGGACAGGAAACCACGCTGTTTTCGATGATGGTTCCGCTGCTGCATCATGGCATGCTGATCACCGGCCTGCCCTACTCCAACCCGGAGCTGACTGCCACCACTGCCGGCGGCACACCCTATGGCGCGAGCCACGTTGCCGGCACGGACGGCAACAAGCCCTTCACCGAGGAAGAGCGCAAACTGTGCCTCGCCCTCGGCAAACGGCTGGCGGAAACGGCGCTGAAGCTGGCCGCATGAAAAATACGCTCCACTACACGGCCATCACCAGCCTGATCGCACTGATCATGCTGTGCCTGCTCTGGGAAGCCTGGCTTGCGCCGGTGCGCCCGGGCGGCTCACTGCTGGTCATCAAGGCACTGCCCCTGCTGCTTCCCCTGTTCGGCATCCTGCGTGGCAAGCTGTACACCTACCAGTGGTCATCCATGCTGATCCTGCTGTACCTGAGCGAAGGCGCGGTGCGCGCATGGTCGGATCACGGCCTGAGCGCGGCACTGGGGCTCATTGAAGCCCTCCTCAGCGTCATTTTTTACTTCAGCGTGATTTTTTATGTCCGGGTCAGCGCGCGCCAGCAAGCTGCTTAGAATTTACGGACGTGTACAGGGCGTCTATTTTCGCGAGTCCATGTGCCAGAAAGCCGAGGAACTCGGCATCACCGGCTGGGTGCGCAACCGCCGCGATGGCAGCGTGGAAGCCACGGTACAAGGCGAATCCCTGGCAGTTGAGAAAATTCTGGAATGGGCCCGGCAAGGGCCGGCTGCAGCCCGTGTCGAACAGTTAGAAGTCAGCGAAGGCGCCGGGAGCCATGCCAGCTTCCAGCGCCTCGAGACGTTTTAGACCTGCATCACACCTGCGGGTGCGCCCGCTCCAGCTTGCTGTGCAGCTTGTTGAGCGCATGCAGGTAGGATTTGGCCGAAGCGATCACGATATCGGTATCCGAGCCCTGACCATTGACGATGCGCCCACCCTTGGACAGTCGCACCGTAACCTCGCCCTGCGCATCGGTACCGCTGGTGATGTTGTTCACCGAATACAGCTGCAATTCCGCGCCGCTCTTGATAATGGAATCGATCGCCTTGAATGCCGCGTCCACCGGGCCGCCGCCATCGGCTTCGGCCTGTTCTTCCACGCCGTTCACAGCTACCACCACCGTGGCATGCGGTGTTTCGCCGGTTTCTGAGCACACTTTCAGGGACACCAGCTTGAAGTGTTCCTGCTCCAGGACGGCGGCTTCGTCGCTTACCAGGGCGTGCAAATCCTCGTCGAAGATTTCGTGCTTCTTGTCAGCAAGTTCCTTGAAGCGGGCGAACGCGCTGTTGAGCGCCTCTTCCGAATCCAGTTCGATGCCCAGCTCAGCCAGGCGCGTCTTGAACGCGTTGCGGCCGGAATGCTTGCCCATCACCATCTTGTTGGCACTCCAGCCCACATCCTCGGCGCGCATGATTTCATAGGTTTCGCGGTGCTTGAGCACGCCATCCTGATGGATACCGGATTCATGTGCAAACGCATTGGCGCCAACGATCGCCTTGTTGGGCTGAACCACGAAACCCGTCACGGAAGACACCAGGCGACTAGCTGGCACGATCTGGGTGGTGTCGATCCGGGTATCGCAACTGAACACATCCTGACGCGTACGCACCGCCATCACCACCTCTTCCAGCGAAGCATTGCCGGCGCGTTCGCCCAGGCCGTTAATCGTGCACTCCACCTGACGCGCCCCGCTGAGCACTGCCGAAAGGGAGTTGGCCACGGCGAGACCAAGGTCATTGTGGCAATGTACCGAGAAAATAGCCTTGTCCGAGTTGGGAATGCGTTCGCGCAGTTTGGCAATCAGGGCGCCGAACTGGTGCGGCATGTTGTAGCCTACGGTATCCGGGATATTGAGCGTGCCGGCACCGGCATCGATGACCGCTTCGAGCACGCGACATAAAAAATCGGGATCGGAACGCCCTGCGTCCTCGGGCGAGAACTCGACGTTGTCGGTCCACTTGCGCGCCCACTGCACCGCCTTGACCGCCTGCTCGACCACCTGATCCGGACTCATGCGCAGCTTCTTTTCCATGTGGATGGGCGAAGTCGCGATAAAGGTATGAATACGGCCGGATTTCGCACCCTTCAGCGCTTCTCCGGCGCGATCGATATCGCGTTCCAGTGCACGTGCCAGGCCACACACCGTGCTGTCCTTGATGATGTCGGCCACGGCTTTGACCGACTCGAAATCGCCGTTGGATGCGGCCGGAAAACCAGCTTCGATGACATCCACCCGCATGCGCTCCAGTTGCCGTGCAATACGCACCTTTTCTTCGCGCGTCATTGACGCGCCAGGGCTCTGCTCTCCATCGCGCAAAGTGGTGTCGAATATGATCAATTTGTCTTTCATGACAGACTCCAAGTGGAAATCTATAAATCGTCAGCCGGAAACGGCAGCGTTTCAGGCCTGCATTGTATAACTTAACGAGAGGGGTGGGATGTGATTAGCGCGCGAAGCGCAGCAGCAGCGCCAGACCACTGGCGGCTGTAAGCAGGAATTCTGTATGGATTCGAATGAAGTTGCTCATATTTAAAAATATAATGGGTTTCGCTCAATCATGCAAGCGAACGATCTCATTCATCGTAGGCACGGAGTTTCGCCACATCCTTGATGCACACATCCTTGCCCTTGACGTCGATCAGCCCAGTCTCGGCCAGATGGTGCAGGATGCGGGAAAATGTTTCAGGAGTGATATTGAGGTTGGAGGCGATGACGTTCTTGTTGGCTGGCAAGGCGATATGAATGTCCTTGCCCTCCAGTATTTCCTCGAGATCCTGCAACAGATAACCGATCACACGCTGTTCTGAGGAACGCAGGGAGAATGACTCCACGTAATGGATCATACGGTGCAGGCGGATCGAAAGACCGGCCAGCATCTTGCGGCAAAAATTCGGATCGTTGTCTATCCCTTCGAATACAACCGCCTTGGAAATATGCAGCAGCAGCGAATCTGCGAGTGCCTGGGAATAGACTGGATAGGGTTTACCCATGAACATGACGGCTTCGCCGAAACTTTGACCGGGGCCAAACAGTTCGACCACCTTCTCTACCCCCTGTGGCGATGACAATGCCAGCTTGACCTGGCCATAAATCACCACATAAAAACCTGTCGAAGGTGTGCCGCGCTGGAACAGGATATCTCCGCGCGTCAGATGCTGCTCCCGTGTCCCCTGAGCAATACGTTCGATTTCGTCTGGAGACATTTCCCGAAACAGGGGAATATTTGCCAGGATAGCAGGTATCTTTATTGGGTTATTCAAGGTCATTCCGATCCGTGGCGGATGCAAACTGGAACGGAATTATATGATCAAGCGCCTCGAATAGAAAAGCGCTGAAACAGCGGTTGAATCTCTGCACGCAATGAATCCCAGGAAAAAACCCCGCCATCGCCCTGGCACAAGAGCGGCTCGGCACAGCCCTGAGAGCGAAAAGCCTGCAACACAAAATGCCGCACGCCCGCATCGGCCAGTTCATGTGCCAGCTCCAGCACCTGGGCATGGCTCAGCAGGCCGGCATGCAAAGTAGTACGGATTTCATATTCCACCCCGCTCTCCAGCAGCAAAGACAGGCTTTCGCGCGCGCGCACTGCACTTCCCGGCGTCTGCGTAATTTTGTCGTAAGCTGAAAATGGCGCCTTGATATCCATGCCGACCCAGTCGAGCAAAGGCAGGACTGCGCCAAGACGTTCCGGATAAGGGCCGGCGGTATGAAGTCCGACCTTGAAGCCCATTTCCCGCACCGCCCGGCAGGCTTCAAGCAAACCGGATTGCAGGGTCGGTTCGCCACCGGAGAACACCACGGCATCCAGCAAACCCTGACGCCGGAGCAGAAAGGACTCGACGGCACTCCATCCCTCCCCATCGCCGGTGCGCGGGATGAGGTGGGGATTGTGGCAATAGCCGCAGCGCCACGGGCATCCCTGGCTAAAAACAACTGCCGCAAGCTGTCCCGGGTAATCGGTCGTGGTGAGCGGCGTCAGGCCGCCCACCTGCAAAGCTAAAGCTTCAGGCTGCGAGATCGGTGCGTGATTCACAGAAATACTGGCGTTCGAAGAACTCACCTTTTTTACCCACGTTAAAAGAAGCCATCGGGCGGTGATAGCCCATCACCCGCGTCCAGACTTCACAAGGCTGGCGCTCCTCGTCCTTGAGCGCAATCTTGAGATTGGTTTGTTGTGACAGATCGGTCATGGTGTTCTCCTAAGCAGTTTGCTGACGTTTTTTGGCGAGAATTTCTTCGTCGCACTTGGGACAGAATTTGTGCTCCCCATCCAGATAGCCGTGAGTCGGACAAATCGAGAAGGTCGGCGTAATGGTAATATAAGGCAGCCTGAAACGCTCCAGCGAGCGCTTGACCAGGTTTTTGCAGGCTTCGGCACTGGAAATGCGCTCGGTCATGTAGAGGTGAAGCACGGTGCCGCCGGTGTACTTTTTCTGCAACTCATCCTGTCGCTCCAACGCCTCGAACGGATCATCGGTGAACCCCACCGGCAGTTGCGAGGAGTTGGTGTAATAAGGCATTTCCCGCGTGCCAGCCTGAAGGATATCGGGAAAGCGCTTCCTGTCCTCCTTGGCAAAGCGGTAGGTCGTGCCTTCCGCAGGGGTGGCCTCGAGGTTGTACATATGGCCGGTTTCGTCCTGGAAAGCCAGCATTCGTGCGCGCACGTGGTCGAGCAGGCGCACCGCAAAGGCATGGCCATACTCGGAAGTAATGTCGTGCGCATCACCCGTGAAGTTGCGGATCATCTCGTTGATACCGTTCACTCCCAGGGTAGAGAAGTGATTGCGCAGGGTGCCGAGATAGCGCTTGGTGTAGGGGAACAGGCCCGCGTCCATGTGACGCTGGATGGTCTTGCGCTTGATTTCCAGGCTGTTCTTGCCGATTTCCAGTAATTCGTCCAGGCGCGCCAGCAAGCCAGCCTCGTTGCCCTTGTAAAGAAAGCCGAGACGCGCGCAGTTGATGGTGACCACACCAACCGAACCGGTCTGCTCCGCGCTGCCGAACAGGCCGTTGCCGCGCTTCAGCAATTCCCTCAGATCGAGCTGCAGACGGCAGCACATCGAGCGGATCATGTTGGGCTTGAGTTCGGAATTGATAAAATTCTGGAAATACGGCAGACCGTACTTTGCCGTCATTTCGAACAGCAGGGTGGCATTTTCGGACTCCCAGGGAAAATCTGGCGTCATGTTGTAGGTCGGGATGGGGAAGGTAAACACCCGCCCCTTGGCGTCGCCAGTGGTCATGACCTCAATGTAGGCGCGATTGATCATGTCCATTTCGACCTGCAGATCGCCGTAGGTAAACGGCACTTCCTTGCCGCCGATGATCGGCACCTGCTCCTGCAGGTCTTCCGGGCAGGTCCAGTCGAAAGTCAGGTTGGTAAATGGCGTCTGCGTGCCCCAGCGCGATGGCACGTTGAGGTTATAGATCAGTTCCTGAATGTATTGCTTGACCTGCGTATAGGGCAAATTGTCCAGGCGGATATAAGGTGCCATGTAGGTATCGAAGGAGCTGAATGCCTGCGCGCCGGCCCATTCATTCTGCAGCGTACCCAGGAAGTTGACGATCTGGCCGACTGCGGAGGACATGTGCTTGGGCGGCCCAGCCTCGACCTTGCCCGGCACGCCGTTGAGGCCTTCTGTCAGCAGGGTGCGCAGCGACCAACCGGCGCAGTAGCCCGCCAGCATATCGAGATCGTGCACATGAATATCGCCCTCACGGTGGGCCACGCCCACTTCCGGCGGATAAACGTGGTTGAGCCAGTAATTGGCCACCACCTTGCCAGACACGTTCAGGATCAGCCCGCCCAGGGAATACCCCTGGTTGGCATTGGCATTGACGCGCCAGTCAAGTTGATCGAGATATTCGTTGATGGAGCTGCCGACATCCACCACCGTCTTGCGATCCAGGCGCAGCTTGGCGTGCTGCTCACGATAGACAATATAGGCGCGGACGGTCTTGAGGTGATTGGCGGAAATCAACACCTGCTCCACCACGTCCTGGATATTCTCGATGGTAGGCGGCTGGTTGCGGAACTTGTGAATCAGCACCTTGGCAACCTGGGCAGACAACAACTCCGCCTCGCTGCCGTCGAACTCACCGCTGACACCGCCAGCGCGCGCTATGGCCGAATGAATCTTGCCGCCATCGAACACTGCAACCGAGCCATCGCGCTTGATCACCGCGCGTGGCAGACTCAACACCACCTGCTCCCCTTGCACCTCGCTCATTCTTCGGCCTCCTCAATGACGCAACACACAATATGTTGCGATATTTTTTTGTAAATATACTCCATATAGTTATTGAGTCAACAGATTTGGCGAGGTTTTTATCCCGTTATGCTAATCATGTCAATTAATATGTAATAATCATATTAAAAAACATGAACTAAGAAATGACGCAAAAAACTTTCGGGATGAAGTGAGAATTCTTATGCGAAAAAAACTGGGTGACGAAGAGCTGTTCTGGTTACTCTGGCCGGGGAAACACATGTCGCTTCTCACAACACGACGTGCAGAAATGATCCTGCTGCGTGTACGCATTATTGCAGCCCTCTTCGCTCTGCTCACGTCACTCTGGATTGCCATCGACGCCTACATCCTGCCCTGGCCCGCCTGGGGTGAACTGGCCGGCGGCAGACTCGTTTCCAGCCTTGCATTTTGGATGCTGGCTATCTCGTTCCGCAACTCCACACGCATGCGCGACACCTATACCGCCCTGGCTGCGCTTTATTTCATCCCGACCGCGTTCTATGTCTTTTCCTATGCGGTAATGCAGCACACCGATACCAATGGACTATCATCCACCATCGCTGGAGTGTACGCTTTCCTTCCTTTCGTGATGGTCGCTGGACTGGGCATGTTCCCGCTGACAGCCATCGAGGGCATGGCATTCGCCCTGCCGGTGGTCGGGGCGGAATTAGCCGCAAGCCTGCTGGGGCTGGACATGCTGAATCTGAGCCACCTTATTGGTACCGTGTGGCTATCCGCCATGATAGCGGCTGTTGCGACCATGAGCGGCATGAGCCAGCTGGGATTCATGATCGCGCTGGTGCGTCAGGCCGTGCGCGACCCATTGACCAGCTGCTTTTCCCGTATGAGCGGCGAGGAACTGCTGGAAATCCAGTTCATCATTTCCACACGCAGCAATACCCCCATGTCGGTTGCATTCGTCGATCTTGATAACTTCAAGAGCATCAACGACACCTATGGTCATGAGGCGGGGGACCAGATTCTGGTTGCCGCCACCAATGCGATCCGTGCAGCGTTGCGAACAGGAGACATGCTGGTACGCTGGGGCGGCGAAGAATTCATCCTGATTCTGCCCAGCACATATTGCGGGCAGGCAGGAAACGTGCTCGGACAACTGCGCCATCAGGGCCTGGGATTACGTCCTGATGGCTCTCCCGTAACCGCCAGCATTGGCCTTGCGGAGCGCACCCTGGACAGCACCGACGACTGGCGCAAACTGGTCGAAATCGCCGATCAGCGCATGTACAAGGCAAAACAGGACGGCAAGGATCGCATCGTCGCCTGCGCTGTCGAATTGACCCATGAAAGAGCAGACAACCCGGCTTCTGGCACACCTGAATCCGGGAGCCTTAATCCGGCCTGAAAGCCCCCTGACCGCCTTTTAATGCAGGTAGCTCAAGATAATTGACCTACCTCATTTTTTTGCGCTTCCTGCTGAGCTAGAATGCCTGCCATGAAAACTTCTCCAAATATCTGGCATACGTTCACTTCTGCGCCCCACCGCATGATGATGCTTGGCGGCGCAGTTCAGGGCGTGCTCACCCTGCTGTGGTGGCTGTTCGACCTGCTGGGCCGTTATGGTGGCATGTACACCGCACCGGCATGGAGCATTGCACCGACCTGGGCGCATGCCTTTTTCATGCTGTACGGATTTTTTCCTTTCTTCATCTTTGGCTTTCTCATGACGACTTATCCCAACTGGATGAACGGAGAAAAAATTTCACCGCGTTACTACATACCCTCTTTCCTGTTCCTCGCCGGAGGGGTCACCCTTTTCTACATTGGACTCGCGGCGGGCAAGGCATTCCTGCTCACCGGAACCATCCTTTTGCTGACTGGGTGGGGTATTGCACTGGCTGCACTGGCAAGGGTGCTGATCAAGGCAAGGCACAACGACAAGCGCCACCCTATCGTCACCACCATGGCATTGATCATGGGCTGGCTGGGCGTGATGTCCTACATGATCTGGCTCGCCAGCGACAATGATTTTGCCCTGAACTTTGCGCGCCACGCCGGGATCTGGTGGTTCATGCTGCCTGTTCTGCTCACGGTTTGCCATAAAATGATTCCGTTCTTTTCCAGTCGGGTACTGGACAACTACACGCTGGTACGACCTTACTGGGCGTTATATTTCATGCTTGCCTGCGCCGTACTGCATGGTGCGCTGGATTTGGCGCAGCAACCCCAACTGCTGTGGCTTGCTGACCTACCTCTGCTTGGCTTTGCGCTCTATTTCTCCTATACGTGGGGCCTGCTGCGCAGCTTCAGCATCAAGCTTCTGGCGGTGCTGCACATAGGCTTCGCCTGGCTCAGTATTGCTATGCTGCTATACAGCATGCAAAGTCTGACGCTGTTTTTTACCGGCTCGGCCCCTTTCGGACTGGCGCCATTGCATGCATTAACCATAGGTTTCTTCGCCTCGATGATCCTCGCCATGGCCTCCAGAGTAACGCTTGGCCATTCGGGAAGAGAACTCGAAGCGGATGCTGCTACCTGGGCCCTGTTCCTGGGCTTTCAGCTCACCGCTTTGGCACGTATCGCACCCGATCTGCTTGGGCTGCCAGCCGGCCTGTTCTATCCTCTCGCAGCCGCCATATGGCTTATTGCCTACGGGACATGGTTTGCCAAATACGGCCCGATTTACTGGCGTCCGCGGATTGATCACAGACCCGGCTAACCTGAATATTTCTTGATACAGGTCAATGAATATGACATGCCCTGCGCGGAGAATGATCTGATGCCAATTTTCTGCCGGAGTCCTCACCCATGAACAGCATCAGCGCTTTTCTCACGCCTGACCACCACCGTTGCGATACGCTGTTTGCTGCCGCTGAAGCTGTGGCAGCGCAAGGGGACTGGCAAGCTGCAGCAGAAGCGTGGACGCACTTCCACAATGCCTTGCGGCACCATTTTGCCATGGAAGAGGAAGTCCTGTTCCCGTCCTTTGAGGCGCGTACCGGCATGACCCAGGGCCCAACCCAGGTAATGCGCATGGAACACCGCCAGATGACCGACCTGCTCAACCAGTTGAGCGAAGCACTGGCCAGTCAGGATGCCGATGCCTTTCTGGGAGATTGCGAAACCCTGCTCATCATCATGCAGCAGCACAACATGAAAGAAGAACAGATGCTCTATCACATGGCCGACCAGGTTCTTGCAGGCGAAACCGAGGACATGATCGGGCGCATGAGCGCCATAGGCGAATAACATGGCACAGGATCACATCCTCGATGCGCTCTGGCTCGAACCCCCAGAACCGCTGGAACTGACACTGGCAGCCATTGAGACGCTGTCCCCCGGCGATCGTCTGCGGCTCCTGATCCACCGCAAACCCCAGATGCTTTTTCCCATCCTTCAGGAATGGGGATTTGCCTATCAAACCATTGACCGCGAAGATGGGTCTTATGAAATTCTCATTTGGCACAAAGAGCCAGATGAGATGACAGACAAGTGATAATCATGTACCTAATAATCATTCAGATGGATGGTTCTTTCATCAAGTACTGTAGCTAACGGCCATTCTTCACCATGAGTCAGCCGGCCAGTTTATCGCTTGACCAGGCTCCGCCGATTCTGGTGCCGCTGCGTTTTTTCCTGAGCGCCCCCCTTTTTTCGATTGCCGCCGCATTATTGTTGTTGTGGCAAGGGCCAGACATGTTGTTGAGCCGCTGGCACCCGGCGCTGCTGGGCGCAACCCATATGCTGACACTGGGCTTTCTGGGTCTCATCATGATGGGTGCCATCATGCAGATGCTGCCCGTCGTGGCCGGCACGCCAGTGCGCCACCCCCTGTGGGCCGCCGGGTTCATCCACACGCTGGGTACGGCAGGCATCATCCTGCTGTGCAGCGGCCTGATTATGGGCTCTCAAACGGCACTCAGAATTGCCCTGCCTCTGCTCGGCATATCGCTGCTGGCATTCGCAACCCTGATCATTTTTACCTTGCGCCTTGCTCAAGCGCAAAACATGACCGCCCGCGCCATGCGCCTGGCTGCACTGATACTTGCCGCAACGGCCATTCTCGGGCTGGCGCTATTGAGCAACCATGCCTACTCATGGTGGCTGGAAACACGCGAAACATTCACCAATCTCCACCTCAGCTGGGGGCTGCTGGGCTGGGTCGGCATACTGGTCGTTGGCGTGGCATTCCAGGTGGTACCCATGTTCCAGCTGACTCCCGCTTACCCCGGTTTCATGACGCGCTGGCTCGCCCCTGCTCTTTTCCTGCTCCTGCTGGCATTGTCGCTAAGCACAGGTGTTCCGGCACTACGACTGCCGCTGGGGATTGCAGTGGCAAGCGGAATGGCATTGTTTGCCATCACCACCCTTCGCCTGCAAAACCAGAGGAAGCGCAAAATGCCTGACGTCACCATGAGCTTCTGGCGCGGCGGCATGTTCTCCCTTCTGCTCGCCATTGCCCTCTGGCTGACAGGACAGGTTTTCTCACTGGGGGAAAACGGGAAATACGAACTGCTGCTGGGACTGCTGATGATCGTCGGTTTTGCCATGTCGCTGGTCAACGGCATGCTTTACAAGATCGTACCGTTTCTGGTGTGGTTCCACCTGCAAAGCCGACGCAAGCCCGGCGACCCCGTCGCACCCAATGTCAGGCAGATACTGCCAGAAATACGGACGCGAAGGCAGATGTGGCTGCACTTCGCCGCGTTCGCCGCACTGGTTGCCGCAGTATTGCAACCCACGGTTTTCTTCTATCCTGCCGCCCTGCTGTTTGGCGCATCCGGTTTGTGGTTATGGTTGAACATGGCTTCTGCGTGGCTCACCTATCATCGTACGAATGCGCTTATCCAGAAAGCCCACACTAGCGCCGCGTGAAATTGATGGAAATAAGCTCGGGCTCCCTCGCCACATACTGGATTTCAATTCCGTCACCGTAACGCTGACGCATCTGTTCCAGTAGCGGCAAGGGGTCGTGGTCGTTCATGAAGCGCATGGTTTCACCTGGGTTAAGCGCATCGAGCGCGCCAAAAATCGCAGCATGGCGGAAGCGTTTGGCAACGCAACGCGCATCAAAAGGATAAATCGCTTCAGGTTGGAGGATGTTGAATTGAGCCATTTCTGCTTCCCTTATTCATGATTAAATTAGTAGGGTATAGCAGGAATGGCGCGTGATCCTTGATCAAAATCAAGTGTGCCTGGATTGAATTGCAGTCCATACGGCAACCAGCACGAAGGGCAACAGGCCTGCCAACGCAAGCACAGTTCCCCAGCGCACGCCGGCCAGCACCAACAAGCCAGAAAACAACAACAGGAGCGATCTTCCGCCGCTGCCATAGGTAAGCCCCTGGCGCGCCAGCGCATGCCATTCGGTCTGCTTTCCCGGCCGGAGCCAGAGGGGCAATAATTGGCCCGCCGCCCCACTTACCAGCGGAAACAGGAAAGCAAAGACCAGCACATGTCCAGCCACTGCGGATGTCAGCCAGCCAGCCGCATGCAGCCCCCCCGCTACCAGTGCGCCACAAAACCCCGCCCCTGCGGTAGCGAGCAAAGGAGTTGCGCCATGCCATGAAAAAATACAACCACGGAAAAGCAACCACCATGCACGCCCAAGACGAGCCAGCGGCGCCAGCCATAGAGCCAGCCCGATCCAGGATAAAAGCGGCAACCAGGCCGCCCCGAAACCGATTAACAACGCCCCGCCCAGTACAGGCGCAAGATCGCCCCTCATCCTCGCCGCCACCCCCGGGTCAGCGCCTCCAGCCGCAGTGGGGAGCAGAACCTGAAGTGTTCCAATCGCTGCCAGGCCGACGAAGCCGAACAAATTCAGATGCAAATGCAGGCGCTTGAAGGCAAGGTATTGCTCAGGCCACATATCCATCGCAACCAAAGCGAGCAAGCCCAGCCCCAGGCAGAGCAGCGCCGCCAGATACCAGTACACGCCGGGATGAGGTTTTCCCAGTGTCGCACTGGCGCGCGCCCACTGCCACCCGGCCAATCGCGTAACGGCAAGCAAGGCAAGCAAGGCAGCAAACAAGCGAACATTTTCAGGCAGGCTGAAGAAAAAAAACACGGCGGCCAGGACACCAGCCTGCCAGGCTAGCAGGGCCAGCAATTCCACCTGGCGCCCGGGTTTCCCGGTGCGCGTCAACACCGGGACAAAGTGCGTCATCGCCGCCATGATCAGGGGCATCACGCCCAGCGCAAAAACCAGATGAACATGAGCCGCGCGATGCAGATCAGATACGAAAGACAACAACCATGCCCCGGCCATCGCCAGAGTCGCCACCAAGACCAGAAAGATCAGAATCACGTAGAAGATCCCAAAAAACAGTTATGATAACGCGGCGTCAAAAATTACCGGCAAAAGTTCCATAAAGCTACCAAGCTTGATCCACGTCAAGGATTAAGGGGTTGCGCTCGGTTAGTCTTTGCCTGCCGTGTAACAGGTGATTTTTACGCGGCCGCCCATTGGAAACATCAGCGGGAAGCGGCAGTAAGTAATGGTCTTGGATCCAAATAACCACAAGCTAATCAGGAGGTAATATGAGCGAAACATTTACCAAGGCGATGGCGCGGAACATCTTCTACGGGGGAGCTGTATTCTTCTTCCTGTTGTTTCTCGGTCTGACCTTTGACACCATGCAAACACTACCCAAACGGGATCATCGGGAGAACATCACCGATTCTGTTGTGCGGGGCAAACACATTTGGGAAACCCGCGATTGCATCGGTTGCCACACTCTGCTGGGTGAAGGCGCCTATTTCGCTCCTGAACTGGGCAATGTCTATACACGCCGTGGCGGCCCATTCATCAAGGCATGGATCGCAGCTCAGCCCACCGGCGCTCCAGGCCGCCGCCAGATGCCGCAATTCAACCTGACCGATCAGGAACTGGACGACATGGTCGCTTTCCTGAAATGGACATCCGAGGTCAACACCAACAAGTGGCCACCGAACATTGAAGGCTAATCCACTGGATTTCCTGAAAATTTCAAGGTTTAGGAGGAATTAAAATGCAATTTCAATCCCAAGCGGTGGCGAAGCCCTACTTCATTGCCGCAATTGGCCTGTTCGTCGGACAGATTCTGTTCGGCCTGATCATGGGCTATCAATACGTCGTCGGCGACTTCCTGTTTCCCGCGATTCCCTTCAACGTGGCCCGTATGGTCCACACCAACCTGCTGATCGTGTGGCTGCTGTTCGGCTTCATGGGCGCGGCGTACTACATGATTCCCGAGGAAACCGAAACAGAGCTGTTCAGCCCCAAACTGGCCCTGCTCATGTTCTGGATCTTCCTGGTAGCAGGCGCACTCACCATTGTCGGTTACCTGATGGTGCCTTATGCCACACTGGCCTCGATGACGGGTAACGATATTCTGCCCACCATGGGACGAGAATTTCTCGAGCAACCGCTGATCACCAAGGTCGGCATCGTGATCGTGGCCCTGGCCTTCCTGTTCAACATCAGCATGACCGTCCTGAAAGGTCGCAAGACTTCGATCAGCCTGGTGATGTTGCTGGGTCTGTGGGGCTTGGCTGTGTTCTTCCTGTTCTCCTTCTACAACCCGTCCAACCTGGTATTGGATAAGTACTTCTGGTGGTGGACCGTGCACCTCTGGGTGGAAGGCGTGTGGGAACTGATCCTGGGTGCAATGCTGGCCTTCGTTCTGATCAAGGTAACGGGTGTTGACCGCGAAGTGATCGAAAAATGGCTCTACATCATCATTGCCATGACCCTGATCACCGGCATCATCGGAACAGGTCACCACTACTTCTGGATCGGCACACCTGAATACTGGCAATGGTTCGGTTCCGTGTTCTCTGCCCTGGAACCTATCCCATTCTTCATGATGACCGTGTTTGCATTCAACATGGTGAACCGTCGTCGCCGCGAGCATCCCAACAAGGCCGCCACTCTGTGGGCCCTGGGCACTGGCGTGATGGCCTTCCTCGGTGCCGGTGTGTGGGGCTTCCTGCATACCCTGGCCCCGGTGAACTTCTTCACCCACGGCACTCAGGTGACTGCGGCTCACGGCCACATGGCGTTCTACGGCGCCTACGTGATGGTGAACCTGGCCATGATCTCCTACGCCATGCCGATGTTGCGCGGTCGCACCGCCAACTCCGGCCCGGCGCAAACCATGGAAATGTGGTCGTTCTGGCTGATGACCGTGTCCATCGTGTTCATTACCCTGTTCCTCACCGCCGCAGGTATCCTGCAGGTCTGGCTGCAGCGCATGGGTTCCACCCCACTGGGCTTCATGGCGGCACAGGATCAGATCATGATCTTCTACTGGCTGCGCGAGATCACTGGCTTCGTGTTCCTGCTGGGCCTTGTGCTCTATATCTGGAGCTTCTTCTGCAAGAAGGGCGAAGCCCAGACAGCGGCTTAATCGTTCCATTGAGAGGGGCCTGCGGGCCCCTCTTTTTTTAACCGAATACCATACTATTTTGATAAACAATACAAGAACTTCGCACGAGATTCATGCCACGCCGCCCGGCGACCTGGCAATCTGGTTTTTCATTTTTGCCGAACTGCTGGCCTTCGGCGTCTTCTTCGTTGCCTACGCCTTTGCGCGGGCACACAATGTGGAACTGTTCAATGAATCGCAACAGCACCTCAACCGGTTATCCGGCGCCATCAACACCCTGGTTCTGATTACCAGCAGCTATTTCATGGTACGCGCCGTCGCGGCCATCAAACAGGGATACTCAATCCTTTGCGCACGCTGGATTGCCTCTGCCATCGGACTGGGATTTGTATTTCTGGCCATCAAAATGGCTGAGTTTCACGAAAAATTTTCTGCCGGCATTTCGCTCAGCACCAACACCTTCTACATGTTCTACCTGTCATTGACGCTCTTTCATTTCATGCACGTCATTCTCGGCATGGTGATCCTCGCGGCAATCATGCTGAAAGCGCGAAATGGCAGCTACAGTCCGGCCAATCATACCGGTGTGGAAACCGGCGCTTCCTACTGGCACATGGTGGACCTGCTATGGATTATTCTGTTCCCGCTGGTTTACGTGATACGTTAAAGGCAAATATATGGACACGCCCCACGAACCCCATTTCATCCGTCCCTGTACCCGAATCTGGCTGGTTTTGATGGCACTTACCTGCTCCACCTTCGCCATAGGCGAAACCGGCTGGAGCGGCACTGCCGTCATGCTGACCGTACTTGGCACTGCCGTCATCAAGGTGGAAATGGTCGCCAATTATTTCATGGGCTTACGCCGTACCCGCTGGCTTTGGCGAGGCATTGTACTGGGCTGGCTGATTCTGGTATCCGGTCTGATTACCATCGCTTACTTGATGACGGTCAAGTAAGCGATGGCTTGATTCGCTTAGACTGCCAACATCTTTTCAATCGGGTCAAACAACATGAATGCGCTCCCTTTCTACAAACCCCATGGCAATGAAATCGAGCTGTTCGAGCACGCTTACCGCAATCACCTGCCGCTATTGATCAAAGGCCCTACCGGCTGCGGCAAGACCCGCTATGTAGCACACATGGCGGCGCGTCTCGGACTCCCGCTCTACACCGTGGCCTGCCACGACGACCTCACTGCCGCCGACCTGGTAGGACGTCACCTGATCGGCGACGGCGTGACTTACTGGAACGACGGCCCACTCACCCGCGCCGTGCGCGAAGGCGGCATTTGCTATCTCGACGAAGTGGTGGAAGCCCGCAAGGACACCACCGTGGTGCTGCACCCGCTGTCCGATGACCGGCGCATCCTGCCCATCGAACGCACCGGGGAAATCCTCGAAGCACCACCCGGCTTCATGCTGGTAGTGTCCTACAATCCCGGTTACCAGAACTTTCTCAAGGGCATGAAGCCTAGCACCCGCCAGCGTTTCGTCAGTCTGCGCTTCGACTTCCCCGGTTCCGAACTGGAACAGCAGATCATCATTGGTGAAACTGGTGCAGAGGAGATGCTGTCCAAGAAATTAGTCAACCTCGCCAACAGCCTGCGCGCGCTCAAGGAGCATGATCTGGAAGAAGCCGCCAGCACGCGCCTGCTGGTCTATACCGCCACCCTGATCGGGAGCGGTTTCGATCCGGTAGAAGCTTGCCGTGCTGCCCTGGTGGAGCCTTTAACCGACGACGAGGAAACCGCGCAGGCCCTGATGGAGATCGTTTATGCCACATTCGGCAAGTGATGGAGAAGCCCCCGGACAAACTCTCGCCGTAGCTGCGGAAGCGCTGTATATCGCCAATCTGCTGCTTGCTCCCGGGTTGTGTTTCATTATCCTGCTGCGCCTGTATTTCAAGCACCGGACTTCCGCACCCGCTCTGGCCGTGTGCCACCTCAGGCAGACCGTAAGCGCCAGCATCTGGGCCGGCGTGCTGCTGGTCCTTGCCAATCTTGCCATCTTTCTGCTCGGCGGCTATACCTCGGCCAACACCTGGACCGTGGCTATCGTCTACTTCACCACCTGCCACTCGACACTTGTGCTGCTCGGGATTCTTGGCCTTGCAAAAGCGATGGCCGGGCAAAACTACGTTTACCCGCTGGTGGGCAGACGCTGCGATGGATAAAACCCAGCGTTACCGCCTGCTGGCTCAGGCAGGGTTTTTCATGCTGTTTCTGCTAGCGCCTGTCTTCGACCTGTTTCGCCTCGACCTTAATCTCAAGCACTTCTTTTTTCTCGGCATGCACTGGACGTTGGGTCTGGACGACTTTGTCGCGGGCCGGATCAACGCGACGGAGGCAGCCATTCGTCTCGTCTTGCGCGGCGGCCTGCCGATCCTGGGAACCATCGCCTTAGGCGTGTGGGTTTCCTGGAAATATGGCCGTCTCTATTGCGGCTGGCTGTGCCCGCATTTCTCGGTAGTGGAAACCATCAACCAGTTGATGCGCCGTACTATCGGAAGGCAAAGCCTGTGGGATCGCCACCCGCTTCCAGAAAAAAATGCCGACGGCTCCCTTACCAGTGCCAATCCCATCTACTGGCTGGTACTGCTGCCTCTCGTGATCGCTTTCGCATTCCTGTGGGCGATCGCACTTCTGACCTACCTGCTGCCCCCGGCGGAGATTTATGGCAACTTGTGGAATGGCGCCCTGACCCGTAATCAGACGATCTTTCTCAGTGCTGGCACGCTCGCCTTTTTTGTCGAATTCATGTTCGCGCGCCATCTTTTCTGCCGTTACGCCTGTGCGATCGGTCTGTTCCAGTCGCTGGCCTGGATGGGCAACCGCAAGGCCATGGTCATTGGCTTCGATCGCCGCCGCGCCGCCTCCTGCATCGACTGCAATGCTGCCTGCGACAATGTCTGTCCGATGCGCATCCGGCCACGCAGCATCAAGCGGCTCATGTTCACCTGCACCCAGTGCGGCCAGTGTGCAAACGCATGTTCCCAGGTCCAGGCAAACAACCCAAGAGGACCCTTATTGAAATGGGTAACACAAGAGTGTGCGCTAGACAAGTCGGCTCGTGATTTCGGCCATCACGAAGACATACCGCCACACTGTTACGATTCCAGACAGGTGCAGCAAATTGCTGCCACTCCGGAACGGGATCAAATCAATGACATTCCTCACAGGATCCCCTCATGAAACGTCATTTTGCCTTGCAGGCCCTTTCCCGCGAACACCATCAGGCGCTTGTCCTTGCCTCGACATGTAAACGTGCCGCCCAATCTGGAAACACAGAAAAGGTTTTTGAAACCTGTGATCGGGTAGCCAGAGAATACGATGCCGACATGGCTGCGCATTTCATGCACGAAGAAAAAAGCTTGTTGCCTTTGCTGCTGGAAGCAGGCGAAAAGGAATTAACCGAGCGCACGCTGAACGAGCATGAAAGTCTGCGTGCCATGGTGGAATCCTTGCGAAAACGCGACACGAGTGTACTGGGTGATTTTGGCAAACTGTTGTCCGACCATGTCCGCTTCGAAGAGCAGGAGCTATTTTCCATTGCAGAAAATCGGGTGCCGGACGCCTTGCTCGTTGCGGCACTGCGAACCCATAAGGCCCCGGTTGAAACCACTAGCGGGAATTGATTTCTCCGGTCATAGGCCGCCCTGAATTCTGCTCTGGAATCAACGCACCCGAAGGCAACCGGATTAAATCCGAAAGCTGATACAAATCCAGTGTAGCAAGAAAATTTCTCTTTGCCTCGGCGAGAACTGATTTGAGCGCACAGGCAGGCAACAACGCGCAGGATAGCGATCCGGCATCGAAACATTCTGCGATATCCATATTTTCTTCCGTATCCCGCACGACATCGCCCAGATTGACCATCTCAGCCCGACGCGCCAGGCGCATCCCCCCCCCCTTGCCACGCAATGTTTCTATATATCCGCACTTAGCCAGCTTGTGAACGATTTTCATCAAATGGTTTTCGGAAAGATGATGTTTTTCTGCGATCTCCTTGATCGTCACCAGACGCTCGCCCTGAGCGCCCAGATACATGAGAACGCGAAAAGCATAATCGGTGAAGCGTGTAAGTTGCATAAATAGCCCAAGTAAAACACATCATTAATATATCGCAATAAGGCATTAACATCATATGGTTATGATGTTAATGCACATAATAATATTAATACAGATTAAAAGATATATATTATATGTTGATTTAATTTTCGGCGAATGGTAAATTAAAGATGCATTTGAAATGCGTCTTAATGGAGCGTGCAATGAACAGGCCATCAGAAATTCTTTGCGAGGAAGAAGTGCGAACAGTGCTGCGCAGCGTGATCGACCCGGAAATCGGGATGAACATCGTCGACCTTGGCCTGGTTTATGGTGTGGAAGTTTCGGAAAACAAACTGCACATCGACCTTACCATGACCACACCGGCCTGCCCGATGGGCGAGATGATTCTCGATGACGTTCATGAAGTGCTGTCATCGCTGGAACCTTCCGACATTGAAATCGAGATCAGTCTGGTCTGGGAACCCCGGTGGAGCCCGGAAAGAATGAGCGACTACGCACGCAAACATTTAGGCTGGAAATAAACCCACATCAAACCACAGGAGATTCATCATGACGACCGCAAATACCAAAACCACGATTGACGTCCGCACCATAGCACCACGCGACCGCCATCCGCTGATTTTCGGCACCTTCGCAAATCTCGTACCGGACGAAGCATTGCTTCTGGTCAACGACCATGACCCGAAACCACTTTACTACCAGTTTCAGGCCGAACATGACGGCGAATTCAGCTGGGAATACCTGGAAAACGGGCCGGATGTATGGCGCGTCCGGATCGGCCGCGTTGCAGCTTGCTGCGCCTGAGCCAGGCCTGACTGTGCAAGCAGAAAACCTTGGCGTTCCATTCCGGCTGCCACTTCTGATCCTGGGATTTCTTTCTCTTGCATTGGGCGTGCTGGCTGGACTCGCACGCCTGGGCTGGGGGGTGCCACCTGCTGCAGCGCAACTGGTCTTGCTGCATGGTCCGTTGATGGTGTCAGGCTTTCTCGGCACCGTCATCGGGCTGGAACGGGCTGTCGCAATAGGGCAACGCTGGGCCTATGCCGGGCCACTGCTATCCGGAGTGGGCGCCATTGTCATCATTTCCGGCATCTCACCAGCAGCCGGAGCGGCTTTCATAACCCTCGGCAGCGCAGTATTGCTTACTGGAACTGCCCGGATCATGCTGCGCCAGCGTGAACTGTTCATGGCCACCATGACGCTCGGTGCAGCCAGCTGGCTGGCGGGCAACCTGCTATGGATGGCCGGCACGCCTGTTTCGGGCGTGGTAACCCTGTGGATGAACTTCCTGATACTGACCATTGCTGGCGAAAGGTTGGAACTATCCCGATTTCTGCCTCCATCTCCAGCAGCAAAACGCGTTTTTGCCGCCATACTTACCGCACTGATCGCAGGCGCTTTGCTTTGGGATTCCAGCGCAGGCATTACGCTGTATGGCACCGCATTGCTCAGTCTGGCATTATGGCTGCTGCGTCAGGATATCGCGAGGCGCACAGTAAGGGAACGCGGACTCACCCGTTTCATCGCCATCTGCCTGCTTTCCGGCTATGCCTGGCTCGCTGTCAGCGGCTTAATCCTGCTCTTTACGAACAACCTGAATGGCGCAGCCTACGACGCCGTGCTGCACGCCATCCTGCTTGGCTTCGTGTTTTCCATGATATTCGGCCACGCACCGGTCATATTTCCAGCCGTGATTCGGGTCAGAATGCCATATCATTGGACGTTCTATCTGCCGCTACTTGCACTGCATCTATCTCTTATGGTGCGGCTTGGTGCAGATGGGCTGGCGCTATCCGATCTGCGTAATCTCGGTGGACTGCTGAATGCTTTGGCATTGGCGCTGTTTATTCTGAGCACGGCCAGCAGTGTCATCCGCGGATTCAGGAACAGGCGAAATTGAATTTATCTTTCAAGGAGAAAAACTTGTTTGCCCCATGGAAAAAAATTGTAGTAAACCTGGTCACCGCCGTAATGCTGAGTACAGGCGCGGAAATCGTCATGGCCCACGACCATGAGCATTCACACGAAACACCCGGCCCGGACCGGCTTACGCTCAACAATGGCCACAAATGGGCTACCGATGACAACTTGCGTCTGGGCATGAGCCGCATTCGCGACGCGCTGGCAGTGGAACTCCCGGCGATCCGGGACAGGAAATTCACGGATGAACAGTACCGTTCACTGGCACAGAAAACAAATGACCAGATTGCCTTCATGGCCCAGAACTGCAAGCTTGATCGGGATGCAGACGCCATGCTCCATCTCGTGCTGGCTGAGATCATAGATGGTGCCGACGTCATGGCGAAACAGGGCGGCCGCAAAAAACACCCAGGAGCGGAAAAGGTCATCCATGCGCTGGACAACTATGGCGCCTATTTTGATCACCCCGGCTGGCATGGCGTGAAACTGCCTCATTAAACAGATATACAGCAGGCAAAAGGGGCGACGCATGAACAATAAAAATCAGGGTGACCTGATGCACCAGATCCGCCAAAGCCTGGAGCAAGCTTATGCTGAAGAAAGCCAGGAAAAACAACGCATCCGGCGGATGAACCAGGAACAGATCAAGATTGCCGGCTCAGGGGAATGGGATGACCCTTTTGGCAGACCCGCTCCCCGAAAGAAGCCGTGAATCAATTTCCTGGCAACTTCCTACCAAGGGGTGAGGCAGAATGAAAGTGAAACGTTTTTTCAGTCATGACTGGGATGCCATAGCAGGAGTGCTTGCAGCCGTGGCAGCCATCATCCTGCACCTGCTGCACATCGCAGATGAACACATTATTCTGCCGATCGTGCTTGCATTGATGGCGCTTCTATTCATCAATTTCATGCGTCACGAACGAAATAACGAGCGTACTGCGGACCAGGTTGGGCAAATCCAGAGAATGACAGCAAAGATCAAATCGTCGCTGACAACCCCGGACGTTGTGCTGGTAGGCCCTCGCCAACTACGCGTGGCGAACGAGCAGTTCGCCCGGGGCATGCGCGGCGAGGCAGTATTGTTTAATGTCTGTCTGTCGATGTACCGCACACAGGTACTGTTCGATGCACTTTTGCGGCCCGCAATCGAGAATGCTCAGGTAAGCGCCATTCAATTCGTCCTCGATGAAAACCAGAAAGAATTGTGGCATGCCGAAATTCTGCCAAAAATCTCTGCCTGCATAGCCGGAAGCAAAGTACGGGAACCCCGCTGGTGCAACCTCGACAAGAATCTATCCTTCATTCTTGCAGACACGACCCCGGAAGGGGCAGCCGAGGCGCTGCTGAGTTTTTGGGGAGAGCCCTTCATGGCCCAGTCCACGGAACAGAGCGTTCCACGCTATATATTTCATATCCAATCACACTCCGAACTGCTACCCCACCTCGTCGAGCTGGAGAGAAACTGCCGCTTGCACAGTTAAGCGCCAGAATGTGGCCCATTTCATCAATACCAGTATCAGGAGCTGCCAGCACTGCGGATGACTTCGAATCACAATCCGTTTACTCTGCCCGAACCAGGCAAGATAATCGACAAACCCCAAACTCACAGAAACACAGACAACGAAAACAATGGATATTAATGCGGCACAACTTATCGGCTTTTTCAACGACGACAGCTGGTGGATCGCTCAGGTTTTCCTTCTGGTACTGGCCACGGTCAGCGTCAGTTTTGCGGCCAATCGCATTCTCGACAAACTGCATCAAAAAGCGAAAAAAACCTCTACAGCATGGGACAACGCCTTTCTTGCATCCGCTCACAGGCCGCTCAGCGCATTGATCTGGCTGCTTGGCATCGCATCTGCGGCCAACATTGCAGGACAACAAAGCAAGGCCACCATATTCGATCTGATCGATCCGGCGCGCAGGGTCGGTGTTGTGGTAATTGCCATCTGGTTCCTGGTACGTAGCATCAAGGAAGCGGAAGCCAATTACATCAAGGTGCACTCCTCTCAGGACGGAGCACTGGACCGCACCACGCTAACGGCCATCAGCAACCTGGGCAAGGTATCGGTTGTCATCACCGGCATTCTGGTCGGCATGCAATCCATGGGTTACAGCATTTCTGGCGTGCTGGCTTTCGGCGGTATCGGTGGCATCGCCATCGGTTTTGCCGCCAAGGACATGCTGGCCAACGTATTCGGCAGCCTGATCATTTTTCTCGATCGCCCATTCCAGATCGGAGACTGGATACGCAGTCCAGACCGTGAAATCGAAGGCACGGTGGAAAATATCGGCTGGCGCATGACGATTATCCGGACATTCGACAAACGTCCGATTTATGTGCCGAATTCCGTGTTCTCGACCATCACCATCGAGAACCCTTCACGCATGACCAACCGACGCATTCATGAAACCATCGGCATCCGTTATGCGGACTTCAACGCCATGGAACGCATTACGAAAGAGGTCAAAGCGATGTTGCTGGCCCACCCGGAGATCGACAGCAATCTCACGCTCATGGTGAACTTCAATCGATTCGGCGCAAGTTCCCTTGATTTCTTTATCTACACATTTACCAAAACCACAAAGTGGGAGCGTTTTCACGAGGTCAAGCAGGATGTGCTGCTGAAAATCGGCCAGATCATCGAAAACAATGCAGCCGAAATCGCCTTCCCGACATCAACCGTGCATCTGCAGGTGGAACCTGAACAACCTCAGACGGTGAAATAGGCGCTTTGAGAGGAATGAGCCATTCGGCTTATTCTTTATACGCCATTTTTTTGCTGGCTCGAAAGCACTTCCAGCCGGTGTCTGGTTGTACCGATTTCAGCCTCGATCCGGGCATGTTCGGCCTCAGCCGCCTCATCCTTGAGCGCCTCAAGCGCCTCAAGATGCTGCTTGAGGTCTGCAAGCTCCTTGCGTTCCCATTCCAGCTTTTCGGCTTCTTCTGCCTTGTCGAAAATCAAGGTTTCCGGCGCCTCTTCCACCGGCTCCTTTCTTTTCTTTCTTCGCTCCACAAAACCGGTTTTCGGAATGACCCTGTAGCCATCCGGCAATGGCCTCTGGTTCATAAATGAAGGAGACACGATTTCGACACCCTCTCCATGCAACACGTCGAGTATGCTCTTTTGCAGGTTCGAGCGCGCTGTCAGAAGCTGTTTGATCTCTGCCAGAAAACCCGCCACCCGATACGAAACAGAGAAATCTCCCAGATTCCTGACCTGGACGAAAGGGTCTTCCAGACCGGCCTCTTCTGCCGCTCTTTTCAGCAAATCTTCAATGTGTTTGCGGGGGATATCGTAGCCAAGCGATAGCGTGGCGGAAACGATAGTGCCGGAGGTGCGCACGACCGTCAGAGGATTATTGACCAGGTACAGATTCGGCAAAGTGGTCAGTTCACGCTCTTCGGTCTGGATTTCGGTATGGAAAAGGCCCCTTTGCGTCACCCGCCCAAACTGTTCACCGACACGAACAAAATCCCCGGAGCGAAAATTGCCCACACTTCTCAGCATGAGCCCAGCCATGGCATTCGCTACAAAAGTAGTGGAGGAAAGCGCGATCACACCGGTCAAAACCAGTCCGAACAGGCTCAACACCTGGCCGCGCATGACATCCGACATCGGGAATAGCAGAAGCACGACCAGTACGCCGACCAGACCAAACAACAACAAGGTGAACTGGCGCGGCAGGCGTAATTCAGCATTCAATTCGGGATGGCGGCCAAGCAATAGCCAGTTCGCACCCCGCAGCAGTAGCGCAAAAATCACAGCAACCGCCAAAGCAGGTAGGTATGTTGGCAAATCAGGAAATAATTCTAGCCAGGCACCCATAGACTTCTCCATCAATAAATCATTCGCACTCCACGCCATGCCCTGTGCAAATGATATGCTTATTGTTGCATATGAAACCCATCTGGCCACCCCTTGATTCAAAGCAAGGCGCCTTACATCGGATTCGCTACACTCCCTTCACTCACCTCACACATGGCTGCTTGAACAGATGGAAGAACAGGTCGGTGCCCTGTGGCACAAACTCATTACCAGCGCGGCGGACAAGCGTTACCCGAAAGAAGCGGTGTCGCTTGAGCAAATAATCAAGACTGCCGGCATCCTGTTCCGCGCCTGGGGCGGTGATAGCGGGCTTGTCGTCAAATCCGCCACGGCGACCGAACACGGCGCCAAGCGTAGCCTGTTGCAGCGTATTGCCGGCAGCAACCTGAAAACCGAACTGACCTGGCTGGATGGGGAGACGCTGAATCTGCCCACGACGATCGATCTCTTTCCTCTGCGTAGCCTGAACCGCGACTTGTATCTCTGGCTCATTGCCCTGGCTGCCACTGAATCCGACCCTTCCCAGCCCTGGATACGGCGCAATCAGAAAGCCACACTGGATGTTCTGGCGCGCTTTCCCGGACTGACGCCCCGCTATCACCGCCTGGTAGATGCCATACTGGCCCTGCGACCACAACCCGCACGCCTGCCACAGGGCGAACGGGAACAGGAAACAGCCATCCGCGCGGCGCTGCAGCATCCCGGCAGTGTAGAACGCATGCCCCGTGCCAAACGCCCTCCCCAGCCGGTCTACCTGTGGCTGCACCCCACGCCCCCTGCCAGCTCAGTCGCCAATGGCAGCAATGGCAAGGAACCGGAAAACCACGAAGGCGGCGAGAGCAAGGAAAGCGGGCAGGACAAGCGCTACAAGGCCGAGCGCGTCGACATGCCGGAAGGCAAAGATGGCTTCATGATGTTTTTCCGCGCAGAGAGCATTTTCAGCTGGGCCGAATACATCAAGATCAACCGCCCCACCGAGGACGACGACGCCCCCGACGAGCGTCCCGCCGAGGACCTGGACCGCTTGAGCGTGGCGCAGGATGGCAAGACGACCGCCTCGCGTCTGCGTTTCGATCTGGACCTGCCTTCCGAGGAAGCTGACGATCTGCCGCTCGGAGGCGGCATCCTGCTGCCGGAATGGCATTACAAAAAGCAGAAAATGCAGCCCGGACACTGCCGTCTGCAGCCCATGGTGGCGCGCGATGCCCAGTTGCTGCCGCTCCCGGCACATCTGTCCGCCACCGCACGCCGCCTGCGCAGCCAGTTCGAAGCGCTGACCCCGGCCAAGGTGTGGCTCAGGGGCCAGTTTGACGGCAGCGAACTCGATCTCGACGCCTGCATCCAGTTCAGCGCCGATCGCATCGGAGGACTGCAGGCGCGCGAACAGGGGCTGTACAAGGCCCACCAGTATCGCGACCGCGATCTTGCCTGCCTGCTGCTGGCAGACCTGTCGCTCTCCACCGATGCCTACGTCAGCGACCACGCTCGCGTCATCGACGTCATCCGCGACACCCTGTTCCTGTTTTCTGAAGCGCTTTCGGCCACTGGCGACCGCTTCGCACTGTATGGCTTTTCCTCCCTCAAGCGCGAAAACATCCGCTTTCACGTGCTCAAGGAATTCGAGCGCAATTACAACGCCGAAGTGCGCGGCCGCATCCAGGCCATCAAACCCGGCTTCTATACCCGCATGGGCGCGGCCATTCGCCATTCCAGCCAGTTGCTCACCCGGCAGGCAGCAACGCAACGGCTGCTGCTGATCCTCACCGACGGCAAGCCTAACGACCTGGACCAGTACGAAGGCCGCTACGGCGTGGAAGACACCCGCGTCGCCATTCACGAAGCGCGCCAGATGGGGCTACGCCCCTTCTGCGTCACCATCGACGAGAAAGGTAGCAGCTATCTGCCCCACCTGTTCGGCGTCAACGGCTACGTGGTGATCCGCAAACCGGAGGAACTGCCGCGCGAACTGCCCATGCTGTATGCGCAACTGACGCGCTAAGGAAAGCATTTCCTCTGATCTTTCAACCCCTCCCATCCTCCCTGTCACCCGCAAGGAGTATCCCCGCCGCGAGTGGCAGCAAAGCTGCTCACTCTGGCGAGACAGGGGAGGGGAAGATCGGGGAAAAGCAAGCCCCCTGACAAGGGGGGATGGGG
>NSJJ01000013.1 GCA_002632355.1 Sulfuricella denitrificans
TCCGTCAAGCGCCCACACTTATTGGCTGTATCTTGTTAAAGAACGTTTACTTCTCTTCCCCGCCGTAGCGAGAGGTGCGCATTATACAGATCCCACACACCCTGTCAAACCGTTTTTTGAAACTTTCAACACTCGCCTTGCTAATCACGATTAATAAAAAAACAAAATCGGATTTTTTTGGTTGCGGGGGCAGGATTTGAACCTACGACCTTCGGGTTATGAGCCCGACGAGCTGCCAGACTGCTCCACCCCGCGCCGAGAAGGAGAACTATAGCAAAGCAGCCCATGAGCCGTCAAGTTTATTCAGTAAAGATGCTTAGAATGCTTTATCTCACCGTTCATTCGGCACGCCGATTCCAAACATCCTTGCACTGTCGCGGAACGATCCTGGCATACCGGTGCGAGATTCAATTTGGCTTCAATAAGCCTGCAAGTCGGCACCGCTAATATCCAGCGACTGTCTCCAGAACTGGTCATCTCGGTCGAATAGGCGGTAGGTGCCGCGCGGCCCCCAACTGCCGGCCGGGTAGGCGTTGATGAAATCGCGCTCCATCGACCAGACTTTCAGCACCGGATCCACGACGCGCCACGCCGCCTCCACCTCGTCGATACGCAGAAATAGCGAGTGATCGCCCAGCATGACGTCCAGCAGCAATCCTTCATAGGCATCGTAATCTTCGTCGCCACCCTTGCGGTAAGTCGCATCAAGACTGATCGTGCGCGTGTTCAGGTCCAGCCCTGGCACCTTGACTTGCAGTTCCATTTTCAGGCAATCGTTGGGCTGGATGCCGAGCAAAATCCAGTTGGGATGGGAGCGCTCATGCTGTGCCTGCCGCAGCAGGTTCTGTGGCGGATTTTTGAAGCGAATGCAAATCGCCGAACTGTTTTCTGCCATGCGCTTGCCTGTGCGCATGTAAAACGGCACCCCGGCCCAGCGCCAGTTATCGACAAACAGCTTTAGGGCGGCATAAGTTTCGGTGACGCTGTCCGGCGACACACCGGATGCCTCCATGTAACCCGGAACCGTTTTGCCGTCCATGCTGCCGCTTGCATACTGGCCTCGGAAGGCATGCGCGTGCACCGCGTTCTGTGTGATCGGCCGGATGGCCTTGAGCACTTTGACCTTCTCGTCGCGCAAATGCTCCGGGGTCATGCTTACAGGCGGTTCCATCGCCACCAGAGCAAGCAGTTGCAACAGATGGCTCTGAATCATGTCGCGTAGCGCACCTGCATTTTCATAATAATCGGTGCGTCCTTCCACCCCCAGGGTTTCAGAGTGGGTAATCTGCACGTGGTCGATGTAATGATGATTCCACAGCGGTTCAAGCAGCAGATTGGCGAAGCGGAATACCATAATGTTCTGCACCGTACCTTTGCCGAGATAATGGTCAATACGGTAAATCTGCGGCTCGTCCATATGCTTGTACAGACTGCTCTGCAAAGTTTGCGCGCTCAACAGGTCATGGCCGAAGGGCTTTTCGATGACGACGCGACGCCAGCCATGTTTCTGCTTGAGCAGGCCAACGCCGCCCAGTTTCTCGACGATACCGGGGAATTCGGATGGACGTACCGACATATAGAACACGACGTTGGGCGGAAAAGCGGAATCTTCGTCCAGCAGCTTGTGCAGTTTCAGGTATGCGTCAGGATCACCGGGCGGATTGGGATGATAGTGAAGCCGGGCGCGGAACCGCTTGAACGCCAGCTCATCGTAGCCTTGGGGATACTTGTTGTTCAGCATGGTCTCTACTTCATCCAGCCACTGTTCGCGCGTCCACGATTCTAGACTGGAGGAAAGTATCACCATTTTTTCAGGCAGACGTCCTGCCGTTTCAAGGCGAAACAACGCGGGAATCAACTTGATCCGCGCCAGATTCCCTCCGGCGCCGAATATCATCAGGGTGCAGGGCTCCAGGGTTTTCATTTTCCGCTCCCTGCCTTTTTCACTGCATGGCCTCCAAACGCATTCCTCATCATGGAAAGCAGGCGGTACCCGTAGCCGGTTTCATTCTGGCTGGCGAAGCGCATTTGCAGCGCCAGACTCAGGACGGGGGCTGCAACTCCCTGCTCTATGGCCTCCACCACGGTCCAGCGTCCTTCGCCCGAATCAGCCACATAAGGCGCAACACTATCCAGAGCCTGATCGTTCTTCAGCCCTTCTGCGGTCAAATCCAGCAGCCAGCTGCGTACCACTGAGCTGTGACGCCACAATTCGGTAATTTCCGCCAGATCGAGCGAAAACTCCTGTTTGCCGCGCAGCAATTCCAGCCCTTCGGCCATCGCCTGCATCATGCCGTATTCGATGCCATTATGAATCATTTTGGTAAAATGTCCCGAGCCGACCGGGCCGACATGCGCCCAGCCGCGATCAGGCGCGGGGGCCAGGACCTTGAGCACCGGGTCCACGATTTTCGCCACCTCAGGGGTCGCCCCCACCATCAGGCAATAGCCGTTTTCCAGCCCCCAGATGCCACCCGACGTGCCTGCGTCCATGAAGCCGATACCCTGCTCAGCCAGCCAGGCACCGCGGCGCTGGCTGTCCTTGTAATTGGAATTCCCGCCGTCAATGACAACATCGCCCCTTGTAAGCAGGGCCGCCAGATCACGAATTTGATTTTCGGTTGGCTCGCCACTCGGCAACATGAGCCAGACCACACGCGGGGAATTAAGTTTGTCAACTGCATCTTTTACAGATACAGAAGCAACCATGCCATCCTCTGCGGCAAGCCTGGCCACCGTGTCCGGCGAGCGATCGTAGCCGACCACTTCGACACCGCCACGACGCAGCCGCCGAACCATGTTGCCACCCATCTTTCCCAAACCTACCATCGCTATCTGCATCGATTTCCCCCTTAATAGTTATTGTTTCAATGAGGCAAAATACATACATCAAGATATTCAAAATGAAGCATACACGGTGTCTTCAAGTAAGGTAAGGTATGGCCATGAAACAAGCAGCAATCAGCATCCGGCCGTAAATTCAACGACTTCCTTCATTCCTCACCTTTTTGCCGCTTTACAAGCCCTTACCCCTTCTTGAGCTTGGACAGGTTATCGCGCATCATTGGAAGTCCATGTATCAACAGAATGCGCGCTCCACATGCACAAAATATTGTTCAAACATTATTTCTTTATATGCTTGGTTGGCTTTCTTGGTATTTTCACGGCGGGTATTCCATTGGCCATGGCTCAGGAAAAAGCATCTGGCACTGCTTATAAAGTTGTTTTTCAAGTCACTGATGACGATACCCGGAAGTGGAATCTGACGCTGGTGAACGCCATGAATGTCTTGGCCGAGCTGGGGAAAAGGAATGTTGCCATGGAAATCGTTGTCTATGGCCCGGCGATTGACATGCTTAAACTTGAGTCCGAAGTCGCACCAAGAGTGGACGAAGCCATTTCCAGCGGAGTCAAGGTTGTTGCCTGCGAAAACACCATGCGTGGCGCTCATATTACGGCGGCAGATATGCTTCCAGGCATTCGTTACACCCGTAGTGGCGTTGCCTATCTCATAAAAAAACAGAAAGAAGGTTACGCCTACATCCGGCCCTGAATCAGGGCTTGATATAATTTTGCTGGAAAAACAGGAATTCTTTATGCCGTTTAGTCAATCAATCAAAATTCTATTTATCACACCTGAAATCACGCCTCTCCTAAAAACTGGCGGACTTGCTGATGTCAGTGCTGCACTTCCAGCCGCACTTCGGGAACACAAAGTCGATGTGCGTGTGCTGTTACCTGCCTACCCCAGGGTTATGGGCAGTCTCAAAAACGTGCGCTTGCTCACCACGCTGACCAATATCGGAGTACATGGTGAAGTAAAGCTGCTGGAAGCAGAATTGCCGGGAAGTGATGTACCACTGCTATTGGTAAATTACCCCCTCTTTTATGAACGGGAAGGCAACCCCTATATTGACGCCGATGGTCAAGACTGGGCCGACAATGCACAGCGCTTTGCCCTGCTCTCCAGGGTAGGTGCCCTGCTGGGCAACTCAAACAGCCCGCTGGACTGGCATCCGGACATCGTGCAGTGCAACGACTGGCAAAGCGGATTGACGCCTGCCTATCTGCACTTCAGCCCGGCACCCAGCGCCGCCGCCATCATGACCATTCACAACCTGGCGTTTCAGGGTACATTTCCCGCCTCGCTGACCACACCGCTTGGCCTGCCCGCTTCAAGCTATAGCATCAACGGCACGGAATACTATGGACAACTCTCATTCCTCAAGGCCGGGTTGTTTTACGCCAACCACATCACAACCGTAAGTCCGACATACGCAGAAGAAATTCAGCAGGAACCTCTGGGCTTCGGCATGCAGGGTTTATTGGCTCATCGATACATGGACCTCACCGGTATCGTCAATGGTATTGACGTGAACGAATGGAACCCGGCCACTGACAAGCTTCTGACGCATCGCTATAACAGCAATGACATGTCCGGGAAAGCTGCCGGCAAACGCGCCTTGCAGAACAGACTCGGGCTGGAAGAAAACCCGGATATTCCCATTTTAGGGGTGGTCAGCCGTCTGACACATCAGAAGGGGCTGGACCTGCTTCCGGCCATTGCTTCCTTTCTGCTTGAATACCCGGCGCAAATTGTCATCCTGGGTAGTGGCGAAGCAAGTCTGGAAACGACTTTCCAACTTCTTGCGCAAAATCACCCAGGTCAGGTTGCCACGGTCATCGGCTTCAACGAAGAGCTTTCGCACCAGATCGAGGCGGGTTCAGACATCTTCCTCATGCCCTCTCGTTTCGAACCTTGCGGTTTGAACCAGATGTACAGCCAATGCTATGGCACGCCCCCGGTAGTGCATTCCACAGGAGGATTGGCAGATACGGTAGTGGATTCCACGCCCGAAAACATCGCCAATGGCACTGCCACTGGTTTCGTATTCAGACACGTGACCACTCACGGCCTGAATGAATGCATCCACCGCGCACTGGACATTTACCGCGACCAGCCCACATGGCGAAAGATACAAAGCAACGGAATGCTTCGCGACTTCAGCTGGAACAGAAGCGCCGAAGAGTACCTGGCGCTTTACGAAATGATTTTAAAGGGTTACTGAAGCCACTTCAGAGCCACTGCATCAGGCCCATTTCCAGGGGATGCGTCAACAAGTCATGGAAGGGATAGGCCCTGATTTTGTAATCCAGTCGCCCGCACAAATCCGGGGTAAGATCGAGCGCGAAGAGATGCTCCTTTCCGTCTGTACTCATGCCATAGAAGCTGAAGCCGAAGTGCAGGTAGTCCAGTTTGTCCCGTCGCGTAGGGCGTCGAATCAGCAATTCGACAACGACATCTTCAGGTGCAAGGCCATTCATGTTAAGCGCCACTTCCAGACGCACGACCTCGCCAAAACTGATACGTTTCAATGGCGCATCCGTGCGCTGCAGGGTCAGGCCGGGCCAGGCGAAACGGACTTTCTTTTTCCACGCCGAAAGAAGTTTCGCTGCTGCAAAGTCCTCCTCTTCATAACGCCGTCCCTGCAGACTGGCAGGGGAATAAAATCTTGAAACATACTCATCCACCATACGCCCGGAATTGAAACGCGGCAGGATGGTTGCCATGGACCGCTTGGACATTTTTACCCAGTCTGGTGAATATCCCATTTTGCCCCGCTCGTAATAGGCGGGAATGACCTTGTCCTGAAGAATTTCATAAAGGGTCTGCGCCTCTTCCTTGTCGCGCCGGTAAGATTCCATCCAGGTCGGCGCCGGCTTGATTGCCCAGCCATTGGAGCCATCATAGCCCTCACCCCACCAGCCATCGAGGACGGAAAGGTTGATCGCGCCATTCATGCCTGCCTTCATCCCCGACGTGCCACTGGCCTCTAGAGGATAAACCGGGTTGTTGAGCCATACATCCACTCCGGCAACCAGACGCCTTGCCAACCCGAGATCATAGCCTTCAACCAGCATGACCTTTCCTTCGAACTCTGGCATGTTGGAGATGCTCTGCACCTGGCGAATCAAATCCTGGCCTGGCTGATCAGCCGGATGTGCCTTACCGGCAAATAGAAAAAGAACCGGACGCTCCTCGTTGGAAAGAATTTCCTTGAGCCACTCGAGGTTCTCGAACAGCAAGGCGGCACGTTTATAGGTGGCAAAGCGGCGAGCAAAGCCGATAGTCAGGACATTGGGGTCATAACTGTCGACAAGCTTGAGCATGCGATCAAGGTGAGATTCGCTGCCATGACTGCGGAAATGCTGAGCACTCTTGCGGAAACGCACCAGCTGGAGCATCTGAGACTTGAGTGACTGGCGTACGCTCCAGAACAACTGGTCGGGAATCTCGTCAATCCGATTCCAGAAATCCGGATCAGACATTCTGTGACGCCACTCGTAACCGAATACGTTATCGAACAGGTCGGCCCACTCCTGCGCCAGAAAAGTCGGCACATGCACCCCGTTGGTGACATACGCCATGGGATTTTCTTCCGGCAACACTTCCGGCCACAAGGCGGAGCAGATACGCGAGGAAACGCTACCGTGAATCCTGCTCACCCCGTTCTGATGACGTGAACCGCGAATTGCCAGTGCCGTCATGTTGAACTCTGGACTTTCCGGGGTCAGACCCAACTGCATCACATCACTCACCCCGATCTTGATGCCCTGGCAGAAGTGCTGAAAATACTCGGCAATCATGCCATCTGAAAAATGGTCATGCCCGGCGGGAACAGGCGTATGTGTTGTGAATACGGTGTTGACAGCCACTGCCTCCAGAGCGCTGGCGAAATCAAGCCCGAATTCGGCCATCAGATGGCGCACCCGCTCCAGGATCAGAAATGCTGCGTGCCCCTCATTGATATGCCATACCGTAGGTTTAATGCCCAGGGCCTGCAACGCCCGCACACCCCCGATTCCGAGAATGATTTCCTGTTTGATCCGCAAGGTGCGGTCACCGCCATAAAGCTGGTGTGCGATATTCCGATCGTCAGGCGTATTTGTCTCCAGATCGGTATCCAGCAGATACAGGCGGACATGGCCCACGATAGCCTGCCAGACCTTGACCTCGACTTGCCGTCCTGGCAATTCGACCGTCAGGTGGATCTCTCCGCCATCATCACGCAAAGCTGGGGTTACAGGCAGTTCGTTGAAATCAGAATCCGCATAACTGGCGATCTGTTTGCCGCCATCGCATTCTATGGTCTGGGTAAAATAGCCCTGGCGATACAACAGGCCAACCGCAACGAACGGCACACGCATGTCGCTGGCCGCCTTGCAGTGGTCTCCAGCCAGAATGCCAAGTCCACCGGAATAGATGGGGAAGCTCTCATGAAAACCGAATTCGGCACAGAAATAAGCCACCAGATCGCGGTCATTGAGCGTTGAATCGCCATTGTGGCGGACCAGTTCATGATGATAGGTATCATAAGCAGACAGCACCCGGTTGTAAGTCGCCAGAAAAACCTGATCCTCTACCGCATCCAGCAAACGCTGTTCATCTACCCGGCGCAGGAACACTTTTGGATTGTGCCCCACAGCATCCCATAAACCGGGATGAAGACGAGCAAACAGCGTGCGGGTCGGCTTGTCCCAGCTATACCATAAATTATTTGCAAGCTCCTCCAGACGGATAAGCTTGCGCGGAATTTTGGGGTTGACTTCAAGAGTGAACGTAGTGCCTTGCTTCATGAAAATCCTTTAATTGACGCGATCCGCCAGCTCAACATGGCCAAATCCATACCTCACATCAAACCTTCAGAAAATGTTCGCGGTAATATTTCAGTTCGCCGATCGATTCATAAATATCAGCCAGCGCTTCGTGCCGGTTTTCCTTCTTGAACCCGTCAGACAATTCAGGACGCCAGCGTCGCGCCAGCTCCTTGATCGTGCTGACATCCAGATTGCGATAGTGAAAGTAGGCTTCCAGTTTAGGCATATGCCTGGCGAGGAAACGCCGGTCCTGGCAAATGGAATTGCCGCACATCGGGGATTTTCCTGCACCAACATACTGCTGCAGAAAGTCGACCATGCGCGCTTCTACCTCGGCATCCGCCAGGGCGGATGCCTTGACCCTGTCGATCAGGCCAGACTTGCCATGGGTCCCCTTATTCCAGTTATCCATCCCGTCCAGCACCGCATCGGTCTGGTGCACGACCAATACGGGCGCTTCTGCAATCGTATTGAGCTGTGCATCCGTCACTACCAGCGCCACCTCAAGGATACAGTCCGTTTCCGGGCTCAGGCCGCTCATTTCCATATCCAGCCAGATCAGATTCTGGTCGTTTTCTTGTGCCATAATATTGCTCCATATCAGTCAAGCCACTTATTGTGGCACGCTCCCAACCACTCGTCACCTCATGCACGCTGGAACCTCTCACATGCCGGTTTTTACCCTGTTTTTCATCCTGGCCCTGCTGATCACCACAGCAACCCGGTTATGGCTGTCTCAACGACATCTGCAGCATATCCGTTTAAACCGCGATACTGTGCCACCAGATTTTTCCGACCGCATCAGCCTCGAATCTCACCGCAAGGCCGCTGACTATTCCAGTAGCAAAACCCGCCTAAATATATTCCATAGCCTGCTGGACGCAGTGCTTTTGCTTGCTTTCACCCTGGGCGGCGGCATCCAGATGCTGGCAGATTGCTGGCAAGGCATTCTGGGTGACGGCCTGTGGCGCGGCGTGGCGCTTATTTCAAGCGTACTTGTAATCTCCAGCCTGCTGGAAATGCCACTCAGTCTGTATCGCACTTTCGTCATTGATGCACGGTTTGGTTTCAACAAAATGACACTGCGTGTGTTTCTGGCCGACTTGTCCAAGCAAACGCTGCTCCTGTCTGCCCTCGGTATCCCGCTGCTTCTCGGTGTGCTGTGGCTAATGGCGCGGATGGGCGAGTACTGGTGGTTTTATGTGTGGCTTGCCTGGATGGGCTTCAATCTGCTATTGCTGACAATCTATCCTACGATAATAGCACCGCTTTTCAACAAATTTACGCCTCTGGAAGATCAGGCACTCGCTTCGCGCATAGAAGCATTACTGAAAAAATGCGGCTTCAAATCCCAGGGATTATTCGTCATGGACGGATCGAAACGCAGCAGCCAGGGCAATGCCTACTTCAGCGGACTCGGTGCCTCCAAACGTATCGTTTTCTTCGATACATTGCTTGCGCGGCTTAACCACGACGAAATCGAGGCTGTTCTGGCTCATGAACTCGGACACTTCAAACACCGCCATGTCATCAAGCGCATTTTCTCAATGTTTATTCTCAGCCTGGCGGCCTTGTATCTGCTTGGCTGGCTGATGCCTCAGACCTGGTTTTATTACGGCCTGGGCGTCACGACTCAGGGCACCGATACTGCCCTGCTGCTATTCATGCTTGCCAGTCCGGTATTTACTTTCCTGTTTCATCCGATCACCAGTCTTTACTCGCGCAAACATGAATTCGAAGCAGATCGCTATGCAGCAGAAAATGCCAGTAGCGAAGCGCTAATCCAGGCACTGGTCAAACTTTATAATGACAATGCAGCAACACTAACGCCTGATCCGCTGCATTCGATTTTTTATGATTCACACCCGGCTGCAGTGCAAAGAGTGGCTCACCTGAGATCGCTCCCGGGAAATGACTAAACTTGGACAATACCCGAGTTTTTTGTTAAAGTATTTGACAGCAAATTCCTATTAAACGGAGAACCTCATGAAAACCATTCTCAGTGTCATGTTCCTCGCACTACTGTCTGCCGCCCCGGCCATTGCCGAATCGATGGACAAGGGCGATGCAAAGATCGGCAAAACACTGCACGACAAATCCTGCATTGCCTGCCATGCCTCTAAATTCGGCGACAATGGGAATGGCATCTATACCCGCGCAGACCGCAAGGCCACCAACAAGCAACAACTGACAGCACGCATCAAGGCGTGCAACAACAATGTCGGCGCCGGCTGGTTCCCGGAAGAGGAGGCCCATGTTGCTGCGTATCTGAACACCAGCTTCTACCATTTCAAGTGATCATAAACGCCTTGCAAAACTGAAGTACAGGGCACACAATGCCCCTCCATAATCACAATGACATCTGGAGGGGTGCATGAAAACAATCGCTACACTAGGCTTGATCATTTTTTCGCTGAGCGGCTGCTGCACTGTGGCCTGCAATAGCCGGCCCGCCAATAGCCACATCCAGGTCAACTCTAACGTTCTTGCAAGCTGCAGTTTTGAAGACAAAGCTGGCCTGCGTGAGTTTTATGCGCCTGGCAAGGTAGACGGCATGCCGAAAAATGCACCCGGAACCCTGACATGTCAGGCTGAAGGGCACAAGATATTCCACAAACAGGTGCTGGCCTCGGACTGGGGCAAGATCGATTCCCTTTCTGACGACCCCCGAGCAATTCGTTACTTCGGCGAAACCACGGTCACCATGGAAAAACATGGCAATTAATTCCTAATAAACAGATGCTTGCCGATTGATATTAGCCAACAGTTGGTTTAAAGTAGCCACCTCAAATTTATTGTTCTGCTCATTAGCTCAGGAGATTCCCATAATGAAACGAAAACTCACCGCCCTCGCCCTTCTCTCTGCACTGGGCATTTCTGGTTCAGCCCTGGCCGATGGCTGGACAATGTTCCCCGTCAAGAACGATGGCTGGAAGCCTGAATTCACGCTGGCTGGCGTGGTTGGCTCGATGGATGCGGATAACGGCGGCACAGGCGATTACAAGGGTGCGGAATTTTCGCTCAACTGCCCATGGTTCCAGCCGCCTACCGGCATGATCCGTCAACAGTTCAATATCGGCAGTTTCAAACATGATGGCATGACGCTGACCAGCTTCGAAATGAACCCCAACTATTTCGTCTCTATCGGCAATGGCTGGACAGTCGGCGCTGGCCCCGGAATTGGTTTCGTGCGTGGCTACCTCAATGGCAGAGAAGCTGCCATGTCCAGCATTCAGGCCTCCGCTAACATCAACTACCGCAACGGACATTTCTTTGCTGGTGCAGGCGCCCGTTACCAGGACACCCGCGACAAGGAACTGGCTGTTGGAAAATCCGGTGCCGACAACTGGCTGCTGACAGCCAAAGTGGGTATCAATTTCTAAGTAAATCACCCCATGCTGCCAAAAAACGCCCGCTTGCGGGCGTTTTTTGTTTATCCTTGCCCCCATGCAAAAACTTCCTGAAGGCCAAATCACCGCAAGTTACGGTCGCCGGTTCACTGTTGAACTTGCAGATAGTACGCTTGTTGCCTGTGTCACTCGTGGGAAAAAAGGGGGTATGGCCTGCGGTGACCATGTCCGGATCAAGTTTACCGGTCCGGATCAGGGCGTGATCGAAGCCGTTCTGCCGCGCGACTCCCTGCTTTACCGCTCAGATGCCTTCCGGGAAAAAATCATTGCCGCCAACGTCACTCAAATCATCCTTGTTCTGGCGGCTGTGCCCAGTTTCTATGAAGAACTGGTGAACCGCTGCCTGGTAGCAGCGGAAAGCACAAAGATCAAGGTGCTGATCGTGCTCAACAAAGCCGACCTCCAGGCCGAAACCGCCAAGGCCATGGAAAAACTTGCGCTCTACCGGGAACTCGGCTACCCCTTGCTGCCACTCTCGGCCCATCAGGACACGGCCCCACTGTTGCCCTTTCTACAGGGCGAAACCAGTGTGCTGGTGGGTCAGTCAGGCATGGGCAAGTCGAGCATCATCAATACCCTGCTGCCAGACATCAAAGTCGAAACACGTGAGATTTCCACCACGCTGGATTCCGGCAAACACACCACGACACACGCACGGCTCTACCATCTCAATCCTGACAGCCACATTATCGATTCACCCGGCCTGCAGGAATTCGGTCTGCATCACCTCAAGCCGGAAGAAATTGACCATGCATTCATTGAATTCAGACCCTATCTCGGACAGTGCAAATTCAATAACTGCCACCACCTTTGCGAACCCGGATGCGCGGTACTTGCCGCAGTAACTGCTGGTAAAATAAACCCGCGCAGACTGGCGGCTTATCAGAAACTTATCGGAAACGTCTGACCCACCATTTCCTTGTTTCTTCCAGCACCAGCATGGCAATTGCAAAGGGAATGACATATAGCCACGCATCCAGTCCGATAGGCAAGGTCCCGAACAGGGTATTTCCCCACGGGGTGTAGTCAATCAGTAGAATAAGTGCAAATTCAACTGCCACACCACCCACGATCAGTGGATTCCCAAACAGTTTCCGTGCAAACGCGGATTCATGACTGCTACGACAAATGAACACATTCACCATCTGCATCACAATAATCGCGCTCAGCGTTGCGGCAGTGGCCCGTAGATAAATTGGCTCATGCGGCATCAAAGTGTCGCCATAGTGCCAGCCCGCACCATGCAAAACGAAAAAGAATGCCGACAGCGCCGCCAGTGCTTCCAACCCGCCAAGGAATACATAGGCACGCAGCACCAGACCTGCATTCAGCAAACGTTCGTGACGTGCGCGAGGCGGCTTTTTCATGACTTCTGGATGGGGTTTTTCAGCCCCCAGCCCGAGGGCGGGTAACATATCGGTCCCCAGATCCACCGCCAGAATCTGGATTATCGTCAGGGGCAGAGGTATCCTGAACAGCACGAAAGCCAGATAGGGCAGGATTTCAGGGATATTGGAGGTCAGAATATAGGTCAGAAATTTACGGATATTTTCGAATACTGCACGCCCCTCCTCGATCGCAGCGACGATGCTGGAAAAATTGTCATCCAGCAAAATCATGTCCGCTGCTTCTTTCGCCACATCGCTGCCGATCAACCCCATGGCAATACCGATATCTGCTTTTTTCAGCGCAGGTGCATCGTTGACGCCATCTCCGGTCACGGCCACGACATGGCCTTTCTTCTGCAAGGCGCTGACGATGCGCATTTTCTGGTCAGCCCGGAGACGCGCAAAAATGATCTCAGGCAAATCCAGTTTCAATTGTAGCTGGGTCGCGGTGATGTGATTCAAGTCATCGCCGGTCAAAACCGTGGGCGACTGGCACAAGCCGATTTCACGTGCGATCGCCATTGCCGTATGGGGGTGATCTCCGGTGACGATAATGACCTTGATCCCGGCCTCGCGACACTTCGTGATCGCTGACGCCACCTCGAGGCGCGGAGGGTCCTCCAGCCCCACCAGGCCGAGCAGGGTTAGCCCCTGTTCCAACTGTTCCCGGGGTTCTCCTTCTTGCACCTTGCGGGTCGCCAGCGCCAGCACACGCAGACCCTGCTGCGCCAGTTCCAGTTCTGCCTCCTGCATTTGCTTCCGGGCCTCGGGCGTCAATGACAAGGCACCTTCAGCAGTACTGAAATGAGAGCACAAAGGCATTAAGGTCGCGAGAGCCCCTTTGGTATAAAGCTCGGCCCCCTGTTGCGTCCGGTGCAGGGTGGACATGCGTTTCCGGTCTGCGTCGAACGGAATTTCATCCAGACGCGGCTGATCTTGCCACTCCTTCCCAGAAAGCGCTGCCATGCGAACCAATGCCTGTTCCATCGGATCACCCAGCCATTCATGATTTTCCATTTGCTTGAGCGTGTGGCAATAGCGTGCAACCGCAAGCAGTTCGGCGGCCGCCGGACCGGTTAAATCCTGCGGAGCAATAAAAGCCCCATGCATGAAGATGCGCTTCGCTTCCATACGATTGAGGGTCAGTGTGCCGGTTTTGTCTGTGCAGATCACGGTGGTGGAACCCAGCGTTTCCACCGCGGGCAAGTGCCGGATCAGGGCATTACGTTTTGCCATGCGCTGGGTGGCCATGGCCAGAGAGAGCGTCACGGTAGGCAGCAAACCCTCAGGCACATTGGCGACGATGATGCCGATTGCAAAAATGAAATTTGCCCAAAATGACAGCCCCATCGCCTGGCCGATGAAAAAAAACAACACCCCCAGACCCATGGCCAGCGCAGCAACCAGGCGCGAGAGATGGATAATCTCGCGCTGCAGGGGAGAAAGCCGCTCGCCTGAGACCTGCGTCAGATGCGCTATTTTTCCGAATTCGGTATTCATGCCGGTCGCGAACACGACCGCCCTGCATTCACCTGCGACCACTGCCGTGCCAGCAAGCAGGATATTGCGGCCATGCAACAACTCCTCTTCTTCGCTCGGCTTGGCATCCATCGCCCTGGGACGGGATTCGCCCGTCACCGTTGCCATATTGACGCGCACGCCATACGTTTCGGTCATACGACAATCCGCAGGGACACGATCGCCTTCCTGCAGCAGGATCACATCTCCCGGAACCAGTTGTGTTGCATCCTCCTGCATTACAGTGCCGCCGCGAACCACCTTGACCAGATGAGGCAGCAGTTTGAGCAGGGCTGCCAGCGCCCGTTCGGCACGGTACTCCTGCCAGAAGGAGAAAACACCATTGATCAGGATCACACCCAGTATGGCGTAACCCAGCGTAACCATGCCTTCACCCGGCGCACGCGCTTCGGCAACAAACGCCAATCCTGCGGCGAACCACAGGATAAGCGCAAAAAAATGGGTAAAACCCTGGAGAAATTTGAGCCAGAGGGGCTCTGAGGGCAATGCTTCGACCTGATTCAAGCCGTATTCGAGCAGACGGCGGGAGGCCTCAGCATTGCTGAGGCCGTCAGGCCTGCTATGCAGACTGGCAAGTGCCGCTTCCGGGGCCAAATGATGAATCTTCATTGCCGCCGATCATCCGCAAGCAGGCCGGGATACTCGCCCGGCCCGCCCGGTTAGAGGTCAGTTAAGGATTTACTTACCGTTAATACGAATCGGAACGTAGAGCGAACGATCTCCGCGCAGGATACGCAGAGCGATCACACGGCCAGAGCCATACTGGTTCACCAGTTCATTGAATTGCTCAACACTTTTCACATCCTGGTTGTTCACAGACAGGATCACGTCGCCCCGGCCAACGCCGGCGCGCGCCGCAGCCCCCTCGGAATCTTCTACCACCAACCCGCCGCTGACCTTGAGCTCACGCTTCTGTTCCTCGCTGAGTTCGTTCAGGGTCAACCCGAGCTTGTTACCCATCTTGCTGCCCTTGGAGGAAGCACGCCCTCCCTTGTCCGGCAATTCCCCGACGACCAGAGAGATATCCTTGTACGCACCCTTGCGCCAGAGCTGGATGGATACCCGCTTGCCTGGCTTGACTGCAGCCACGAGCCGCGGCAGTTCGCTGGAGTTTTCCACGGTTTTGCCATCGAACTTCAGAATCACATCGCTGGCAGCCAGTCCCGCCTTGTCAGCCGGGCTACCCTTGTCCACATTGGCAATCAGGGCGCCTGTGGGTTTGCTCAGGCCAAAAGATTCCGCCAGTTCCCGTGTCATTTCCTGGATCATGACTCCGAGCCAGCCACGGTAGATTTTGCCCTGAGTCCGCAACTGGTCGGTGATCTCGATCGCCACATCAATGGGAATGGCGAAGGAAAGTCCCATGAAGCCACCGCTGCGGCTATAGATCTGGGAATTGATGCCGACGACTTCACCCTTCATATTGAACAACGGGCCACCGGAATTTCCAGGATTGATGGCCACGTCGGTCTGGATGAACGGCACATAATTTTCCTGCGGCAAGGAACGCCCCTTGGCACTCACGATCCCGGCCGTGACACTGTTATCGAAACCGAACGGCGAACCAATGGCGAACACCCACTCTCCGACCTTGAGCTGATCAGGCTTGCCTATTGTCACCTTGGGCAAGCCGCTGGCATCAATCTTCACCAGTGCGACATCCGTACGCCGGTCGCTGCCGATCACTTTGGCCTTGAACTCGCGCTTGTCGGTCAGGCGCACGGTGACCTCTTCTGCCGCATCCACCACATGCGCATTGGTGAGGATATAACCGTCGGCACTCAGAATAAAACCTGAACCGAGCGAGCGCGACTGATATTCGCGCGGCCCCTTGCGGGGCGGCATGAAACGCCGGAAGAAGTCATACATGGGATCATCTTCAGACAGATCCGGAATCTGGGGAAAAACATTTTCATTGCGAACGGTCTGCGTGGTGCTGATATTTACCACCGCCACGCCCTGCTTTTCCACCAGATCGGTAAAATCCGGCAATTCCCTGGCGTGGGAAAGTGCAGTCAAAGACAGAAAAAGTGCAAAAAAAGCGACAATTCTTTTCATCCTTCTCAATCCTCAGCAAGTTTAACAATGTTGTATGAAAAAACCCGGCGCAGAATGACCGGATGAAACTGCTTCTGCCCGCGGGTCTTCCATGCCACCCATTTCAGTGCGGCGATCCCCAGCCCCAGCCCGACAGCGGCTCCGATCACGGGATACAGGTCCTGTGCTGCGCCAGCTGGCGCAAGCTGGCTGCCCCCCAAGGCCCCAGCCATCAGCAACATCAGGGGCAGCACATACCCGATCAGGGAACTCTTCAGCAGCGCAGGCTCCTCCAGCCCGATCACGACGCGCTCGCCCACGGCAGCCCCGATAGGATTCATCACGAGGAAGGACATGGTCTTGCTTCCCAGTAACTGGCTCATGCTTGACGTGCCACAGCTTTTCTGTGAACTGCAGGTGCCGCAGGACGAAGCGCGTGTCGTTTCGACGTAAGCCCCGTCTGCGCCCAGCCTGACTACGACTCCTTCGGTTTCCAGCATGATCTTTTGTCTTCTATCGGGTGGCAAAAAATACGGAATTTGCGATTTGCATCACAGTCACTGCAGGGACTTCACCCAGCACTGTCACCTGGAAATCCGAAACAGGCCGGGTGTAGACATTGATCGAGCCCTGGCTTGAAAGCCCGGAAACAGATTTTTCCATCCCGGCCAGTGGCTCGACAAAGATCGAGACAGCAACCAGTTCATCTGAAAACACAAGATGGTTGGCAGAAGCCTTTTTCCCCGGGAAAACCCGCTTCTGCTCCATGATCTTTTTGAACCCGGCCGGCAACGACTTGACCTGCCAGCCAGATTCGGTCATAACAGGAATGGCCTGTGGCTGAATGAACGGATGCCTGGCATATTTCGGCTTCAATTGTTCAGGATCGATAGCGCCACCGATGCGCGCCTGAGTGAAGGAAAACTGATTGATCACCTCGTTTTTCTCATTCAGCGTACTGGCCTTGAGCAACAAACCACTGCTGCTTTCCGCGCAGAAACGATGCCCATAGCGGTAGGTATCGCGCGGTTCCAGAATGATGTTCTGGCAATCGTAACCAGCGACACGTTCAACACTACCCAGCCTGACCGCATAATTTTCGCCAATGACTGACAACTGACGCGGCAAAAGAGCTGGGAAATTTTTCTGGGCTCTGCGCCGCTCTACAACGAACCCTTTGTTTGCTGGAATGAAACAAAGCACTTCGTCGTTATTGCGAACGAACTCCCTCGGAGGCCCATCCAGTACTTCCAGCTTCTCATGCTCACCACTCTCGTTTGTCATATGAGTGATGCTGGAAGTCTCCATATACGCACCACGTTGATAGACAAAAGTCCCGCTGTAGTTGAGCTGGTGAGCTGCCGCGGCAATTTTCTCCAGCCAGACCGCACCATCGTTGCCCGCAGACTCTGCCAGGGAAAGGCCCGGCAAACAAACCAGAATCAGCGCTGCTACACAATGACCAGCCCTCATCGCGCAGCGGCCTCACGCACTTCGGCCACAGTGCGCACATATGGGTTTTCACCCTGCAACGCCACACTGTGCGAATATTCCTGGTGAGCCAACAGATAGGGATTGACATTGACGCTGGACAACCCGGACAGAGGCGCATTCGCTGCCAGCATGACTGGATTCGTGTTTTCGCTGCCTGACTGCATCACGGCCCAGACCACGAACCCCACAGCAGCCACCGAAGCGGCAGCGGACAGGGCAAAAGTTCTAGTCCGGGGCCTGGCAAATCGCGCAGGCGCAAGCACGGTTGGCTCATCCGCCAACCGGGCACTGAATCGATCCATGAAATCACGGGAAACCGAAGATGTGCCACGCAATTCGTCTCCGATCAGATGGTAGGCATGCCATTCATGTTTCGCTTCTGAATGCTGCAAAATGGCTATCAGTCGCTTCGACTCGGCCTCATCCACTTCGCCATCCATGAATTCTGATATTTGCTCGTTCATGCTTACCACCTCTTGTCTTTTTGAGTATCCAGCAAGGGCCGCAGTTTCTCGGCAATTGCCTCTCGTGCCCGGAATATCCGCGACCTGACGGTCCCGATCGGGCAATTCATTACATCTGCGATTTCCTCGTAGCTCAATCCTTCAATCTCGCGCAAGGTAATCGCCGTTCTTAATTCCTCTGGCAACGCCTCCATCGCAGAGTTCACTGTCTGACCAATCTGTTTGGTCATCAACTCGTGTTCCGGCGTATTGTTATCGCGCAGCTCAGTCCCGCCCTCGAAATTTTCCGCATCTTCGGGGCTATACTCGGTAATGGTGGGCGCACGCCGTCCTTGAGCCACCAGATAGTTCTTGGCGGTATTAATACCGATCCGGTACAGCCAGGTATAAAATGCGCTCTCGCCACGAAACGAGGGCAAGGCGCGATAAGCCTTGATAAAGGCCTCCTGCGCCACATCCTCCACCTCAGCTGCATCGCGGATGAAACGCGACAACAGCCGGGCAAGCTTGCGCTGATACTTAACCACCAGCAACTCGAAAGCACGCTTGTCGCCATGTTGCGCGCGCTCCACCAGTTGCTGATCAATTTCCCGATCACCCATCTGGGTTTACTCCCTGAAACTGCTTATTTTTGTAAGTATGCAGTATAACGTTTTCGACACCCGCAAAGAAAACGCATAACCACTGCCATACACAGACAAGCATTCATTCCCGATAGTTCACTCCGATTTGCAGTCATTTCGTCTAGTCGTTTAGGCACATGGTATGATTTTCGTCATTTCTCCAACTGAATTTCTCTGGATACGACGTGAACCAATTTGACGTAGTGATCATCGGTAGCGGACTGGCAGGATTGACGCTCTCCCTGCATCTGGCAGCGCATAAAAAAATCGGGCTCATTACCAAGAAAGCGCTGCTCGATGGCGCCAGCAACTGGGCTCAGGGCGGCATCGCAGCGGTGCTGGGTGACGACGACTCGGTCCAGTCCCACATTCAGGATACTTTCGTTGCAGGCGCCGGCTTATGTAGCGAAAGCGCCACGCGTTTTGTCGTGGAACATGGAAAATCCACCATCGAATGGCTCATCCAGCAGGGCGTCCAGTTCAGCCATGACGAGCAGCATGCCGAGGAACTGCACCTGACACGCGAAGGCGGGCACAGTCACCGCCGCATCGTGCATGCAGCAGATGCGACCGGTGCAGCAGTGCAACTGACCCTGTCGCAGCAAGTCAGGGTGCATCCCAACATCACGCTGCTGGAAGAGCATATCGCCATCGATCTGATCACCGGCAGAAAACTGGGTCTGAGCGAACCTGCGCAGGCCAGCCGCTGCTTCGGCCTGTATGCGCTCGACAACCAGTCCGGCAAGGTCAAGACCATTGCCGCCCAGAACGTCGTGCTGGCTACCGGGGGAGCTGGCAAGGTCTATCTCTACACCACCAACCCCGACGTGGCTGCAGGCGACGGCATCGCCATGGGCTGGCGCGCCGGGTGCAGGGTGTCGAACATGGAATTTATCCAGTTCCACCCGACCTGCCTCTACCATCCCCATGCGAAATCCTTTCTGATTACCGAAGCGGTGCGCGGCGAAGGCGGCCTGCTCAAGCTGCCAGATGGCACCCGCTTCATGCCCGACCACGATCCCCGCGCCGAGCTGGCGCCGCGCGACGTGGTCGCGCGGGCCATCGACTTCGAAATGAAAAAACGCGGCCTGGATTGCGTTTATCTCGATATTTCGCATAAATCCGAGTCTTTCCTCAAGGAACATTTTCCCAACATCCACGCCCGCTGCCTGGAACTCGGTATCGACATCGCACGCGACCCCATCCCCGTGGTGCCTGCCGCCCACTACACCTGCGGCGGCGTCATGACGGACCTCAGGGCACGAACCGACATCCACAATCTCTATGCGGTGGGAGAAGTGGCGCATACCGGGCTGCATGGTGCGAACCGGCTGGCCAGCAATTCTCTGCTGGAATGTGTCGTGTTCGCCCAGGCTGCGGCGCGCGATATTCTCAAACAGAAAGACTCACCGCTCCCCACTCTGCCGGAATGGGACGAAAGCCGGGTCACCGATGCCGACGAGGAAATCATCATTTCCCACAACTGGGACGAACTGCGCCGCTTCATGTGGGACTATGTCGGCATCGTGCGCACCAGCAAACGCCTCCAGCGCGCTCTGAAACGCATCAATCTGCTGCAGGAAGAAATCCATGAGTATTACAGCAATTTCCGCGTCAGCAACGACCTGATCGAGCTGCGCAACCTGGTCCAGACGGCAGAACTGATCGTGCACAGCGCCATGTTGCGACATGAAAGCCGCGGCCTGCACTTCAGCCGGGATTACCCCGAACAGCTGCCTGCAGCGGAAAATACGGTGCTGGTGCCTGAGTAACAAATACAGGATCTGAGTGACAGATAACCCAGGTATTCATGACAGGTGATCAAGTTGCAATTATCGCAATTCTGACGGCAACCATGGCCATGTTCCTGCTGGGTCGCTGGCGCCATGACATGGTTGCCATGGGAGCCTTGCTGGTTTGCGTGTTCGCGGGACTGGTTCCGGGCAGCGCGGCCTTTGCCGGGTTCGGCCACCCTGCGGTGATTACCGTGGCCTGTGTGCTGGTACTCGGTTACGGCTTGCAGATTTCCGGAGCCGTCGACGTACTGGCCCAGCACGTTCTCCCCTCATCTGCGGGGCCAACGGCAAGCATTCTTGCGCTCATTGGCCTCGCGGCCTTGCTATCCGGTTTCATGAACAATGTCGGCGCACTGGCGCTGCTGATGCCCATCGCCATCCAGATGGCGGCGAGGCAGAACCTGCCTGCAGGCAAGGTTCTCATGCCACTGGCTTTCGGGTCGATTCTGGGCGGGATGACTACCCTGATCGGAACGCCGCCCAACCTGATCGTCTCGGCTTACCGCTCGACAACAGGGGCAGGAAACTTTGCCATGTTCGACTTCACGCCGGTAGGTGCCTCAGTCGCGGTCATAGGAATTATTTTCGTGGGGTTGATGGGTTGGCGAATGGTGCCAACGCGCAAACAGGCTGGCGGCGAGGGCTTCGAATCCGGCGCCTATATCAGCGAGGTGAGGATCGTCGAGGACAGCAAGGCTGCAAACAAAAGTCTGCGCGAGGTCGACCAGATGCTGGATAAGGCCGATGCCCAGATCGTCGGCATGGTACGCCGTGGCGTTCAGATTTCTGCACCGAATCCCTGGCGGAAATTGCAAGCCGGCGACATTCTGGTCATTGAAGTCGATCCCGCTTCCCTGTCTACTGCGCTTTTCAGCCTGGGCCTCAAGCTGGAAGAGGATGTGCTCTCCAGCACAGCCGGACAAGATGCGGATGAAATAGCGGACAGCGAAGTGCCCGCTGAAGAGAATAACGACGACAAAGCGACATCAGACGAAGTCGTAACCCAGGAACTGGTCGTAACGCCAAACGCAGCGCTGGCCAATCGCTCGGCCACCGATATCGAGTTGCGCACCCGCTACGGCATCAATTTGCTGGCCATATCGCGCCAGGGACAGCGCACGTTCAAGCGCTTGCGCACTGCCCGCATTCAGGCCGGCGATCTCCTGCTGATGCAAGGCGCGCCCGAGGCGCTGTCCGGTTTTGCTGCCGAGTTTGGCTGCCTGCCTCTGGCTGCGCGCGATATCCGGGTTCCCAAAAGGGGGCAGGCGCTCACCGCTTCGCTGGTCATGGCTGTGGCGATAGCGGCTGCGGCTTTCGGACTGCTGCCCGTTGCGGTTTCGTTCGCGGCCGGAGCACTTGCCTTCATCGCACTGAAGATCGTCCCGGTGCGCTCCATTTACACCTCGGTCGACTGGCCGGTCATCGTACTGCTGGGCGCGATGCTCCCGGTTGCCGATGCCATGGCGACGACCGGCACAGCCGACCTGATTGCGCGCGTTCTGATGGATAACGTGGCCCAGGGGCATGTCATTATCGGACTGGCGGTACTGCTGGTAGTGACGATGTTCCTGTCGGATCTGATGAACAACGCCGCGACGGCAGCCGTCATGTGCCCCATCGCCATCAGCACCGCCAACCAGCTCGGAGTCAACGCCGATGCCTTTCTGATGGCCGTTGCGGTAGGCGCCTCCTGTGCTTTCCTGACACCCATCGGCCACCAGAACAACACGCTGATTCTTGGGCCGGGCGGATTTCGTTTTGGCGATTTCTGGCGTCTTGGCCTGTTACTCGAGATCATTGTGGTCGCGGTCAGCCTGCCCATGATTCTGTGGGTGTGGCCGCTTTGAGCGGGGATTGATGGATATGTATAGAGGAGGCTGTCTCTGCGGGGCCATCCGGTTCGAAATCGAGGGCCGGATTGGCAGCATCGTTTACTGTCATTGTTCACAATGCCGCAAGGCCCAGGGAAGCGCATTCGCCACAAACGGCATCGTCAGGACCATCGACTTCAGGCTGTGCTCAGGGCAGGACAAGCTCACTGCTTATGAATCCACGCCGGGGCAGACAAAATTCTTCTGCAAGGTCTGCGGCTCCCCGATCATGAGCAGGACGGATTCGCAGCCGGAACAAGTGCGTGTGCGACTGGGCACCATCGAATCGGATATCGAAGAGCGGCCCATGGCTCATATTTTTGCAACTTCGAAGGCCAACTGGGAAGAGATCACCGGCATGCTGCCGCAATACGTATCTTATGAACCTGGCCGAATCATGACAGGCAACGAAGAATGACAAGACTGAAACTGCACTGGCAAATTCTCATCGCACTTGTGCTGGCCGTCATTGCCGGTTCGCTGGCGGGAACCGATGCTGCACTGCTGGGCGTACGTTTTTACGCCGTATTCGACTTTATCGGCACTTTGTTCCTGAATGCGCTGAAAATGCTGATCGTACCGCTGGTCGTGTCGTCCATCATCGTCGGTATCGCCGGGATCGGCTCTGGCGGCGCATTCGGCAGGCTGGGCATGAAGACCCTGCTGTACTACATGGCGACCAGCCTGCTTGCCATTCTGGTGGGCCTTGTCATCGTCAACATGGTGGCGCCGGGAATGGTCAATGGCGAACCCGCAAAGCACCTGATCGGCCTGTCCGAAAATGCAGGTGCCGTGGTTGCCAGGGTTGAGGGCAAGGGCACGGGCGATCTGGTCGAAATTTTCCTGCGTATGGTGCCGACCAACGTGATCGCAGCAGCTGCGGATGGGCAGATGCTCGGGCTGATTTTTTTCAGCCTGCTGTTCGGCTTCTTCATGACGAAGATCGAGGAAGCCTACGCGGAAAGCCTGTACAACTTCTGGCAGGGTCTGTTTCAGGTCATGATGAAGGTCACCGACTGGGTGATGCAATTCGCGCCGATGGGCGTATTCGGGCTGGTTGCCAAGGTGGTGGCCAGCACGGGTTATTCTGCCTTCGTGCCATTGGCCTGGTTTTTCCTCTGCGTGCTGGCGGGACTGGCGGTGCATTTCCTGGTAGTGCTGCCGTTGCTGCTCGTTTTCGCCGGTCGCGTCAATCCGCAGCGTCACTACCGTGCCATGGCGCCCGCCCTGCTGACCGCATTTTCCACCAGTTCTTCCGCTGCCACCCTGCCGCTTACCATGGAATGCGTGGAAAAAAATGCGGGGGTTTCCAACCGGACCAGCAGTTTCGTGCTGCCTCTGGGTGCAACGATCAATATGGATGGCACAGCCCTGTATGAATGTGTGGCCGCGATGTTCATTGCCCAGGCCTACGGGATCGAACTGGGTTTCGTACAGCAATTCACCATTGTGGTGATGGCTTTGGTCACCTCAATCGGCGTGGCCGCCATTCCTTCGGCCAGCCTGGTCGCCATCGCCATCATTCTGGCGGCCATCGGCCTGCCCGTGGAAGCCATCGGTCTGATTCTGGCAGTCGATCGCGTGCTGGATATGTGCCGCACATCAGTCAACGTATTCAGCGATTCATGCGGGGCGGTGATCATTGCACGGCTCACCGGGGAAAAGGATGTCCTCGGCGAGCCGGCCTTACAGCGGAACTAGCCCTCGGCAACCCGCTTTGCGATGTGTTCCAGCGCCGCATCCACATCATCGATCAGGATCAGGCACAGATCTCCTGCATTCAGCCGCGTCATCGCAGTATCAATGGCCAGGAATTCGCCGCGAACTTCCTCGATGGCTCGGGTACGGCTGGCTTTTTCCAGGCCCTGACGCAGCAACGCCAGCACCTCACCATCGGCACGACCACGCTGGCACTGATCCTGGTAAAGAATCACATCATCGAAAGCTTCGCCCAGAATCCGGGTCTGATCCCGGATATCCTCATCGCGCCGATCACCTGCACCGCTGATGACCACTACCCGCCGTTTTGACGGCATTTGTTCGACCGCATTCACCAGCGCCTGAATGGCATCAGGATTGTGCCCATAATCTGCTATCAGGGTTGCGCCACGGTAGTCGAAGAGATTGAAGCGTCCCGGCGCAGTCGCTGCATCATTGATGAAAGTGGCCAGCCCAGCATGGATAATTTCCCAGTCCAGCCCCAGCGCCCATCCGGCGGCAGCGGCCGCCATCGCATTTTCCACCTGGAAGCCGATGGCGCCATTGCGTGTCAGCGGAATCTGCGCCAGTTGAATGCGGTGCTCGAAGTCGCCCTCGGCAGCCACGATGTCCCCGCCGTCGACGTAAACGACACGAAGTCCGCGTGCGTGGTGCGTGGCCATGACAGGATGATGCAGGTCGCTGGTAAAGAAGGTCACGGAACCCGGGCAGGAATCGGCCATCCTGACCACGATCGGGTCCGCTGCGTTGAGGACTGCGATACCACTGGCAGCGACGTTCTCGACGATGACCCGCTTGACCACGGCGAGATCCTCTACGGTACTGATATAGCTGAGTCCCAGATGATCGCCCATGCCGATATTGGTGACCACCGCCACATTACAGCGATCGAAAGCCAGGCCCTCGCGCAACACGCCTCCGCGCGCCGTTTCGAGCACTGCGGCGTCGACACCCGGGTGGAGCAGCACGGTTCGGGCACTCTTGGGCCCACTGCAATCGCCGGTATCAATGCGCCTGCCTTCGATATAGACGCCATCCGAATTGGTCATTCCGACACGCAATCCTTTCTGGGCCAGCAGATGGGAAATCAGCCGCACGGTCGTGGTTTTTCCATTGGTGCCGGCAACCGCAACCACGGGAATACGGCCATCTTCCCCATCTGAAAACATGTTCGAAATGATTGCCTCGCCAACCGCCCTGCCTTTGCCAAAAGATGGCGCAATATGCATGCGCAGACCAGGTGCCGCATTGACTTCGATCACCGCGCCACCCTGTTCTTCAAGCGCACGATGCACGCCATCGCATACCATATCGATACCGCAAATATCGAGCCCGATCATCTGTGCCGCCGAGATGGCACGGGCGGCCATATCCGGATGCACGTCGTCCGTCACATCGGTGGCTGAACCGCCCGTACTGAGGTTTGCGTTGTTGCGCAGCAACACACGCGCCCCCCGGGGAGGGACCGCCTCGGCGTCGTAACCCTGCGTGGCAAGCGTTGCCAGCGCGATATCGTCGAAACGAATCTTGGTAAGCGAGGTGGCGTGGCCCTCACCGCGCTGAGGGTCGCTGTTGACCTGCTCCACCAGTTCGCGAACCGTGTGCACATCATCGCCGATGACATGGGGCGGATCACGGCGGGCTGCGGCAACGAGCTGTTTTCCGACCACCAGGAGTCGAAAGTCATAACCGGGCACATACTGCTCGACCATAATATCCTGGCTGATTTCGGATGAGGCTGCGTAGGCCGCCAGTACCCGCTCGCGCGTTTCGACATTGACGGCAACGCCTTTACCCTGATTGCCGTCGCGGGGTTTTATGACGACGGGACCGCCAATTTCACAGGCGGCTCTCCAGGCGTCCTCGGCATCGGATACGGGTCGACCTTTCGGCACAGGAACCCCGGCGGCGTCGAGCAGCATCTTGGTCAGTTCCTTGTCCTGAGCGATGGCCTCGGAAATGGCGCTGGTGCGATCTGTTTCCGCCGCCTGAATACGGCGCTGGCGGCTGCCCCAGCCAAACTGCACCATGCTGCCGGAAGTCAGGCGCCGGCTGGGAATGCCGCGTACATGTGCGGCCTGAACGATGGCGCCGGTGCTGGGGCCGAGACGCTCATCCTCATCCAGTTCACGCAAACTCGCCAAAGCACCATCAAGGTCAAAGGGAAAATCGCCTGCCGCCGCACGGCAAAGCTCCTGAGCCAGATCGAAGGCAAGCCGCCCAACCTTCTCTTCACTGTACTCGACCACGACCTGAAATATTCCAGGTTCAGTCGTCGCCGCAGTCCGACTGAAAGTAACCGGGCATCCTGCCTGAACCTGCAGGCCAAGTGTGGCGAGTGTCAGGGCATGCGCCATGGAAATGGCTTCATCGTGACCCGCAGGCTGGAGAGATCCGATTTCAGGAAAACGCGCGCGCAGCCGGAGTTCGAAACCGGGCATGTCATCGATCAGGCATTCGCTACACGAAATGATGGCTTCGATTGCAGTCCTTCTGCTCCACAGATTGGGGCCGCGCAGCGCGCGGATACGTGATACTTCCATGAATGTTTTCCTAATATTGCCCAGCTAACTTGCGAGTAATTTTTTTGTAAATCCAGACCGGCCGTTATGTCCTGAAAAGCTCGATTCCGGCACGAATCAGTTCCGGCTGCATTCCCAGGGCCCATGCGGTGCCGGCTGCGGCCAGAACGCTTTCGGCTCGCACGCTTGAGACCACCTCGAAAAGCGGCGTTTCCTGATCGCCTGTCGCAAACACCAGCAGACCGTTGCGCACGATCACCGCACGTCTGCCCGCGGCCAGATGCTCACGAATGGCGGGCGCCTCAGGATCCGATCCGAAAAACATCACCTCGCCATCGCACAGCGGCGCCATCTCCACCACCAGCGGGTCGTTGCCGTTAAGCACTGCGACGCCGTCCGGGAGCACCACATCGACCTGGGTGCGCATCACATTGAACACCTGTTCGGGTGTTTCGATATAAAACGCTCCATAGTGCGAGGCGGGATCGATACCGGTAACGACACCCACCTGGCAACGATCGTAAGCCAGACCCTCGCCCAGAATGACGTCACTGCCATTCTCTATCACTGCCGCCTCGGCTGAACGGTTCAGCAGAATTTTGCGGGCGGCAGTCCAGGTGGCGCGGTTTCCTGTTTCGACCAGACGCTGATCATGAAAGAGACCTTCACTGCAGGCCAGTCCCACGTGCTTGCCGCTCAGATGCAGCAGATAGGCCACGATACGCGCGACCAGATGTGTGTCATTGCTGCCTGTAATACCCACGATTGGAATGCGGCCGCTCTCGTCTGCAGGAAACAGGCTATTGAGAATGGCCATGCCAACAGGACGCGGCTCTCCGCTTGCAGGCTTGAGATGCATGAGCAGGCCGGGGCCGGCGTTGACTTCAACGATGGCGCCACGCTGTTCGGCAAGCGGGCGCGAAATATCTTCGGCCACCAGATCAATCCCTGCGATATCCAGCCCCACGATGCGGGCAGCGAGTGAAACCGTTGCGGCCACATCGGGATGGACCTGATCGGTCACGTCAAATGCAACATTGCCATTACGCTGGATCATCACCTGCGCGTCCGCAGCCGGAATCGAAGTGGCGGTGAAGCCCTGGCGCGCGATTTCGAGGGTAATGGCCGGCTCATCCTCCAGAACGATCAGGTCAAGCGGAAAATCTTCAGTCGAGCCGCGCCGCGGATCGATATTAAGCTGGGTTTCGATCAATTCGGTGATGCTTGAACGACCATCACCCATAACGGTCAGTGACTCGCCGCGCGTTGCCGCCACCAGGCGGCCTGCCACGACCAGCAGGCGATGTTCGTTGCCGCGCACGAAACGCTCGACCATCACCTCGGTGCCCTCTTTGAGCGCAATTTCATAGGCCGCCTCGACCTCTTCTCGCGTCATCAGTTCTGCGGATACGCCTCTTCCGTGGTTGCCATCGGAAGGCTTGACCACCACCGGCACCCCGATATCTTCAGCCGCTTCCCATGCATCTTCCGGGCTATCCACCACCCGCCCCTCGGGAACGGGAACGCCACAGGACTGCAGCAGGTTCTTGGTCAGATCCTTGTCGCTGGCGATACCTTCGGCAATCGCGCTGGTCTGGTCGGTTTCGGCCGTCCAGATCCGGCGCTGGCGCAGGCCATAGCCCAACTGCACCAGATTGCCATCCGTCAGCCGGATCGACGGGATACACCGCTCCGTGGCCGCATCGACGATGCACGCCGTACTCGGCCCGAGGCACAGGGAATCGGCCAGATCGCGCAGGCGCGACACCGTCCCAGGCACATCAAAGGGGCGGTCTTCCATCGCCGCCAGGACCAGATCGCGGGCGGCATCGAGGCAGGCACGGCTGACGACCTCGTGACGCGAACGCACCGCAACCTTGTATACGCCGCGTGTGGAAGTTTCGCGTGCCTTGCCGAAACCGGTCTGCATGCCTGCCAGATTCTGCAATTCGATCGTGACGTGTTCGAGAATATGGCCGGCCCAGGTTCCTTCGCGCAAGCGCAGCAGAAAGCCGCCCGGCTCGCCGACGCCACAACGGTGCTCAATCAGCGCCGGCAGCCATTCAGACAAACGCTCGTAAAAACCGGGAATGGTATTGGAGGGAGAATCTTCGAGCGCCCCGATATCCACCCATACTTCAAGAACCGGACGATAAGTCCATATATTCGGGCCACGCAAAGACATGACCTTGAGAAATTCCATGTCGAACTCTTCCATATTTTTCAGGCTTAAGATTTTGAGGAGACGGTCAGTCAGATTCAACACGGCTCTGGGTGATTTTAACGCTGAAGAGGACTTTGCGGTTTACCCGATGATAAAAGTTTCTGCAGGCCGTTATGGCTAAAATCAATTACGGATAATTTTCCGTCAGAATCCAGATGCCCAAACGGCCATTACTGTACTCTTGCAGGCAAGAGCAGTAAACTTCGCCCCAATGAAAACCGATCCCCTGTCTTCCGTTTCGAACGTTCAAAATCTTCCTGTAAAATTGCGTTCCGAGATCGAATCGCAATTATCTGGCGACGAGGAAATTCTCGCCTGGATGGAAGTCAACCTCGATACACGACTGCATTTTTCTCCTGGTTTTCTGGTTACGACCAATCGCCGGTTTCTGGCCAGATCGCCCTCCGCTGAAACCTGGCAAAGCTGGCCATACCGCAGCGATCTCGCTCTCCATCACTACGATCATGCCGGAGTTGGCACTCTGGAACTGCATGACGGCCAGGGCCGCCTCGCCTGCTGGCGCTACACCCTGCTGCACAATGTCGCCGCGTTGCGGCTGATCGAGCATTTCGAGCAGCAACTCGAAAGCCATATCACCGGACTTCATGCCAGCCTGCCTGAAGAAGGCGTCTGCCCCAACTGCAAGGCACCCATTCCGCCTGACGAGGATGAATGTCCGGTTTGCCATCGCGAAACCTATGTCCCGCCTTCCACCTGGACGCTGTTCCGCCTGTGGCGTTTTGCCAGGCCTTATCGCGGGCAATTGCTGGCCGGGTTTCTGCTCATGCTGGGCGCGACGGCAGCAACGCTGGTCTCACCCTACCTTTACATGCCGCTTATGGACGAGGTGCTGATCCCCTTCCAGAACGGACAAAAGATCGAGCCCGGCACGGTCGCGCTGTATCTCTCCGGGCTGCTTGGCGCCGCAGTGGTATCGTGGGGGCTGGGGTGGGCCAAAACCTATATCCTCGCCCTGGCTTCCGAACGCATCAGCGCGGACTTGCGCACCGCCACCTACGAACATCTGCTGCAATTGTCACTCGAGTATTTCGGCGGCAAACGCACTGGCGACCTGATGGCGCGCATCGGCTCGGAAACCGACCGGATCAGCGTGTTTCTTTCACTGCATGCGCTGGATTTCATCACCGATGTGCTGATGATCACCATGACGGCAATCATTCTGTTTTCCATCAACCCCTGGCTGGCGCTGGTCACCCTGCTGCCGCTGCCCCTGATTGCCTGGATGATTCATATGGTGCGTGACCGTCTGCGCACCGGCTTCGAAAAAATCGACCGGGTATGGGCCGAAGTCACTAACGTGCTTGCCGACACCATTCCCGGCATCCGAGTGGTCAAGGCTTTTGCACAGGAAAAGCGCGAAGCGCTACGTTTCCGCGAGGCCAACCGCCATAACCTGCTGATCAACGACAAACTCAACAAGACCTGGTCGCTGTTTTCCCCCACGGTATCCCTGCTGACTGAAATGGGACTACTGGTGGTGTGGGCCTTCGGCATCTGGCAGGTTTCCCATAACGACATCACGGTCGGCACGCTGACTGCCTTCCTCGCCTACATCGGCCGCTTTTATGGCCGCCTGGATACAATGAGCCGCATCGTTTCGGTGACGCAGAAAGCCGCTGCCGGTGCCAAGCGTATTTTCGACATCCTCGACCACGTCTCCAGCGTACCCGAGCCGAGCCATCCAGTTCATCGCGCCCAGCTTTCCGGCCAGATCGAGATCCGTGATGCGGGCTTCCGCTATGGCAACCGCGCGGTCATCCGCGGCGTGGACCTGACCATCGCACCCGGCGAAATGATCGGCCTGGTGGGCCACAGCGGCTCGGGCAAGAGCACCCTGGTCAACCTGATCTGCCGCTTCTACGACCTTTCCGAAGGCGCGATCCGGGTAGATGGCGTGGACATACGTTCCCTGCCGGTCGCCGAATACCGCCGCCACATCGGGCTGGTGCTACAGGAACCCTTCCTGTTTTTCGGCACCATCGCCGAGAATATCGCGTACGGAAAACCGGCAGCGAGCCGTGAAGAGATTGTCGCCGCAGCCCGCGCCGCCCATGCGCACGAATTCATCCTGCGCCTGCCGCACGGCTATGATTCGCTGGTGGGTGAACGCGGCCAGGGCCTGTCCGGCGGCGAACGCCAGCGTATTTCCATCGCCCGTGCGCTGCTTATCGATCCACGCATACTCATTCTCGACGAGGCCACTTCATCCGTCGACACCGAGACCGAGAAGGAAATCCAGAAGGCGCTCGACAACCTGGTGCGCGGCCGCACCACCATTGCCATTGCCCACCGCCTCTCCACCCTGCGCCAGGCCGACCGTCTGGTGGTCATGGACCGCGGACAGGTCGTCGAGATCGGGCCGCACGAGGAGCTGATGGCGCGCCAGGGTGCCTATTACCGGCTATACCAGGCCCAGGCGCGTAACGTGGACACCGACATGAGTGAAACAAAAGCGGTTGCAGTGGAGCCAAAAACCCATGAATAAAGCCCAGGCCGACTTCCAGCTCACCCGCAACGCCTTCGGAAGGCTGGTTTTCAGCCGCGCCGATGAGGAAGCGCATGATGGCGTGATTCCCGTTCGCGCCTTCCCCATTCAGGCACCGGAATCGGGCATTGCCCTGATGAGCCCCGAGGGTCACGAGCTGGTCTGGATCGATGTCCTGGCTGACCTGCCGGATACCTCGCGGAAACTGATAGAAGAGGAACTTGCCAGCAGGGAGTTCATGCCCGAAATTCGCAGTATCCGCCATGTTTCAAGTTTCGCCACACCCAGCACATGGCAGGTTGAAACCGACCGCGGCGATGCCACCTTCGTGCTCAAGGGGGAAGACGACATCCGGCGCATCGGCGCCTCCACCTTGCAGATCGCGGACAGTCATGGCATCCACTTCCTGGTTCGTGACGTTCTCGCACTGGACAAGCAAAGTCGCAAGCTGCTCGATCGCTTCCTGTAACATGGACTGCCAGACGCGCGTCAAGAAAAGACCATTATGTTGCGAATAACCGAAGTCAAGCTCCCGCTCGCCCACCCAGAAAGCGAAATCCGGGCGGCCATTCTCAAAAGGCTGGGGATTCCGGCCACGGAATTGATCGGCTACACCATTGCCCGTCGCGGCTACGATGCGCGCAAGCCGGATGCCATCCTGTTTGCCTATACGCTGGATGTCGAAGCAAGGAATGAAGCGGCGATCCTGAAGCGCCTTGAAAATGACCGCCACCTTTCCCCCGCGCCGGACACCCGCTACCGCTTCGTGGCCCAGGCTCCCAAAAATCTGAGATCACGCCCGGTCGTGGTCGGGATGGGCCCGGCGGGGCTGTTTGCGGCCCTGATCCTGGCCCAGTCAGGCTTCCGCCCGATCATCCTGGAGCGCGGCAAAGAGGTACGCGAACGCGCCAAGGATACCTTTGGCCTGTGGCGCAAGGGCGAGTTGAACCCGGAATCCAACGTGCAGTTCGGCGAAGGCGGCGCAGGCACCTTTTCCGACGGCAAGCTGCACAGCCAAATCAAGGACCCCAAACATTACGGCAGGAAAGTGCTGACCGAATTCGTCCAGGCCGGCGCGCCCGAGGAAATTCTCTACGTCAGCAAGCCGCACATTGGCACTTTCCGACTGGTGAGCATGGTCGAAAAAATGCGCGCCACGATTATCGAGCTCGGCGGCGAGATCCGTTTCCAGAGCCGTGTGGACGACATCGAAATCGAAAACGGCAAGGTGTGCGGCGTGGTGCTTGCCGGCGGTGAACGCATCGCCACCAGCCACCTCGTCATGGCCATCGGCCACAGTGCGCGCGATACCTTCGAGATGCTGCACCGGCGCGGCGTGTACATGGAAGCCAAACCTTTTTCCATCGGCTTCCGCATCGAACACCCGCAATCGCTCATCGACCGCTGCCGCCTGGGCAAGAATGCCGGCAATCCGCTGCTCGGCGCGGCGGACTACAAGCTGGTCCACCATTGCAAAAACGGGCGCTCGGTATACAGCTTCTGCATGTGTCCGGGCGGCCAGGTGGTGGCTGCCGCATCCGAACCGGGGCGCGTGGTGACCAACGGCATGAGCCAGTATTCGCGCAGCGAGCGCAATGCCAACAGCGGCATCGTAGTGAACATCACGCCGGAAGACTATCCGGGCGGCCCGCTGGCGGGCATCGAATTCCAGCGGCACTGGGAAGAACGGGCATTCGAGCTGGGCGGCCGAAATTATGAAGCACCTGGCCAGCTGGTCGGAGACTTCCTGGCAGAAAAAACTTCAACAAAGCTCGGCTCGGTTCAGCCCTCCTACACGCCTGGCGTGCATCTGACCGACCTCAGCACGGCGTTGCCGGACTATGCCATCGAAGCCCTGCGCGAGGCCATCCCCGCCTTCGAAAAGGATATCAAGGGATTTTCCATGCACGATGCGGTGCTGACCGGGGTCGAGACACGCACCTCCTCGCCGCTACGCATCACGCGCGGAGAAAATTTCCAGAGCCTGAATACTGCAGGCCTCTATCCCTCTGGCGAGGGCGCAGGCTATGCGGGGGGGATTCTCTCCGCCGCAGTGGACGGCATCAAGGTCGCTGAAGCCCTTGCCCTGAGCATGCTTGATCACGAATAACCTCTAACTGGATGATCAGGTATATAATTACGCCCTGATATTTTTTAAGCACCGTTTGAAGCGCCTGACAAGTGACCGCCGCCAGCCACCCGCATGAGATACTGCGCGCCAAGATCAACCTGGAAACATCCCGGATTGCCTGGAAAGAATTGCTACGGTTTTTCGCAAGTGGTACGGTGATCACGGTAAGCCCCGAACTGGATCTGGTCGAGGTTGCCACCCGGATATCGGCAGACGACAAGGTGCCGGTCGGACAGTGGCTGTCTTCCGGCAAGATCGCCAGGGTATCGGATGACCAGGCCAGAGCGTGGCTGGAAAGCGATGCCGTGCTGTGGTCGGTGGTCGTGAAACCCTGGATTCTGGTGCAGCAACGAACAAACTAGGCGCCTGCTGCTTGGCGTCGCAAACACCTGCTTTGGCAGTTAAAGGAATGCAATGAAATGTGTGGATGATTTCCGCCTCCGGTTTGGCAAACACGAACTGGTGCCGATCATGATTGGCGGAATGGGCGTCGATATCTCGACGGCTGAACTGGCGCTCGAAGCCGCGCGCCTGGGCGGCGTCGGACACATTTCCGACGCCATGCTGCCGACCGTGACCGACCGCCGTTACGACACGCATTTCGTCAAGCAGAAGCTCAAACAGTATAAATACAACCTCGACAACTCCGACAAGTCCGAGGTGAAATTCGATCTCGGCCAGATTGCCGAGGCCACCCGCCTGCATGTCAGCAAGTCGATGGAAGCCAAGCGCGGTGAAGGCATGATCTTCATCAACTGCATGGAAAAACTGACCATGAACGCGCCGCGTGAAACCCTGAGCGTGCGCCTGCGCACCGCGCTGGACGAAGGCATCGACGGCATCACCCTGAGCGCCGGGCTGCATCTCGGCTCGTTCGCGCTGATGGAAGATCACCCGCGTTTCCGCGATGCCAAGCTGGGCATCATTGTTTCCTCGCTGCGCGCGCTGCAACTGTTCCTGCGCAAAACCGCCAGGCTCAACCGCCTGCCTGATTTCATCGTGGTCGAAGGCCCGCTGGCCGGCGGCCATCTGGGGTTTTCCATTAACGACTGGGCAAAATACGACCTGCGCACCATCACGCTTGAAGTCATGCAGTATCTGAAAACCGAAAACCTCAGCATCCCGGTGATCCCGGCCGGCGGCATCTTCACCGGCAGCGATGCAGTGAATTTTCTCGAAGAAGGTGCTGCCGCCGTGCAGGTCGCGACACGCTTCACCGTGGCGGACGAATGCGGCCTGCCGAACAAGGTCATGCAGGAATACTTCAAGGCCAGCGAAAACGACATCGAGGTCAACACCACCTCGCCCACCGGCTACCCCATGCGCATGCTCAAGAACAGCCCGTCGATCGGTTCCGGCATCAGCCCCGGATGCGAATCCTATGGCTATCTTCTGGACGGCAACGGCAACTGCTCCTACATCGACGCCTACAACCGCGAGGTGGCTGCCCACCCCGGCGCGAAGAAAGTCTCGGTCATGGACAAAACCTGCCTGTGCACCCACATGCGCAACTTCAACTGCTGGACCTGCGGCCATTACACCTACCGCCTCAAGGACACCACGCGCAAGAACACAGATGGCACCTACCAGATTCTGAGCGCAGAACACATCTTCCGCGACTACCAGTTCAGCAAGGACCAGAAAATCGCCCTGCCGCCGCTGGAATAACCGGGCGTGACTACACGCCCGGCCGTCACCCCGTAAGAAATGCCTTCCGGCATTCCGTCTCCCTGATTCTTCCTAAGCGGCGCCCAGTCGACGGGGCACGTCATTGTGGCGAACAGCCAGATGGTAAATCTGCAGCAAATCCTCTTCAGTCACATCAATGAAAGAATCCATTTCCGACAAGGCATACACGAGATCACTGTGGGCGATCATGCACTTCTCCGGATTCCCCTGAGGCGCAACGACAGGCGTTTCTTCCCGTGAAGACAGCCACTCAGGATAACGTCTCCAGCGAAAAGGGTAGTTAGCGGCAATCGCAACGATCAGAATGATCAGCACATTGGCCAGCACCGGCGTGATAAGAAAGCTGTAACCCAGGGCACGAACCGGTTCTCCTCCCAGTACAGCGACCAGTGCCGTTGCTCCGCCCGGCGGATGGAGACAACGGAGATAGTGCATGGCGCCGATGGACAAGGCTACCGCCACAGCCCCCGCATAAAATGGATTTACCAGAAACTTGGCGCAGGTGACGCCGATGAAGGCGGAAATCAGATGGCCGCCCAATAACGCCCATGGCTGAGACAACGGGCTATGCGGGGTGGCAAAAAGCAGCACGGCGGATGCGCCCATCGACGCGACCACGAGGGCAACGCCGTGAAAATCCAGCACCTGGCCACTCACCATCAGCACCAGCAGGATACCCACGAAGCCGCCCACCGTCGAAATCAACTTTTCGGCGTGGCTGGCAGGATGAGCGTCGCGGCTGCGCAAACCCATCCAGAAGTGCCGTATTACATTAGCAACCCTTTTCATATCACTCCCTACGCAGAAAAATATTGCGATAACGCTTCAAACATGCTTTCGAATTACGTGTGGCAATCAGAGTAGATTTTTCTCATGTATTTGACAAACGATATATTTTGCTATTATCTATCGAATAATCCGATATAAAGACATGCCCATGGATATTGAATCTGCCCGCACTTTTCTGGCTGTCGCGGCAGCCGGAAATTTTGTAGGCGCTGCGCAACGCCTGTACGTGACCCAATCGACCGTCAGTGCCCGCATACAGACGCTGGAGAACCAGCTTGGGGCGACCCTGTTCAGGCGCGGCCGGAGCGGTGCCGAATTGACCCCGGCAGGCCACCGTTTTCTGCGCCATGCCAAGACGCTGGTGCAGACGCTGGAACAGGCCAAACACGATGTCGGCCTGCCCGCGGGTTTCCGGGGAAGCCTGACCCTGAGAGGGCGTATCGCCTTGTGGGATGGGTTTTTACCCCAATGGGTAGGCCGAATGAGGGAAACCTCTTCCGACATTTCTCTCCGCCTGGAAGTCGGCTTCGAGGAAGACATCATGCAAGGACTGGTGCAGGGCACAGTGGACGTAGGCATGATGTTCACGCCCGAAAGCCGGCCCGGCCTTGGAATAGAACGACTTTTCGAGGAGGTGCTGGTACTGGTTGCGACAGAACCTTCCAGGCCATGGCCAGACCCTGGCTACATCCACATGGACTGGGGAGCGGAATTTCATGCCCAATTCACAACCGCTTTTCCGGATATTCCGCCACCAGCAATCACTGCCAATATCGGCTGGCTGGCAATGCAGCAGATTCTGCACTGTGGCGGCTCAGGCTATTTCCCCATGCGTACGATCCGTGACCTCATCGACCAGGGGCAGTTATGGCTGGCGCAAAACAGTCATTCATTTTCACTACCTGCCTATATGGTATTCCCGGTAGACCGCAAGGAAGACATGCTGCTCAGAGCGCTGGACAGCTTGCGCACGCTCGGTGCCGAAGAACGTGTAGCCAGCGCCGCTGGCCTGGATAGCATCATAAATAAACAGGAATCCCATGGTTGAACATACTCTGATCAGCCTGAGCGCGGTTGTCGTGCTCGGCATCACGGCGCAGTGGCTGGGCTGGCGCCTACGCATGCCGTCGATTCTGCTGCTGCTGATTTTCGGCATTCTCGCCGGGCCCATCCTCGGCTGGATCAGGCCCGGCGAAATGATGGGGCCAATGCTTTACCCGGTGGTATCGCTGGCAGTGGCAGTCATTCTTTTCGAAGGCGGATTATCGCTTTCGCTCAAGGAATTCCGTGCCATCGGAGGCGTGGTTCTGCGACTGGTGACGCTGGGCATGATGGCCGGGTGGCTGATCATTTCCCTGGCAGCTTACTGGGTGCTCGGCCTGTCGTGGCAACTGGCGACACTGCTGGGCGCCGTGCTGATAGTCACCGGGCCCACCGTGATTTCACCCATGCTCAGGCATGTGCGCCCGACAGGCCAGAGCGGGGCAATTCTGAAATGGGAGGGCATCGTCATCGATCCTATCGGCGCCATGCTCGCGGTGCTGGTATTCCAGGCCATCGTACTCTACGAAACCGAAGCCGAGCCCGTTGCTGCCGTCATGCTCAGCCTGCTCAGAACCGTTGCCGTCGGCGCCGGCACAGGGCTGACCGGGGCACTGGGAATGATCCTGCTGCTGCGACGCGAATGGATTCCCGACTTTCTGCAAAACCCTGTGGCACTGATGTTCGTCGTCGCTGTTTTTACCGGAGCCAACCTGCTACAGACCGAAGCCGGGCTGCTGGCGGTAACGATCATGGGTTTCGCCATGGCCAATCAGCGCAAGGTTTCGATTCAGCATATCGTCGAATTCAAGGAAAACCTCGGCGTGATGCTGATCGCCTTTATCTTTATATTGCTGGCGGCGCACCTCAAACATGCCGACCTCGACCATATCGGTTTTTCCAGCTTTTTTTTCCTGGCCATTTTGATTCTTGTTGCCAGGCCTGTATCCGTCTTTCTTTCGACCCTGGGCACACGTTTAAGTCGACAGGAAAAAATCTTTCTTTCATGGATGGCGCCACGAGGCATCGTAGCCGCTGCCGTGGCTTCCATTTTTGCGCTGCGTCTGGAAGAAGTGGGTTTGCCGGGCGCCGATGTGCTCGTTTCCCTCACTTTTTTCGTCATTATCGGGACAGTCACCGTGTACGGGCTTACGGCAGGAATGGTTGGAAAACGCATGGGACTGGCACAGGCTAATCCGGAAGGGGTGATTTTCCTGGGCGCACGCTTCTGGGCACGGCGCATCGCCAGGTCGCTTCAGGATGAGGGTTTCCCGGTCATGCTGGTGGACAACGACCTGCATAACGTCCTTGCAGCCAGGATGGAGGGCCTGCCTGTATTTTACGCCAGCATATTTGCGGAAAACGTGCTCGATCAGGTGGAACTCGGTGGCATCGGGAAGTTGCTGGCCCTGACCAGCAACGATGATGCCAACTCCCTTGCGGCGATGCATTTTGCAAGGGTTTTCGAACGTTCCCAGATATTTCAGCTGGCCCCGGAAGAAAGCAAGCTGGCTACAGAGGTTTCTCCCCACCTGCGAGGGAGAACGGTATTCGGAGATAGCATTACCCACTCAGAGCTGACACAACGTTTCCTGGGGAACTGGGTGATCAAGAAAACCCGTCTCTCCAGGGATTTTGATTTCGAGGCACTGAAAGATTACTATCTTGGGAATGTGCTGCCTTTATTTCTGATCAGCGAGTCTGGTCGCCTGCGTATTTTTGCAGCCGACATGCCATTGTCCCCGCAACCGGGCGATACCCTGCTAAGTCTGGTGCAGCCTAAAAATGAGGACAAGCCCGTTCCGCAGCAGTCGCTGCAATAAAAACGCATTGACATCACCTGACACCCCGAAGCTATTAACCACATAGAACCCATCTCATGCCTGAATTTTCCCCCGAAACAGATTCCTTCATCGCCGAATTTGATGCCGCCATCGAAGCGCACATGGAATGGACGCAACGAATTCTGCGCTGTGCGGTGCTGCATGCATCACCCGGTGATGATGTGCTGGCGCCCATGGCGCATAATCTGTGCCGGTTCGGGCGCTGGTTTGCATCGAACAGGGCACATTTCGATGTCATCGATGCCGATGCCGTGCAACGTGTCGAAACTTTCCATCAAACCATGCATGACGCCATTCGGGCCATCTGCGCCAACGTCATGACTGGAAGACCTGGGCAGAGCGCCGATCTGGAAGCTTTCGAGCAATCGCAGTCCGAACTGCTTGCCCTGCTTGCCCGGCTAAAAACACTAACGCTGTCCAACGCCGTGCGGCACGATCCGCTGACCGGCCTGCCTCTTCGCTACGGTGTTGAAAACGATTTCACGCTATGCCAGAAGGACGCCAGGCGCAACCACACGCTGCTGTATGTCGCGATGATCGACATCGATCATTTCAAACTCATCAACGACAATTATGGCCACCCGCAGGGCGATCTGGTGTTGCGCAACCTGGCGGCCACTTTGAAAAGTGCACTGAGAAGCAATGACCCGCTTTACCGTTTTGGCGGCGAGGAGTTCCTGTGGCTGATGCGTTGCCAATCACAGGAAGAGGCTGAACAATTGGCGCAAAGAATTGTAGCCACGGTCAGCACGACGCCCGTCCCCGTCGCCGGTGGCGCTTCTTTGAGTCTGACCATCACGCTCGGCCTGGCACGGGTAGGTCCAGAGGAAGACATTGCCAGTGCAATCAAACGCGCCGATGAAGCACTTTACGAGGGTAAAAGAAGCGGGCGCAATCGTTATGTCATGGCGGATATGGGGTGACCAGGGCGTGTTAATACTGGCTTTACGCCCTAGCCCAGCTTGCCCAGCGTTTGCAACGGCGGCTGATGCAGCACGCCTCGCGTCCCGATCCAGCCCGCCAGGGTCACACCCAGTATGCCGACCGTCAGGGCAATAAACCACAACCAGGGGTTGAAGTGGTAAGGCAAATGAAATGCCTGTGTCGCCAGCACATAACCCAGGCCGGTCGCGGCCAGGGCGGACACGACCCCGGCCAGCAGGCCGATCAGGATGAATTCTGCCAGCTGGCTCAGCAGGAGTTGCCGGCCACTCGCGCCCAATGTCCGCATCACTGCAGCCTCGACCATGCGCTCCTCGCGGGTCGCAGCAATCGCCGCATACAAGGCCATCAGGCCGGCTGCCAGGGTAAACAGGAACACGAATTCCACAGTTGAGGCAATCCGCTCCATCATGGCGCGTACCTGATTCATCAATGCAGCCACGTCAATCACGGTCAGGTTGGGAAAAGCCCTGACCATATCGTTAAGCAGTGCTTCATCCCCCGCAGGCAAATAGAAAGCCGTGATGTAGCTGGCAGGGTAGGCCTCCAGCAAGACGGGCGTGGCGATAACGAAGAAGTTGACGCGGAAGGAATCCCAGTCGACCTTGCGCAGGCTGGTGACCTTGGCGCTGAAGCTTTGCCCTGCCACCTGATAAGTCAGGGTATCACCGAGGCGGATGCCAAGGTTCTTGGCGATGCCCTCTTCCACCGACCACTGGGCCGTGCCAGCGTGATTTGTTTCCCACCAGCGCCCGGCGACGATCTGATTGTCACTCTGCAGCCGCTCGGCCCAGGAGAGGTTGAACTCCCGTTCCACCAGGCGCCGGGTCCGCTCTTCAGCATAATCCCCAGCAGATATTTCACGGCCATTGATGGCCATCAAACGCCCGCGCACCATGGGGAACAGTTGCGGGGAAGCCATGCCCCGGGCAGCAAGAAAATTCCGGATCAATGGCACCTGATCCGGCTGAATGTTGATGACGAAACGATTGGGGGCGTGCATGGGCAGGGTGCTCTGCCAGCTGCGCAACAGGTCGCCGCGCACCAGGGTCAGGAGCAGCAGCGCCGTCAGTCCCAGTGCCAGCGCCACTACCTGGCTGGCACTGGCATGACGACGCCGCACCAGGTTTGAAAGGCCATAACGCCACGTTATACCCACCAGGCCCGCCCTGCTTCTCAACGGTGACAGCCCCCTGATCAGGACATGCGTCAACAGCAGCCCCACCACAACGACAGCCGTCAGCCCTGCCAGCACGTAAAGCCCCAGCCTGAGCTCGCCCGCCTGCCACAGCAGCATGGCCAGCAACACGGCCACCCCGGCGGAAAACCCCGCCAGACTGTGCCCCTGCGCCCCCCCAAGTTCGCGCCGCAGTACCCACAAAGGGGGAACGCGCTTCAAACGCTGCAGGAAAGGCAGGGAAAATCCCAGCAGCGTGGCCATCCCGGTCAGGAGGCCGTAGCCCAGCGGGACCCATGAGGGCTCGGGCAGACCGGCAGCAATCAGCCCGCCCAGTTGGCGCGCCAGCACCCATTGCGCGCCATAGCCGAGCAAACAACCTGCCAGGCTGGCCAGCATCCCCAGCCACAGAAACTGGTACAGATAAAGCCGGAATACCTGCCCCTGACTCGCCCCGCTGCAGCGCATCACGGCACAGCCATCCAGATGGCGTTCAAGGAAGCGCCGCGCCGATAGCACAATCGCCACTGCGGCCAGAATCAGGCTGGTGAGCGCGGCCAGGTTGAGGAACTTGCCGCCGCGTTCAAGCGCCGAACGGATCTCGGGACGGCCGTCGCTGACGCCTTCGAGCTTCTCGCCCCGCGCCAGGCGGGGCACTGCCCATGCCCGGTAAGCGGCGATCGCCTGAGGACGCCCGGCCAGCAGGAGACGGTAATGGATGCGGCTGCCGGGCTGGATCAGGGCAGTGGCAGATAGGTCCTGCGCATTCATCATCAGGCGGGGCGCGATGCTGAACATGTCGCCGCCGCGATCCGGTTCAAAACGAAGTGCCGCCGCCACTTTGAGGCGCGCAGACCCGAGTTCCAGGGCATCGCCCACCGCCAGGTGCAATTGCGCCAGCAGGCGATCGTCCAGCCAGACCGTGCCGGGAGCCGGAATAGCCTCCGCAACCCGTTCGCCTTCCCCGGAGCGGATGCGCAGCTTGCCGCGCAACGGGTATCCGGGCGCCACCGCCTTGATTTCCGCCAGCTGGTTGCCCGTGGCGCTGACCACCATGCTCGGAAAGGTGAGGATGCGCACCGGCGTCAGGCCGCGCAAATGCGCTTCCGCAAGGAATTCGCGCTTCACCTCATGATCTGCAGCCAGCACCAGATCGGCCGCCAGCAACTGGCTGGCTTCGGTCGTCAGGGCCTGGTTGACGCGGTCGGTGAAGAAGCCCACGGCGGTCACCCCGCCCACGGCAATGAGCAACGCCAGCGTCAGGGCGTAAAGCTCCCCTGCCCGCCATTCGCGCAGCAGCATGCGCCAGGACAGCCGCAGCAGGCTCATGCTGCCGCCAGATGCCCGTCCACCAGCCGCAGTCTGCGGCTGCAGCGGGCCGCCAGTTCGGCATCGTGGGTGACCAGCACCAGGGTGGTACCCTGTTCGCGATTCAGTTCGAACAGGAGATCGATGATCCGCGCGCCGGTCGCGCTATCGAGATTGCCGGTGGGCTCGTCGGCGAGCAACAGTTCGGGCTGTGTCGCGAAGGCGCGCGCAATGGCGACGCGCTGCTGCTCGCCGCCGGAAAGATGTTTCGGGTAGTGTTGCAGGCGTTCGCTCAACCCCACCCGGTGCAGGACAGCCAGCGCCTTTTCGCGCGCCGCCGGGCTGCCTGCCAGTTCCAGCGGCAGCATGACATTTTCCAGCGCGGTCAGGGCGGGCAGCAGCTGGAAGGACTGGAACACGAAGCCGATCAGGCGCCCGCGCAGGGCGGCACGCTCATCTTCGTCGAGCGTGAACAGATTTTTCCCGTTAATCTGCACCTCGCCGCTGCTGGGCAGATCCAGCCCCGCCAGCAGGCCGAGCAGCGTGGACTTGCCCGAGCCCGATGCGCCGAGAATGGCGACCGACTCGCCACGGGCAATTTCCAGATCGAGCCGGTGCAGGATGGTCAGCACGCCATCGCCTACCGGCACTTGCCTGGACAGACGGCTCGCCTGCACAATGAGGGAGGAATTAGGAGAGTTCATGCGGATTCGCTGGTTATTGTATGCATTGCTGTTAATCGCTCCCTCGGCCTGGGCCGGACAGACCATCCTGGTATTCGGCGACAGCCTCTCGGCCAGTTACGGCATTGCAACCGGGGCGGGCTGGGTGAGTTTACTGCAACAGCGCCTCGACCGTAAGGCGCATGACCACAGCATCGTCAATGCCAGCATCAGCGGCGAAACCACAGCGGGCGGGGCGTCCCGCATCGAGGCCGCGCTCGATGCCCACCAGCCGGAGATCGTGATCATCGAACTGGGCGCCAATGACGGGCTGCGCGGGCTTTCCCTTGAGGCTACCCGACGCAATCTGGACAGCATCATGCAAAGCTGCCGTGATCACAAGGCGCGCATCCTGCTCATCGGCATGCGCCTGCCGCCCAATTACGGCCCCGCCTACACCGAAGGTTTTGCCGCGATCTATCCTGATCTGGCAAAAAAATATCATGCCGCCCTGCTGCCCTTCCTTCTGGATGGGATTGCAGGGAAGCGCGATTGGTTCCAGGCCGACAACCTCCATCCCACGGCAGCGGCACAGCCGGTGATCATGGAAAATGTCTGGATCAAACTGAAGCCGCTGCTGCAATGAAACCGGTCGAAATCATCGGGGTTGCATCAGGACTTGGCGCGCGCGACCCAGGTTGCGCCGCAGGCCCGGGCAGCGTGGAACAATCCGGCCTCGTGCCCGGACTGCGGCAGCAGGCTTGCGATATTGCCTGGCGCACCACCCTGCACCCCGCCACCGGACTTTCTCCACTGGCCGGTATCCAGGTACTGTGTGCTGACCTGGCCCGGGAAGTCCGCACCACCATCGACCACAACAGGCTGCCGCTGGTCATCGGCGGCGATCATTCCTGCGCCATCGGCACCTGGAGCGGCGCGGCGCAGGCACTCAGGGAACAGGGAGCGCTCGGCCTGATCTGGATCGACGCCCACATGGACAGCCATACCCCGCAAACCACGCCCAGCGGCGCGATCCACGGCATGCCCCTGGCGGTGTTGCTGGGCTTCGGCGCGCCGGAGCTGGTCGATATCACGAACTTCAGCCCGAAAATACTGCCAGCCCATGTTTGCCTGATCGGCGTGCGCAGCTTTGAGTCAGGCGAAGCGAATTTGCTGCAGCGCCTCGGCGTGCGGATTTTTTTCATGGCAGAAGTGAAACAGCGCGGCATCGCCGCCGTCATGGCCGAGGCGCTCACTATCGCCCAGCACGGCACGGCGGGCTTCGGCATCAGCATCGATCTTGATGCCTTCAACCCGAAAGAAAGTCCGGGCGTGGGCACGCCGGTAGGACATGGACTGCATCATCTGGCACTGGACAAGACTTTGCGGGGGATCTTGCACCACCCCCGGCTGGTCGCTCTGGAACTGGCAGAATACAACCCGCTACGCGACCAGAATCAACGCAGCCTCAGGCTTGTAGAGGATTTGCTCGGTGCTTTTTGCCGTCAGAACAAAACTTAACGCTGCTTCAGCTTTCCTGCGAATCTGGCCCGCAATTTGGCCACTTTGGGCGCCACGACCACCTGGCAATAGGGCTGCTGTGAATTCCGGCTGAAATAATCCCGGTGGTAATCTTCCGCCGGGTAGAAAACCGGTGCAGGGAGCACCTCGGTCACAATCGGATAATCCCATATGTGCTCTCTGGAAAGCGCGTCAATCATTTCCTGTGCCGCGACCTCCTGTTCTGCTGAATGATAGAAGATCACCGATCGGTACTGCGTTCCGGCATCGTTGCCCTGGCGGTTCAGGGTAGTGGGGTCATGGACGGTGAAAAAAGCCGTCAGCAACTCCCGGTAACTGATAACTGATGGATCAAAGCTCACCTGCACGACTTCGGCATGCCCCGTATTGCCGCTACATACGGCCTCATAATCGGGATCATCCACCAGGCCGCCACTGTAGCCGGAAACCACCCTGGTGACGCCATCGAGTTCGTTGAATGCGGCTTCCAGGCACCAGAAACAGCCGCCACCAAACGTGGCAAGCTCGGAATTCAGATTCATTTCATGCACCGCCATTGAAGTCATTCATGGGCCATTCTATTCATTTATGACCTGTCCGGACAAAGCAATTCCATAAAATATTTCTTCTTTATATTGAAGTATATTCGGATATTCTTATCTACATAGATCGCAGAGTTTAAACTCTTTCTAAAGCCGTTCTAAACCTGTAATCTTCGCGTTGCAAAATGGACGTGGTGTTTGTAACAAACCAATTGAATCGGGAGACTCAAAATGCTAAAAATTCTAAGTGGTTTCTTATTGGGGCTGATTTTTGTTGCTTTTCTAGGCTATAACATGGCCCCCGGCCTGATGTTCCATGAGCGCGTAAGCCCTTATGGTCTTGAGGAAACAGTCGCACGCATACAGCAGAACATTGAAGAAACTGGCAATGGCTGGTCCCTCTCCGGTCTGCGCAATCCTGCCAAGGCAGTGCAGAAAGATGGCAGCAACACCCTGCCGGTCCTGATGATCGAAGCCTGCAGCACCAAATACTCCGGCCCGATCCTGAAAGACGACTCCGTGCGTTACCTGTCCATCCTGATGCCCTGCAAAATTTCCGTCTATCAGAAAAACGATGGCAAGACCTACATCGGCAACATGAATGCCGGTCTGATGGGCAAGATGTTCGGCCCTATGGTTGGTGAAGTCATGGGGCATGTCGCTGCAGATCAGGCCAAATTCCTTGAATTCGACCCCAACAAGCCCGCACCTCAGATGAAGGTGGGTACGCCGGGCGGTGGTGGTGCTGGTGGTGCTGCCGGTGGTGGTGGTGGCTGCTAATAGCGCCAGGCACACATCTCGAATCAGAATTCAGGAGGAATCATGTTAAACAGAAAAAAATTCATGGCCTGGGCACTTGCCGTCGGCAGCACGCTGACAGCAGTGACCGTTCTGGCCACATCGGCGCCCACGGCGGCGCCGTCCATGGCACCCGCTGCGGCTCCTGTCGTTGCGGCAGTCCCGGCGATCCCGGCAGCAGAGGTCAAGAAAGTTTCGACCTCGACGGCCGACCACAGCAAATTCAAGGAGCTGCAAAAGGACTTCAAGGAAGGCCCGGAAGTGACCAAGGCTTGCCTGAGCTGCCACACCGAGGCAGCCAAGCAGGTGCAGCACACCAAGCACTGGACCTGGGAATTCCTGAATCCGGATACCAAGCAGCGTCTGGGCAAGAAGAACGTCATCAACAACTTCTGTACCGCTGTGCCATCGAACTACCAGTTCTGTACCGCCTGCCACGTTGGCTACGGCTGGAAGGATGACAAGTTCGACTTCAGCAAGCAGGAAAATGTGGACTGCGTTGTCTGCCACGACACCACCGGCAAATATCGCAAACTGCCCGGTCTTTCCGGCCATCCGCCCTATGAGGATACAGAGTTCCCTCCGCATTCAGGCAAAATCGTCAAGGCAGTTGATCTGAAGGATGTGGCGCAGCACGTGGGCAAGACTTCCCGCGCCACCTGTGGAGCCTGTCACTTTTATGGTGGCGGCGGCGATGCGGTGAAGCACGGAGATATCGACAGCACGCTGACAAATCCCGGCAAATATCTGGATGTGCACATGGCCAAGGATGGATTGGATTTCACCTGCGCCACCTGCCATGCGACCACCGGGCATAACGTATCCGGCAGCCGTTACACGCCGACCGCCATGGCCAAGGAAAAAGCCCACCTGCGCGGCAAGGCGGATAACAGCAATCCCGCCACCTGTCAGGCCTGCCACGGCACGACGCCTCATCCAGCGGACAAGCCCAAGCTGAACGAACATACTGCCAAGATTGCCTGCCAGACCTGTCACGTTCCTGAATTTGCCCGTGGCCAGGCCACCAAGATGAGTTGGGACTGGTCAACCGGTGGCAAGATGAAAGATGGCAAGCCCTTTACCGAAAAGGACTCTGCTGGCAAGAACGCCTATGACAGCAAGAAGGGTAACTTCACCTGGCAGCATGACGTGATCCCGGAATACGTCTGGTTCAACGGCAAGGTGGATTACACCCTGCGTGAAACCAAACTGGACCCGAGCAAGGTCGTGAAGATCAATACCATGAATGGCAGCCCGACCGATGGCAAATCCATGATCTGGCCGATGAAGGTATTCCGCGGCAAGCAACCCTATGACGCAGGAAATAACCAGCTGGTGGTATTCCATACCTACGGCAAGGACGACAGTGCGTACTGGGGCAACTTCAACTGGGACAAGGCGCTTGAATACGGCATGAAGGAAATTGGCGCGGAATACAGCGGCAAATACGCCTTCGCCGAAACCGAAATGTCCTGGCCGATTACCCACATGGTTGCACCCAAGGGTGATGCACTGACCTGTGCGCAGTGTCATGACGCCAAGACAGGTGGTCGCCTGAAAAACGTCAGCGGACTCTATATGCCGAGCACTGATCGCCAGAACAAATGGCTCGATATGGGTGGCTGGGCACTTGCCCTCCTGACCCTGCTCGGGGTGATCATCCACGGTGCCGGCCGCATCTACATGAGCAACAGGAAAGGATAAGATCATGTCTGAAAAAATCTATGTATTCAAAGTCTTCGAGAGGTTCTGGCACTGGTCTCAGGCCTCGCTCATCATCTTCATGCTGATTACCGGCTTCGAGGTGCATGGCTCCTACCATCTCTTAGGCTTCGCCAAGGCGGTGAGCCTGCATACTATCGCCGCCTGGACCCTGGTTAGCCTGTGGGTGTTCGCCATCTTCTGGCACTTCACTACCGGCGAGTGGAAGCAGTACATCCCGACCCTGGACAAGGTGGTAGCCATGGTCAAGTACTATTCCGTCGGGATCTTCGTCCATGCGCCCCACCCCTTCCGCGCAACCACGCTGAAGAAGCATAACCCGCTGCAACGCCTGGCCTATCTCGGCGTGCTGCTGTTCATCGGGCCATTGCTGTGGTTCTCGGGTTGGTTCTATCTGTTCTTCGGCGACTGGAACGCATGGGGCGTGGACAAATATGTCTCTCTCGAATGGGTGGCGTTCTTCCATACCGCAGGCGCATTCATGATGCTGCTGTTCCTGATCGCCCACGTTTACCTGACGACAGCCGGTCATACCCCGACGGCTCACATCAGGGCCATGATTACCGGCTGGGAAGAAGTGGATTAGAGTCTCCCTCCCTCCACCCCGACCGGTGGCCGGGCAGTGAAAACTGCCCGGTTTTTTTATGTCCGGATAAGCGGCTTTATCCCTTTTCGGGGAAAACGACCTTCACCACATCCTTGAACTGTTTAGCGAAGTGGACCTTGACCCCCGCCCGGATGTGATCCGGCAACTCGTCAAAATCGCGCCGGTTGGCCTCGGGCATGATCAGTTCCATGATCTTGACGCGTCTTGCGGCAATGACTTTCTCGCGCACGCCGCCAATCGCCAGCACTTCGCCGGTCAGGGTCAGTTCGCCGGTCATGGCCAGAGGCCGGGCGATTTTCTGGTTGCGCGCAAGGGAGAGCAGCGCCGTCGCCATGGTGACGCCAGCACTGGGGCCATCCTTGGGCGTGGCACCCTCGGGCAGGTGCAGGTGCACGAAGGCCTCGTCGAAGAATTTCAGATCACCCTTGTACTCCTTGAGGTGAGACGAGATATAGCTGTAGGCAATTTCGGCAGACTCCTTCATCACGTCGCCGAGCTGACCGGTGAGCTTGAAACCGCGGTTGCGGGTATGCACCCTGGTCGCCTCAATTGAAAGGGTGGTTCCTCCCATCGCGGTCCATGCCAGCCCGGTAATCACGCCGATACCGCTAAGCGGCTTCTCCTGGGTGAATACCGGCTTGCCCAGGTAATCCTCCACCTGAGCAACGTTGATGCGAGACACTTCTTCATCTCCGCTCATGCGCTTCACCACCGACTTCCTGACCAGGCGACCAAGCTGTTTCTCCAGGTTGCGCACACCGGCTTCGCGCGCATAGCCATCGATCACGTGCTTCAGTGCCACATCGCTGATAGACAACTCGCCGCGCTTGAGGCCCGTTTTTTCCAGTTGCTTGGGCCACAAGTGGTGTTTGGCAATCGCCACTTTCTCGGCAGTGATGTAGCCCGACAGCCGGATCACTTCCATGCGGTCGAGCAAGGGCCCGGGAATGGTGTCGAGCTGGTTGGCGGTACAGACGAACAAGACTTTGGACAAATCAAAGCGCACGTCGAGGTAATGATCGAGAAAATCGCTGTTCTGCTCCGGGTCGAGCACTTCCAGCAGGGATGAGGCCGGATCGCCATGATAGGAGGCGCCGATCTTGTCCACTTCATCGAGCATGATGACCGGATTCTGCGTGTCGCATTCCTTGATGGCCTGAATAAATTTGCCCGGCATGGCGCCGATATAGGTGCGCCGATGGCCCTTGATCTCGGCCTCGTCGCGCATGCCGCCAAGCGAGAAACGGTAGAACTTGCGCCCCAGCGCATCGGCGATGGAACGCCCGATGGAGGTCTTGCCCACGCCGGGCGGGCCCACCAGCAACACGATGGAACCAGCGATTTCACCTTTCAGCGCACCCACCGCGAGGAATTCGATAATGCGCTCCTTGACGTCCTCCAGACCGTCATGATCGCGGTCGAGAATCTTGCGCGCGCGCTTGAGGTCGAGCTTGTCCTTTGAATATTTTCCCCATGGCAGTTGTGTCAGCCAGTCGAGGTAGTTGCGCGTAACGGCATATTCCGGCGATCCGGTTTCGAGCAGGGAAAGTTTCTGCATCTCCTCGTCTACGCGCTTCTGCGCTGCCTCTGTCAGCTTGAGCTTGGTGAGGCGCTCCTGAAAACGCTCGATCTCGGCTGTCTTGTCATCCTTGGCGAGGCCCAGTTCCTTCTGAATCGTCTTCAACTGCTCGCGCAGGAAAAACTCGCGTTGCTGCTTGGTCATTTTCTCATCGACCTGCTCACGAATCTGCGACTGCAGACGGGCGACATCCAGCTCCTTCTTGATCAGCACCAGCACCTTTTCCATGCGGCGGCGCAGATTCAGGGCTTCCAGCACATCCTGCAACTTTTCCTTGGAGGCCGTGGTGAGGGAAGCGGCAAAATCGGTCAGCAAGGACGGCTCGTTCGGGCTGAAGCGATTCAGAAAAAATTTAAGCTCCTCGCTATACAGGGGGTTGAGCGGCAAGAGCTCCTTGATGGAATTGATGATCGCCATCGCATAGGCCTTCACCTCGTCGCTATTGGCGCCCCGGCTGTCACTGATGTATTCCACCTGCGCCAGGTATGGCGCCTTTCTGGATAACCATTTGACGATACGAAAACGCCGCTGGCCTTCAGCGATGAACTGGATCTTGCCCTCGGTGCGCACCGGATGGTGCATGTGCACTGCAGTCCCGGTGGCATAAAAATCCTGAGGCGTGACGTCGTCGGCAGAGTTGGGCCGCACCAGCACCAGGCCGACCATCTTGTGCTCGGTCTCGCCGATTTTTTCCACCGTTTCCAGCCATGGCCCCATATTCATCAGCAGGGGCAGGGTCTGGGCGGGGAAAAATGGCCGTTCGGTAAGCGGTAACAGGTACAGGGTATCGGGCAACACCTGTTGTTGCAGCGCCAGTTCGGTAGACTCGATCACTTCACCTTCAATCGCTTCATTTGCTTCGGGCATGTTGCTTTTCCAATTTGATATCCAGTGATTGAAATTTGTGGCCGGACAGCGACAATTCAAGCCCGGACTTCACATACAATAGGATTCATGAACCGATTCCATGTCCTGCTGCTCGTGCTCGCTTCAAGTGCCACAGCCGCCGCTTTCGAGTTCCCCCCGGGTTCGCGCCCCCCTCCGGTCGTGTTGGCTGGCGGCACGGTCCAGCTTGCCTTCAGTCCGGAGGATGATACCGGCGCCATGGTGGTCTCGGCGATTCATGAGTCAAGAAAACAGATTCTTGTTCAGGCTTTCAGTTTTACCCATCGCAAAATCGCTCAGGCGCTGATCGAAGCCAGGCATCGCGGCGTAGACGTACAACTGATCGCGGATGGAGAACAAATTCGAAAAATGCAGCGCGGGCTGATACCGGAAATCGCTGCCGCTGGAATCCCCACTTTTGTTGATCGGGAACATGACAGCGCACATAGCAAGATCATGGTCATCGATGCAGACTCGACCCAATCGGCTGTTATCACGGGTTCATTCAATTTCACCCATGCAGCTCAGTACAGGAATGCGGAAAATCTGCTGATCTTCCGTGGCAATCAAGCACTGACCCAGGCTTACCTGAAAAACTGGCAGCACCACCGCACCCATTCACAAGTTTTCGAGGCCCAGCGCTACTGATGCAAAACAACCAGGAAATACGTAATCTGATTTTCGAGCTGCTGAATGACCTTGGCCAGACTTCGATATTATGGCAGCTTGCTGCGCTTGTACTGAGCCTGGCTGCTGCGTGGCTGCTTACACGTCTGGTTCGCAGGCAGATTCCACAACAGGAAGGCGCATGGAAACTGGGCATGGGCGGGGTAGACCGGGTCATTTTTCCACTCACCGCGCTACTGCTGGTACTGGTGGCAAAGACCCTGCTCAAGCACTGGCATTCCATCAGCGTGCTGAATCTTGCCATCCCGCTTTTGCTTTCACTCGCCCTGATAAGATTCTCCGTTTACATGCTGCGACATATCTTTAGTCCCGGCGGATGGGTACAGACCTCGGAGCGTTTCATCGCAATTCTGATCTGGAGTGGCGTGGCCTTGCACATCACTGGCTTTCTGCCAGAAATCCTGGGTGTACTGGATGATTTCAGCTTTCACATCGGCAAGCAGAAAGTTTCGCTGCTGATGATACTGAGCGCCCTGCTTTCCATTGCCGTGACACTTTTATTCGTGTTGTGGCTGGCTTCAACACTGGAAAAACGCCTGATGGCGGCAGACAAACTCGACATGAGCCTGCGCGTGGTACTGACCAAACTCATCCGCGCCGGTCTGTTACTGCTGGGCATACTGTTCGCACTGCCCATTGCCGGCATCGACGTTACCGTACTCTCCGTGTTTGGTGGCGCACTGGGCGTGGGCATCGGATTCGGCCTGCAGAAAATTGCCAGCAATTACGTCAGCGGCTTCATCATTTTGCTGGACCGTTCCATCCGCATCGGCGATCTGGTCACGGTAGAAAGCCGTTATGGCACTGTCACCAGCATCACCTCGCGCTACGTCGTGGTCAAAGGCCTGGATGGAACCGAAGCCATTATTCCCAATGAAGCGCTGATCACTTCTACCGTGCTGAATCACTCCTACACCAATCATGAAGTGCGGATTTCCATCCCGGTCCAGGTCAGTTACGACAGCGACCTGAGAAAAGCCACGCAAATCATGCTGGAAGCCGCAGGCAACCAGCCCCGCGTACTGAAGGAACCCGAACCCAGGGCTTTCCTGAAGAGTTTCGGTGAAAGCGGGATCGATCTGGAAATGAGTATCTGGATCAACGACCCTGAAGAAGGCCAGCTCAACCTGAGGTCCGACATCAACTGGGAAATCTGGCAGAAGTTCCAGCAGGCCGGCATCGAAATTCCCTTCCCGCAGCGTGTGATCAAGCTCCTGCAGTAACCCAGAATGGCCACTCAATCAGCGATGCAAAACGAAGATGACATTTTCGAACGGCTCAAGCTGCATGTAGGTGACCGCCTGCAAATCGAGCTCCCCACCCCGCGCCACGAGCAGCGCTATTTCACCAGCCTGGTGGGTTATGTCAGCGGTCTCAGCATACTGGTCCGCAACCCGATCGTAAACGGACTTTCCTTGCCTATGCGGGATAATGAAACGCTGATCGTGCGGGGATTTTCCGGCATCGAAACTTTCTCCTTCGAAACGGCAGTCGAACGCGTCTGCCTCTCCCCTTTTCCCTACCTCCACCTGACCTACCCCCATACCATCCGCACCGTTCCGGTGCGGAATGAAGTCCGCGTCAAAACCAGCATCCCTGTCAAGGTCAGGATAGGACAAAGGGAAATGCCTGTTGATGCCGTAATTTCGAATATCAGTTCCGGCGGCATCCTGATCGATTCCGAGGAAGAGTTGGGAAATGCCCATGACGAAATTGAAGTTTCGTTCCATATTACCGTACAGCCCAATGATTATCAGGCGCACATCGAGACCCGGGCCGTGATTCAGAATGCCATGATTCAGGGCAACCCCAATGGAGGCATGCTGTTTCAGTATGGCGTCAAACTTCTCAACCTCCAGAGCAGCCAGGCTATTCTTTTACAGAACCTGATCTACCAGTCTTTGCTCGAAGATCATCACAATATCGCCTAATTCAATGATATGTAGATATATTTCATAATATTTCTATTTAATAAAAATGTAATATACTCACGCTTTTTCAGAATCCGCATGCACGAGAGGCATTGACCGGATCAGACCTGTTTCAGGCAAGGCATGGCGAATCACCCCACAAGCAAGGTATCGACTTCGAATTCGCCCCTGGGCTATCTCGAACAGGCGAATGATGCGGTCTTCGTCATGGGTGAAGACATGCGACTCCGTCTCGCCAATGCCGTGCTTGCCCAATGGATGAACGAAAAAAGCCCTGCCCCGGGGTGTTCCGTTCTGACTCGTCTGATCGGACTCAGCAAAAGCATCGATCTATTCGTGCATAAATGCGAAATTGCCCTCAGCGGCACGCCGGTTCGCTTTGAGTGCCTGATACGTCCCCAGAACAGCATGCTGCGCTGGACAGAAATCTCGCTCAATCGAGTCACATCGAATCATCCGGACACGGAGATACTTGCCATTGCACGCGATATCAGCGCGACCCGGAATGAGATTGCAAAACTCAGGCACCAGTCCAGCCATGACGAACTGACCGGCCTGTTAAACCGGCGCGAATTCACGCGCAAACTGAAATTACTGACTTTAAATCATCAAACAGACCATACCCTGCTTTACCTCGACCTGGATCAATTCAAGGTAATCAACGACGCTTGCGGCCATCAGGCCGGAGATGACCTGCTGGAGCGACTTGCCAGACTGCTCGCGGAAACCCTCCAGGGTAACGGCACCCTGGCACGTATGGGTGGCGATCAATTTGCCATTCTGCTGGAAGACATCACGCCTGAAAATGCCCGGAAAATTACAAATGCCATTCGAGACGCTGTCGCTGGCTTCCGCTTTTTCTGGGAAAACAAGTATTTCGATATGAGCACCAGTATCGGGATCGCCGTCATCAAGGCAGATAACGTAAGCGTGGACTGTGTTTTGAGCGCTGCAAACTCGGCTTGTCTTGTGGCGAAGAGCAAGGGAAGAAACCAGATTCATGTCCATGCCGACAGTATCGAATGTGCTTTTCTGAAACGCGAAACTGCATGGATATCGCGCATTACAGATGCCTTCGAGAATGACCGTTTCCGGCTTTATTACCAGAACATCCTGTCCATCGATTCAGTTTTCGGGTGCTTCAGTCACCGGGAAATTTTGTTGCGCATGATAGACGAAGACGGACATGAGATAACTCCAGGTGAATTCGTTCCGGCTGCAGAAAAATACCACCTCATGCCGCTCATTGACCGCTGGGTGATCCGCACCCTGTTTTATCGCAATGCCGCATTGTGGCGAGGCGCCTTGAAGATGCTGGAGAACGGAGAAAGCAATTCCATGCCGCTATGCAGCATCAACATATCCGGCGCCAGCCTCAACGACGATTATTTCCCGATTTTTTTACGCGACCAGTTGAATCTTCACCAGATTCCGCCACGCTCGATATGCTTCGAGATAACCGAAACCGTGGCCATCAACAATCTGGAAAAAGCGAGTTCCCTGATCAGGGAAATGAAGACACTGGGATTCCGTTTTTCACTGGACGACTTTGGCAGCGGCATGTCGTCCTTTGCCTACCTGAAATCCCTGCCCGTTGATTTTCTGAAAATCGACGGGTCTCTGGTCAAGAATCTGGACCACGACAAAACCGATTACTGCATGGTGGAAGCGATCAACAAAATCGCTCAGGAAATGGGCATCAAGACCATTGCCGAGTTTGTCGGGAATCACATCGTGCTTGAAAAACTGCAGGCCATCGGCGTGGATTTTGCCCAAGGCTACTGCATCCACGAACCCGAACATCTGCATTGACCTGAATCACAGACGTTCGCCAACCCAGCCCTGCACGGATTTCAGCGCTTGCTCCAGGCCTTCCGGCTGGGTGCCGCCAGCCTGAGCCATGTCTGGGCGCCCACCGCCCTTGCCGCCCACTTGCTGGGCGACGAAGTTGACCAGTTCACCCGCTTTCACTTTTGCCGTCAGGCTGGCAGTGACGCCGGCAATCAGGCTTACCTTGCCGTCGGCTACTGAGGACAGCACGACTACCGCGCTGCCAAGCTTGTCCTTGAGCTTGTCCATGGCTTCACGCATGGCATTGGCATCGGCACCATCCAGCCTTGCCGCCAGCACCTTGACGCCCTGCACATCGGCCGCCTGATTCACCAGATCATCGCCCTGAGCCGAAGCCAGCTTGCCCTTGAGGGCGGCGAGTTCACGTTCCAGCTTGCGCACCTGGTCGAGCACGGCCACAACGCGCGCCGGCACATCCCTGGGCAGCACTTTCAGCGTACCCGCCACGCCGCCCAGCGCGGATTCCATGCCCTGCATATAGGCCAGCGCATTATCGCCGGTCACTGCCTCGACACGGCGCACACCTGCCGCCACGCCGCCTTCGGCCATGATGCTGAACAGGCCGATATCGCCGGTCCTTTGCACGTGCGTGCCACCGCACAGCTCGCGCGAGCTGCCGATATCCAGCACCCGCACCTCATCGCCGTATTTCTCGCCGAACAGCATCATCGCCCCCAGTTTCTGGGCCTCTGCAATGGGCAGCACACGGCATTCTGCGGCCGTGTTGGCCAGAATTTCGGCATTGACCCGGTTTTCCACACGCCGGATTTCCTCATCGGTCATCGGCTGGCTATGCACGAAGTCAAAGCGGGTCTTGTCGGCATCGACCTGCGAACCTTTCTGCTGTACATGTTCGCCCAGCACTTCCCGCAGTGCCTTGTGCATCAAATGGGTAGCGGAGTGGTTGCGCACGGTGCGGGCGCGGGCCTGGGCATCCACCTTGGCGGTCACGCCATTGCCGACGCTGATCTTGCCGGTTCTCACTACACCATGGTGGCCGAACACTGCAGCCTGAATCTTCTGCGTATCCTCCACGGCAAATATGCCGTGCGTGCTTTGCAGCAGCCCGCGGTCTCCCGCCTGGCCGCCGGATTCGGCGTAGAAAGGCGTGTCGTCCAGTACCACCACGCCCGTTTCGCCTTCCTGCAACTCGTTGACCGGCGAACCGTCGCGATACAGGGCCAGCACGTTGCCCCTGGTTTCGAGCCTGTCGTAGCCGTGGAAGGTGGTGGCCGGGCCATCGTATTCCAGATTGGCCGCCATCTTGAACTTGCCGGCGGCGCGCGCCTGCTCCTTCTGGCGGCTCATGGCGGCATCGAAGGCAGCCACGTCCACGCTAACGCCGTGCTCGCGGCACACGTCCTGGGTCAGGTCGAGGGGGAAGCCGTAGGTGTCGTGCAGCTTGAAAGCGGTCTCGCCGTTGAAAGTCTTGTCGCCCTTTCCGGCCATGTCGGCCAGATCGGCTTCCAGAATCGCCATGCCGTGTTCGATGGTGGTGAAAAAGCGCTCCTCTTCCTGCTTCAGCACCTCTGTCACGCGCGTCTGGTTCTGGCGCAGTTCCGGATAGGCATCTCCCATCTCGGCATCGAGATCGACCACCATGCGGTGAAAGAAAGCAGCGCGCGCACCCAGCTTGTAGCCATGACGGATAGCGCGGCGGATGATACGGCGCAGCACATAGCCGCGTCCCTCGTTGCCGGGGATGATCCCGTCGGCGATCAGAAAAGAGCAGGCGCGGATGTGGTCGGCCAGTACTTTCAGCGAAGGGCTATCGAGGTCAGCGCACTTTGTCTCCCGCGCCGCGGCCTTGATCAGGGTCTGAAACAGGTCGATTTCATAATTGGCATGCACGCCCTGCAGTACTGCGGAGATGCGCTCCAGCCCCATGCCGGTATCCACCGAGGGCTTGGGCAGCGGGTGCATGACGCCCTGCTCATCGCGGTTGAACTGCATGAACACGTTGTTCCAGATCTCGATGTAGCGGTCGCCATCTTCTTCCGGCGTGCCCGGCAGGCCGCCGGGAATGTGCGCACCGTGATCGTAGAAAATCTCGGTGCAGGGACCGCACGGGCCGGTGTCGCCCATCATCCAGAAGTTGTCGGAAGCGTAGCGCGCGCCCTTGTTGTCGCCGATGCGGATGACGCGCTCGCTGGCAAGGCAGATCTCCTTGGTCCAGATATCAAAAGCCTCGTCATCCTCGGCATAGACCGTCACATAGAGCTTTTCCTTGGGCAGCCTGAACACCCCGGTGAGCAGTTCCCATGCGTACTGGATGGCCTCGCGCTTGAAGTAGTCACCGAAACTGAAGTTGCCCAGCATCTCGAAGAAGGTGTGATGGCGCGCAGTATAGCCGACGTTTTCCAGATCGTTGTGCTTGCCGCCGGCGCGCACGCATTTCTGCGACGAAGCGGCGCGTGTATAGGGGCGCTTGTCGAAGCCGAGGAATACGTCCTTGAACTGGTTCATCCCGGCATTGGTAAACAGCAGGGTTGGATCCTCGTGCGGTACCAGGGAACTGGATGCCACCACGGCGTGCCCCTTGGAGGCAAAGTAATCGAGAAACTGCTTACGGATTTCGCTGCTTTTCATGCGTGCTTTCCAAATTATTCAATCGTGACTACAAAATTTTCAAAAACGTTGTGTTTCCATGATGCGCAGTCCAATCGACTGCCCGCCAATGATCGCGGCGCTTTCCACCACACCCGTGACATTGACGGTTTCATTGACCGCTGGCAGCTTGTCATGTGCAATCACCGTCACCTCGCCGCTGCCGTCATCCACGACATACATGGAAAGATCGATCAGCGGAATCTTGACGATATCCCTGACCTTGCCGCGGATGCGCACTTCCTTGCCTTCGAACTGCGCTGGCGCTTCCACAATCTCTTTCAGCGGCGTCTGTCCGAACGGCAGATAGTTACATCCGGACAACAGCAGCAGACAAGACAACGCCATTCCAGAAAAAACAGGCTTCATTTGCATCACTCTCCGCCACCCCGCAATACTTTGCCGATAGTGCCGGAACTGAAGCCGCGGCTCATCAAGAAACGCATCTGCTTCGCCCGTTCCCTGGCATCCTGCGGCAGGGCGCCAAATTTCTTCGCCCAGACCGCACGCGCCGTTTCCAGCTCGCTTTCCCGCAAATCAGGCAGAATTGCCGCCACTGCATCCGCGCTGATGCCTTTTTCCTTCAGTTCATGAACAATGCGCTGGGCGCCGAATTTACTCCGGCGCGCATGCACGACCTGCTCGGTGAAACGTGCTTCCGACAACCATCCACGCGCGGCAAAATCATCAAGCAGGGACTCTACTTCATGCTCGTGCTCGGCATGGGGCGCCAGCTTGCGTTTCAACTCAAGACGCGAATATTCGCGCCGCGAGAGAAAACCAAGTGCACGCTCTCTGAGACCGGGATCAGGCATCCACGGTGTCAGGGTCGACCGTGGTCGGCAAGCCGCTCACGCCGACCGCCTCGCGTACCCTGGCCTCGATCTCGGCAGCGATCTCCTTGTGCTCGCGCAGGAACTCACGTGAATTGTCCTTGCCCTGGCCGATTTTTTCGCCCTTGTAGCTGTACCAGGCACCGGATTTCTCGACGAATTTGTGCTCCACGCCCATGTCGATAATCTCGCCTTCGCGCGAAATGCCCTCGCCATAGAGAATATCGAATTCGGCCTGCTTGAAAGGAGGGGCGACCTTGTTCTTGACCACCTTGACGCGGGTCTCGGAACCGATCACTTCCTCGCCTTTCTTGATCGCGCCGGTACGACGGATATCCAGGCGCACCGAGGCGTAGAACTTAAGGGCGTTACCGCCAGTGGTGGTTTCCGGGTTACCGAACATGACGCCGATTTTCATGCGGATCTGGTTGATGAAGATCACCAGGGTGTTGGTACGCTTGATATTGGCAGTCAGCTTCCGGAGCGCCTGCGACATCAGGCGGGCCTGCAGTCCCATGTGGGAATCGCCCATCTCGCCCTCGATTTCGGCCTTGGGGGTCAGCGCGGCGACCGAGTCGACCACCACGATATCGACCGAGCCCGAGCGCACCAGCATGTCGGCGATTTCCAGCGCCTGCTCGCCGGTATCCGGCTGGGAGATCAGCAGGTCGGCCACCTTCACGCCGAGCTTCTGGGCATATTGCGGATCGAGCGCATGTTCCGCGTCGATAAAAGCGGCGGTGCCACCCAGTTTCTGCATCTCCGCGATCACCTGCAGGGTCAGCGTGGTCTTGCCGGACGATTCCGGACCGTAGATTTCCACCACCCGGCCGCGCGGCAGGCCGCCCACGCCAAGCGCGATATCCAGTCCCAGCGAACCGGTGGATACCACCTGAATGTCCTGCGACGCGGCGTGATCGCCCAGGCGCATGATGGAACCCTTGCCGAACTGTTTCTCGATCTGGCTCAGGGCTGCGGCAAGCGCCTTGCTTTTATTCTCGTCCATGGTTTTTCCTTAAATCTTGACTTGCGGATTATGTCACAGTTGCAGAAGTGCTAAAACACCTTGCAGGGCATGCGCAACAGCCTGATGCCGAACGCTGAAACGATCCCCTGCAAAGACACAACGTTCACTCTTCAGCGGCCCGTTTCTGACCGCCCAGGCAAAGCATACCGTACCCACTGGCTTGTCAGGTGAGCCACCGCCGGGACCGGCAATGCCGCTGATCGCCAGGGAAATATCGGCCTGGCTATGCAATAGCGTGCCAGCGGCCATCTCACAGACGGTCGCTTCACTGACAGCACCCGTATTTTCCAGCGTCTCGGCCTGCACCCCCAGCATCTCCTGCTTGGAGGCATTGGTGTAGGTAATGAAGCCGCGGTCATACCAGGACGAACTGCCAGCCACCGCCGTCACAGACTCGCCCACCCATCCGCCGGTGCAGGATTCCGCCGTGGCCAGCGTCCAGCCGCGCGCTTTCAGGGCATGGCCGGTTTCTTCGGCCAGGTGGAACAGGGACTCATCCATAAAAATGCTCCAGCAGTTTGAGCACAGCGAGCGCATAGCCCGCTGCCAGCACATCGTCCAGCATCACCCCGAAGCCGCCCTTGACGTGCTGATCGAAATAACGGATGGGAAAAGGTTTCCAGATATCGAACAGACGGAACAGCAGGAAGGCGATGCCGAACCACAGCCAGGTGGGCGGCGTAAACGCCAGGATCAGCCACATTGCCACGATCTCGTCCCACACGATGCCGCCATGGTCGGATACGCCCAGCGCCTTGCCGGTCAGGTCGCAAAACCAGATCCCGATGACAAAGGCCAGCGCCACTACAAGCAGCAATGGCCACAGTGAAAGAAAACCGGCCAGCGCCATGAAGAGGGGAATCGCCAGCAGCGACCCCGCTGTTCCCGGCGCAACAGGCGACAGACCGGAGCCAAAGCCCAGCGAGAAGAAATGGGCCGGGTGGGAAAATAGCAACTTCAGATCCGGCGTATTATGCAAAATGGTCAAATCCTTTCGCATTTACCGGCATGGGGCCACCCTTCCCGTCCAGCACGGCCAGCCCTGCTCCACCGACAATACGGCCAATGCAGGTCAACGGCAGCGCCAGTTTCTGCGACAAGGCCAGCAACTCGGCATGGCGTGTAACAGGTGCGGTAAAACACAGTTCGTAATCATCCCCACCTGCCAGCGTGCAGTTTTTTACAGCATCAAGTTCAATATGGCGGCGCACGACTTCGTGCAGGGGCAAAGTTTCGAAATGGATTTCAGCACCAACTCCGGACTGCTCCAGAATATGCCCCAGATCCGCCAGCAAGCCATCAGAAACATCGATTGCGGCAGTCGCAATATCACACAACGACAGACCCAGAGCCACACGCGGCTGAGGCACATAAAGTGCAGGCAGGCAGGCCGCGGCTTCCATCTGATCGAGCTCTACCCTGCCCTGACGAAAAGCCAGCGCCAGCGCGGCCGTGCCCAGCACACCACTGACCCAGATTTCATCACCTGCCTTTGCGCCATCGCGGCGCAAGGCCTTGCCAGACGGCACCTCGCCCATGATCTGGATGCAGATATTGAGCGGCCCGCGCGTGGTGTCGCCGCCGATCAGTTCGACGCCGAACTTGCCAGCCAGGCCAAAAAATCCGCCGGCAAAACCACGCAACCATTTCTCGTCAGCGGCCGGCAGCGCCAGCGCCAGCGTCGCCCAGCGCGGTCGCGCGCCCATGGCGGCCATATCGGAAAGATTCACCGCGAGGGATTTGTGGCCCACGGTGCCAGGGCCGTCCTGCGGCGCGAAATGCCGCCCTTCCACCAGCATGTCCACCGAAACAGCCAACTCCATGCCCGGAGAGATTTGCAGCAGAGCGGCATCGTCGCCGACGCCCAACAAGGCGCTCGGGGTAGGCCGCGTGAAATACTGGCGGATCAGGTCGAATTCGGAGGGCACAGCAGGCTACTCTCCCGCTGCCATTTTCTGCTTGTCTTCCAGTTCTTCCCAGCGCGCCAGCGCTTCGAGCAGTTCTTCCTCGATCGCATTGACCCGTTCCTGCAGGCGCTTGGCTTCCGCAGGGTCGCTACGATAGATATCGGCATCGGCCAGCTTGCCGCCAATTTCTTCCTGCTCCTGCTCCAGCGATTCGATCTTGCCTGGCAGGATTTCCAGTTCGCGATTTTCGTTGAAACTCAGTTTTACCCGGGGGGCAGGTTTAACCGATTTGACAGCCACTTTCTGCGGCGCTTCCGGCTTCTTCTGGGCTTCGGCTTCACGCAGCTTTTTCGTCCGCACGTAGTCGTCGTAGCCGCCTGCATATTCCTGCAGCTTGCCATCGCCCTCAAAAGCAATAACCTGAGTCACCACGTTATCGAGGAAAGTCCGGTCATGGGAGACCAGCAGCACCGTGCCCTTGTATTCCTGCAGCAGTGTTTCGAGCAGTTCCAGGGTTTCGATGTCGAGGTCGTTGGTAGGCTCGTCCAGCACCAGCACGTTGGCCGGACGGGTGAATAGGCGCGCCAGCAGGAGGCGGTTGCGTTCGCCGCCGGACAGGGATTTTACCGGGGAGCGGGCGCGCTGCGGGGCAAACAGGAAATCTTCCAGGTAGCTGATGACGTGCTTCTTCTCGCCACCAATTTCGATGAAGTCGCTGCCCTTGCTGATGGTATCGGCCAGTGTGGCTTCTTCGTCGAGCTGGGTGCGGAACTGGTCGAAATAAGCCACAGCCATCTTGGTGCCCAGCTTGACCGTGCCGCTGTCGGGCTGCAGTTCGCCCAGAATGAGCTTGAGCAGGGTGCTCTTGCCGGCGCCATTGGGCCCCACCAGGCCGATCTTGTCACCACGTATCACGCGGCCGGTGAAATCACGGATAATGGTTTTGTCGCCATAGGACTTGCTGACGTTTTCCAGTTCCGCCACCAGCTTGCCCGAGCGCTCACCTTGATCAACGTTGAGGTTGACCGTGCCGCTGCGTTCACGGCGCGCAGCACGTTCGCGGCGCAGCGCTTCCAGTCGGAGCACACGCCCCTCGTTGCGGGTGCGACGCGCCTGGATACCCTTGCGGATCCAGACTTCCTCCTGCGCCAGCACCTTGTCGAATTTTTCGTTATGCACCGCTTCGATTTCGAGCAGTTCCTGCTTCTTGATCTGGTAGGCGGAAAAATTACCGTCGAAACCCACCAGCAAGCCACGATCCAGCTCGACAATACGCGTTGCCACATTGTCGAGAAAACGCCGGTCGTGGGTGATCAACAGCACGCTGCCGGTAAATTCGTTGAGCAGGCCTTCCAGCCATTCGATCGCGGCCAGATCCAGGTGGTTGGTGGGTTCGTCCAGCAGCAGCATGTCCGGCGCCATCACCAACGCCTGCGCCAGTGCCACGCGTTTTTTCTGCCCGCCGGACAAGGCGCCGATCCTGACATCTTCGGGCAGGGAGAGCCGGCTCATGGTAGCTTCCACCCGTGCTTTCATGTTCCAGCCGTCGTGCGCCTCGAGCTCCACCTGCAGATCGTGCATGCGTGCCAGCAGGGCATCCATATCGGCATCCGGATCGCCCATGGCATGGGTGACCTCGTGATAGTCGAGCAAAAACTGGTGTGCCGCGCCCAGTCCTTCCGCCACGGCTTCGAACACCGTATGTTCAGGGTCGAGTTCAGGCTCCTGCGGGACGTAGGCCAGCTTCATCCCCGGCGCACGCCACACCCGGCCATCGTCGGGTTGCGCCGTACCGGCGATGATCTTGAGCAGGCTGGATTTGCCGGTACCGTTGCGCCCGATCAGGCCGACCCGTTCGCCGGGCTCCAGCACCAGGTCGGCATGGTCGAGCAGGGGGACATGCCCGAAGGCGAGAGATAACTTATCAAGTTGGATTAATGGCATGAATCATCACATCGAAGGCGTGTTTTCGCTGGTGTGCGTTTTTTCATATGTCTGCTGGCAATTGACGCAGCGTATGGCCGTAGGGCAGGCCAGCAGGCGCTCGAAGCGGATATCCTCGCCGCAATCGCCGCAAACGCCATATACCCCTTCCCTGATCTGCTTGCGCGCCGACTCGATGGCCCGCATCTCGTTGACCTGCCGATCTACCCGAGCGGCGGCAATATCCGCCAGTGCATCGGCAACGGATTCGTCACCCTGATCGGAACCGCCCGCCTCGGCGAAATCGGCAAAGTGTTGCTCGCCGTCCTTCCCAAGTTCCTGACGCACCTCATCGATCAATTGCTGATAACGCGATTTCAGTGCCAGTTGAATCTGTTTTTGATGCTCTGCCGATAGTGCCATTTCTTTCCCTTAAAACCTTGAATTTATCCAAGGATATTGTCATTTCAATCACCGGGATTTTAACATAGCCACGGGTATTCATTCCGCCGCTGAACAAACAATAGCCAAATGCTGCCCGGAAATACCCTTGAAATCTTAATAGTGGATTAACCAGGATTCTGGTTTGGAAATATCACGCCCGGAAGGCCAGACGACAACGATCAGGAGAAGCCATGATTCTTTGGCATTGACCGTTCACCCAAATGAAAAAGGACACCCGATGGCGGTGCCTTTTTTTATCTCTGACTGGCGCGCCCGACAGGAGTCGAACCTGTGACCTTTGGCTTCGGAAACCAACACTCTATCCAACTGAGCTACGGGCGCGTGATTTGAGCGCTGGATTATACCCGACTTGACAAATCCGGTGCAAAAAGTAAAATGCCGCTCTCTTCGTGGTGATATAGCTCAGTTGGTTAGAGCACAGCACTCATAATGCTGGGGTCGGTGGTTCAAGTCCACCTATCACCACCAGAACACGATCCAAAAAAGGCCGGAAACCCCAATAAATACAAGGTTTCTGGCCTTTTTTACGTCCAATCCAGTTCTGACCGGACTATTGCAATCCTCTTGGCTTTGGGGTTTGGTGAACAGGGTTGTTACATTTAAAAAAACGATATGGTTCAGGATTGCGAGAGCAAGTCCCACGCCGGCATTGCTTGGCGCCTTGTTCAAATGGCTCGCCGCTTTTAAGCTTCAGGCTCTCAACGTGCGCAGCTCCTTGTTCGTCACGCGCAGGCGCATGGCCAGAACTTTGGCGATACCCTCGAAAAGATATGAGCCGGTGGCACCGTACTGCTCGGCAACCTGATTGAAGCGGGTGCGAGAAAGCATGAAACAGTCGGCGTCGATCATCGCTATAGCATCGGCGGAACGGCGCGTACTATCAAGAAAACCCATCTCGCCAATGAAATCTCCACGGCCGAAGGTACCGATGTGCCAGGTGTTTTTCTTGTGAATCGGCAGTTCCACACGTACAGTGCCGCGCCGGATGAACAACAGTTCGTCGCCTGGCGTGCCCGCCTCGAATAGTTTCTTGCCCGTAGGGATGTGGATTTTCTCGATGATGGGTTCCAGCGCGGTCAGCGTGCCCGGCTTCCAGCCCAAGAGTGTTTCCAGTTCGGGCAGTTCGAGCAGCGGGCCATTGTCCTCGCCTACGTATGCCGCTTCCTTTAATAATTGCGCCTCAACCCATTCGAGTGCGTAATCGAGCTGCCGGAATGCCAGCGCCTTGGCTGTATCGCGCACCAGCCCGACTTCGCGCAGGTAGCGCTTCATTTTCAGTCCGCTGGGGAGGCCATAAGGGATTTCGGTGAAAATCAGATAGGCACCAGCGCTTTCAAGCCGGTCCTTGATCTGTTCCAGGACATGGGTTGCTGTCAGGTCGATCGACTGGACCCGGCGCATGTTGAGGATGACGTAGGTGCGCGGCCCGATCTCCGGCTCTAGCGCCTGGAATAGCTGGTTCGCAGTGCCGAAGAACAGGCTGCCCTGAAGTTCGACAACCACGGTTTTGCTTCCGTTGCGGATCAGGATCGATAATTCCTGCTCGTGACGCACCACCTTTGAGAAGACGCTGCTACCCTCGACCTTGTGACGCAGCACCGTACTCCGCATCTGTTCGCGCAGATAGAGGATGATGGCGAGTACGATGCCGACGCCGGACGCGGCAATCAGGCTCACAGTCAGGGCGGTAACAATGACCGCGACAATCACGAGGAAATCGAAGCGCGTCGATTTGGTGCGGAAGAACTCAAGGCTGTGCTGATCGATCATGCGGTAACCGACCACCAGAAGAATGCCGCCTAGCGCTGCAATCGGGATCCAGGCAACCAGGGGGGCCAGAAGAAGGAATGCAATCAGCGAAAAGGCGCCCTCGATCACCCCGGAGCGGCGGGTATAGGCACCGCTGGACAGGTTGACCATGGATGCCCCCATTTGACCCGCCCCCGGGACGCCGCCGATCAGCGCCGAGCCAATATTGCCCAGCCCCTGTGCGATCAGTTCGCGGCTCGGATTGTGGTGGGAACTGGTCATGGCATCGAGTACAACGCAAGTCTTCAGCGTATCGATTGACAACAGGGCGGCGAGCGTTAACGCGGGCAGGAAAATCTGGACAAGCAGGGTCGGATCCCAGGCACGCAGGGCCTTGACATGCTGCATCACGGCATCGAGGAGGTGCATATCCGAGCCACCGAGCGGGCCGACAATCAGGGGATTGCCATGACTAACCCACAAACCCGGATCGACAATGCCAAGACCAAAATACAGAAGCACGCCGATCACCATGGAAATGATTGCCGCCGGCACTATACGGGTGATGCGTGGGACCGTCACCATCGATACCACCACCGCCACACCGACAAGCGTGCTCTGCCACCGCCAGTCGCCTGGATGCTGGATCGCTTCCCATAGCCCCATGCCTTTGGGTGTGCCGAACACACTTGGCAACTGGCTGCCGATAATTGTCAGGCCGACGCCGCTGAGATAACCGCTCACGACTGGATAAGGAATGAATTTGATCAGACGACCGATACCTGCAGCACCCAGGCCGATCTGAATGGCTCCGGCGAGCAAGGCAATGAGCACCAGCATCAGGATACAGGCCTCCGGCTGGACCCCGCTTTGCACAAGCCCGATTGCAACTGCAGTCAGCACAGCGGCGGCAGGTGCGCAGGGCGCCGTGATGAGACGATCAGTCCCACCAAAGCTTGATGCGATCAGGCCCAGCGCCGTGGTCCCCAAAATGCCAGCGATGGCGCCTTGGGCAGCATAACCTGCGCCCAACGGGGAAAAGATGGTGACGCCAAATGCAATGGCCGAAGGGAGCGCCACAAGCATCGAAGCCATCCCACCCCATAAATCCCCGGTCCACGGGCGTGCCACTTTGTCAGGTTCCATAAACGGCTTTACGAATGTTACGTGGGACAAATATCACAGCCATTCCCGGCCTCAGGGAGGTGCCAGGCCACTTTAACATTCTTGATATGGCATTGACAGCCACGCTCAGCGCTAAAACCATTTTTCCGTAACTCACGGTGGCCGAGTGGAGTCGCACCTCGTCGGATAAAAATCGCTTGATGCTTGTAAAATTCCAGGCCTTGCCTGCTTCGTCTCATGGGTTTGCGCCCTACTATCACAACGATAGGGGGTAATGCCAAACGGGTTCATTTAGCACAAACCCGCTTTCAGGCAGCAGGCAGGTCGAGCAGGAAAGCGCTCCCTCCGAGGGCGCTTTTAACAATGGCGATACGTCCGTGGTGCAGTTCGACAAAAGCTTTGGCCAGGCTCAGCCCAAGTCCCGATCCTGCCATCGTGCGGCTGGGATCGAGGCGGGAAAATCGTTCGAACACCTTATCCCGCATTTCGGGAGGAATACCCGGCCCACCATCTTCCACCACCACCTTGATTTGATTATCCTGGCGATGCGCGGCCAATCTGACCTCGCCTCCCGATGGAACATATTTGAGTGCGTTGTCGAGCAGGTTGGAAATCATCTGGGCAAGAAGCTGCCGGTTACCGTAGATCAGCAAGCCTTCGGCCACATCGCCATGCAGAAGTAGTCCATGCTCCTCGGCAGAAGGCTCATAGAACTCAAGCAGTTCGTTGAGAAGCTCGGAAAAATCCACCACGGTTCGTTTCACCGGCATCCCGCCCGATTCTGCACGGCTGATAGCAAGGAGCGAACTGAAAATGCTCTGCATTTTTTCCAGTTCTTCATGCACTCTTTGCAGCGCGGCATAGTATGTTTCGGGATTTTCCTGCTGCAACGCTACCTGGACATCCGAACGCAAGCGCGTCAGCGGGGTGCGCAAATCATGTGCGATATTGTCGCTCACCTGGCGTATGCCCTGGACCAGTCGCTCTATTCGCTCCAGCATCGCGTTCATGTTGCTGGCGAGCACGGAGAGTTCGTCGTTACCGGATACCGGCATGCGACTGGAAAGGTCGCCGGACTGCATGATCAAATTGGTATTCCGGTTGAAGGCATCGATCCGGGCGCGAAAGCGTTTTGCAAGCCAAAAACCGATCGCCAGACCGAACAGGGACAAGACTCCGGCCGTCAGGAGAAAAGTCTGACGAAAACGCCTGACCAGTTCAATTACCGGATCCATGCTGACAGCGGAGAATGCAGTCAGTCCATCGCCGAGGGAAAAGGAGATGACTCTTGCCTGATGCACCTTGCCGTCACTTGCCTCGACATCCATCTGCCGCACACCGGAAAACAGCTTTTCCAGGGGCAGGGACAAACCTCCAGCCTGGTAGGTGATCCGGTTGTGCTGATCAATGATACGAAAACCGTGAGACTGACTTCCCTCACTTTCGATTTCGCTCTTGATCGCGCGATAAAGCCCTTCGGTACCATTGTCGCGGTATTGAAACTGAAGCAGGTTACGTTCTTCCGACAGGGTGTGATCTGCCCCCTGGGTCAGGGTTGAGGCGAGCTGGTAGTCGAGGAAAGAAAAAATCAGCCCGGCGCTTGCCACATAAACGACCAGCAGCAGCAATACCAGGCGTACCGGCGCCGAATTGAAAAATCTCATTCAGCACGCAGCAGATAACCCTCGCCGCGCACCGTGTGCAGGAGGGGAGTGGGGAAAGATTTGTCGATCTGCTGGCGCAGACGACTGATGTGAACATCCACCACATTGGTCTGAGGATCGAAATAATAATCCCAGACATTCTCCAGCAACATGGTGCGGGTCACGACCTGGCCTGCATTCCTCATGAGATATTCGAGCAGGCGCAATTCGCGCGGCTTGAGAAGAATCTCCTGCCCTGAACGGGTCACCTTGCGGCTCAGAAGATCCAGTTTCAAATCGCCTACATCCAGCACCGTTTCCTGAATTTGCGCACTGCGGACGCGGCGCAACAAAGCCTCGATACGCGCCTGCAATTCGCTGAAAGCATAGGGCTTGACCAGGTAATCATCCCCGCCGGAACGCAAACCTTCGACCCGCTCATCCACTTCACCCAGCGCACTCAACACCAGCGCCGGCGTGTTGTTCGCCTCGCCGCGCAGGGTCCGTAACATGGTCAGCCCATCCATTCTGGGCATCATGATATCCACGACCCAGAGATCAAAATTTCCGCTACGTGCCTTCTCCAGGCCCTGTTCTCCATCCCTTGCAATATCGGAACGATAACCCAGGCCGTTCAGCCCCTGCTGTAATAGCTGCGCAGCGATGGTATCGTCTTCAACGATAAGAATGTTCATTGAGTGCCCGGTTCCATTGACTAGAGTGGTTGAAATGCTAGTTCAATTATTACAGAAACAACATGAACAAATGTTCATTTCTGTTTCTTGATCAAAGTGCTATATTGATCCAAGTCAACTGCGTAGGTATATGGAGGAAATCATGGCAAGCAAATCTGCTCTTCCTGTCTATGAAGTCGAATTCATCCCTCTGGAACGCCGTCTCGACGACCGTCGCAGGAAAGCCGAGAACTGTTATGCCGGGCCAGAGCGGCGACGCGAAAAAAGCCGCCGCGACAACGAACACAGGGCTGCAAAACCGCGCCTGCATTCGATGAACTAGAAGCAGCAGCTTATCTCACGGCGACCCTGATCTCGCCAGCAGTCATTTTTCCGATTTCGCAGGCGTAGCCAAACCCCTCCTGGCGGAAGAGATCCAGCACATCGGCAACCGCTTCCGGCGCACAGGCCACCAGCAAGCCGCCGCTGGTCTGCGGATCGCATAGCAGATTCTTTTTCCACGCCTCCAGACCCTCCGGTAACATCACTTCCTTGCCGTAACTGTCCCAGTTGCGCGCTGCCGCACCGGGCGCATATCCCTGTTTGGCAAGTTCCAGCGCCGCCGGAAGCACAGGCAGACGGTCGAATTCAAGTTCGGCGCCCAGCCGGGAACCGCGGCAGATTTCCAGCAGATGCCCGAGCAGGGCAAAACCGGTCACATCGGTCAGCGCATGCACGCCCTGCATGTGGGCCAGCGTCGAGCCCGCCACGTTGAGCTGGGTCGTGCTTTCCAGCATCTGGCGATAGCCTTCCTCGGAAAGCTCGCCTTTCTTGAGCGCTGCGCTCATGATGCCGATGCCCAGCCCCTTGCCGAGGATCAGCACGTCACCGTCCTGCGCGCCCACGTTGCGCTTTACTTTGTCGGGATGAACCACGCCCAGCGCCACCAGACCATAAATCGGCTCGGGCGAATCGATCGAGTGACCGCCTGCGACCGGAATGCCGGCAGCCGCGCACACCGCCTCGCCGCCCGCCAGAATGTTGTGGATGACGTCCGTCGGCAGCTTGCCTACCGGCATGCCGACAATTGCCAGCGCCATGATCGGCTGTGCGCCCATGGCGTAAATGTCCGACAATGCATTGGTCGCAGCGATTCGGCCGAAATCCACCGCATCGTCCACGATGGGCATGAAAAAATCGGTCGTGGCCACAATAGCCTGATGCTCGTTGAGACGATAAACCGCCGCATCGTCGCCGGTTTCCGTCCCGACCATGAGATTGGGGTGAACCAGGCGGGCGGGCATGTTGGCGAGAATTTCATTCAACAGGGCGGGCGCAATTTTGCAGCCGCAGCCACCACCATGAGAGAACTGTGTTAATTTAATTGCTGTCATTTTATATCTGCAGGACCAAGAAATTGCTGAAAGAGGCAAACCTAGCACAGCTGGACCAGTTTGACGAGATTATCGACGTCCGCACACCCTCAGAATTTGCCGAGGACCATATTCCCGGCGCGCTGAATTTTCCTGTGCTCGACGACGAGCAGCGCATTCGCATCGGCACGATGTACAAACAGGTTTCCTCCTTCGAGGCCAAAAAAGCCGGCGCGGCCCTGGTGTCGCGCAACATTGCCAGGCATCTGGAACAGGCTTTTGCCGACAAGCCGAAAAACTGGCGTCCGCTGGTCTATTGCTGGCGCGGCGGCAAGCGTAGCGGTTCAATGGCCCACGTGCTGGGTCAAGTGGGCTGGCACAGCGGCCAGCTGGGCGGCGGCTACAAGGCTTACCGGCGCCAGGTGCTGGAAGACCTGCAAATCCTGCCTGCACGCTTTCAGTGGCGCGTGGTATGCGGCGCCACCGGCTCCGGCAAAAGCCGTTTGCTCCAGGCGCTGCATGCCGCAGGCGCTCAGGTACTGGACCTGGAAGACCTGGCGAACCATCGCGGTTCTTTGCTCGGCAATGTGCCTGGCACACCGCAGCCGGGGCAGAAATACTTCGAAAGCCTGATCTGGTCGAAACTGCACGGCTTCGACTCCGCCCTGCCCGTCTATGTCGAAGCCGAAAGCAAGAAAATCGGCAACGCCCGCGTGCCGGAAACCCTCATCGCCGCCATGTGGCAGAGCCAGTGCATCCGTGTCGAAGCGAGCATCGCGCAACGGGTCGAACTACTGAAAGAGGAATATGCCCATTTTCTCGCAGACCCGGACGAGCTGGGGAAAAAACTCGGCTTTCTGACCGACCTCCACGGCAGGGAACGCATCGCCCGCTGGCAGCACATGGCACAGCAGGGCGAGTGGGACACGCTGGTAGCGGAATTGCTGGAGCAGCACTACGACCCGGCTTATACCCGTTCCACGCTCAAGCACTATCCGCGTTACAGCGAAGCGCTCATCCTCCAGCCCCAAAGCCTGGGCATGGAGGCGATGCAGGAAGCCGCACGAGAAATACTCAGGCGTTAACTGCAGCGCCCGTTCCTGTCCAGTTTCATATATTTCTGCAGCCAGCCCTTGACCCGTTCCCGCGCGTGCCGGGTGGCAATTTTCTCTTCCGGGGTCTGGTCGTTACGGAAATCGAAAGCGCGGCGCGCCAGCGGGTAATATTGCATCTCGACCGGGACACCGCGCTCATATAAGGCATAGAAAGCACGACCGCCGTTGATGCGACGCAGTTCGAAATCCTGCTCACCGATCAGGAACAGCATCGGCGTGGTGATCTGCGAAATTTCCGGCGCCACGCTAAAAAGCTGCTCCGGCTCCGGTGCATTGGGGTTCTGCATGTGGCCCGCATAGGCGGCTATTGCCGCGATGTCCTTGCCACGTTTGGCTGCCAGCCGGATCGAGTAATAACCGCCGCGTGAGTATCCGACCACCCCCACCGGTATTCTGCAGGACTCGGGCAAAGCCATGAGCGCATTCAGACTGGCTTCGACATCACTTTCCGTTGCCGGATCATGCGCTGAAGGCCAGCGCTCGATAAAGCGCCCTCCCTGCCAGTCTGGTGCCAGCACCACAAAACCCTGCTCTGCCAGGGTGGAAATATGGCGCTGGTCGACTTCGTCATAGCCCCGTTTGGCATGGATATACAGCACTGGCGGAAATGGCCCTTTGCCAGCGGGAATGGCGATTTCCGCCGGAACCTCCACATCGCCGGACTTGATGGATATCTTTTTGAGCTGGATATCCCCCGCCAGGACAAACGGGGATGCAAGCAGCAAACTTAACATCAGGGTGATGATTTTCAAGTGGATTCATCCTTAAATTGAAGACAGGAAGATTCTCACACAGCAGGATAAATTTGTATTGAGCTGTTTGGACTAGAACGTGGAACAAGTATTCGTAGTAAGCCACTGAACCGCAACTCTAAACCCCGTCTCTTTCTGATGACCATAACAATCTTTCGGCCTGGTCGATCCAGGCCCGTAGTGAGGCAGATGAAGGGCTAGAAGTGGTTGCCAGATCTGGCCAGCGCCGCCTGGTTTCAAAAATGACATCTCTTAGCTGCCATCCGGTTTCGGTTACCAGCAGATCGAGTTCTGACAGGCTGGCCTTGTCTTCCTCGATACCCAGAGTAAGGGCATCTTCCCCGACTGAATTGTAACCTGCGTCGAACAGTGCTATCTCCAGCTTGGTCAGGCGTTCACTTACGTATGCCAGACAGTCCTCCAACGGGGTTCCGTGAAAAGGTGCGAATGTTTGATTCCAATCGGCCAGAATTTTGCTGATACTGTCCAGTCGGGAGCAAATCATCGTAATGTCTGATTGTTTCTGGAACACAGGAGTAGCCATCCTCCGTTTAATCGCAGACAGATGCCCCACCATATCAGAGCGAAATTGCCCTGAGTTGAACTTGAGGATGACTTCAACCTGCGCATATGCATTGGTCTGGTCCTCGCGACCACACAAGCTTCCGGTGACTTCAGCCACCGCCAGGATCTGGCTCAAGGGGTTGATCTTGTCCCCCTTGATGTTGCGCGGATAACCGCTCCCATCGAGTCGTTCATGGTGATCCAGCACAGCCATGCTGACATTTGGGTGGTACTCCGGATATTCCTTAAGAATCAGATAAGCGATCATCGGGTGAACATAAATGTGCTGGCGCTCTTTATCGGATAGCGCATGCGCAGGATCAAGCAAGGCAGGATCAATATGCAGTTCCCCAAGATCATGGAATAAAGCCGCCATGGCTAGATCTTTCATCTCTTCAGGCTTGAGGTGGATGGAAGCGCCGAGAAAAAGGCTGATGAGCGCTACACGTATACTGTGCATGTAGAGTAAAGGGCGCTTTTCCCGGGCCAGGGTAAGCTTGAAGGCGAGCGGAGGATTGAGTACGATCTGCCCCAAGGCATTACGCAATAACAGGGTATCCGGCAGTGAGCCCGCCATACACCCGAACACATCATCCTCGTCGATCAGTCGTGCCGCTTCGATTGCCAGACTATGGGGCGTGACCCCACCCTTGACAGAAAGACTGCGGTCTATTGGCGAAGCGGCCAGTTTGTGATGAATCAGACGCTCGTAAACGGTATTGTCGAGGCGTGTATCCTTGCCGATCAGCTTGATGCCGTTTTGGGAATAAATATCCTCGTGACTGACAACTTCTGCGCTTTCGCTCAACTCGGAGACAATTTTGAGGTAATAAGGGTCCGGGTTGCTGATCTCAGTTATGGTTTGATCCATCGGCACTCACAAATCTCTGGTTTTCGTGTATTGGTGGGAATTACGTCCATTCTATAACGACCTACAGGATTGCATCCCAGACTCAAATATGATTAGCGGCAATAATATTCGTTTTAGTAATGAGCATGAACACTAAAAATAGAAAGCGATGTTGTAGGACTTGACTTTACCAGTCAGTTATAAAGGGAAATTGAGCATCCTCAATTGACCATCGAAAAAAAAGTGCTAGGCTATAAGCACCATGTAGGTAGAAGAAGGTTTTACTGTTCTCGAGCATGGAATTCCAACCCCGACTCCAGGCGACCGCAACCCGGTCAAATGGAATCACAATCAGGAGTGTTGAACATTATGAGCACCACCTGGATTCTTGTTGCAAATGCCAGCATCGCACGTCTCTACGCCAATCACGGCCCGAAAAAAGGGCTGCAACTCATCAAGGAACTGGCTCACCCGGAAAGCCGGGAAAAAGCCGCCAACCTGGTTTCAGACCGACCCGGCCACAATCCCGGTGCGGGTGATGGCCATGGCTCGTTTGTCCCATCTGCGTCCCCGAAACACAACGAGGCGGAACGCTTCGCCCAGCAACTGGCGCACGAAATGGACAATGGACGTACCTCGAACAGCTACACGCGCGCCATTCTGGTGGCGGCACCCGCTTTCATGGGGCTGCTCAAGGGCTGCATCAACAGCCATGTGAGCAAGCTGGTGAGCGAAGACGTGGATAAGGACTACACCAAGGCCACTGAAAAAGAACTGGCCGGCCACCTAGAGAGCATCATTTTTCTCTGACACACCGGAAAGCCCCCAGCGGCCTATGACTTCATAGGTCGCGCCGGTATCGGTCGTTGCCGATTTCACCAGCACGAATGCATCAACCGCCCACGCAAGCGGCATCATGGGCGGCATCTCGATCTCATTGCAACGGGCATTCCTGAGCAAAGTCACATGCGGCACAAAGACGGGGCGGTCGTCGAAAACGAAATCTGCATTGCGCAAATTCTCCTGTAGCCGCGCCACCAATCCCTGCAACGCCTCCGGTATTTCCTGCGGCGCAGCCCAGGCCACCCGGTTATGGCGCCACCAGCCGAAATGATCCAGCGTCATGGAAAAAGGGGCGCCAGACACGCCCCCGGTCACGGCACGCAATTCGTCCAGCCGCGCCACCGCCACGTTGCCCAGAAATACCAGGGTGAGATGCAGATTCGGCGCCCGCATGCGGCGCCCGCCACAAACGGCGTGCAGCTTTCTGCCCGCCTGATCCAGTGCGCGCCGGACCTTGGCGTCCGGCCACAGGGCGAAAAACAGCCGGACTGTCTGCTCGCCCCCGGCCACCGCGTTTTCAGCCCTTCATCAGCAGGCACACCGCCTGCGCGGCAATACCTTCACCACGGCCGGTATAACCGAGCCTTTCGGTGGTCGTCGCCTTGACATTGACAACGCCGGTATCCACCTCGAGATCGGCTGCGATATTGGCTTCCATCTGCGGAATATAGGGTGCCATTTTAGGCGCCTGGGCGATGATCGTGGCATCCACATTCACCACATGAAACCCTTCGAGCGCGATCAGGCGAACCACTTCGCGCAACAGATGACGGCTATCGGCCCCCTTGAACGCCGGGTCGCTATCCGGAAAGTGACGCCCGATATCGCCCAGCCCCACCGCCCCCAGCAGCGCATCGCAAATGGCATGCAGCAGCACATCGGCGTCCGAGTGGCCGGCCAGTCCCAGCTGATAGGGCACTTCCACGCCCCCCATGATCAGCCTGCGTCCTTCCACCAGGGCATGCACATCGAAACCTTGACCAATTCTCATCTTGCCTCCTTTTTAAGCAGCAGTTCTGCCATTTCCAGATCCTGTGCGTAGGTCACTTTAAAATTGCGGCTATCCCCCAGCACCAGCCTGGGTTTAAGCCCCATCAACTCGATTGCCTGCGCCTCGTCGGTAGGCACATGCGATCCCGGCTGCGACAAGGCTTCGAGCAAGGCCCCGTGGCGGAACATCTGCGGCGTCTGCGCCTGCCACAGGCCGGTGCGCGATTCGGTATGAGCGACATGATGCTCACCGTCGGAACGCTTCAGCGTATCCGCCACCGGCACGGCCAGCAGTCCGCCCACCTCGTCCGCGCCGCCTTCGGCGATCAGGCGTGCCAATGCTTCCTCGCTCAGGCCCGGCCGGGCGGCATCGTGTACCAGCACCCAGTCGCCCGCAGCAACGTCATCCTGAATCGCCTTGAGGCCGTTGCGCACGCTTTCGAAACGCTCCGCCCCGCCGCAGAACAGCGGCACCAGCGTCGGCGCGAAAACTTCCCAGTCATAACTGCCCCAGCGCTCGTCGTCGCGCGCCAGCACCACATACACCCGCTCGATTTCCTGGCAGCCGCAAAGCCGTGCAATCGCATAGTAAATCAGGGGATGCCCACCGATTTCGAGATATTGTTTGGGTCTGGGCGCGCCCATGCGTGAACCGGAACCGGCTGCGGGAATCAAAGCATAAAAGGGGGTCATCTCTTGATCCGAATTGTGTCAGGGGTATGATGAACTAAGGTCTTGATCATACCCGTTTTACTGTCAGTTACGACATGGAGGGGTAAACATGAAGGAAGTCCGTCCCGCCGCCGTCGCCGGCGCCTTCTATCCTGGCGAAGCCGGCGTCCTGAAACACGACATACAGGTCATGCTGGCCGCAATTGCCGTATCTACCAAAGTCACCGCCCCACCCAAGGCGCTGATTGTACCCCACGCCGGGTACATCTATTCCGGCCCCATCGCCGCTAGCGCCTATGCCCGCCTCATCCCGCTGCGCCAGCAAATCAGGCGCGTGGTGCTGCTCGGCCCGGTGCATCGCGTACCGGTACGCGGCCTGGCGCTGCCCGGTGCGGACAGCTTCGAAACGCCGCTGGGCATCATCCCGCTGGATCAGCACGCCATGGCACAAATCGCCGGCCTGCCGCAGGTGGAAGAAAGCATCCCGGCCCATGCCTGGGAACACTCGCTGGAAGTGCAGCTCCCCTTCCTGCAAACGGTGCTGGACGATTTCAGCCTGGTGCCGCTGGCCGTGGGGGACGCCACCCCGCAGGAAGTGGCGGAAGTCCTGGAACGTCTGTGGGGCGGCCCGGAAACCTTGATCGTCATCAGCTCCGACCTTTCCCACTTCCTGCCCTACGATGTGGCGAAGCGTGTTGACCACGAGACAGCCCAGACCATCCTGAACCTGGCCGCCCCGGTCAGCCACGAGCAGGCATGCGGCGGCACCCCGGTCAACGGCCTGATGCTGGCCGCGCAGCGCCATCACCTCAAACCGCACCTGCTCGATCTGCGCAATTCCGGCGACACTGCGGGCGACCGCAGCCGCGTGGTGGGCTACGGCGCATTTGCCTTCGAAGAGCCCGGCCATGTCCACTGATCAGGGAAAAATCCTGCTCGCCATCGCCCGCGCGACGATTTCCGGCGCGCTGGGCAAACCCATGCAGGCGGATGAATCCGCGCCCTGGCTGCAAGAGCCGGGCGCGACCTTTGTCACCCTCACCCGGCAGGGTGAACTGCGCGGCTGCATCGGCAGCCTGGAAGCGCACCGCTCGCTGCTGGCGGACATCAAGGCCAACGCCCTGGCCGCCGCCCTGCGCGACCCGCGCTTTGCCCCGCTGGGCGCGGACGAACTGGACCTGACCGGGGTGGAAGTCTCGCTCCTTTCGCCGCTTTCTCCTATCACCTTCAGCAGCGAACAGGACGCGCTGGCGCAATTGCGGCCGGACATCGACGGCATCGTGTTCGAATACGGACCTTACCGCTCCACTTTCCTGCCCCAGGTGTGGGAACAGCTGCCGCAGCCCGCCGAATTCATGGCGCACCTCAAGCACAAGGCAGGGTTGTCGCCCGATTTCTGGGCTCAAGGCATCAAACTCTTCCGCTATACCGTGAACAAATGGAAGGAGCCATCATGAATACCGATGAATCCAGTACTGTTGAATCCAGCCATCCTGGCCGCTGGTGGCATACGCTGGATGAGAAGACCATCCAGTGCGACCTGTGCCCGCGCGACTGCAAACTGCACGAGGGGCAGCGCGGCCTGTGCTTCGTGCGCCAGAATATCGGCGGCAAGATGATCCTCACGACTTATGGCCGTTCCTCGGGTTTCTGCATCGACCCGATCGAGAAGAAACCGCTCAACCACTTCTACCCCGGCAGCAGCGTGTTCTCGTTCGGCACCGCTGGTTGCAACCTGGCCTGCAAATTCTGCCAGAACTGGGACATCAGCAAGGCTCGCGACATGGACCGCCTGATGGACCGGGCCTCGCCGGAGGAAATCGCCCGCACCGCCGAACATCACGGCTGCAAGAGTGTGGCCTTCACCTACAACGACCCGGTGATTTTCGCCGAATACGCCATGGACGCCGCGGATGCCTGCCATGCGCACGGCATTCAGACCGTGGCCGTTACGGCAGGCTACATCCACCAGGCGGCAGGGCGAGAGTTTTTCGCCAAAATGGATGCCGCCAACGTGGACCTGAAAGGCTTCACCGACGACTTCTACCATAGCCTGTGCGCCGGCCACCTCCAGCCGGTGCTGGACACGCTCGCCTACATTCACCACGAAACAAAATGCTGGCTGGAAATCACCACCCTGATCATCCCCGGCCAGAACGATTCGGAGCAGGAAATCACCGCGCTCTCCCAATGGATCGCGAAGGAACTGGGGCCGGACGTGCCGCTGCATTTCTCGGCCTTCCACCCCGATTACCGGATGATGGACATTCCCGCCACGCCATGGACCACGCTCAGCAAGGCGCGCCACATCGCCATGGAACAGGGCCTGCATTATGTCTATACCGGCAACGTGCACGACCCGGCGGGCGACACCACCTACTGCCCGAAATGCCAGTCGGCACTGATTGCGCGCGACTGGTACCAGATCAATGCCTACCATCTCACCGACAACGGCCATTGCCCGCATTGCAAAACGGCTATTGCCGGGCATTTCGAACCCTTTTCCCTAGCCAGCCAGTTCGGGCGAAAACAGATTCCGGTAGCGGTCCACCGTCACGCATAGAAAACCCTGTTTTGGGTTAAACTGCGGCCTCATGGCCACGCACCCCTACAAAATCCTGATCGTCGCCCCCTCCTGGGTGGGCGACATGGTCATGGCCCAGCCGCTGTTCATGCGCCTGCACCAGCTTCACCCCGGTCTGCAACTGGACGTGCTGGCGCCCGCCTGGACCCTGCCCTTGCTGGCGCGCATGAAGGAAGTGCACGAAGCCATTGCCAACCCGTTCGGGCATGGCGAATTCAGGCTGGCAGCCCGTTATCAACTGGGCAAAACCTTGCGCAAAAGCCAGTACGACCAGGCCATCGTATTGCCGAACTCCTGGAAATCCGCCCTGGTACCGTTTTTCGCCGGGATTTCCATGCGCACCGGCTACCTCGGGGAAATGCGCCTGGGGCTGCTCAACGATGCGCGCAAACTGGACAAGGAAGGACTGCCGCTGATGGTGGAACGCTTCGTGGCGCTTGCCGAGAGCCCCGAACGCCCCCTGCCAGACGCCATCCCGCAGCCCGAATTGAACACAGACGAGCAGCAGCGCCTCGCCACTCTGGCCAGGCTCGGCCTGAACCCTGAGCCCCGCATTGCCGCCTTGTGCGTGGGCGCCGAATACGGCCCGGCGAAACGCTGGCCGGCAGCGCATTTCGCCGCACTGGGAAAATTGCTGCACCGGCAGGGTTACCAGGTGTGGCTGGTGGGTTCCGCCAAGGATGCCGAAGCTGGCGCCGAAGCGGCATCCTTGAGTGAGGGTGCATGCCTCGACCTGTGCGGCAAGACCAGCCTCAACGAAGCCGTGGATCTGCTCGCCTCGGCCCGCGTGATCGTCAGCAACGATTCCGGCCTGATGCATGTCGCCGCCGCCCTGGGCAAGCCGCTGGTCGCGCTCTACGGCTCCAGCAGCCCCGGCTTTACGCCACCGCTGTCACGCAAGGCGCATATTCTCAGCCTGAATCTGGATTGCAGCCCCTGCTTCAAGCGCGAATGTCCGCTCGGCCATCTCGACTGTCTGATGAAACTGACGCCGCAACAGGTATGGGAACAAACCGGCATCGCCGTCAACGAGGAAAATCATGGCACTGTCTAAAGAACTCGACGCAGGCAAGATCGAAATCGCCGCCTGGGTGATCGCCGCCGCACTGCTTGTTTTTATCGTTTATTCTCATCTATTGCCGGCACTGCTGGCAGGCCTGCTGATGTATGAGCTGGTCCACCTGCTGGCTGCACGCATCAACCTGCGCCGCTTTGGCGGGCGGCCCGCCAAAATCGCTGCCGTTGCCCTCCTGGCCGGCCTGATGGCCACCCTGATCACCTTTGCCACGATCGGCCTGATGGCTTTCTTCCACAGCGATACCGGCAAGCTCCCCATACTGCTGCAGAAAATGGCAGTGATTATCGAAGGCTCCCGCTCATTGCTTCCGGAATGGCTGGTAGAAAAACTGCCCACCAGCGCCGAGGGGATTCAGGCTGCCGCTGTGGAACTCCTGCGCACCCACGCCAGCGAAGTGCAAACGGCCGGCAAGGAAATGGGCCGCACCCTGATTCACGTACTGATCGGCCTGATCATCGGCGCCATGATCTCTTTGCGCGAAGTAACGTCAGAACACCGCTACCACCCTCTTTCAGGCGAACTGGCAGAGCGGGTCAGGCTGCTTGGCGATGCCTTCCGCCGCATTGTCTTTGCACAGGTCAGGATTGCAGCACTGAACGCCATTTTCACCGCGGTTTATCTGATGGTGATACTCCCCCTGTTCGGCGTCCATCTGCCCCTTACCAAAACGCTGATCATCATCACTTTCCTGGCTGGCCTGCTGCCCGTGATCGGAAACCTGATTTCCAACTCTGTCATCGTCATCGTCAGCCTGGGGCAATCGCTACATGTCGCCATCGCCTCACTGCTGTTCCTGATTGTGATCCACAAACTGGAATACTTCCTCAATGCCCGCATTATCGGCACCCAGATCCGTTCCCACGCATGGGAGTTGCTGCTCGCAATGCTGCTCATGGAAGCAGCTTTCGGCATCATGGGCGTGGTATCAGCGCCAATTTACTACGCCTACCTGAAAAGCGAACTCGAGCGGAAGAACTTAATCTGATCCCCGTGCATCCGCATTATTTCGCCACAAACACCTTGCCAAACGATAACCCATCATGGATAATTGGCCAATTTTTCGCGGCCCAAAAACCCGCACTCGAGCAACAGGCAAGGATTTGAATCATGAAACCGGATACCCACCCAAATTACAACGAAATCAACGTGAACTGCAGCTGTGGTTTTACTTTCAAGACCCGCTCCACCATGAGCAAAGACCTGACCGTTGAAGTCTGCTCACAGTGCCACCCTTTCTATACTGGCAAACAGAAGATTGTTGACACTGCGGGCCGCGTCGAGAAGTTCCGCCAGAAGTACGGCATGAAATAAGTTCGCACCCAACTCGGAAAGAAAGGCAGCCCAGGCTGCCTTTCTTTTTTGTTGCGCTTACCTGCAAATGCCTTTTTTTGAGCCATTCCGTCAAGCACCCCGCATTCACCTGGGCTGGGTGATCGCGCTTTGCGCGCTCTGGACCCTGCTTGGACTGGTGGGCCACGACCCATGGAAGCCTGACGAAGCCAACAGTTTCGGCCTCATCTACTCGATTCTGCAGGGCAGCGACTGGGTCATTCCCATGTTGGCTGGCGAACCCTTCATGGAAAAACCGCCGCTCTACTATCTCACGTCAGCCGCACTTGCCAAGCTCTTTTCAGGCTGGCTGCCGCTGCACGACGGCGCCCGCCTCGCCAGCGGGCTTTATATGGGACTTGCACTCACTTTCACCGGCCTGACCGGGCGTGAGTTATGGGGCAAAGGCTATGGCCGCATTACCGCCCTGATCATGATCGCCTGTCTTGGACTGGTGGTCCGTACCCACCAGATCATCACCGACACAGCCTTGCTTGCAGGCGTGGCAGTTGCCCTTTATGGCCTGGCGCTGGCACCACGGCGCCCAGCTATCGCCGGGATCATTATCGGCACTGGCATGGGTATCGGCTTCATGTCCAAGGGACTGTTCGAGCTGGGTATCATTGCTGTCACTGCGGCACTCCTGCCTTTCCTGTCCAGCACCTGGCGCAGCCAGAAATATGCCATATGCTTGTTTATTGCATTCATCGTGGCCCTGCCCTGGCTCACCATCTGGCCATTTCTGCTACACCAGCGCGCCCCCCTGTTATTCATGGAATGGCTATGGACCAACAATCTGGGGCGCCTGACCGGCGCCACGCCGCTCATATCCAGTTTCGAACCCGGGTATTACCTCACCATCCTGCCCTGGTTTGCCTGGCCGGCGCTTCCCCTGGCACTCTGGACCTTATGGCGCCACAACTGGAAAGAAGGCTTCATCCCCGCCATTGCCCTGCCGCTCACCGCTTTTCTGGTAATCCTGCTCATCCTCAGTACCGCAGTCACGGCGCGCGATGTCTACGCACTGCCGCTACTCCCACCTCTCTCGGTCCTGGCTACTGCTGCCGTCAATTCCTTGCGCAGGGGCGCAGCCAATTCGCTGGACTGGTTCAGTGTCATGACCTTCACCCTTTTTGCCGTTGTGCTCTGGCTCGGATGGTACGCCACCCTGACCGGACACCCGGTTGAAATCGCTCACTGGATCGACAAGCGCCAGCCCGGCTATATTGCACATTTCGAAGGCATGCCCCTGCTACTAGCCGTAACACTCAGTGCGGCATGGCTAACAGTCATCACACGCATGAAACGTGGCGCGCTGCGCGGGATTGTCAATTCCGCGCTGGGCATTACGCTGGCATGGGGACTGCTCGCCACGATCTGGCTGCCATGGCTGGATGCCGACAAGAGTTACCGCGCCATGATCGTTTCCATGCAAGGCAGCCTGCCAGCCAACTACAACTGCATCAGCAGCCAACATCTGGGAGAACCACAGCGTGCCCTGCTGCACTATTTTGCCGGGATCATCACGTTGCGAACAGAAATCGATGACAACCACTGCGAGCTGAAATTGATCCAGAACAGAGCGGATTTTCAAGAAATGGCTGAACCTGGGTGGAAATTGGTCTGGCAGGGACATCGTCAGGGCGATGCCTCAGAAATATACAGTTTGTTTCAGAAGCACTAAGACCCTTATAAACTTGAATTTTTATTTTGTTTATGTCCTAATACGTAGCATATAAGTTATATTCAATCTAAATATACCAAAAATATACCGTACAAATTTTCCAGGAGAATAATATGAAACACACGCAAATCGCTAAAATAACCCTGAGCCTGGTTCTGAGCTTGGCTTTTTCTGGCGCTGCATTTGCTCACTCGGTTGAAAAAGAAGGCTACCTGATTGACACCCGTGGCAATGTCGTCAAGAACAACTACAACGAGTGCTGGAGAACCGGTTACTGGACCCCGGCAATGGCGATTGCAGAATGCGACCCTGATCTGGTGAAAAAAGAAGAAAAAGCTGCCGCGCCGGCTCCTGTAGTCCCAGCCGGTCCAGAAAAACCGGCTTTCGACAAAATTACCCTGCAAGCCGAAACTCTGTTTGATTTCGACAAGTCTGTCGTTCGTGCGGATGGCAAGCAGAAGCTGAACGATGAAGTCGTTGCAAAAATGAAACAGTACCCACAGGTGGAAGTGGTTCTGGTAACCGGCCACGCTGATCGCATCGGCAAGGATAGCTACAACCAGAAACTGTCCGAGCACCGTGCTGCTGCGGTCAAGAATTATCTGGTTAGCCAGGGCGTCGAAGCAAGCCGTATTGAAACGGCAGCCAAGGGCGAGTCCGAGCCAGTTGTTTCCTGCAGCGACATCAAGGGCAGGGAAAGTGGCAAGAACAAGAAACTGGTCGCCTGCCTGCAACCTAACCGCCGTGTAATGGTTGAAGTCAAAGTACAGAAGCCAACACAGAAGTAATTAAGCTTGAGTTTTTTTGAAAAGCCCCGCTTTAGCGGGGCTTTTTTCTTGCCCGGATTTCGAGATGCAACAAGTCGATACCATAATTGATGCTCACTGGGTGGTCCCGGTCAGGCCCGCACATCAGATTCTGAATCACCACAGTGTCGTCATCAACGCTGGTGACATTGTCGCCATCCTGCCTACCGCTGAAGCTCATACCCAGTATTCAGCCCGCCGAGTGATCACACTGGGAGCGCACGTCCTCATTCCCGGGCTGATCAATCTGCACACCCATGCGGCGATGAATCTGATGCGCGGCCTGGCTGACGACCTGCCTCTGATGGAATGGCTGCAACAACATATCTGGCCGGCTGAAAACCGGCATGTTTCGGCGCAATTCGTGCACGACGGAACACTGCTGGCCTGTGCGGAGATGCTTCGCGGCGGCATCACCTGCTTCAACGACATGTATTTCTTTCCGGATGCCGCAGCCGAAGCCGTTCTCAAATCGGGGATGAGGGCCACCATTGGCCTGATCGCCCTGGACTTCCCCACGTCTTATGCAAGCGATGCTGATACCTATCTGCACAAAGGCCTGGCCATCCGTGACCAGTTTTCGGCGGAACCGCGACTCTCCTTCTCGCTCGCGCCTCATGCCCCCTATACCGTCAGCGACAAGACGCTGGGAAAAGTGCTGACCTACGCCGACCAGCTGGACTTGCCGATCCACATCCATCTTCACGAAACCGAAGATGAAATCCAGCAAAGCCTGAAACAGCATCAGCTCAGACCGCTACAACGCCTGCAGAACCTGGGCTTGCTTGTTCCCAATCTGATTGCCGTCCATGCCGTGCATCTGAAACCCGGCGAAATGGAAACGCTTGCCCGCGAAGGTTGCCATATCGCCCACTGCCCCACCTCCAATCTCAAACTGGCAAGCGGCATCGCCCCCATCCATGCCATGATGGAACAAGGCATCAATGTCGGCCTCGGCAGCGACGGTGCTGCCAGCAACAACCGGCTCGACATGTTTCAGGAAATGCGTCTTGCAGCCCTGCTTGCCAAGGGCACCAGCGGCAAGGCAGACCGGCTGCCCGCATTCGACGCCCTGGAGATGGCAACGCTCAATGGCGCCCGTGCCCTGGGCCTTGACCAAAGGACAGGCTCGATCGAACCCGGAAAAGCCGCAGACATGGCAGCCATCAGGCTCGATAATCTGGAGACCATGCCATGCTATGATGTGGTCTCGCATTTGGTATACGCGGCTGGCCGTGAACATGTCACCCATGTATGGGTCAACGGTGAAACCGTCGTAGAAAACAGCAATCTGCTCACACTTTCACAGCAGCAGTTATCTGCACAGGCCGCACTCTGGCAGGAACGAATAGGCAAGAAACATGAATAACACATCCACAACCCAAAACGCCGATCACCAGGAACTCGATAAATTCAGCCAGCTCGCTCACCGCTGGTGGGACCCCAACAGCGAATTCAAACCGCTGCATGACATCAACCCCCTACGACTGGAATACATCGACAATCTTGCGAGCCTGGCGGGAAAGCAGGTTCTGGATGTCGGCTGCGGCGGCGGCATCCTGTCGGAAAGCATGGCGGCACGCGGCGCCAGCGTGACCGGCATCGATCTGGGCGAAAAAGCCCTCAAGGTAGCAAAACTCCACCTGCTGGAGAGCGGCCAGAAAGTGGATTATCGCCTGATTGCCGTGGAAGAACTGGCGCAGCAGTCGCCGGGAAGCTATGACGTGGTCACCTGCATGGAAATGCTGGAGCATGTTCCAGACCCATTAAGCGTCGTCAAAGCCTGCGCCCAGTTGGTCAAGCCGGGCGGCCATGTATTCTTTTCCACGCTCAACCGCAACCTGAAGTCCTACCTGTTTGCCGTCATTGGCGCCGAATACATTTTAAACATGCTGCCGCGCGGCACGCACGACTATGCCAAATTCATCAAACCATCCGAACTGGCGCGACACTGCCGTACCGCCGGGCTGGCAGTCGATCAGGTCACCGGCATGAGTTACAACCCGCTTTCGAAAGTTTACTCGCTCGGCGACGACACCAGCGTCAACTACCTGCTCGCCTCCCGCCGCGAAGCCGAATAGCGGGGACAGCAGCATGATCAGGGCAGTCCTGTTCGACCTCGACGGCACGCTTGCCGACACGGCGCTGGATCTGGGCTTTGCGCTCAACGAACAACGCCGCAGGCACAACCTGCCCACGCTTCCTCACGAACATATCCGGCCATACGCCTCCCATGGCACCGTTGGTCTGCTCGACGTGGGCTTTGGCTTAAACCCCGACAACGCACGCTTCCCCGAAATGAGACAGGAATACCTGGAGCTCTACACAGCCAACCTGTGCCGGTTCACCTGCCTGTTCGAGGGCATGACCGAAACCCTGAATACCCTCGAGCAAAGAGGAATCGCATGGGGCATCGTCACCAACAAACCTGAGCGCTTCACCAATCCGCTCATGGCAGCACTCGGACTCGAAAAACGCGCGGCCAGCATCATCAGCGGCGACACCTGTGCCCACCCCAAACCGCATCCGGAACCGCTGCTGTGCGCCAGCCGAGAAATCGCCGTGTCTCCCCAGCAATGCGCCTATGTGGGCGATGCCGAGCGCGACATTGAAGCCGCCATTGCAGCCGGCATGCTCCCCATCATCGCAAGATATGGATACCTCGGCTCGGACGATCATCCAGAAGAATGGGGCGCACGGGGATCGATCGAGCACCCGGCTGAACTATTGCGCTTTCTGTAATGCCCATTGTGATAAAATCAAGCTTCATATTGAACTTTTGTCATTAGCGTCAGTCAATATGAAGCACGGGGGCGACCCGGTTTCGACGTGGGTTGCAAAGCAGCGTAGGGCATACCGAGGACCAGTTCCCTCGTAAATCTACTGGAAAAAACTAGTCGCAAACGACGAAAACTTCGCTGTAGCCGCTTAAGGCTTAGCCTCTGCAACGGTTCTCTCATGGGCCGCGTCAGGCAACTGACAGCAGAGTCATTTACATGAGATCGCGCCGGTCCGGGTTACTTGAACCGGTGCTAAAGAAAAGGTAACTCGCCCGAGTCCAGCCTGTCCGGTTGGCGTGACAAGGGTTAAAACCAAACAATCGGACTAAGTATGTAGAACTGCCTGTAGAGGGCTTGCGGACGCGGGTTCGATTCCCGCCGCCTCCACCAAAATCGAATGAAAACGGCACCCTTGCGGTGCCGTTTTTGTTTGGTGGAAGGCAGAGGCCGCAGAATTGTGTCGAGGCGAGATTGGCACAAAATTATCGCCGTCAGGCCGCGTCGCTCCACACATTTAATTGAACCCGGCCCTATTTCCCTTAAATTTGCCGACAACCTGGTCTCTTCGAAGAAACCTCTTCGTCGAAAAATTCACGGAACGTAATTACGTTTATCTTGCCGTTGTAGCAAGTTTCCTTCGACTTTTTCAGCGACTCAGGCACAACCAGATGAATTCCCTGATTATTCATATCATCTATAGCAGCCGAAGATACCCGATCATCGACGGTAGCCAAGAACAGTGCGCAGTTGAATTTCTCCATTACCACCTGCTTCCAGCGCTCACGAAGGGTGGTTTTTGCCGAGAGTACCATCGCTTCTTCGAACTTCCGTTTCTTGGTCTTTAGAACCACAAGACTGGGCAGCACAAAGTCCGGGCGGCGGCCTCCCGTTACCGCTTGTTCTTCAAAAGCAATCCAGCCATCACGAAGAAGCCTTGAAATGTGTTGTTCAAAGGAGCGTCCCGCACGCGATTTTCGGTGCTGGCTAGCGCTCAAGAAAGTTGCGTCCAGATCGGGAAATCCACGCACGACTGAAGAAACAATATCTGCCCCACCACTGGTGATGATTCGGATTACCTCGGCAGCGCGGTAGCGTCGCTCCGCACGCTTGTAAAGCGAATACTCAATGTCCCGACTAATCTTCATGATCGCATCGCCAGGGTTTGGCATTTTGTATGGGCTCAAGTCTCCGAGATGGTGTTGCTGGAGAAAAACGCGTTGCGCCTCCGCCGCTAATGTTTCCGGTGCTGGCATTTTCGAAACTGATGCGATAAAAGCTGCTAACGATCCCATCTTGAGCGCTACACTTAACTCGTCAACGAGTTGTTCGGTTTCATCCTTTTGGATTTTCAACGCATCCGCTGGATCAAATAGCCCATAGTGAAACTCGGCTCCCAAGTCAAACATCGCCTCCAGCAGTTCCACCTCCTCGGAAGCAGAATCAACAATCATGAACCAGTGGTGAATATCATCGTCTGGTTCGCGCAGGGTTCCACCTATCATCAATGATGCCGGCGTAAGTCCGGCAAACTCGCCTTTTGGCACCCCCGTAAAGTGCATCTCGGTGCCCTTATTCGAGTAGTGTTTCAAATTGGATAGCTTAATTTCCCCTGTTGCTGGCCAAAGTGTTTTGAATTGCGACTCAAAAATATGCGGCTTATCTTGATTAATATTCTTGAGTTGCGGAAAGAAGTCAGACTCTCGTATTGCACGAGGAATGTACACGCCGTTTTGGTGTCCATTTTTACTTCCATCTGCCCAGCCGCAATCATTTCTGGAAAGTTTTTTAATCAGTAACTGGCGGCTTTTCCCTACCCACTCTTGAATGTCACTCCACTGATTAGCAAATGTCATTTAACTTCCCCAGTTATTTCCGAATAAAGCAAATCTAAACGCGCCATCCCTTCACGCAACTCACATTCCCATACAACAAAAACTCGCCAACCAAGTCCAACCAATGCAGCAATTTGGTAAGAGTCTCGTGCTACATTTTCGGAGAGCTTGTTTGTCCAAAAATTCTCACGGCTGCTTGGCGTAGTTGCATATTTGCAACCAGAATGCCGATGCCAGAAACATCCATGCACAAAGACAACTGCATTGTATTTTGGAAAAACCAAATCGGGTTTTCCCGGCAACTTCTTGGCATGAAGCCTGAAGCGAAGCCCTTTGCCATGCAGATATTTTCTAACCAGAAGCTCTGGCTTGGTGTTCTTGCCCTGAATGCCAGCCATCATCCGGCTACGGGTAGCCGAATCAACAACGTCAACCATCAGGCATCCAGTTGAATGCCGCAAGCGGTCATGAAAATCGGATAAGCAGCCTCAATCACCTTTTCGTGACCAATACCTTCCTCAAGTTCGTTTAGCAAGAAGCGCAATTCTTTCACCTCGCTACTCGAGAAGAGACGTTCACCGTTTGAGATGCGGATAATATCAGCGGGATCATCTTCGGGATGAAAAAGCAGATTGCCACATTGCATCTCCGAGAACCACAACAAAGCGCCATCAAAAGTGGTCTCTTGGAGTTTTGGAATACGTGATTGGGTATGCATGATTTCTCCTTAAGCGGTTGCGTAATGAAGGGGTAATTCAGGTTCCAGGATATCAGCTTCCAGTATTGGTTGCATCAATCTTGCAACATGAGTCATGACATCAACAACAACAGAATTGCCAAACTGCTTATAAGCCCGCGTATCCGACACCGGAATCCTGAACGAATCCGGGAAGCCCATCAGCCGTGCGCATTCGCGCGGCGTCAAACGCCGTGGATTGATATTCTCTCCCTGATAGACAAGGATTTCGGAACCGTCCTTGTAGTACCTCGCGGATAAGGTACGGGTGACGCTATCGGGCGTGACCAACCCGAAACCAAAGCCGTTGCCTTTGGCCCGGTGCTTCGCTGCATAGCCTTGCAAATAGGCCCATAATTTGTCGGTAAGTGTGTATTTGGGATCAACCTGCCGCCCCGCGTGGTTGAAAAAACGGTCCCCGTCCCACGCCAATCTAGGCTCGCTGCCATCGGTCTTGTGCAGGATTTCGCGTAATGTACGCCTACCCTTGTCGGGCAAAGGCAGCGCGTCGAAATCAAAGTTCACCGGTTCGCGAAAACCGACTATGAGTATCCGCTCGCGATGCTGAGGCACGAAGTGGGCACCGTCGATCACGCGGGTATAAACGTGATAACCCAACTCAACTTCCAGCGTCCTGCGTATGACATCGAAGGTTCGCCCCTTGTCGTGCGAGACGAGGTTCTTGACGTTCTCCAGCAGAAAGGCACGGGGCCGTTTCTCATCGATAATGCGCGCGACATCGAAAAACAGGGTGCCTTGGGTTTCACAGGCGAAACCATGCGCCTTGCCTAAGGCATTCTTTTTACTGACCCCGGCAATGGAAAATGGCTGGCAGGGAAAACCGGCCAGCAGGACATCATGATCGGGGATGTCCGCTGCGGCCACTTGCGTGATATCGCCGTTGATCTGGTGGCCGCCGGGGTAATTGTCGGCATAGGTTTTCTGTGCGTAACTGTCCCACTCGCTGGTAAACACGCAATGCCCGCCCAAACCTTCGAAGGCCATGCGGATGCCACCAATACCGGCAAAGAGGTCGATGAACGTGAACCGGGCATCGTCAGCAAACGGCAATTCCAGTGGCAGGAGACGTTGCAGGCCGAATGCGTAATGTGCCGGTACTGACTGTTCAACTACCCAGCGCCGGACTGTGCGGGCATCTACACCCAAGTGACGGGCGATCTCCGCTTGCTTGTGGGTCTTTAGCGCAGCGGTGAGGTAGTTTGCCGCAATGTCCCGGTCTGGGCCTGTGTGGAAGACTGTAGCCATGGCGAACTCCTTATCTGGGAATAATAGCGGACATTATGCCCTTGTTTATCCCTTTTGCAACTCTCATTGAAACGGCATGGACAAATCCAGTAAAACGAGGGTTCATGCCGCTGGCGGGTCGTGGAATGTATGGCGCGCTAGCGAAGGCGTGGGGCTTGTGGGGTTTTGTGGCAAGCCCCATGGCTGTCGCGCCATTGTTCCGGCTTTAGCCGGTTTACAATGGCGGCGATGCCCGCACGGGAGAGCGGTCAAGGTAGCAGTCCTGAACCACTTGAAATTATGGATTGCAATACATATGCTTTTAACGGCATACTCCACTTATGAGCTGGACTATTCTTTTTCACGATGACTTTGAAACCGAGGTTCAGGGGTTGCCCCTAGCGCTCCAGGATGAAATGCTGGCGCATGCCATCCTGTTGCGCGAGTTTGGGCCGAATCTCGGCAGGCCGACCGTGGATGGACTCAAGGGCTCCAGACACGCCAACATGAAGGAGCTGCGCTTTAGCTGGGAAGGCGAGGTTTGGCGCATCGCTTTCGCATTCGACCCAAAACGCCAGGCCATCCTGCTGGTAGGTGGCAACAAGGGTGGCGCGGATCAACGGCGATTCTACAAACGCTTGATCGCCATCGCCGATGCGCGTTTTGACCAGCACTTGGCAGCACAACAGGAAACTGTAAAGGAGCACAAACATGGCAAAAAATCTTGACCAGATCATGGCTGATCTGCCCACCGAGCGCCGGGCGACGATCGAGGCACGCGCCGCCGAGCTGGCCACACTTAAAGACTTGCGCCAAGCCGTGGCGCAGACACAGGAAGAATTGGCCACAGCCTTGGGGGTTGGCCAGGATACAATTTCCCGCTTGGAGAAGCGCAGCGACATGCTGCTTTCCACCCTGCGCCGCTATGTCGAAGCCATGGGAGGGAAGCTGGAGCTAGTTGCACAATTCCCTGATCGCCCACCTCTGATAATCGACCACCTGGCGGGTGAAGCGTCACCCCGCCAGGCGCATAAAGCGCGCAGCCCGATACCCAGCAAGGCACACGCCTAAAGTAGACAAGACAGTCATGGCAAAGACGATTGAAACGGTAGATGCAGGCAGCGGCGACGTATTCCGCGATCTGGGCTATGCCGATGCGGGGGAACGCAAACTGCGCGTGCAGCTTGCCATGCGTGTCAACGAAATCATCAAGGACAAGCGCCTCACCCAAGCTACTGCGGCAGCGCTGTTCGGCATTCCCCAACCCCATGTCTCGGAACTCAAGCATTTCAAGCTCAATCGCTTCTCCTCCGAACGGCTGCTGCATTTCATGACACAACTCGACCGCGATGTCGAAATCGTCATTCGTCCACGGGATGCCGCCCACCCCACGGGCCAGCTATCGGTGCTGTTCGCGGTTTGAGTCCAGGAACATCCGGCTAAAGCCGGACAATCTGGGGGTATTGTTGGGGATATTTGTTGAAAATCTCACCTTGGCGTTTTTAATTTTTGTTGACGTCTCATCATGGGCGCCATTTTCAAGGCAATCTCGAAACTCAGGGGCTTTAACATCATGGAAATTCAGCGCATGAAAGCGTTCGCGCAGCTCCTCAGACTTGGAAATAACTTAAATTTGCTTAAAACCGGATACTTCGCTGTCGAGAATCGAGACGGGGAGAATAATCGGTGAATAAAGCACGCTTTATGCTTTTACTATCCGGCATGTTGCCACTATTGGCCACCGGGGCAGATTACGAAAAATGCGCTGTCATTGTTCCGGATATCGAACGCCTTGCCTGCTATGACCAGACCGCCGCACAGGCCATAAAGGCGTCTCCGGCACTCGCCGGACCCAGCCAAAAAATATCAGGGCAACGTCCAGAAACACTAGCGGAAACAGACTCATTTATTGGCAGGCGATGGGAACTGGACAAAGCATCAAAAAAAGGGACTTTCCGTTTTCGCGAATACAAGCCGGTCTATATTCTGCCATTTCACTATAGCAACAACCCCAATCAGTCACCGGCTTCGCCAGCACCAGATCATTCCATTATTTCATCCATGCCTGTTGGAAACACCGACGTCAAATACCAGTTAAGTTTCAAAACCAAGTTATGGGAGGACGCTCTCGGCGACAATGGTGACCTGTGGTTTGCATATACGCAGCAGTCTCACTGGCTACTTTATAACCCGCAAGTCTCTTCGCCATTCCGTGAAACCAATTACGAGCCTGAGTTGATATTTACCCTGCGTACAGATGTCGATCTGCCTGGAGAAATGCGCTGGCGCATGCTGAACCTGGGACTGTCACATCAATCGAATGGACGCGGGCTGCCACTTTCACGAAGCTGGAACCGGGTCTATGCCCAGCTCGGTTTCGAACGCGAGAACTTCACTATATTCCTGCGTCCCTGGCTGCGCCTGCCCGAATCCAGCGAGAAAGACGACAACCCAGACATTACTCGTTACATGGGCAACGGCGATGTCCTGCTTAACTACCGGAGTGGCGAGAATACCTACTCTGCTCTGGGGCACGTCAGCCCCAGCACGGGCCATGGCGCCTTGCAACTGAGCTGGGGATTCCCAATTTCAAAAACGCTCAAGGGCTATGTCCAGGCATTCAGCGGCTATGGCGAGAGCCTGATCGATTACAACCATAAACAAACCAGCCTTGGTATCGGTTTCTCCTTGCAGGAGTGGCGCTAGGCATGGGCTGTATCTTTCGCTTCTCGGGTCACCCCGGAGCAAGCTTTATTTCCTGAGAGAAAATAGTCATGAGCACTGAACAGATACCTGGCTACTGCGCCCTGTGCATCTCACGTTGCGGCTGTATCGGCACGGTTCAGGACGGCATTCTTACACGAGTCGATCCTGATCCGCAGCACCCCACCGGGCGGGCCCTCTGCGTCAAGGCCAAGGCCGCGCCGGAAGCGGTATATCACCCCGGGCGCATTCTGCACCCGCTGCGCCGCACCCGCCCCAAGGGTTCGGCTGACCCCGGCTGGGAGCAGATTTCATGGGATGAAGCGCTCGACCTGGTGGCGGACAAGGTGCGTCACACCATCGATCGGCACGGCGCCAGCGGCCTGGCTTTCGGCGTGGCCACGCCGAGCGGGACGGCGGTTGCCGACAGCTTCGCCTGGATCCACCGCCTCGCCCATGCCTGCAAAAGTCCCAACCTGGTGTTCGCCACCGAAAACTGCAACTGGCACAAGGATTTTGCCCCGGCCTACACCTTCGGCGCGGGCATCGGCATGCCCGATTACGAGCATACCGGCTGTATCCTGCTGTGGGGCTTCAACCCGGCCACGTCCTGGCTCTCGCAGGCCACGGCAGTGCGGGAAGCGCAGAAGCGCGGCGCGAAGTTGATCGTGGTGGACCCGCGCCATGCCGGACTGGCGGGCGCCGCCGACCTGTGGCTGCGGCCCAGACCGGGGAGCGACGGGGCGCTGGCCATGGGCCTTGCAAATGCATTGCTGGAGAGCGAACGGTTCGACCGCGATTTCGTCCTGCGCTGGAGCGATGCGCCCTTTCTGGTGGCGGAGGAAACCGGGCAGCCGCTGACTGCGGCCGACCTGGAGACTGGCGGAGACCCGAAGTGTTTCGTCGCCTGGGATCTCGCCGCAAATCGCGCTGTGGCCTGCCCTCAACGCCCGCCCAATCCCCATAACGAGGCAGCACTCGCACTGGAGGGGCGCTGGACTGTGCATACCGTACGCGGCCCGGTGCTCTGCCGCCCGGTATTCGAGCGCCTTGCCGGACGCTGCCGTGCCTGGCCTGTGGAAAGAGTTGCCGAAGTGACCGGCATTCCGGCAGATCAGGTCAGCGAAGCGGCACGCCTCATTTCAGATCACCTGCCCCTGTCCTTCTTCACCTGGACCGGCACCTGCCAGCACACCAATGCCACACAGAGCGGGCGCGCCATCTCCGCGCTGTACGTCCTCACCGGCTGCATCGACGCTCCCGGCGGCAACGTCTGGTTCAGCAAGCCGCCGGTAGCCGATGTCGCGGGCTTCGAATCGGTAACGCCGGAGGAACGCGCATTGACCCTCGGCCTCGGCCAGCGCCCCCACGGCCCGCCACAGAAAGGCTGGGTGACAACGCGCGACCTGTTCCGCGCCATCGCCGAGAAACAGCCCTACCCGGTTTCCTGTTTCATTTCTTTCGGCAGCAATTTCCTGCTCTCCAAGCCGGACACCCGCCTGGCGCAAGAGGCACTTGAGAAACTTGATTTCCTTGTCCTGGCCGAGCTTTTCGAGACGCCCACGGCACGCCATGCAGACCTGCTCCTGCCGGTCTGCACCGCTTGGGAGCGCGAGGGACTGCAGGCGGGGTTCCAGGTCAGTGCGGCAGCCGATGCGCACCTGCAGCTTCGCCCCGCCTTTGTGCCACCCCAGGGGGAAAGCCGCTCCGATACCTGGATCGTGTTCGAACTGGCCAAGCGCCTTGGACTCGCCGAGGAGTTCTTCGAAGGCGACCCCAGCAAGGGTCTGGAGCATGTGCTGGCACCGGCCGGCATCACCGCCGAACGCCTGCGCGCCGAGCGGCGAGGCGTTGCGCTGCCGCTGGAAACCCGCTACCGCAAATATCAGGAAAATGGCTTCGCCACGCCCAGCGGACGAATCGAATTTTACAGCGAAAGATTGCGTGCCGCGGCGCAGGACCCGCTGCCCGATTTCGTCGCTCCGTGCGTGCCGCGCGACGTGGATTTTCCCCTTACCCTGACCACGGCAAAATGGCCGCAGTATTGCCACAGCCAGCAGCGCAACCAGCCTTCGCTGCGGCGCCGCATGCCCGAACCGCTGCTGGAAATTCATCCGGAGACGGCAGCGGCGCGTGGCATCCGCGAGGGCGACTGGATTGAAGTGGCGACGGCGACCGCCCGCATGCGCGCCCGCGCCCGGCTGGACAAACACCTTGACCCGGAAGTGGTTTGCGCCCAGTACGGCTGGTGGCAGTATGCGGATGGAGCGGGAGATGCCAACCGACTGATCGACGGCGAATATTTCGACCCGGTGGCGGGCTCGAACAGCCTGCGTTACTTCCCCTGCGAAGTCAGATTGGGCGAGGCACTGCCCTCGTCCCTCGCAACGGATGCCGCTTCAAACCCCCTCTGACTCCCCCTTGTCAGGGGAGGACGGGAGGGGTTTGAGACCAAGAACCACCTCAAACCTCGACGTTCTCAGCCATCCAGCGCAACATAGCGAATCTCCACCACGTCCAGCTCTTCCACCCCGGGCGGGGTGGAAGAGCTGGACGTGGTGGAGATTCGCTATGTTGCGCTGGATGGCTG
>NSJJ01000031.1 GCA_002632355.1 Sulfuricella denitrificans
TTTGTCTGGAGCGGCTGGCACCTTCTGTCGAGGGACGCCGTTAACCCATCCCTGGCGGCAGACGCCCTCGACAGAAGGCACCAGCCCCTCTACCGCGACCAGACTCAGCCATAGTCGAATACCGTTCCTTCTATCCTTTGGTGCGTAAACGGTGCATGGCATCCTCGGCTCCGTAAACGGTACATCCCTGTACCACTCCTCATGCACCACTCCTCGCGGCCAATATTTTCCGCAACACAGCCGAGTTTAATGGGTAATCAGATAACCTTTCCTGATTACCCACAAAGCTCAGCTAGGTTCGAATACCGTTAATAAAGCCGCGAATGAACGCAAATAGACGCGAATAAATAATAACTCAAGTTTCGGAGTTCAAATTCAGCAATGAATATCGCTTAACCTGTTGATTACAAAAACAAGCAGGCTTCACGAATGATAAAATGATTATGTTCAAACTCAAGTGTCTGAGTTCGCAGTACTTGTAGTCAGCTATAACAAACATTAAAAAGGGGACCCTCATAGCTCGGAGTTTGCCTAAATAGCAAGCTGTATTATCCGAGAGCGTAGGAGGTGTCCCCCATGACTAAGTATAAGTACAGAGCCACTGAATTCAATGAAGTTGACTGGACCGTGTTGAGGAATGAAGTTCCAATCTGTGAGCGGGTGGTCTTTGCGGTCGATGTGGCAAAGACGGATTTCGTGGTGACGCTGCTGACCGCCGACAGGCGCGTGTTGAAGACCATTAAGTGGAACCATCCGCAACAAACCCGTGCCGTGGTCGGGCAAGTCGCCGCCCTGGGCATGGAACGGGTGGAGGCTGTGATGGAGCCCACCGGCACATACGGAGATGCCCTGCGCGGTTTGTTGAAGGAAGCCGGCATCGTGGTGTACCGAGTGAATCCCAAGCGCGTCCATGACGCCGCCGAGCTCTATGATGGAGTGCCTAGCCTGCATGATGCCAAGGCCGCCTACCTGATTGGGCGGCTGCATCTAGAGGGGGTGAGTCAACGCTGGCAGGAACCGAGCGAACTACGCCGGGATCTGCAGGCACAGCTCAAGCTGCTGGGCTTCTATCAGGAGCGCCATCAGCGCGCCTGCAATCGGTTGGAAGCCCTACTGGCCCGCCACTGGCCCGAGGCACCTTACTGCCTGGGCCTTGACTCTGTGAGCCTGCTGAAGCTGCTGTGCCATTATGGCTCCGCGGCCGCCGTGGTGGCGGCCCCCGGGGCGGCCAGTGAACTGTTGCGGCGTATAGGGGGGCCTTTCCTCCGTGGCGAGAAGTGCGATGCCCTGCTGGCCAGCGCACGCACGACCGTAGGCGTCCCCGCTACCGAGGGTGAGCGTGGGCTCATACAGGCCCTTGCGGAAGAACTGCTTGAGGTGCACCGGCGATGCCGGCTGATCGAGAAGCATCTGGAGGTCCAGGTGGGGACGGATGCGGGGTTGGAGCGACAAGCGGAAGTGATCGGCCGGATCTCGGCGGTGGTGCTGCGTGGTGCTTTGGGTGAGCCGGGTGACTATCCCAATGCGGCCAGTTATGTCAAAGCGGCCGGGCTTAACCTCAAGGAGCGCTCCAGCGGCAAACATAAGGGAAGAGTTAAAATCGCCAAGCGCGGTCCGAGTGTGGTGCGTTTCTACGATTATTTCGCGGTGTTGCGTCTTATCCGCCACGAGGGGCCGGCCAAACGCTGGTATGAGGCCAAGGTGGCGCGGGATGGGGGTATCAAAAGCAAGGCACTGACGGCGCTCATGCGCAAGCTGCTCAAGGCCTTGTGGCATGTCGGACGCGGAGCGACCTTCGACGAAGGCAAGCTGTTCGGCGAACGATCATTGGCGCCGGTGGCCTGAGTTGCTTGAAACACGGCAGGTAAAACGAGGAGGTGGTGTCACAGACTAATAGCGAAACGGTATACTACCGAGCCAGGCATCTTCCTACGGACTGACCTTCAACCCACCCTCTGGTCGGGTAACCAGACCCTTTTGTAGTCCTGAGGCAGTCCGCAGGATGACCCATGGAATTGATGCCCAATGCAACTGATTTGATGCCGCGAAGCGGACATCCAATGCGAGAGGTTTGGTCGACCCCATGGGTGCTCATCCGGGATGATGGTGATGTTCGGACGGAATAAGCACGAAGACCCAGCGCCGGGAATTTAAGTGAACGTTACTGGCCTATGACTTCGTGCGATCCAAGGCAGGTGAGAATGGCAAATTGTAATACATTGACTGGGCTATGAGAGGGTGGATAAGCTTGCGCATCCACCGTCATCTGATCATGGTGGATGCGCTGATGCTTATCCACCCTACAAATTTAGCGATTCGGGCTTTGTGAAATGAACTCAGAAACTTGAGATATGAATTTCA
>NSJJ01000014.1 GCA_002632355.1 Sulfuricella denitrificans
TCCGTCAAGCGCCCACACTTATTGGCTGTATCTTGTTAAAGAACGTTTACTTCTCTTCCCCGCCGTAGCGAGAGGTGCGCATTATACAGATCCCACACACCCTGTCAAACCGTTTTTTGAAACTTTCCGACTTGCTTCGTTGCAGTGTTTCGCAACGAAGGGCGCATTATACAGATGCTGAACGCCGCGTCAAATCTTATTTTCCTGCCGATTTGCCTCGCTGCGCTGTGCTGCAACGAAGGTGCGCATTATACAGAGGCAAATCCGATGGTCAATGCCTTTTTGGCACATTCTTTACATTTAGATTCGTGGCTGATTAAGAACAGTCACTTACGCCAAAAAAACAGAAAATCACACAACATTCACGCGTGCAAATTTACGCTTGCCAACCTGCAGTACAACTACAGAACCTTTGAGTAAAAGCAGAGCTTTATCACTCACTTTCTCGCCATTGGCCCTGATTCCACCTTGCTGAATCATACGAATTGCTTCTGAAGTACTGGCCGTTAGCCCGGCCTGCTTGAGCGCCTGAATAATCGACATACCCTCGCCTTCGGCCATCAATTCGATTTCTGGCAGGTCTTCGGGTATCGCCCCCTCCCGGAACCGCGCCTCAAAGTCAGCCAGGGCGTTCTCTGCGGCCCTTCTATCGTGGAATCTGGCAATAATCTCTTGAGCAAACAATACTTTTATGTCGCGTGGGTTACGCCCTTCGTCTACTTCTTTTTTCCATTGAGCCACAATACTCATCGGCTCAAACGACAGAAGCTCTATATAGCGCCACATCAAATCGTCCGAGACAGACATCAATTTCCCGAACATTTCATTGGGCGGCTCATGAATACCTATATAGTTGCCGAGCGATTTCGACATCTTGTTGACGCCATCAAGCCCCTCAAGAATTGGCATGGTCAATACCACCTGAGGTGGCTGACCATAATGCTTCTGCAACTCCCGACCAACCAGCAGGTTAAATTTCTGGTCTGTCCCGCCGAGTTCAACATCCGCCTTCATGGCTACCGAATCGTACCCCTGGATCAGTGGGTACAAAAACTCGTGTACTGCAATAGGCTGACCAGAAGTATAACGCTTATGAAAATCGTCCCTCTCCAGCATGCGTGCTACCGTATGCTTGGCCGCCAGACCAATCAAATCAGCCGCACTCATTTCACCCATCCAGCTGGAATTGAACATGACCAGGGTTTTTTCCGGATCGAGTATCTTGAAAATCTGCTGCTCGTAAGTCCGAGCATTCTCAATCACCTCATCCCGTGTAAGCGGTTTACGAGTTACATTCTTGCCTGTAGGGTCGCCGATCATCCCGGTAAAATCACCAATCAGAAACATCGCCTCGTGACCCATTTCCTGGAACTGCCGCATCTTGTTAAGCAAGACAGTGTGCCCAAGATGCAGATCCGGCGCTGTCGGATCAAAACCGGCTTTGATTCGAAGCGGGCGGCCAGTCGACAGTTTTTCAATCAATTCCTGCTCAAGCAATAGCTCTGCGCAACCTCGTTTAATAATCTGGAGTGATTCTTTAATTTGACTCATTACACTTTACCAATCAGTAGAAAGTTTAACTTTTCGTGCCACGTGATTTTTGTTAAGCTTCGGGCTGACTTACAAAGACCACACAGGCAACATGTTGAATAATAATGACCGCATTCTATCGCAAAAGCTTTTTCAGTCCGAACGAAAAATCCACCTTCGCTGGCTCGTAGGTCTCTCGGCATTGCCTTTGTTTGGTGTTGTCGCTGCCTTTGGCATAGCACCCGACACCGAAGTTCAACATATACCCACTCGCGTTGTTGTTGAGGATTTGCGCCTGCCGTCAATTCAAGCTTCTAGTGGTAACAACGAATCATTTTGGCGTGAAGAGCGCATTCAGCGCGGCGATACTGCCAGCGCACTTCTCGGCCGCCTTGATGTCAGCAGTGAGGATACACAGTCTTTTCTGAAAGAAGCGCAGCATGCCCAGGCACTTCGCCAGTTAAAGCCGGGCAAAACCATCCAAGCACTCACAACACAAGATGGCGAGTTGTTGTCCTTACGCTACCATTATGGTGGCGACAGCATGCTACTGGTTGAAAAGCAGGGAAGCCATTTCAAGACTACCGAGCAGGCACTGCCTCTGGAACGCAAAGTTGAAATGAAATCAGGCCGGATCACCAGCTCCCTGTTTGCGGCCACCGACGATGCGAACATGCCAGATGCCGTCGCAATTCAAATGGCCGATATTTTTTCAACGGATATCGACTTTCATCGCGATTTGCAACGTGGCGACAATTTTACTGTTGTCTATGAAACCTTTTACAGCAAAGGTGAACTGGTCAAATCCGGGCGGATCCTGGCGGCAGAATTTGTCAATAATGGCAAATCTTATCGTACTGTTTACTTCCAGAGTCACGATGGCCGCGGCGGTTATTACACGCCTGAGGGTAAAAACCTGCGCAAGGCTTTCCTGCGTTCACCATTAGAGTTCTCCCGTATCTCTTCAGGATTTTCAAAGGCACGATACCACCCCGTTCTGAAAGAATGGCGTGCCCATAAAGGGGTTGACTATGCCGCACCCACTGGGACCCGGGTTAAAACCACAGCGGATGGTTCGGTCACTTTCGCCGGCAGACAGAATGGTTATGGCAACCTTATTGTCGTCAAGCACCAGGGCAACTATGAAACCGTTTATGGCCACCTGTCCGGTTTTGCCAAAGGCCTTCACAAGGGGCAACACGTTAATCAAGGTGATGTGATTGGCTACGTCGGCATGACGGGACTGGCAACAGGCCCTCATCTTCACTATGAATTCAAGGTGGCGGGCGTACAGCGCAACCCTCTGTCAATTGAAGTGCCCGTAGCATTCCCAATTGCAGCGAACCAGAAAGGCGAATTTAATCACTACACGCAACCTCTGATGGCGCGCCTTGAGTTGCTGCGAGGCACCAATCTGGCAGCGCTCGACTAAATTTTTTTATGTCGATGAGCTCTACCGAGCTTTATATTGGATTAATGTCCGGGACCAGCCTGGATGGCGTAGATGCCGCACTGATTCAGACCGATGCTAACGGCTTTCACTTTGTGGAAGCCGTTTTTCATTCTTTTGAACCCACGCTGAAAAATGAACTTCTGGCGCTCAATTTGGCAGGCGAAAATGAATTGCTGCGTGCGGCGGAAACGGGAAATATCCTGGCCGGCTTATATTCGAAAGCGGTCTCAGCACTGCTGGACAAGACAAAACACTCCCCAGACACTATCACTGCCATTGGCTGTCATGGACAGACCATACGACACCGTCCGGAGTTGGGCGTAACCATACAAATCGGCAACGCTTCGATGCTGGCCGAACTCACAGGCATCAACGTTATCGCCGATTTCCGCAGCCGCGATATCGCAGCCGGCGGCCAGGGTGCGCCACTAGTTCCGGCTTTCCACTCTGCGGCATTCCGCAGCCCGACTATCAGCCGGGCAATCGTCAATATCGGGGGCATCAGCAATCTGACCTGGCTTCCGTCAACCGGATCGATTACCGGGTTTGACTGCGGCCCCGGCAACCTGCTGCTTGATGCATGGATACAGATTCATCAGGGCAAGCCTTTTGACAGGGATGGCGCATGGTCTGCAAGCGGGACATTACTTCCAGACCTGCTGCAAACCATGCTTGCTCATCCGTTTTTTTCGGCGCCACCGCCAAAAAGCACCGGGCGAGACACCTTTCACCTCGACTGGCTGAAATCTTTTATAACCCCCCAATACGCCCCTGAAGACATCCAGGCAACATTGCTGGAATTAAGTGCGCGCACGATTGCGGACGCCATCAATCAAAACTGCCTTGGTGCTGACGAAGTTTACCTGTGCGGCGGAGGCGCTCACAACACGACGCTCAGAAAACGCTTATCCGAATTTCTGCCGAAACGCTCTGTGGCGCTCACCGACTCTCTGGGTATTGATGCGGACTGGGTTGAAGCAGCGGCTTTTGCCTGGCTTGCCTACCAGGCACGGCATGGATTACCCGGAAATCTGCCGGCAGTAACAGGCGCAAAAGGCCCGCGAATTCTGGGTGCCAGTTACCCAGCGTAAAAAAGGGGCCGCAGCCCCCTTTTTTACGCGTTGCAGGTTTCGCTCAGGCAGAGAACGAAGAACCACAACCGCAAGTCGTAGTTGCATTGGGATTCTTGATCACAAACTGCGCGCCATGCAAGCCTTCGCTGTAGTCAATCTCGGCCCCCGCCAGATACTGGAAACTCATGGGGTCAATCAACAGCGTAACGCCATTTTTTTCAACCACGGTATCGTCTTCATTGGTCACTTCATCAAACGTGAAGCCATACTGAAACCCGGAACAACCACCACCAGATACGAATACCCGCAGCTTCAGATCGGCACTTCCTTCCTCTTCGATCAGGCTCTTCACCTTGGCCGCGGCATTATCGGTAAAATTCAACGGACTCGGCATCTCGGTTTCTGTGTTCATAGCGTGCTCCTGGAAATTATTCAAAAACGTATTTTGCTAAACTATAGCAATTCAGTCAACTACTATCGAGCCTTCGATGGCCGCAGGTGGTGGCAGCGCCAACTTTTCCTGATGCACCAGCTTCCCCTCGACAATAGCCCCGACATGCATCTCAAGGGTCTTGTAGTGAACATCCCCTGTGACCCTGGATTTGGCCTGCAGTTCAACATACTCGGAAACATACACCGGACCGGCGACGGTCCCATTCACCACAAGGTGAGAAACCTCGATTATACCCTCGACCCGCGCCTGCTCAGAGAGCACCAGAGTACTCGCCTGTCCAGCTTCGGCACGAACATTGCCAATCACGTCACCATCGATACGCAAACCACCGGAAAAAAAGATATCTCCCTCAATCCGGGTGCCATGCCCAATCAGACTATCTATCCGATTTTGTGGCTTCATGCTCTTTTTACCAAACATATACTCCCCTTGTCACCTCAAGACAAATTCACTGTTTTGCTTAATTTTGGCTGAGTTGACCCATCGCTAAAAATACGCGCCTCGACACTCCTGGCCACCGCCCCTGGAGCAAGTTGAAAAACGCCCTCAAGGCTTTGATATGACTTCAGACTGATCTTGAACTTCTCATCCGCAACCGCATTCGCTGGAAATACCTGAACACTCTTCCCTCTACCATCCTGAATTGTCACGACCAGCTGGAGACGGCCATGAAAGACACGCTCTTTTTGCCCGGCCTGAACCAGTTGCAACTGAAAACGGTAAGCACCCGGGAGCACATTCTTCACCGTGAAACGCTGAACATTCAATGCACTTGAATGATCCGAAGATGTCATCCCACGAATAAAAGCAAGCTCTTCCCTCAATGTGGCATTCTCTGCCTGCAGAGCCTTTAGTTCATGCTCAAGATTTTTCTGTGCTTCTGCATCGATCTGCGTGTGGCGATCAATTTTGACCTGAGCAGACTGAAGTTGCGCATTTACCGCTTCCAGCTGCCTGACCCTGCTACTCAGCTGTTCCACGCCCTGGGTGGCATCGCCCCGGCCCAATGCGGTCAAACCTCCGGCCAGATCATAAATCCACCATGCCAGCGCAATCCCCACGCCAAGCGCAAGGCTCATAAACAAACCGCGCCAGTACCATGCAACATGACTTCGCACCGCGACCCGGCGCGATGCCATGCTGTATTTTCGTCGCCTCGCACGCAGCAAACTCATGGCAAGATAGGTATCTGCTGCAACCCGGTATTTTCCTGCAAGCCAAATAGAATATTCATGTTCTGTACTGCCTGACCAGCTGCACCCTTGACCAGATTATCGATGACCGAAAGAATCACGACCATGTCACCACCTTGTGGACGATGCACCGCAATGCGGCAAAAGTTGGCCGATCTCACCGAACGCGTCTCAGGGTGGCTCCCCTCAGGAAGAACATCCACAAAATACTCCTCGGCATAACGCTTCTCATATAAAGCCTGAATATCCACATCCTTCGTCATTCGGGCATAAAGCGTCGCATGAATCCCTCGAATCAATGGGGTCAGATGAGGCACAAAGGTCAATCCAACAGCAGACCCGGCACGCAGTGACAAACCCTGCACAATTTCAGGCAAATGACGGTGGCCCGCCACACCATAAGCTTTGAAATTATCTGATGCCTCACTGAACAAGGCATGGACCTCGGCCTTGCGTCCCGCTCCGGAGACACCCGACTTGCAATCCGCAACCAGCCCGTCAAGATCAACCACGCCTGCCTCGATCAACGGCAGAAAACCAAGCTGAACCGCTGTGGGATAACAACCCGGGTTGGCGATCACGCGCGCACCCGGAATTTCCTGACGGTTGATTTCGGGCAAGGCATATACCGCCTCCTGAACCAGGTCAGGGCAGGCATGCTTCATGCCGTACCATTTTTCCCAGACAGGAATATCCTTGATGCGAAAATCCGCAGCCAGGTCGATTATTCGCACCCCGGCATCCACCAGAGCCTGCGCCTGCTGCATGGCAACACCGTTGGGCGTGGCAAAGAACACCACATCGCATTTTTCAAGTGGCGCATGAGCTGGATCCTCGAACTTGAGATCCACTCTGCCGCGCAGATTGGGGAACATATCGCTCACCGCCATCCCGGCTTCCTTGCGCGAGGTAATGGTCTTCAACTGCGCATCTGGATGCTGAGCAAGCAAACGCAGCAACTCCACTCCGGTATACCCGGTGCCACCAACAATACCTACCTTGATCATTGCCGCTACCCTTCACCGAAAGAGATTAATCATAAAAGGCCGCCAACTGTTAAGCAACCCGACAGGCAATAAAAAAGCCGCCCGAAGGCGGCTTTTTTCCACACAAACGCAATTAACGCTTGGAGAATTGCTTGCGGCGACGCGCTTTGCGCAAACCGACTTTTTTACGCTCGACTTCACGAGCATCGCGCGTCACCAGACCTGCCTGGGAAAGCGCGCTCTTCAGGTTCGCATCGTAATCAATCAGGGCACGGGTAATGCCATGACGTACGGCACCCGCCTGACCTGACTCGCCACCACCCGCCACGTTGACCAAGATGTCAAAAGAAGCGAGGTTGTTAGTCAATTCCAGTGGCTGGCGCACGACCATGCGACCCGTTTCACGTGAAAAGAAAACGTCTACAGGCTTGCCGTTGACGACAATGTTGCCCGAGCCAGATTTCAAGAATACGCGCGCTACCGAGCTCTTGCGACGGCCAGTTCCATAGTTGTAATTACCGATCATGGCGATTCCTTAAATATCCAATGCCTTGGGTTGTTGCGCAACATGCTGATGCTCTGAACCGCTGTAGCACTTGAGCTTCTTGAGCATGGCGTAACCCAGAGGGCCTTTTGGCAACATGCCTTTTACGGCCTTCTCCAGCACGCGGCCAGGGAAACGCTGTTGCATATTAGTAAAGTTGGTGGTGTAAAGACCGCCCGGGTAACCGCTGTGCCGATGATACTGCTTGTCTTCAGCCTTGTTGCCGGTGACGCGCAGCTTTTCAACGTTTACGACCACGATATAATCGCCAGTGTCCACGTGTGGCGTGTATTCAGCCTTGTGTTTACCGCGCAAACGCGATGCAATTTCACTAGCCAGACGCCCCAAAACTTTATCCGTGGCGTCAACCAGGAACCAGTCACGTTTGACCTCGTGCGGTTTTGCAGAAAAAGTTTTCATGCAGAAATCCAGTTGTTCGAATAGAGAAAGGGGCGCATTTTAAGGCAGATCACTTGCCGCTGTCAAACACTAATCCTGATCATGGATAGTGCGCGTCGAAACTCGATCCGTCTGATCTGATAAAATACGAACCAGCTCGACTCGAGTCACCAGACATACAAGACAGAAAGGGATGGCATGAAAGCACGCATTAAATGGGCTGGCGAAGCCAGCTTTATCGGCGAAACCGAGAGTAGTCACGCCATTGTAATGGATGGCCCGCCCGACATGGGGGGGCGCAATATCGGACCGCGCCCCATGGAACTGTTGCTGCTCGGCACCGGCGGCTGCACCTCTTTCGACGTGGTCCATATCCTCAAAAAGAGCCGCCAGCAGATCAGCGATTGCGTTGCAGAAATCGAAGCGGAACGCGCAACGACTGACCCCAAAGTGTTCACCAGGATTCACATTCACTTTATCGTCAGTGGTAAAAACCTGAAAGCAGAACAGGTTGAACGTGCGGTCAAACTTTCCGCAGAAAAATACTGCTCGGCTTCCATCATGCTGGGGAAAAGTGCCGAAATCACACACGATTTCGAGATTGTGGAACTGGCCTGACAAGCCCCGGTGTACATTGCAAATTTGGCCCGCTTCACCTAAACTGGACCGAACTCTTACAAACATCGGTTAATATGCTGTTTATTAAAAGCAAAATTAAACTTCTTCAGGGCGCAGCCGTTGCATTTGCGTTTCTCGCGTCTACTAACGCTCAAAGTGAAATTTACAAGCACGTTGACCCCCAGGGTCGCGTGACGTATTCCAACGTCCCGATGAAGGGCGCTATCAGACTCAATCTTGACCCTCTAACCACGGTTCCAGCCCCGCGCCGCAGCGTCAGTACGCCATCACCCGCTGGCTTTCCCAGAATTGACAACGATACGCAGAAAAAACGCGATGACACACGGCGAAAAATTCTGGAAGAGGAACTTTCGGCAGAGGAACAACTCCTTGCAGAGGCTGCAAAGGGAAAATCCAGAGACGAGATTGAACTTCATGAGAAAAACATCGCTGCACTTAAAAAAGAACTTGCCAACCTGAAGTGATTCCGCCTTTATTTCTTGGCCTGGAGCACCTCTCCACTGCGGTTTTTTTGCTGGATGAAAACGGGCTTGTCCTGTATGCCAATCCTTCGGCCGAAAATCTTTTCGAGATCAGCCTGAATCATATTTCGGAACAAGCGCTGACGCATGTCTTCGGAGAGGACAGCCCGCTCGTTTCCGCCGTCGAACAGATCCTTCCGGGCAACACCAGTTTTACCGAGCACGAGCTGACTTTAGGCACCGCCAGCCACGCCTTTCTTTCTGTCAGCTGCACATTTACGCCCGTACAAATCGGCACGGTTCGCCTTATCCTTGAATTTCACCAGATTGACAAGCAACTGAAAATCGCAAGGGAAGAACGCATGCTGCTGCAACAGCAGGCCAATCAGGAACTGGTGCGCAATCTGGCGCATGAAATCAAGAATCCGCTCGGCGGACTACGCGGGGCTGCCCAGTTACTGGAACTGGAACTGCCCAAGCCAGAGCTGAAGGAGTACACCCAGGTCATTATCAAGGAGGCCGACCGGCTTCGTTCACTGATGGACCGTCTGCTCACGCCGCACCGCCTGCCTCATTGCCGCAATGTGAACATTCATGAAGTTCTGGAACGGGTTCGCAGCCTGCTGCTGGCGGAACATCCGCAAGGCGTTTCTATCCGCCGGGATTACGATACCAGCCTGCCTGAGATATACGCCGACCCGGAACAACTAATACAAGTCGCGCTCAATATCAGCCGGAATGCCGCCCAGGCCATGCAAGGCCGAGGAGTAATCACGCTGCGCACACGCATCGCCCGGCAAGTCACGCTGGCAAAAAAACGCTATCGACTCGCGCTCATGATTCAGATTATCGATAATGGGCCTGGCGTACCGGAAAACATTTACGAAAAAATATTTTACCCGCTGGTTTCAGGACGTGACGGCGGAAGCGGTCTGGGACTGACGCTGGCCCAGACATTTGTGGCCCAGCATCATGGATCCATCGAATGCGACAGCAAACCTGGCCGCACCTGCTTTACAATACTGTTGCCCGTTACCGAAACCGCCTTCCACACCTGAAACAACAAGAATCCCTTATGAAGCCAATCTGGATCATTGATGACGATCGCTCAATCCGTTGGGTTTTTGAAAAAACCCTGACGCGCGCTGGTATCGAATTCAAGAGCTTTTCCTCCGCTCAGGAAGCGTTTTCCGCTCTTGAAACCTCAACCCCGCAGGTTGTTGTTAGCGATATCCGCATGCCGGGAGAGTCCGGCCTGGAGCTGCTGCAGCGCCTCAAGCAACGCCACCCGACCCTGCCCGTCATCATCATGACGGCCCATTCCGACCTGGAAAGTGCTGTTTCCGCTTTTCAGGGGGGAGCTTTCGAATACCTGCCCAAGCCTTTTGACATCGACCACGCAGTCGATCTGATTCGCCGTGCAATTGATGAAAGCATGCGACAAAGCGGAGAACAGGAGACGCTTGAGGCCACACCCGAGATTCTTGGCCAGGCGCCTGCGATGCAGGAAGTATTTCGTGCTATCGGCCGCCTGTCTCAATCGCATGTCACAGTGCTGATCAACGGAGAATCCGGTTCCGGCAAGGAACTGGTTGCACGCGCGCTGCACCGCCACAGCCCCCGCGCCGACAAACCCTTCATTGCCATCAATACCGCAGCCATTCCCAGAGACCTGCTGGAATCCGAGCTGTTCGGCCATGAACGCGGCGCCTTTACCGGGGCCCAGGCGATGCGTCGCGGTCGCTTCGAACAGGCGGATGGCGGCACGCTTTTTCTGGACGAAATCGGCGACATGCCTTCCGAGTTGCAAACCCGCCTCCTGCGCGTACTCTCCGACGGCCAGTTTTACCGTGTTGGCGGCCACTCCCCGATCAAGGTCAATGTTCGCGTCATTGCCGCAACCCACCAGGACATGGAACAGCGAGTCAAGCAGGGGCTGTTTCGTGAAGATCTTTTTCACCGCCTGAACGTAATTCGCCTGCGTCTCCCACCACTGCGCGAGCGCCGCGAAGACATTCCGCTGCTGGCCAAATTCTTTTTGCAAAAGAGTGCCCAGGAACTGGGTGTCGAAGCAAAAAAACTTTCTGAAGCCGCGCTCAAATATCTGGCTGCACTGCCGTGGAGTGGAAACGTCAGGCAGCTTGAAAACGTCTGCCACTGGATTACGGTCATGGCGCCGGGTCAGAACGTCGAAGTGCCAGACTTGCCTTCGGAACTGCGCGAAGAAAGCCAGACTATCGTCTGCGCCGACTGGGCTAGCGCGCTGGAAACTTCAGCATGCTCTGCCTTTGATCGTGGCGAAAAAGGCATCATGGAAGCACTGACTCATCAGTTTGAGCGCGTACTGATCGCCCAGGCGCTCAAACATACGGGCGGAAGAAAGATCGAAGCCGCGCTGCTGCTTGGCCTGGGACGCAACACCCTGACGCGGAAAATTCAGGAGCTGGGCATGGAAGATAGCGGCGAAGCCTGACTTTTGGCCATCAGCGCCGTCGCCTCCTCAAGCAGGAATGCCTTGAAACCGGCCGCCACGGGCGAAAGGCGCTTGTTCTGGCGGTGCACCACGAACCAGTGGCGCCGGATAGGAAAAGATTCCACGTCCAGAATGACCAGTCTCCCTGTTTCCAGTTCCAGTGCCACCGTGTGCAGGGAAACAATCCCCAAACCCATCCTCGCCTGCACCGCCTGCTTGATAGCCTCGTTGGTGCTCATCACCATGCCCGCGTTAATTGCGATGCCATATTCCTGAAATATGCGCTCCATTGCGCTGCGCGTTCCTGAACCTGACTCGCGCACCAGAAAAGTTTCCGCACCGAGCTGCTGCAGTTCGATCTGTCGGATGCCGACCAGAGGGTGGTCTGGTGCGGCAATCACTACCAGCGGATTTTCCATGAAAGATTCCGCACTGAGATCCTGTCCTTCCGGCGGCTGACCCATGATCGCCATGTCGGTTTCGTTATTGGCCAGTTGTTGCAGCAACACTTCGCGGTTGGTCACATCCAGACTGACGGTCACTCCGGTGTGGCGCTGGCAGAAACTGGCCAGCAATTGCAATGCGAAATAATTGGCGGTGCTGACCACAGTAATTTTCAACTGACCCTGATCCAGTCCTTTCATGCGCGACAACACCGCTTCCATTTCCTCAAGCTGCCCGGCGATCACCCGGCTGTAATGGAACATTTCCTGGCCGGCTTCGGTAAGAAAAATCTTCTTCCCCATCTGCTCGAACAACGGCAGTCCAACCCCCTCCTCCAGTTGCTTGACCTGCATCGACACCGCGGGCTGACTTAAATAAAGCGCCTCGGCGGCACGTGAAAAACTGCGGTGTTTAGCAACCGATTCAAAGACCTTTAACTGGCGCAGCGTCAGGTGTAGCATAAACGTCCAATCTATTATGTATAAGCTTTATCTTATGATTATTATCATAACAACTTAATGTTTCTTATACAAATTGGCGGGTATAGTGCCCCTTATCGCATCACGACTATTCCTTCGGGAATAACTTTATAACCACAGGAGAAAGTAATGGATCAATCCGCACGTTACGCCGACCTTAGCTTGAAAGAAGAAGACCTGATCAAGGGCGACAAGCACATCCTCGTCGCTTACCACATGCAACCCGCCACCGGCTACGGTTACCTGGAAGTGGCCGCGCACATTGCCGCCGAGTCCTCCACCGGCACCAACGTTGAAGTTTCCACCACCGACGACTTCACCAAGGGTGTTGACGCACTGGTGTACTTCATCGATGAAGCCAAGGGCGTGATGAAAGTCGCCTACCCGAACGACCTGTTCGATCGTAACGTGACCGATGGCCGCGCCATGCTGGTATCGTTCCTGACCCTGGCCATTGGTAACAACCAGGGCATGGGTGACGTGAAACACCTGCAGATGCAGGACTTCTATGTTCCGTGGTCGATGCTGCGCCTGTTCGACGGCCCGGCAAAAGACATCACCGACCTGTGGGACATTCTCGGTCGTCCGCGCATCGATGGCGGCTACATCGCCGGCACCATCATCAAGCCCAAGCTGGGCCTGCGTCCTGAGCCGTTCGCCAAGGCTGCGTACCAGTTCTGGCTGGGTGGCGACTTCATCAAGAACGATGAGCCACAAGGGAACCAGGTTTTCTGCCCGACCAAGAAAGTGATCCCGCTGGTGTACGACGCGATGAAGCGCGCCATGGACGAAACCGGTCAGGCCAAGCTGTTCTCCGCCAACATCACTGCTGACGACCATTACGAAATGCTCGCCCGTGCCGATTACATTCTCGAAACCTTTGGCCCGGATGCAAACAAAGTTGCCTTCCTGGTTGACGGCTATGTGGGCGGTCCAGGCATGATCACCACTGCACGCCGTCAGTACCCGCAACAGTACCTGCACTATCACCGTGCCGGTCATGGTGCAGTGACTTCTCCTTCTGCCGTGCGGGGTTACACCGCATTTGTGCTGGCCAAGATGTCGCGTCTGCAAGGTGCCTCCGGCATCCACGTCGGCACCATGGGCTACGGCAAAATGGAAGGCGGCCGCGACGACCGCAACATCGCCTACATGATTGAGCGTGATTCTGCAGATGGTCCTTACTACCACCAGGAATGGCACGGCATGAAGCCGACCACCCCGATCATCTCCGGCGGCATGAACGCGCTGCGCCTGCCAGGCTTCTTCGAAAACCTCGGCCACGGCAACGTGATCAACACCTCCGGTGGCGGCTCCTACGGCCACATCGACAGCCCGGCAGCCGGTGCGATCTCCCTGCGCCAGTCCTACGAGTGCTGGAAAGCCGGCGCAGACCCGATCGAATTCGCGAAGGAGCACAAGGAATTTGCTCGTGCATTCGAATCCTTCCCGGGCGATGCCGACAAGATTTTCCCAGGCTGGCGCGAAAAACTGGGCGTGCACAAGTAAGCCTGGTTTGAGGATGTAAAGAAGTGAAAAGCGCCCCCACCCGATGGGGGCGTTTTTTTCCGGGTTAAGAAACCCCTTTTTCACGTACGGGTTACGGAGAAAACATGAGCGACAAAGACCAATACAAGATTCACAAGGAACCTTTCTACCAGCCCCAGAACAACGAAGTCCGCCTCTACGAGGCCGCTTACAATGCTCGTCTGCCGGTGATGGTCAAGGGCCCGACCGGCTGTGGCAAATCCCGCTTTGTTGAATACATGGCATGGAAACTGGGCAAACCGCTGATTACCGTGGCCTGCAACGAAGACATGACGGCATCCGACCTGGTGGGACGCTATCTGCTCGATGCCAACGGAACCCGCTGGCTGGACGGCCCGCTGACTACCGCTGCGCGCATCGGCGCCATCTGCTATCTCGATGAAATCGTCGAAGCCCGCCAGGACACCACGGTGGTCATCCATCCGCTGACCGACCATCGCCGCACCCTGCCGCTGGACAAGAAGGGCGAACTGCTCGAGGCACACCCAGATTTTCAACTGGTGATTTCCTACAACCCGGGTTACCAGAGCCTGATGAAGGACCTCAAGCAATCCACCAAGCAGCGTTTTACCGCCTTTGATTTCGACTATCCTGACGCAGAACTGGAAACGGGTATCGTGGCGAAAGAAACCGGGCTGGATGAAGAAACCACGGCAAAACTGGTCAAGATCGGCGCCACAGCGCGTAACCTCAAGGGCCACGGCCTGGATGAAGGCATTTCGACCCGTCTGCTGGTATACGCAGCGACCCTCATCAAGGGCGGTGTGGAGCCGCGCGACGCCTGCCGCATGGCGCTGGTGCGGCCGATCACCGACGATGCCGACATTCGCGATACACTGGATCACGCAATCGACGCGACTTTTGCCTGAGGAATCTGACTGTGGCTGAAGTGAATACAGAGTACGAACATCCCCTGATGAAGGTCTACCGCGAGCAGCTCAATTGCGGCTTCCCGCAGGTCCGGGATGTTTTCGATGACTGCATGACGGAAGCCCTGTCCATCCTGTCGAAAGACGGCACGACCGCCTATCTCGAAACTGCCGGCTTCCTGTGCCGGATGGGACGTGGCGTGGACCCGGTGCTGGCATTCCTCGAGGAATGGCCGTCAACCGCCAAGCGACTGGGCGAATCCGCGCTGCCTGCAGTGATGGAATTCGTCCACAAGATGAACAAGTCCCCCAACGGCAAGGCCATTGTGCCGTTCCTGCAGACGATGGCAGCAGTCGCCCGGCGCCTGCCATCCAGGGAACAGGTGCAGGACTACATGGATCTGGCGCTGGATTTCATGAGCCGCACGACCGGATCGATCCACGGCATCCACACCACCTTCCCCAGCCCCGGCCTGCCCGAGTTCTTTGCCCAGACCCCTTATCTGCTCAGTCAGATTTCCCTGCAGGGGCTGAAAAACTGGGTAGAGTATGGCGTCCGCAACTATGGCGACCATCCGGAACGCCAGATCGATTATTTCAGCCTGCAATCGGCGGACAGCAAAGCCGTCATGCAGCGCGAACGGCACGGCACCCTGCTGGTGGACAACGAACGCAAGCTGGATCTCTACCTGCGCGGACTGTGGGATCATCAGGACTACCTGGTGCCGTACTCACTGGGCTTTGACGAACTGCGCAAACCCGTCCCCTACTACGACAAGCTCGGCATCCGCATGCCGGACGTGCATGACGACCTCAACGGCATTGCCGGGATTGATCGCTACCGCGCCACACTGGCCCATGTCATGGGCCACAAGCGCTGGACCACCGCGATCTTTGCCGATAACTTCAGCCCCTTCCAGCGCATGGCAGTCGAATTTTTCGAGGATGCCCGCGTCGAATTGCTCGCCATACGCAAATACCCGGGCCTGCGCCGCTTGTTCATGGCGCTGCACCCCAAACCGGATGAAAATGCCTGCGACCCGGAAAATACGTCCTGTTTGCGGCATCGCCTGGCCATGCTGTCGTATGCCCTGCTCGACCCGGCGCATGGCTATCAGGATGCGCATCTCAATGACTTTGTTGCCCGCTTCCACGAAATCATGGCTGGAGGAGACTCCAGCACCGAAGCCATCGCCGACCTCGCCATCAGCTACGTCGCCAGGACACGCCGCCAGAGCGACCAGCTTGCCAAGGTCCATTTCGAAAACACCGAGATCGGCTACCGTGACGACAACCGCCACATGTGGCGCTTCCACGAGCAGAGCGACGACGAAGAAATGTTCGACGACCACCGCAAACTCGAATGGGAAGAGGAACCTACCGGCCTGCCACCGCGCCACTACCCGGAATGGGACTATCTCAGCCAGACCTTCCGCCCGGACTGGGTCAGCGTTTACGAGGCACTGCATCCCAAGGGCAATGCCTCGGACATCGACAAGCTGCTGGCGAAGCACGACGCCCTGGCCAAGCGCCTGAAACGCATGCTGGACCTGCTCAAGCCGCAGGAAAAAGTGCGCATCCGATACCAGGAAGAAGGCAGCGAGCTGGATCTGGATATCGCCCTGCGCTCACTGATCGACTTCAAGAGCGGCGCCAGCCCAGACCCGCGCATCAACATGAGCCACAAGACCAGCGGACGCGATATTGCCGTGATGCTGCTGCTGGATCTGTCCGAATCCCTCAACGAAAAGGTTGCGGGTTCCGACCAGACAATCCTGGAGCTTTCGCAGGAAGCCGTTTCGCTCCTGGCCTGGGCGGTGGACAAACTGGGTGATCCCTTCGCCATCGGCGGCTTTCATTCGAATACCCGCCACGACGTGCGCTACATGCACATCAAGGGCTACAGCGAACAATGGAATGACGACGTGAAGGGACGCCTGGCTGCCATGGACGCCGCCTTCTCCACCCGCATGGGCGCCGCCATGCGCCATGCCGCGCATTATCTGGAAGCACAGAAAGCGGACAAAAAACTGATGCTCATCCTCACCGACGGTCAGCCGTCCGATGTGGACACCAAGGACGAGCGCGTGCTGATCGAGGATTCGCGCCAGGCCGTGAAGGAACTGGACCAGAAAGGCATTTACACCTATTGCATCAATCTGGACCCGCGAGCGGATGAATACGTCAGCGATATTTTCGGCAAGCAGTACACCGTGGTGGATAACATCCAGCGTCTGCCCGAACGTCTGCCCGAGCTATTCATGGCATTGACCAAATAAACCTCTGAAAACCGGATAACACTATGCCCACGGGCTTCTCCGACCATTTTTCAGCTGTTGCCGCTGACTATGCCAGCTTCCGGCCAGAGTATCCTGCCGGCCTGTTTGCCTGGCTGGCCAGGATGGCGCCAGACCGAAAACTGGCATGGGACTGCGCAGCCGGAAGCGGTCAGGCCACGCTTGCGCTGACAGAGCATTTTGACCGGGTCGTTGCAAGCGATGCAAGTCCGGCCCAGATCGCGGCGGCACGCCCGCATCCCGCCGTGGAATATCGCGTTGCCACTGCCGAAGCGAGCGGCCTGCCTGATTCTTCCGCCGGGCTCATCACAGTCGCCCAGGCACTACACTGGTTTGATCTCGAAAAATTTTATGCGGAAGCGCAACGCGTGCTCATGCCAAGAGGCATTCTGGCTGTGTGGAGTTACGGCATCAACAGCATGGGAGACACAGACATCGACCATACAGTGCAAGCCTTCTACTCCGGTACTGTCAGTGCCTACTGGCCGCCAGAAAGAATACTGGTGGAGTCCGGCTATCGCACGCTGCCTTTCCCTTACCCTGAAATGTTGCCACCCCCTTTTGCCATGGAAGCTGCCTGGACCCTGCCTGAACTGCTGGGCTATTTCCGCAGCTGGTCGGCCACGGCCCGTTTCATTGCGGAACGGGGCCATGACCCAATACCCGGATTAGGCAAGAAATTGCAGCCATTATGGGGAAACCCGAATACCCGCAGAAAGATCAGATGGCCTCTGTCCACCCGTATCGGCCGCAAACCAGCCTGAAAGAGAAAGCCCTATGATCTTCGACACGCTTGCACATGCGCCCCCCTTGGCAGTGAAAACAAAACCAGCAAAGAGATTCAGTGAATCATTAAAAACCAGGACATGAGCACACTCCATCTCCTGACAGAAATCCGGGCGCAGCTCCATCGCCTAGCCAACCCGGCGACCGCCAGCACCCTGCAAGGTTTTTTCAAAACCGGGCCGGGGCAATATGGCGAAGGGGACGTATTTCTCGGTATCAAGGTGCCTGCAACCCGTGCCCTGGCCAAAACATTCCCGGACGTGGGGCTTGATCTGGCAACCGAATTGCTCCACTCGCACTTTCATGAGGAACGATTGCTGGCGCTGATTTTCATGATGCGCCTTTTCGCCACCGGCGATATCCATACCCGCCAGCGTACCTACGAGGCCTATCTTTCCAACACGGCATGGATCAACAACTGGGATCTGGTGGACATTTCGGCACCGCATATCGTTGGCGTCTATCTTGCCGACCAGAAGCGTACGCCGCTCTATCAGCTGGCGCGCTCACCCTCACTGTGGGAACGGCGCATCGCCATGGTGGCAACCCTGAACTTCATCCGGGCCGGCGATTTCATTGACACCCTGCAACTTGCCGAACACCTGCTGATCGACCGCGAAGACCTCATGCACAAGGCCTGCGGCTGGATGCTGCGAGAGGTAGGAAAACGCGACCAGGAGCAACTGCTGAATTTTCTTGACCGGCATGCCCCAGCCATGCCGCGCACCATGCTGCGCTACGCGATCGAACGTTTTCCGGAAACCTTGCGGCAAACCTACCTCAGAAGGTAAGTCACATTTCAGCCCGCCACAATCCGGGGTAAAATCCGGCCTTATGAATTTTTTATTTTCAGGAATCGCCATGACCGAAGCACTGTTCCAATCCGACATCAAGAGCCTCAAACTGCTCAGCCGCGGCAAAGTGCGTGACATCTACGAAGTGGACAAGGAGAAGCTGCTGATCGTCACGACTGATCGCCTCTCCGCCTTCGACGTCGTGCTGCCCTCCCCCATCCCTGGCAAGGGACAGGTTCTGACCTCCGTTTCCAACTTCTGGTTCGAGAAACTCAAACACATCGTTCCTAACCAGCTCACCGGCGTGGCGCCGGAATCCGTGGTTGCAGAGGGCGAAAAAAGCCAGGTCGCGGGGCGGGCCCTGGTGGTCAAGAAACTCAAACCCCTGCCAATCGAAGCCATCGTGCGCGGCTACCTGGTCGGTTCGGGCTGGAAGGAATACCAAAAGAGCCAGAGCGTGTGCAGCATCCCGCTTCCCGCCGGACTGCGCGAAGCCAACAAGTTGCCACAACCGCTGTTTACTCCTTCCACCAAGGCTGAAGTCGGTGCTCACGACGAAAACATCAGCTTTGCCAAGGCTGAAGAACTGCTCGGCGAGGCACTCGCGGCCAAGGTGCAGGAAGTCGCCATCCGCCTGTATCAGGAAGCAGCAGAGTATGCGACAACCAAAGGCATTATCATCGCCGACACCAAATTCGAATTCGGCCTGGATGATGCCGGAACGCTCTACATCATCGACGAGGCCCTGACCCCCGATTCTTCCCGTTTCTGGCCGGCAGACCAGTACCAACCCGGTTCCAACCCACCCAGTTTCGACAAGCAGTATGTCCGCGACTGGCTCGAATCCATCGGCTGGAACAAGAAACCCCCGGCTCCTGAACTGCCCGCCGAGGTGGCTGCCAGAACCGGCGAAAAATACCGCGAAGCGCTGGATCGATTGACCAAATAAGAAAGGGAGAGCACACCATGGCAACCAAGAAGCTTGCAGCAAAAAAAACCGTGGCGGGGAAAGCCGTGGCAAATTCAGGAACCACGACAAAACAGCCCATCCTGGTCGGCATCCTGACCGGCAGCCCCAACGACCTCCCCACCGTGGTCAAGGTGCGCGATACGCTGACCGAACTCGGGATTGCCAGCGAGATCGTGGTGGCTTCTGCTCACCGGACACCTGACAAGGTGACAGCCTATATCGAGCGGGCGCATCGGGAAGGCGTTCAGGTCCTGATCGGCTGCGCTGGCATGGCCGCCCATCTGGCCGGCGTGATTGCCGGTCACACCCGGCTTCCGGTCATCGGCCTGCCGCTTTCAGGCGGGGTGGTTTCCGGGCTGGATGCGCTGCTATCGACAGTGCAGATGCCGCCTGGCGTACCTGTCGCCACCGTGGCAGTGGATGGCAGCAAGAATGCCGCCATGCTGGCCGCACGCATCCTGGCGCTGAAATATCCGGCCATCAATCAGGCGCTGGAAAATGCCGCCTCGAAAGAACGGGCGCGTTACGAACAGAATGCGGATGATGCACTGGCAAAATTGAGCGGCCACTGATTCCATGGGCGTTTTCCTTTGCCGCGTATTTATCCGGCGTTGAAGATGGCTTTTGGAGCAGGGCCTCTGTGAGCGCTATAATGCTGAGTTCTGATACTAAACCGGTACAAAATTTAGCGAACATCACTTAGCTTTCGAGGTTATTGGCTTTGCGCCGCATTCCCCTCCACACCCTTCGATTACGCGGACCGGGGATTTGGACGATACCGACGTTTTGCTATATGGTTATGATATTTAAAGGATTTACATGAGTCTCAAATGCGGCATCGTTGGCCTGCCCAATGTCGGCAAGTCCACCCTGTTCAACGCCATCACCAGCGCCGGCATCGCGGCGGAGAATTACCCCTTTTGCACAAAAGAATAAAAATACAATACCTATCAATACATTGAGTGATTTCGCCGCCTCAACATAGACAAATTCAATACAAAACCAGAGGAACCTTTCGCAACGGCCACACGTTTGCGAATGCCTTAATTGAAACATATTTTTACTTCTTTGTTGCCCCCTTCTTCCGCACCTTGCGACTCTCACATGAACCGTTATCTACTCTGGCTCAAACACCCTTGGTGTCTGGAATAGTGGCAAGATGCCAGCCGGTCGGTGTAGAACTAAAGTCCATTAGACCAAGCGATTCTCTAAGTTAGAGCAAAACCACTTGTCGTTAAGGCTTTTCAACACCGTCTACATCTCTACTTCTCAAAGCCATCCTGTTTTTAACGACAAATAGGGTTGCATCTTTTGAGCGGTGCATGCAAAGTACGGTGAAAGCGCAGGAGTGAAGGCTGGACCTTGTCGTTCAGAATAGCTACTTGACATGTAATAACGCTTGCGTATAATTTACTGTCGATTTTTATCTCCGCCTTGGGGACAAGATGCCAAATAAAAAAATGCAGATTGAAGAACTCTTTTCTCTAGCAAAAGAGGCGAGTCTGTATGGCTCGTTAGAAAATGAATTGCTAAGGTCGGTTGCTGTTGCCCAAGTGACCAGAGAGTCTCGTCGCAAGAAACAATCCACTCAAGCCACTAGCAAAGACGCTTCGTTCCAAGATAAGCTCCAACTTAGCTACGGCCTATAGTCCACCCTAGAGGTCTAGGATGGCTCCTGTTTGCCCATGTTGCAAAGGTGCTTATGCCTAGCAGTGATTTGTCGCCTCTTGCTGTCGTTCAGTACAGCAAGAATTACCTGATTGCTTTCGTACGCCATCAAACTGGCTGGGATCAACGAAGCGAAGTTTCCGACAAGATCCAACTAAACTACCTCTGCAACTATTTGGAGGTGGATCACATCTCCGCTCGAACAATCGTAGTTGAAAACGAATATATCGACCGACACTACTTAGAGGACTACTCTGAGTATTACGCTCGATGCTTCCCTTCTCACCCAAGAAAATGCTCAAGAGTACATTTTTTTTCTAATGAATTCGACGAATACCAATTCACGTCCGCATTAGAGAGCAATCAAAAACCCTTCATCGAAGCTCTGTCAAAAAACTATATCGGCTTCGTCGTGATACGACCGATTCCGCATACCTTCTTGGCAAAGCTATGCTTAAAGCGGTATGACGAATTAATATCCAATGCCCAGTGCAAATTAATTGCAAAGAAGATCAAAGTATCGCTCTTTGGAATGTCTCTCGAAGTGGAGAGCGCTGCATTCTTGGAGCAAGATAAGGTCGTATCAGCTTGCGCGACAAGTGCGTTATGGATGTTCTTTAACGCATCCGGTCATGTGTCTAATGGAAGCCTGCCCTCTCCAAGTGCGATTACCAAGTCCGCAACTGGGTCGTCACATGAAGGCGCAAGGACATTTCCGACTACCGGATTATCTCCCCCGCAAGTGGCAAGAAGCCTCAAGCATTTTGGGTATGAACCACTGATAATAGAGCTTGGTTCGGATTGGGGCGAGTTCAAAGAGATCATTTACGGCTATATCAGCAGCGACATTCCGATTTTGGTCGCAGGTAGCATTTACCAAAAGAGCGCAAATGACTCTATCAAACATGCAGGAAAACATTTGGTCTGCGCGTTGGGCTATCGATTAAAAGAGAACGATCCGGCTGGAGACGAGATGCAACTCATCTCGCATAGGATAGAAAAGATCTATGTTCATGACGACAGGTATGGCCCGTATGTTCGAGTCTCTACTGATCCCGTAAACTTCAATTATGACAATAAGGAACTGGAGGGATTAGAATTTTCTCTTCTGGATGCCAGTGACACGGCGGACTATTTTGTTCCCGACATGGCCATTGTTGGGGTTTATCACAAAATACGCCTTTCCTATTTCGACATTCGGGATATGTGTGATGCTCTTTATTTGTATTTGCAGGAGACGAAATCAAAATTCGACCTCCTCCTAGATCAGGATGAAGACTGCGATAACCCAGCAAGAAAACATTTCCGAAGTACTTGTAGCAACATTGGTCGCTTCCTGCGAGGTGTGTTTGATATTACCCTAACATCCAACACGGAAATCAAGGAAGAACTTCGTTCTAGTAAGGCATTTATAACCTTTAATGGAGCCGCAACAAAATCAGCCTGCCTCTTGCAAAGTATGCCCAAATACATCTGGAGGTGCCGTATTTGGAAATACCAGGACGACTCGCCTAACGCGCAGTTGTTTACCGATATATTATTTGACGCCACGGAAGTGCCTCAAGGGCAGATAATAGTGGGATTCATTTCCTATGATAATGGGGCCGAACGTGTATGGAAGCATATTGAGCAAGCCATTTGTGGTAACGCCTGGGAAGACTACAGAGTGGATGCCGAAGCAAAACGCGGCATCAGCGGCTTTCTAAAGTTTTTCAGCAAGAGTAAAAACAAGACCTATTTGAATACGCTATATGGTCCGCTTGGCCTGCCAAGAAGAGACTTGAAATATGGTGAAACAGATAATTTCAACAACATTAGTGCCAGAAGTGACATCCAAGTCATTAGAGCAGGCAACACAACATTTTTGCAAACCCTTGACAAGGGAAAACGCCACATCTGGGTAATTAATGAAATTGGTGATTTGGTCCTCGGCGAAAATATTTCCAATGGCGATGAATATCAGGGACACCCAACACTGGTTGACGAGAAGCCCGCAAGAATAGGCGGCGAACTGTACTACGCGCCACAGGCGGACAGTTGGGTGATCAATTTAAGATCAGCCACATATTCAAGTCACATTAAAAGAGGAACAGAGTTGTGGCGCGGCCATCTCGAATCCGTAGTTCGGGAGAACTTTCGAGGAGAGGTGATAATTGAAAAAACTGAAGAAAGGATGAAATAAGGCTTCGACATAACGATATTCTCCTCATGTCAATCACAAATACTTTCCCGATGGTTCCCGCAAGAATTAAACGCATGACGAGTTAAATAAGTTCATCACATAGGGCCGATGGTCAATCGTCCGCTTTCATGGATGTTGAATCTCCATGCCCAAATCTAATTGCTAGATATTGTGACTGCCCTGATCCCAATAATATTCGCCCATTTACCCTGGTCAAAATTGGACGCTGATTGACACCTTTGTTTCTGCGTAGCGAGTTATTGCCTCGGTAAGCGTAGGCAGCTTTGGAGGCAATCGCTTTAGTGGCATCTGCCCTGTTCGACAGCTTTTCAGAATCGGAACGGCGAGTGCGCGTGCTTCTTCAACGGAAATTAGTGGCCATCTGCCAAGCGTCATTCTGAACTGCTTCCCGCCAACGCTGGTTGCAATAAGGAAAGTTTGCGTGCGTGCGCCAAATCGTATGCAAAGCCCACACAAAATCTTATCGCGCAAAATACGGCCATCCTTATATTGTTGCCTTTGGATAAAGGCGTCCGAGAGGGTTACAATGCTCATTTTTTACACAAAATTTAGACAAAATTGTTGAATCCACCCTCGGTTTTTGCAGTTTTGTCATTGCGTTACGACCACCCCACAGCCTTTCGATGCGCGGATCGGGAATTTCCACGATGCCCGCGTTTGGTTCGATGGTGCATTGATAATTAAAGGATTTTCATGAGTCTCCAGTGCGGTATCGTCGGCTTGCCCAATGTCGGCAAGTCCACCCTGTTCAACGCCATCACCAGCGCCGGCATCGCGGCGGAAAACTACCCCTTCTGCACCATCGAGCCGAATGTCGGCATCGTGGAAATTCCCGACCCGCGGGTGGAAAAACTGGTGGAAATCGTCAAGCCGCAAAAAGTACAGCATGCGATCATGGAGTTTGTCGACATCGCCGGCCTGGTGGCAGGTGCATCCAAAGGCGAAGGGCTGGGCAACAAGTTCCTCGCCAACATCCGCGAAACCGATGCCATCGCCCATGTGGTGCGCTGCTTCGAGAACGTCGACGTGGTGCACGTAGCCGGCAAGGTCGACCCGGTTTCCGACATCGAGGTCATCAACACCGAGCTCGCCCTGGCCGATCTTGAAACCGTCGAGAAAGCGGTGCTGCGTACCAACAAACAGGCCAAGTCAGGTGACAAGGAAGCGGTGCGCCTGATGGCGCTGCTGGAAAAGGTACGCGCCACGCTGGACCAGGGACAACCTGCCCGCAGCCTGAAGCTGGACAAGGAAGAAGCCGCCCTGCTCAAACCGCTGTGCCTGATGACCATGAAACCCACCATGTACATCGCCAACGTCGACGAGGGTGGTTTCAGCAACAACCCCCATCTCGACAAGGTTGAACAACTGGCTGCAAGCGAAGGCTCGCCGGTAGTGGCCATCTGCGCCGCCATCGAAGGCGAGATCGCCGATCTCGACGAGGCAGACAAGAAAGAATTTCTTGCCGACATGGGCCTCGAAGAACCCGGTCTGAATCGCGTCATCCGCGCCGCCTACAAGCTGCTCGGGCTGCAGACCTACTTCACCGCCGGGGTCAAGGAAGTCCGCGCCTGGACCATCCATATCGGCGACACTGGCCCGCAGGCTGCGGGCGTGATCCACACCGATTTCGAGCGTGGCTTCATCCGCGCCCAGACCATTTCCTTTGATGACTTCGTTGCCTGCAAAGGCGAACAGGGCGCCAAGGAAGCCGGCAAGATGCGTTCGGAAGGAAAGGAATATGTCGTACATGATGGTGATGTCATGAATTTCCTGTTTAACGTCTAGCGGGATTGGATTAGGATTGCATTTCCTCAGACAACGAATGAAGCGGGAGAACCACATGAAGAAACTGATCATTGCAGCCATGACTCTGATGCTGGCCAGCCCTCTGGCTTTTGCTGGCCCTCAGCAGGAAAGAATGAAGGAATGCAACGCGAATGCCAAAACCCAGGACCTCAAGGGCGATGCGCGCAAGGCGTTCATGAGCGACTGCCTGAGCGGCAAGGCGCCCGAAGCAGCCAGCGACAAGACGCCGCAGCAGAACAGGATGACACAATGCAACAAGGATGCTGGAGACAAGGCGCTCAAGGGCGATGAACGCAAGAAATTCATGAGCAGCTGCCTGAGCGGCAAGGAACCCGAGGCAGCCAGTCCCAAAGCGACTCAGCAAAACAAAATGAAATCATGCAACAAGGAAGCCGCTGATAAAGCCCTCAAGGGTGACAAACGCAAGAAATTCATGAGTGACTGTTTGAAAAACTGAGCATGCTGGCGGGGATATTCCGCCCTTGTGTTGTTGACCGAAACGGGGCCTGCGTAGCAATATGCAGGCCCCGTTTTATTGGCTGCAACTTGATTCTACTGACAACGCATCATTGATTTTTCCCGTCTCTGGTGCTAGCTTGGAAGCACTTACCTGTCTGGGGGAGGCGCCATGCTCAATCGTTGCTGCACTGATGCCGTCAAGCGCCATTCTGTCCGTTTCATGCGCATTGAATCGTGACATCCTCTCCCCACCCCACACGCATCATGGTGCTCGGCATCGGCAATACCCTGCTGCAGGACGAGGGCGCGGGAATCCACGCCATGCGGCAACTGCAAAATGAATTTTCCGGCTGCCATGACATCGAGTTCATGGATGGCGGCACTTTGAGTTTCAGCCTGGCAGGTCCGATCAGCGAGGTGCAGTGCCTGCTGGTCATCGATGCCGCCGAACTGGGGGACAGGCCCGGCGCAGTCAGGGTGTTTCGCGACACCGAGATGGACCGTTTCCTGGGCGCCAGCGGCAAGCGCAGCGTGCACGAGGTGGGGCTGCTGGACCTGCTGGCCATCGCCCATCTGACCGGCAGCCTGCCGCCACGCAGGGCGCTGATCGGCATCCAGCCCGGCACGATCGACTGGGGTGAGGCGCCCTCCGCCGCGGTGGCCGGGGCGCTTCCGCTGGTCCGCGCGAAAGCCGGCGAAGTGATACGGGACTGGCAGGCATGAGCGGCAACGCCGCGCCCCTGCTGCATGAAATCGCGGCGCTGCTGGACAGGCTGGCGCTGACCGGCGAGGGCGGCAGCGTGCAACTGAACGGCCTGCCGCTTCAGCCGGGGGATTACGAAGCCCTGCAGGAAGCGCTGGGAGAAGGCGAGGTCAGCGCCGAAATCCAGGCGCTGGGACCCTCTCTCATCAGGGAAACGGCGCTGCACGGCGTGTGGTGGGCGACCCATCGCAATGCCTTGCAGGAAGTCGTGGCCGAATCGATCGAGGTGACGCGCTGCCCGGCCCTTTTGCAAACCCCGGCTGAAGATGTGGCCGAAGCCGCACGAATCCTGCGCGAGCGCCTGAGTGTCGCAACAAAAGGAGAGCACGATGTCTGACGAGCAATCATTGGGTGCATTGTTGCGCGAGCAGGGCATCTCCCGCCGCGGCTTTCTCAAGTTCTGCGGCGCCATGGCCTCGCTCATGGCACTGCCCGGCAGCATGGTTCCCGCCATTGCCGCCGCGCTGGACAAGGCGCTTCGGCCCTCGGTGATCTGGCTCTCGTTCCAGGAATGCACCGGCTGCACCGAATCTCTCACCCGCTCCCACTCCCCTACCCTGGAAGGCCTGATCCTCAACGCCATTTCGCTGGATTATCACCACACCCTGCAGGCCGCCTCGGGCGAAGCGGCGGAGGCCGCGCGCGAAGCCGCGATGAAGCAGTTTTTCGGCAAATACCTGCTGATTGTGGATGGCTCGATTCCCACCAAGGACGGCGGGGTGTATTCCACCATCGCCGGGGTCAGCAATCTCGACATGCTGCACGAGGCGGCCAAAGGCGCGGCGGCGATCGTGGCAGTCGGCACTTGCGCGGCTTTCGGCGGCCTGCCGCACGCCAACCCCAATCCCACCGGCGCGGTAGCGGTATCGGACATCATCAGGGACAAACCGATCATCAACGTTTCCGGCTGCCCGCCCATCCCGGTGGTGATCACAGGCGTGCTGGCGCATTACCTGACGTTTGGCACGCTGCCCGAACTGGACGACTTGGGGCGGCCCAAGGCCTTCTATGGCGAATCCATCCACGACCGCTGCTACCGCCGCCCTTTCTACGACCAGGGCAAGTTTGCCAAAACTTTCGACGACGAGGGCGCGCGCAACGGCTGGTGCCTGTTCGAGCTGGGCTGCAAGGGACCAACCACTTTCAACGCCTGTGCCACCACCAAGTGGAACCAGGGCACCAGCTTTCCGATCGAATCCGGCCATGGTTGCCTGGGCTGCTCCGAACCCAATTTCTGGGATGCCGGCAGCTTCTACCATGCCCTGTCGACACCGATCACGCCTGTGGGCCGGGCCGCCGCCGTTGCGGCGGCAGCGGGCATTGTCGGCGGGGCCGCCATCGCGATGCACAACCGCCACGTCAAGGCGGCGGCCAGATCCGGGCATCAGACCGTGACGGTCAACGATCTGGAACAAGCCTCCGGAGAAACGAAATGAACGACATGGCCCTGCTGCTCTGGGCACGCGGTCCTGGCCTGCAGATCGCCCTGGTCGTCTTCATTGCCGGGATGCTGCTCAAGCTGTTCGAAATCTTCAGCCTGGGGCGCAAAAAAGACCTTTCCACCCCGCGCCCGGGCAAGGCCTGGAGCGGATTGAAGACCATCTTCAGCCGCTCGCTGCCGGACAAAACCCTGCTGAAACGAAGCTTCCCGACCTACCTCATGGGCTATACCTTCCATATTGGTTTTTTCATCGCCCTGCTGTTCCTTGCGCCCCACATCGAACTGTTCCGCAACACCACCGGCCTGGGCTGGCCGGCATTGCCGGGCGCGCTGGTGGACGGCATTTCCCTCCTGACCATCGTGGCGCTGCTGCTGATGCTGGGCTACCGCCTCTACCATCCGGTCAAGCGCTTCCTCTCCACCTTCGACGATTACGCTTCCTGGGCACTGACCATGGCCCCGCTGCTGAGCGGCTACCTGGCTTTCCACCACCTGCTGCTGCCCTACACCCAGATGCTGGCGCTGCACATCCTGAGCGTGGAACTGCTGCTGGTCTGCATGCCCTTCACCAAACTCTTTCATACCGTCTCGCTGTTCATCTCCCGCTGGTATAACGGCGATGCGCTGGGGCATAAGGGGGCGAGATTATGAGCAAGGAGCAGGGCCCGCGCGAAGCGTGGGTGCGACTGGCCGCGAATAATCTCGGTTGCCGACACAACGGTAGCGGACACTGCGACAATCGTTCGGAGGCAACGTTATGAGCAAGGAGCAGGGCCCGTGCGAAGCATGGGTGCGACTGGCCGCGAATAATCTCGGTTGCCGACGCAGCGGTAACAGATACAGTGACACTCGTTCGGAGGAAACATTATGACTGCCTCCCTGCAACGCGGCCTTAACGCCTTTCGCGAGGTGATGGACGCCCCCATCGCCAGCTTTTTCAACAGTTGCGTACATTGCGGGCTATGTGCCGATGCCTGCCTGTTCCACACCGAGACCGGCGACCCGAAATATACCCCGATCCACAAGCTGGAGCCCTTGCGCAAGTTGTGGAAGCGCGAATACACCCTGCTCGGCAAGCTGGCAGCGCTGGTCGGCCTGGGCGCAACCGTCAGCGATGCGGAGCTGGAGGAATGGAGCCCGCTGGTGTACGACAGCTGTACCCTGTGCGGGCGTTGCACCCTGGTGTGCCCGGTGGGCAACGACATCACCTACATGATCCGCAAGATGCGCGAAGGCATGGCGGCTTCCGGCCACGCGCCGGCGGGGCTGGTCGAGGCCTCGCGAAGAACCATTGAACTGGGCAGCCCGATGGGCATCCAGACCAAGGCATTCATGGCCCAGGTGCGTGGGCAGGAAGAGGAAACCGGTATCGATATCCCGGTGGATCAGGCCGGGGCGGATTACCTGGTGATCATGTCCTCGATGGAAATCCTCGGCTACCCGGAATACCTCGGCTCGCTGGCGCGCATTTTCAAACAGGCCGGGATCAGCTGGACGGTTTCCAGCGAAGCCTTCGAGGCCACCAACAGCGGCATCCAGATCGGCGTTTCCGACATCGCCCGGCAAATCGTCGCGCGCGTGGTCGATGCGGCGGAAAAACTCGGCGTGAAATACGTCATCAGCCCGGAATGCGGGCATGCCTTCACCGCCCTGCGCTGGGAAGGCCCGAACCTCATCGGCCGGCCTTACAAATTCGAAGTGGTGCACATCCTGGAACTGCTCGACCAGTTGCGCAGGGATGGCCGGCTCAAAACCGAGGGCAAAACCGGCGAGGCGCTCACCCTGCACGACCCCTGCCAGATCGTGCGGCGCGGCGGCATCGTGGCCGAGCCGCGCCACCTGGTCAACATGGTCGCCAGCGACTTCCGAGAAATGGAAGACCCCGGCATGTACAACTGGTGCTGCGGCGGCGGGGGCGGCGTATCGGCGATCACCGAGGCCGAGGAACTGCGCTTCAAGGTATTCAGAATCAAGAAGCGCCAGATCGAAGGCACGGGCGCGGGCACCATGGTCACCGCCTGCGCCAACTGCCGCAATGTGCTCGAGGAAGGCCTGGAGCACTACAAGATGGACACCAGAATGATCGGCATCACCGAACTGGTGGCCGAACATCTTAAACAGGAAGACGCATCATGAGCCAGCGTATCGTCGTCGACCCCATCACCCGCATCGAAGGCCACCTGCGCATCGAGGCGGAAACCAGCGATTCGGGAATCATCACCCGCGCCTCCAGCGCCGGCACCATGGTGCGCGGCATCGAAATCATCCTGCGAGGCCGCGACCCTCGCGATGCCTGGGCTTTTGCGCAGCGCATCTGCGGCGTGTGCACGCTGGTGCATGGCATCGCCTCGGTGCGCGCGGTGGAAAACGCTCTCGATTACAAGATTCCGCCCAACGCCCAGTTGATCCGCAACCTGATGATCGCGGCCCAGTATGTCCACGATCATGTGATGCACTTCTACCACCTGCACGCGCTCGACTGGGTGGACGTGGTCTCGGCGCTCCAGGCCGATCCGAAAAAAACCTCGGAACTGGCGCAGAGCCTGTCGGGCTATGCCAAATCCTCGCCGGGCTATTTCGCCGATACGCAGAAGAAGCTCAAGACCTTCGTCGAATCCGGCCAGTTGGGCATTTTCAGCAACGGCTACTGGGGCCACCCGGCCTACAAGCTGCCGCCCGAGGCCAACCTGATGGCTGTGGCGCATTACTTCGAAGCCCTGCTGTGGCAAAGGGACGTGGCGCAACTGCACACCATTTTTGGTGGCAAGAATCCGCATCCCAATTTCGTGGTGGGCGGCGTGCCCTGCGCCATCAGTGTCCACCCCGGGCATCAGGGCCGTGGCAAGGGCCCCCACTATCGCGGCGGCGCCGGGGCGACCGCGCTCAACATGGTAGGACTGGAAAAAGTCAAAGCCATCATCGCCCAGATGCGCGATTTCGTGGATCAGGTGTATGTGCCGGACACGCTCGCCATCGCCGGGTTCTACAAGGACTGGGCTACCCAGGGCGAAGGCATCGGCAATTTCATGACCTACGGCGATTTCCCGGAAAAGGGCATGGACGACCCGGCCAGCTTCCTGATTCCTTCCGGAGTGATCCTCGACCGCGATCTGAGCAAGATCCACCCGGTGGACCTCAATGCCGACGACCAGATTCAGGAATACGTCGCCCACTCCTGGTACGACTACAGCGGCGGCAAGGAAAAAGGCCTCCATCCCTATCAGGGCGAAACCAAGCTCAATTACACCGGGCCCAAGCCGCCCTATCAGCATCTGGATACCGACGCCTCCTACTCCTGGCTAAAGTCTCCGCGCTGGCGTGGCAAGGCGGTCGAGGTCGGCCCGCTGGCACGGGTGCTGATGCTGTACGCCAGGGGGCATGAACAGACCAAAGATCTGGTCGGCATGGCGCTGAGCAAGCTCGACCTGCCGGTCGGCGCCCTGTACTCCACCCTCGGCCGCACTGCCGCGCGCACGCTGGAAACCAAGATCATCGTAGATGCCATGCAGGGCTGGTACGACCAGTTGCTGGCCAACATCAAGGCAGGCGATGTGCGCACCTTCAACGAAACCCTGTGGGAGCCTTCATCCTGGCCTGCCCTGGCCAAAGGCGTGGGCTATACCGAAGCACCGCGCGGCGCGCTGGCGCACTGGATCGTCATCAAGGACCAGATCATCGACAACTATCAGGCAGTCGTCCCTTCCACCTGGAACGCCGGGCCGCGCGACCCGGCTGGGCAGGATGGCCCTTACGAAGCCGCGCTCAAGGGGCACAAGCTGCACGACCCGAAACAGCCGATCGAGATCCTGCGCACCATCCACAGCTTCGACCCCTGCATCGCCTGCGCCGTGCACGTGGTGGATCCGGCAGGTGAAGAGCTGGTGCAGGTCAAGGTAATATAGGCATAACCCAAGGGCATCTCATGGAACAACTACCCGCCAATTTTTCCGCGCTGCTGGCGCTGGTTTTCGCGCTTGGCATGCGGCACGGTTTCGACCCCGACCACCTCGCCACCATCGACGGCCTGACCCGCTTCAACGCCGCCGCCGAACGGCGCGTTTCGCGCTGGTGCGGCTTCCTGTTTTCGCTTGGGCATGGCGTCATCGTCATGGCGGTCGCCATCAGCGTCGGCGTGCTGGCGCAGGAATGGAAAGCCCCACTCTGGCTGGAGGATGCAGGCGCCTGGATTTCGATTATTTTTCTGACTCTGCTGGGGCTGATGAACCTGGCTGCCGTGCTGAAAGCCGCCCCTGACCAGGTGGTGCGCCCGATTGGCCTCAAGGGCCGCCTGTTCGCGCGCCTCCAGCATGCCAGCCACCCGGCACTGGTCGCCCTGGTCGGCGCCCTGTTCGCTTTGTCTTTCGACACCATGAGCCAGGCCGCCCTGTTTTCCGTCACCGCCGCCGGTCTGGGTGGATGGGAGTATTCATTGCTGATGGGTGGCACATTCATGCTCGGCATGATGCTGACCGACGGCCTCAACGGCCTGTGGATTTCCCGCCTCATCCAGCGCAGCAGGCAGATGGCCTGTCTGGCTTCGCGCGTCATGAGCCTGTCAATCGCTTCCCTGAGCCTGCTGGTGGCGGCATTCGGCACCGCAAAGTATTTCTCGCCCGCAGTGGATGCCTGGAGCGAGGGGCGGGAATTGATGCTGGGGTTGGCCGTCATCGCCGTGGTGGCGGGCAGCTTCCTGCTTGCGCTAAGATTGTCCCGCGCACCCTTGCCCGCTGATGCATGAAATGTCGCTCGCCGAGAGCGTGCTGGAAATTATCGAAAACAGCGCTGCGCAGCATGACAGCAACAAGGTCCACGCCGTCTGGCTGGAAATCGGCCAGCTTGCCGGGGTCGAAGTGGAAGCCATGCGCTTCTGCTTCGACGCCGTGACGCGTGGCAGCATCGCGGATGGTGCGCGGCTGGAAATCATCGCAACCCCAGGCCGGGGACGCTGCCTGAGCTGCGGCAAATCGATGCCCCTGATCGAGCGTTATGATCTTTGCCCCGAGTGCGACATGCCGCTGGAAGTCACCGGCGGCACGGAAATGCGGGTCAAGGAACTGGAAATGGAATAAGGAAGATCATTAACCGCAAAGGCGCGAAAGCGCAGAGAAAAAGCCAAAAACTTATCAAGATCCATGCTTACCTGCCGGGTAAATACCTGATCGCTTTCACGGCCTTGCTTTCTTTGCGCCTTCGCGCCTTTGCGGTTCAACTGCTTTTTGCAAACATACGGAGACCCTGATGTGCACAACCTGCGGCTGCGGTGGCGGCGAACTGAAAATCGGCGGCAAGCCTCACGTGCATGGCCACGATCAGGGGGAATTGCGCTTCCGCCGTCCAAATCATGAACACAGCCATGAGCCTGTTCACGGCGAAACCTCGCGCCGGGTGCAGGTCGAGAAGGACATCCTGGCCAAGAACAACGCCTATGCGCAGAATAACCGTCAGCATTTCGCCACGCAGGGCATTTTTGCCCTGAACCTGGTCTCCAGCCCCGGCTCCGGCAAGACCACCCTGCTCACCCGCACCATCGAGCTGCTGCAGGGCGAGTTGCCGGTGGCAGTGATCGAAGGCGACCAGCAGACCAGCTTCGATGCCGAGCGCATCCGCGCCACCGGCGTTTCTGCTATACAGATCAACACCGGCAAGGGCTGCCACCTTGACGCCCACATGATCGAACATGCGCTTGAAGATCTGAAACCGGCCGACCACAGCCTGCTGTTCATCGAAAATGTCGGCAACCTGGTGTGCCCCGCCAGCTTCGACCTGGGCGAGGCGCACAAAGTTGTCATCCTGTCCGTCACCGAAGGCGAGGACAAGCCACTCAAATACCCCGACATGTTCGCTGCCGCCGGCCTGATGCTGCTCAACAAGGTCGATCTGTTGCCCTATCTTTCCTTCGATGTGCAAAAATGCGTCGAATATGCGCAACGGGTCAATCCCCACATCCGTGTGATCCTTACCTCCGCCACCAGCGGGGAAGGCATGGGCGAATGGCTGGCCTGGCTGCGGTCGCGTGGCGCATGATCCATACAGAAACAAGGAGAGGAAGATGAGAGCATTGCTCCTGGCCGGCTTGATGGCCATGATTTTCCCGGCTCAGGCCGATGTTTACCGATGCCAGGATACGGGCGGCAAAACCATTTATCAGGAAGCGCCCTGTGAAAAGGCCAATCTGACCACGGTAAAAAAACTGGAGAAGCCCGTGGGCGAACCTTCACCAGAAGCCATTGAGAAGGCACAGGCGGAATCCAGGGCAATGGTTCAGCGCTATAACGAGCGCAAGAAAACCGAGCAGGAATCCGCCCGAAAAGAAACAGAAAAGGCAAAAGTTCAGCAAAATACTGAGCACCCCGACGAGCACGATGCTGGAGAAAATTAGCGGGCCCGCAACTCCGCTCTCCACCCGCATCCGCATCCGCGGCCAGGTTCAGGGCGTCGGTTTCCGCCCTTTCGTCTATCGCCTGGCTCAGGAACTGGGCCTCTCCGGCTGGGTGCGCAACGACGGCGAGGGCGTGAAAATCGCCGCTCAGGGCGATGAAAAAGCCATTCTCGACCTGCTCCGCCGCCTCAAGTCGGACGCCCCGCCCCTGGCGCGCGTCGACACAGTCGAAATCGAAGACAACGCTGTCCCAGCAAGCTTTCATGATTTTTCCATACACGAAAGCCAGGGCGGCCCGGCCCTCACCGGCATCGCGCCTGATACCGCCACCTGCCCCGCCTGCCTGGCCGAACTGTTCGACCCGGCCGACCGCCGCTACCGCTACCCCTTCATCAACTGCACCGACTGCGGCCCGCGCTACACCATCACCCGACATCTGCCCTATGACCGGCCTTACACCAGCATGGCCCGTTTTCCACTGTGCCCGGAGTGCGACCGGGAATACCGCGATCCGGCAACACGCCGCTTTCATGCCGAGCCCAACGCCTGTTCGCTGTGCGGCCCGCAGCTTTCCCTGTGCGATGCTACCGGGCAAAACATCGAAACGCAGGATATCGTCGCAACGACCGTAGCCCTGCTCAAGGCAGGACAAATTCTCGCCATCAAGGGGCTGGGTGGTTTTCACCTTGCCTGCGATGCCCGCAATGCCGCGTCTGTGGCCATTTTGCGCGAACGCAAGCAGCGCGAGGAAAAACCCTTTGCCGTCATGGCGGCCAACGCGGCAGCGCTGAACCAGATAGTCATGATGAGCACAGCGGAAACAGAACTGCTGCAGACCCGTGAACGCCCCATTGTGCTGCTGCGCAAGCAGCCGATTTGCGATGCGGCATTGCCGGGCATTGCGCCTGGCATTGCCTGGCTCGGCGCAATGTTGCCCTATACGCCACTGCAATTCCTGCTGTTTCATGAAGCAGCGGGTCGCCCGCCCGGCATCGAATGGCTGTCCCGGCCCCAGGACCTGCTGCTGCTGATGACCAGCGCCAATCCCTGCGGCGAACCGCTGGTCATCAGCAACGACGAAGCACCGGCGCGTCTCTCCGGCATTGCCGATGCCTTCGTGCTGCACGACCGCGACATCGTGGTACGCTGCGACGACTCCGTGGTGAGGAGCACTGCCGCTGTGACGCCTGGCGATCATTTTCACTTCATCCGCCGCGCCCGCGGCTACACCCCGCGCGCCATTACCCTGCCCCAATCCGGCCCCTCCGTGCTGGCCTGCGGCGGCTGGTTCAAGAACACGGTATGCCTGACGCGCGGCAACGAGGCCTTCATTTCCCAGCACCTGGGCGATCTCGACAACGCGCCGACCTGCGAGGCACTGGAAGAAACGGTAGCGCATCTGATGGACGTGCTGCAAATCCGGCCCGAGATCGTGGCCCACGATCTGCATCCGGACTTTCACAGCACCCGCTTCGGGCTGGAATTTGCAGGCGAGCGCGGCATACCGGCGCTGGCAGTGCAGCATCACCACGCCCACATTGCTGCCGTGCTGGCCGAGCATGGCATTGCAGCACCCGTGCTGGGGCTGGCGCTCGATGGGGTCGGCCTCGGCAGCGACGGGTCGGCCTGGGGCGGCGAATTGCTCAAAGTGGATGGCACAGGATTCGAACGCCTCGGCCATCTCGCCCCGCTGCCACTGCCAGGCGGCGACCGCGCCGCGCGCGAGCCGTGGCGCATGGCGGCCAGCGCCCTGCACCGGCTTGGGCGGGGCGGGGAAATCAGCCAGCGCTTCGCCACGCCTGCCGCCGGGATGTTGCATCAGATGCTGGAGAAGGGCATCAATACGCCATCCACGTCGAGCTGCGGGCGCCTGTTCGACGCCGCTGCCGGGCTGCTGCGGGTCAAGGACATGGCCAGCTTCGAAGGGCAGGCGGCCATGCTGCTGGAAGGGCTGGCAGAAGTGCATGGCCCGGCGATGCCTTTGCACCATGGTTATGAATTCACTGCGGATGGCACGCTGGATTTACTCCCCCTGCTCGGCGCCCTGGCGGACACCTCCGATCCGGCCTTCGGCGCGGCGCTGTTTCATGCTACCTTGGCGCAGGGACTGACGGCATGGGTGATGCAGGCCGCGCAGCGCAGTGATATCAGAATTGTCGCACTGGGCGGCGGCTGTTTCCTCAACGCCATCCTCAGCCGGAACCTGCGCGAATCGCTGACCGGAGCAGGATTGACTGTTCTTGAAGCGCAGCAGGTGCCACCCAACGATGGCGGCCTGAGCCTGGGGCAGGCGTGGGTGGCGATGCAGCATCGCACTTGATTGTCTATTTTGTACATTTTATACTTAATGTACTTTTTAACCCGAGGAACTGCGCCATGCGAACCATTTCCGCCACTGAAGCCAAACAGGGACTTGCCGGCGTCCTGGATGCCGCCATGCGTGAGCCGGTCGTGATCCAGCGCCAGAAACGCAATGTGGCCGTGGTTCTATCCATGCAAGACTATGAACGGCTTACCCGGCTCAATGTGAGCGAATTCCAGCGTTTTTGCGACCGCGTGGGTAATGACGCGGCCGCCAGCGGTTTGAGCGAAGAAACCTTGAATCAACTGCTTGCCCGCGATGACTGAATTCCGCCTGGTGCTCGACACCAACGCGTGGATCAGCCGCCTGCTGCTTCCCGGCAGTGTCACGGCACAGGCAGTGGACCGCGCCCTGTCGCTGGGTCAGGTACTGGTCTCGGAACCCACGCTGGAGGAACTTTCCGGCGTGCTGGCCCGCCCAAAATTTGATCCATATGTCAGCCGGAGCGACCGTCAGGAATTTATCCGCCAGCTTGCCGGCATCGTCGAAATCGTCCCGATTCTGCGCCACATTCAGGCCTGCCGCGACCCGAGAGATGACTGTTTTCTGGAACTGGCAGTCAACGGCCGGGCCAGCCACATTATCCGCGGCGACAAGGATCTTCTCGTGCTCGACCCATTCATGCAGGTCCGCATCCTGAGTCCGTCCGGGTTTCTCGCTATAAGCGACTCACACATGGACCTGAGGGGAAAATAAATGTGTCTGGCAATCCCGGCCCGGGTGGCCGAAATTCTGGAAAACGAGCTGGCTATCGTAGAAGTCGGCGAGGTGCGCAAGCAGATCTCGCTCGCCATGGTGGACGATGTAGCGGTGGGCGATTACGTCATCGTCCATGTTGGCTACGCCATCAACCGCCTCGACCCGGAAGAGGCCGCCAAGACGCTGGCCCTGTTTGCCGAAATCAATACGGCTCTTGGCTTCTCACCCGAATGAAATACATCGACGAATTTCGCGACGGCGACCTGGCGCGCAAGCTGGCCGCCGACATTGCGCGTACAGTGCGGCCGGAGCGCAGCTACGGCCTGATGGAATTCTGCGGCGGGCACACCCACGCCATATTCCGCTACGGCGTGCAGGGCCTCCTGCCGGACAACGTCCACATGATCCACGGCCCCGGCTGCCCGGTGTGCGTGCTGCCCATCGGCCGGGTGGACAACGCCATCGAGCTGGCCAACAAACCCGGCGTGATCCTGTGCTCCTATGGCGACATGCTGCGCGTGCCGGGATCGGGAAAAATGAGCCTGCTCAAAGCCAGGGCGAACGGCGCGGACGTGCGCATGGTGTATTCCAGCGCCGACGCGCTGCAAATCGCACGGGACAATCCGGAGCGCGAAGTCGTGTTCTTCGCCATCGGCTTCGAAACCACCACGCCGCCGACGGCAGTTGTGATCCTGCAGGCGCATCAGTTGGGGCTGGCCAATTTCTCGGTGTTCTCCAACCATGTCCTCACCCCCGCCGCCATCAGCGCCATCATGGCCAGCGGGGAGGCGAAGCTGGACGGCGTGGTCGGCCCGGCGCACGTCTCCACCGTGATCGGCAGCCGCCCCTACGAACCCTTCGCCGCGGAATACCACCTGCCGGTAGTGATCGCCGGATTCGAGCCGCTCGACATGATGCAGGCGATCCTGATGCTGATCCGCCAGATCAACGAAGGCCGCGCCGAGGTGGAAAACGAATTCACCCGCGCCGTGACCCGCGACGGCAACCGCAAGGCCCAGCACATGGTGGAAGAAGTGTTCGAACTGCGGCCAAGCTTCGAATGGCGCGGCCTCGGCAGCGTGCCGGAAAGCGGCCTGCAAATCCGCGAAAAATATGCCGCCTTCGATGCGGAGCGGCGCTTCGACCTGACCTACCGGACCGTAGCCGACAACCCGGCCTGCGAATGCAGCGCCATCATCCGTGGGGTAAAAAAACCGCTGGACTGCAAACTGTTCGGAACGGTATGCACGCCAGCCAACCCGATCGGCTCGTGCATGGTCTCGTCAGAAGGCGCCTGCGCCGCTTATTACACTTACGGGCGTTACCGGGAAGCGCAATAAGCGGGCCCACAGATCAGCGCTTCAGCACCGCACCTCGGCCAGTTAATCCCAGTTCGTGGCGTAGCACGGAGACCTCTTCTTCTGCTTCATATGCGAGATGGATTGGGTGCCGGGGCCGTCCGGCTGCGGGGAGAAGTTGACGGGTGGCTCCACGAACAATGATGCCAGATCGAAACTCGGGCGCCTCCCCCCTGTCTCGCCAGAGCGAGCAGCTTTGCTGCCGCTCTCGGCGGGGATACTCCTTGCGGGTGACAAGGGAGGATTGAGGGGGGGGTTAAGGCGGTTGATATTTTCCCTGCACCCCTTGTTTTGAATGCGCTTCGCGCATGCTAGATTGGGTGCCGGGGCCGCCCGGCAGCGGGTCCATTTCTTTTGCTTGCCCAAAAGAAAATAGACGAAAGAAAAAGGCACCCCACCGCGCCGCCCTTCGGGTTCCTTCGGCTTGACAAGCAAATTGGGCGTCTGCGCAACTCGCCCTGGCAGCCCGCACAAAACGCGGGCTACTGCGGAACTCGAACAGGGCGCAGCCGACACCCCCCAATCCGCCTGCCAACCCGAAGCGGCGCAGAGGGGAAGTTGGGTGGGGGCTCCACGGTCAGCGATCAAACAGGAAAAGCGTCGCATGCGCCAAACTCCCCTCGGTCCACCGCCGAGCAGCACAGGCAAGCCGGGAGCAGTCGGCGAGCACTGTCTGAGCGCGCAGCGCGAGTTGCGCAGCCGCCCGGCTTGACGAGCAGCGCAGGGAACCCCCGACAGGGGGCGGTGGATGGGGGTCGCCTTCTTTGGATTACCTTTCTTGGCGAAGCAAGAAAGGTAATCAGCCGCCGGGCTGCCCCCGGCAAGCAAACACCCCGCGAAGCGGACAGAACTATTCTGCGCAATGCTACAAATCTAGACCTGACCCTGCCGTTCTGCTGCCGTTCATGTATTTCTTGAAGACATTTCAATGTTGATGACATGGGATTTCACTGATAGTGTGTGTCTCTATATTTCCGTAGCCCCCCGTGTTACTTGAACGGGGTGAGGCAACAAGATCAAAATTACGAACCTCTTTCGCTATTGGAAGAGGTATTGCGTGCAAGTTCACTTATAAGTTAACATCTCATGGAGATTTTCTTTACTCGGTTGAAATTTGGTCATCCTAAACCCTTAAAAGCTTTGGATGATCTACCTGAAAGCTGGCGAGTTTATACGATATGTGTTGGTCGACACGTTAGCTCCTCTACTACGTTTAAAGATGTAAGTGAGCTTGAAGCTCCAGATAAAATTCACGCAAGATCTGCTTACACAACACTTTTGGGAAAAGCACAAAACGGATTGCCATTAAAAGATCAATACGATGAGAAAAAATGTCATGAGGCGCACTCATTTGATTTTAATGGAATTCACTCTAAAATCTTTCGGATACGATCGGGGAATATACGCGTATATTTTTGCTATCTTCCACCGCATAAAACTATCGTCCTTCTAAAGACCAAGCCGAAACATAAAAATGAATTGTGTGAAAAAGAAAGAAATGAACTCGAAATCATTGCGAAAGATGTTTTGCAATATTCAAATCCTGCAGATTTTGAATTGAGGGTGATATGACACATTCAACGTCCGTTGTTTCTATGGGGCAGATAGAAAGCGAAACTGATATGTTTGCTGATCTTGAACCACTTACTGCATTTGAGGTTAAGAGAGATTATGTCGCTACTCAGTTAACTGCCTTGATGTCTCATTGTGGAAAAAGCCGTTCAGTTATGGCTGAGGAATTGGGCTGGAAAAAAAGCCGTATAACTAAAGTACTCTCAGGACGTAACAATCTTACTCTTAAAACAATATGTGAGTTTTCAACTCATCTGGGATACGACTTTGATGTTGTTTTTCACGGTGTCAATGAACCAAGACCAAAACAGCCGTGGCAAATTCAAAACGTAGAAACAACAAGTTTGCCTATGGAAGCATTGCGAATGCTTTCATTGCCAACTAAGGCCCAATCGGCACTTGAGGTTGCTATTGATTTGCTGCAAGGCAATGGGAAGGAATTTTATTATGGCGTTGATTCAGGGGGGTTCAATACTGTTCCATTATCGCTGCCTTCCCCCTCCCGAACATTCTTCACTTCTACTGAATTCAATACTCCTTTGTCGTTCAAATTAAGGAAATGCAATGAGCAAACATGAAACAATTGAATCTGCCCCTCCTGTGGCTGTAAAAATAGTTGGCGAAAATGAACAAAAGCAAATTATTTATGCTGACAGAATAATAGGTGCTGGATTTGGTCCCGGGGTCTCTAAGTTAACCCTTGCTATGGAGGTGAGTGCGGGCGTCGTTACTCCGTCTGCTACTCTAATTATGCCTACACCTGCATTGCTGGAAGGACTGACTGCCATTCTTAATACAATCAATGGGCCAGATGAAATAAAGAAAAATTTAATTGATGCTCTTGATGCCTTTAAAGAGCAGCTTAGCTCGAATAACTAAAGATAGTGTTGTGCTTTGATTGTAAGTAACATAAGGTCAATTTTCTTGTTTGGTATATTGGTTGAAATGGGTACTCGTTAGTGCGATGAACCGGTGCCCAGGTTCATCTCTTCCGGCACGTCATTAAATAAAAAGAACGGATAAAAGCCAGTGCCCATATTTGTCCGAACCGGAGAGCCAACTTTGAATCGAACTTCGGGGTGAGTAATAGCACCAGGCACCCAGTGCACACCCTTCACCCCCCAACCTCCGCCAACTCCCCCCAATCCGTCGTATAACAAGGCGACCGATTCCCCTGCTTCATCTCGAGGACATTGACATCCCGGGCTTCCGGCTTCATGCACTCAAGGGAAGTGAACATGGGCGTTGGTCAATATGGGTAAACGGTAATTGGTGCGTTACGTTTGAGTTTGAAAACGGCAACGCTTTTGTTTTGGACTACGAGGATTATCACTAATGGCTATGCACAATCCACCGCATCCCGGAGCGTTTATTCAGGAGGTTTATCTTACGCCAAATGAAATCAGTTGCAGGGAACTCGCCCTCAAATTAGGCGTTGCCGCCTCGACCCTCAACCGCGTATTGAACGAAACCAGCGGCATAAGCCCGGAAATGGCTCTTCGCCTCTCAAAAGCTTTAGGACGTTCGCCAGAAAGCTGGCTGACGATGCAGGACAATTACGATTTATGGCAGGCCAAGCAAACTGTTGATCTGAAGAAAGTCCACAAAATTGAATTCAGGCATGCCTAACAATCCTGCATCACACCAGAAAGGTAATCCGATGAGCAAGGTTCGCAGACGTTTCATCAGCTCTCTCGACCTGCAGCACGGGCGGGTGGAAATGAGCCACGGCAGCGGCGGGCGCGCCATGGCGCAACTGGTCGAGGAGCTGTTTGTCGCCGCGTTCGACAATGCGCTCCTGCGCCAGCTCAACGACCAGGCCAGTTTCAGCGTCCCTGCGGGCCGCATGGTGATGGCGACGGACAGCCACGTGGTGACGCCGCTGTTCTTTCCCGGTGGTGATATCGGCGCCCTTTCCGTGCACGGCACCCTCAACGATGTCGCCATGTCGGGCGCGAAACCGCTTTATCTCTCCGCCGGATTCATCCTGGAAGAAGGCTTCCCCCTCGCCGACCTGAAGCGCATCGTCGATTCCATGGCTGCGGCATCCCGCGAAGCGGGCGTGCCCATCGTCACCGGCGACACCAAGGTGGTGGAGCGCGGCAAGGCGGATGGCGTGTTCATCAACACCACCGGCATCGGCATCGTGCCGGAGGGCATTTACATCAGCGGCGAACTGGCGCAACCGGGCGACAAAATCCTGCTCAGCGGTTTCATGGGCGACCATGGCGTGGCGGTCATGTCGCAGCGCGAGAATCTCACTTTCAGCTCGGCCATCCTCTCTGATTCGGCGGCCCTGCATGGGCTGGTTGCGGCCATGGTGACGGCTGTGCCCGACATTCACTGCCTCCGCGACCCGACCCGCGGCGGGGTCGCCGCCACGCTCAACGAACTGGCGCGGCAATCCGGCGTGGGCATGCTCATCCAGGAAAAAAGCCTGCCGGTACGCGAGGCCGTCAGCGCAACATGCGAGTTTCTCGGCCTCGACCCGCTATATGTGGCCAACGAAGGCAAACTGGTGGCGATCTGCCCGGCAGCATCGGCGGAATGCTTGCTGGAAACCATGAAAACCCACCCTCTGGGCCGCGATGCGGCCATCATCGGCGAGGTGGTCGCGGACAGCCACGCCTTCGTGCAGATGGAAACATCCTTCGGCGGCAAGCGCATCGTGGACTGGCTGAGCGGGGAACAGTTGCCGCGCATCTGCTAATCGTCTGTCACGTTGAACAGATAATCCATTAGGCGGCTCTGTAAGCGCTGGCTGGGCATCAAATACCTGGGATCAGGGAACTCCCCCCTTCCCCCTTGTCAGAGGAAGCCCATTTGTTTCAATGTGACAGAGGGCCACAAGCCCGCTAAAAATTCTGCGCCACAAAGTAATGTTAGAATCAAAAGATAGCAATTCACATGGCCGAGCCATGGAATCAATACCTTGAATCACTTGCAGCCAGGTGTGCAGGAAAATTCCGGCGCATCAATTCAGTCGGGCGCATGCTGTTGTCGCCTTGATCTGAACATCCCAGTGGGAATCATCCCCGGCCCGTCACAAAGTCTGCAGGACCATCACCGTTGAGGAGCGGAACACATGAAAAACCAGCCCTCGGAAGCGAGAAAGCCTTTATATATCGTGTTGATCAGCGTGCACGGCCTGATCCGCGGCAATGACCTCGAACTGGGCCGCGATGCGGACACCGGCGGCCAGACCAAGTACGTCGTGGAGCTTGCACGGGCGCTGGGCGAGCGCGACGATGTCGAAAAAGTGCTTTTGCTGACGCGCCGCGTCGTGGACAAGCAGGTCGATGCGGATTATGCGGAACCCTACGAGGCCTTGTCTGAAAAAGCGGGGATTGTGCGCATCGAGTGCGGCGAGCAGAAATACCTGCCCAAGGAAATACTGTGGGATTCGCTGGACAGTTTTTCAGACAACGCACTGGCTTACCTCAAGAGTCAGAAACGACTTCCCGATGTGATTCACAGCCATTATGCGGATGCCGGCCATGTCGGCGCGCAGCTTTCTCACCAGCTGGGCGTGCCGCTGGTGCACACCGGCCACTCGCTGGGGCGCACCAAGCGCAAGCAGTTGCTCGCGAGTGGCATCCGGAGGAGCGAGATCGAGACGGCGTACAACATTTCCCGCCGCATCGAGGCGGAAGAAACGACGCTGGGCGTCGCCGAGCGCGTCATCACCAGCACGCAGCAGGAAATCGAGCTGCAATACGGTCTTTACGATTTTTACCAGCCGGAACGCATGCGGGTGGTCCCTCCCGGCACGGACATGGAAAGATTTTTTCCGCCGCAAGGCGATGAAAAAAACAGCGCCATCGCCGGCGAACTCAAACGCTTCCTGAAGCAGCCCGACAAACCGATTATCCTCGCGCTGTCGCGCCCCGACCCGAAAAAGAACATCGTCACCCTGATCGAGGCCTATGGCGAATCGCCGCAGCTGCAGAAGGCCGCCAACCTGGTGATCGTGGCGGGAAATCGCGATGATATCCAGGACATGGAAAGCGTCACGCGAACCGTCCTGAACGACATACTGCTGGCCATCGACAAATACGACCTGTACGGAAAAGTCGCCTATCCCAAGCACCATAAATCCGAGGAAGTGGCCATTTTGTATCGCCTGGCGGCGGCCTCCCAGGGCGTATTCGTCAATCCCGCGCTGACTGAGCCGTTCGGCCTGACGCTGATCGAAGCGGCCGCCTCCGGCCTGCCGATCGTGGCAACCGAGGATGGCGGCCCGATCGACATCATCCGCAACTGCCAGAACGGCCATCTGATCAATCCGCTCGACAGCAAGGCCATGGCAGAAACCGCCCTGCGCACCCTGTCGGACAAAAAAGAATGGGCCCGTCTGGCCGGCAACGGCATTCAGGGCGTGCGCCAGCACTACTCGTGGCAGGCGCATGTGGAAAAGTACCTCTCGGTCATCCGCCCCCTGGTGGAAAAAACCGAGCCGATCGCCCGGATGAGCCTGCGCCGCCGGCCGGATGTATTCCGCAAGCGCGCGGTTTTCACCAGCCTCGATCTCAACCTGGCCGGCGACCGCGAATCCCTGGCGGTTTTCCTGCGGCACATGCATGCACACCGCAAATCGACCATTTTCGGCATCGCGACCGGCCGCCGTTTCGACGACGCGCTCGCTACACTACGCCAGTACAACATCCCCGAGCCGGACGTGCTGATCTCCAGCCAGGGCACGCAGATCCACTATGCGCCCCATCTGACTGAAGACAGCGTCTGGGCGCGCCACATCAACCATCAATGGAACCCGCAGGCCGTGCGTGACATCCTCAGGGAAGTGCCGGGGCTCAAGATGCAGCCGAAAAACTTTCAGAGCGCGTTCAAGATCAGCTATTACATCGACCCCAAAGTCGCCGATATCCAGGAAATCCGCCAGTTGCTTTTGCGCAGCGAGCAGGCGGTCAACACCGTCTTTTCCTTCGGGCAGTTTCTCGACGTGCTGCCCATCCGGGCCTCCAAGGGGCTGGCCCTGCGCTGGTGCGCCGACCAGTTGAGCTTCCCGCTGGAAAATACGCTGGTCGCCGGCGTCACCGCTGCCGATGCGGACATGCTGCGCGGCAACACGCTGGGAACCGTGGTGGACAACCGCCATCTGGATGAGCTGTCCGAACTGGCCAATGTTGAAAAAATCTATTTTTCCAACAAGCCCTACGCAGCCGGAATTCTCGAAGCGATGGCGCATTACCGCTTTTTTGCTGGCGAAGCGGAAAAAGGGGCCTCATGAACCGGCTGCTGATCTGCACCGACCTCGACCGGACCCTGATCCCGAACGGCCCGCAACCCGAATCGCCCATGGCGATGGAGCTGTTCCGGCGCCTGGCGCGCCGCGAGGAAGTCACTCTCGCCTATGTCAGCGGCAGGCACCGTGCCCTCATCGGGCAGGCGATTGCGGAATTCGGCCTGCCGCAGCCCGATTTCGCCATCGCCGACGTCGGTTCGACCCTCTATCAGGTGGACGAAACCGGCTGGCGCCAGTGGGATCGATGGGACGCGCACATTGCGCCGGACTGGCGCGGTTTGAGCCATGACGAACTGCACAGCCTGCTGGCCGGATTCGCCGCGCTGAAGCTGCAGGAACCGGAAAAACAGAACCGCCACAAGCTCAGTTTCTACGTTGCGCTGGACGCCCCGGTACAAGAACTGATCGGGGAAATGAAAGCCCGCCTGGCGCAGGCCGGGATCAAGGCGAACCTGATCTGGAGCATCGACGAACTGGCTGGAACCGGGCTGCTGGACATCCTGCCGGCCAGCGCCAACAAGCTGCATGCCATCCACTTTCTCATGGAACAGGAAGGGTTCGAGCACAGGAACACGGTCTTTGCCGGCGACAGCGGCAACGACCTGGACGTGCTGCTGAGCGACATTCAGGCCGTGCTGGTTGCCAATGCCGATGACGAAGTCCGGAGCCAGGCCGCCGGGGCGCACAAGGCGGCGCTTTATCTTGCCCAGGGCGGTTATCTCGGGATGAACGGGAATTACAGCGCCGGCATCCTTGAGGGCATCGCGCACTACCTGCCGGAAGTGGATGCCTGGCTGCGCGAACAGAACTGAATTGTCCGGCAAAACGCAGTTGAACCGCAAAAGCGCGAGGACGCAGAGGAAATACAAAGCGTTATCAGGAACAGTCTGCCCAACCGACAGGTGAATGGCAGATCGCTGGTATGAACACGGTTTCTTTGCGCTTTCGGGTCTTTGCGGTTAAAGAATTACGGTTTTAAGTATTTAACAAGAGATTACCCATGTACGAACAAGCATCACACTCGCTGCTGAACGAAATTCTGGTCGAACTGAAACCCGAGATCGGCAACCTGCGCCTGCGGCATTTCTATACCCGCCTCGGGGCGAATTTCTACGCCATACATTCCCTGTTTCACCTGCTCTATGGCGACCGGCCCGATTTCAAGGAACAGATGGTCAGTCTGGTCGACACCCTCGCGCTGCGCTACATTGAGCGCGCGCCCGCGCTGCGCAAGTCCGACCTGGCGCGCGAACGCGACTACAACTGGTTCCTCAGCCAGAAGTGGGTGGGCATGGCCCTGTATTGCGACCGTTTCTCCGAAGACCTGAAAGGTCTGCGAAAAAAACTGCCCTACCTGCAGGACCTGGGCGTCAACATGGTGCACGTCATGCCCATGCTCGACTGCCCGCCGGACAATAGCGACGGCGGCTATGCAGTGCGCGACTTCTACCGCATCGACCCGCGCTTCGGCACCACGGCGGATGTCGCGGCGCTGGCCTCCACGCTGAAGAAACGCGACATGCTGCTGGCGCTCGATGTCGTGGTCAACCACACCTCGAACGAACACGAATGGGCGCAGCGCGCGCGCCGGGGTGAAAAAAAATACCAGGATTACTATTTCGTCTTCGATGACCGCGAGACACCCGACATCTTCGAGGAAACCATGCCGGAAATCTTCCCGGCCACCGCGCCCGGCAACTTCACCTGGGACGAGGAAATGGGCAAGTGGGTGATGACGGTGTTCAACAACTACCAGTGGGATCTGAACTACCGCAACCCGGCGGTGCTGATCGAAATGATCGACATCATCCTGTTCTGGGCCAACCAGGGCGCAGATATCCTGCGCCTCGACGCGGTGGCCTTCCTGTGGAAGAAAATGGGCAGCGTGTGCCAGAACGAGCGCGAAGCCCATCTGCTGCTGCAACTGATGAAGGACTGTTGCCAGGTGACCGCGCCGGGCGTGCTGTTCATCGCCGAAGCCATCGTCGCCCCCGGCGAGATCTCCAAGTATTTCGGCGAGGACGCCATCAATGCCAAGGAATGCGAAATCGCCTACAACGCCACCTTCATGGCCCTGCTCTGGGATGCGGTGGCGACCAAGAACGCGGCCGTGCTCGGCCATGGCGTCAAGAACCTGCCCAGCAAGCTGGAACGGGCGACCTGGCTCAACTACGTGCGCTGCCACGACGACATCGGACTGGGATTCGACGACAGCGATATCCGCCTGGCCGGTTACGATCCGGCACAACACCGGCGCTTCGTGCTCGATTACTTTACCGGCCGGTTTGCCGGTTCAGTGGCCAGGGGCCTGCCTTTCGGCGAAAACCCCAAGACCGGGGATGCGCGCATCTCCGGCTCGCTCGCTTCGCTGGTCGGACTCGAAACCGCGCTCGAAAATCAGGATGAGGCCGCCATCGAGGCCGCGATCAGGACCATCGTGCTGCTGCACAGCATGATTCTCTCCTTCGGCGGCATCCCGCTGCTCTACTACGGCGATGCGATCGGCACGCTCAACAGCCTGGAATATCTCGCCGACCCCGCCAAGGCCGCCGACAATCGCTGGATGCACCGCTCGCACTTCAACTGGAGCAAGGCGGAAAAACGCCACCAGAGCGGCACGGTGGAGCAGCGTATTTTCAGTGCGCTGAAAAGGCTCATCGCGCTGCGCAAGGAGACCACCGCTTTCGCGGACTTCGACAACCGCCAGCTGCTGGCGGTGGACAACCCCAACCTGCTGACATTCTCGCGCACCGACCCGCAAAACAGCCGCAACCGCGTGCTGGTGATCGGCAACTTCAATACCGAGCCCCAGACGCTTCCGGTCAGCGCCTTAAGCACGCACGGCTTCTTTCTGCAGGGAAGCATGAGGAACCTCTGCTCGGGCGAACAAATCGCGGAGGAAAGCGGCGCCATCATCATTCCTGCCCTGTCGTTCTACTGGCTCAGCGACTGACGCACCTTTCCAGTTCAGAACAGACTGACCAGCATGCGCGTGCCCAACACGATCAGCAGCGCAGCAAATACCTTCTTGAGTTGCGGCACGGGCAGACGATGCGCCATCCTTGCGCCGAAGGGTGCGGTCAGGACGCTGGCGAACACCAGCCCGCCCAATGCCGGCAGGTAGATGAACCCCAGGCTGTACTCCGGCAGAGCGCCCGTCCCCAGCCCGTTGGCGACATAGCCGATGGCCCCCGCCAGAGCGATGGGAAAACCGATGGCGGCTGACGTTCCGATCGCCTGGTGCATCTTGATATTGCACCAGGTCATGAAAGGTACGGAAAGCGTTCCTCCGCCGATCCCCACCAGGCTGGAAACGCCGCCAATAATATTCCCCGCAGCGAACATGCCACCCCAACCGGGCAACTGACGCGAGGGCCTGGGCTTGATGTTGAGCAGCATCTGGGCGGCGACGTAGTAAACGAACACCACGAAAAAACCCTTGAGAAAATCGGATGACAGTTGCGCCGCCAGCACCGTGCCGAGCAAGGTGCCGGTCAGGATGCCGGGAGTGACGCCGCGCACCACCCGCCAGTTCACCGCGCCGTGGGCATGGTGCGCGCGCAGGCTGGAAACAGAGGTAAACAGGATGCTCGCCAGTGAGGTGCCGAGGGCAAGATGCAGGATATGGCTGACGGGAAAGTGCTGGGCGGTGAAGATAAAGGTCAGCACCGGCACGATCACCAGCCCGCCGCCGACACCCAGCAAACCGGCCAGGAAACCGGCGAAAATACCGGTCAGGAGATAGAGCAGCCAGAATTCCATAAAGCCTTAAAAAAGAGGGCATTAACCGCAAAGTCGCGAAGGCGAAAAGGATTCAAGAGCATGAAATTGATCAGGATTTTACCCAGCGAGTGAGCCGGGCGTTATTGCTAGCACATTGTATTTTCTCTGCGTCTTTGCGCCTTCGCGGTTCAATAGATCTTTGCAGAACAAATCCTGCCGCCGCCAATTGTAACTGTTATGGTTGGCTAAGCGTCCACTCCTTCGGTTAAACTTCATTCCCCGAAATGGAATCGGACTTCATTCGCCCGGACAATGCGACAACATGAATATTGCAGTCAGTGAACTCATCGTAAGGTACATGGAACGCCTCGGCATCGAATTCATCTTCGGCATGCCGGGCTCCCATATCCTGCCGGTCTACGACAGCCTGTACGACTCGAACATCAGGAGCGTGCTGGTCAAACACGAGCAGGGGGCGGCCTTCATGGCGGGCGGCTACGTCCGCGCCACCGGCAGGATCGGCGCCTGCATTACCACTGCGGGGCCGGGCGCGACCAACCTGGTGACGGGCATCGCCAATGCCTATGCCGACAGGCAACCGGTCCTGGTAATCACGGGCGAGACCTCCACCCATATTTTCGGCAAGGGGGGCTTGCAGGAAAGCTCCGGCGAGGGCGGCAGTATCGACCAGGTCCTGTTATTTGCCGGTATCACGCGCTATCACAAATTGATCGAGCGCACGGATTACCTGCCCACGGTGCTGAATCAGGCGGCCAAGCATCTGCTTTCCAAGACGCCCGGCCCCGTGGTGTTGAGCATTCCCTATAACGTGCAGAAGGAAATGGTGGATGCCTCCATCCTGGATCAGATTTCCTTCACGCGCACGACCGACGAATGCGTGATCGCCGCGCAGTATATCGACAAGAGCGTGGAACTGATCCGCGCAGCGAAACGCCCCCTGATCATCGCCGGTTATGGCTGCATCCGTTCGGGTGCGCTCGAACCCTTAAGCCATATCAGCAAGCGTCTCAATATTCCGGTGACCAGCAGCCTCAAGGCCAAGGGCGCGATCGACGAACGCTCCGCGCTGTCGCTGGGCAGTCTCGGCGTCACCTCCGGCGGTTACGCCATGCGCTATCTGGAACAGGAAGCCGACCTGGTACTGGTGCTGGGGGCGGGCTTCAATGAAAGAACCAGCTACGTCTGGGACAAAAACCTCCTGGCCGGCAAGAAGCTCATCCAGGTAGACAACAGCGCCCAGCAACTGGAAAAGGTCTTCCGCGCCGACCTCGTGGTGCATGCCGATCTGGGTATCTATCTGCAGGCACTGGACGCCGCCCTTCAGGCGCAACAGGTGGCGGCGAAAAGTCCCGTGGATATCGCCGCTTTTGTCGCAGCTTCACAGGCCCGGGCCGATGCCACTGGCGAGACAATTTTCAACCACCAGTTCGACCACGTGCGCGCCTTTTATAGCTGGCTGGAACAGCGTTTTCCGGACGGCCTGGCCATGTTCGACGACAACATCGTGTTTGCCCAGAACTTCTACCGGGTGTCCGCCAACGACCGTTTCTACCCCAATACCGGTATCTCCTCGCTGGGCCATGCCATCCCGGCGGCCATCGGCGCCGGCTGCGCAGTGGACCAGCCGCTGTTCGCCATGCTCGGTGACGGCGGCTTCCAGATGTGCGCCATGGAGATTATGACGGCGGTGAATTACGCCATCCCGCTGAACATCGTCCTGTTCAACAACCACACCATGGGCCTGATCCGCAAGAACCAGCACCATCTCTACCAGGACCGCTTCATCGATTGCGATTTCACCAACCCGGATTATGCGTTGCTGGCGCAATCCTTCGGCATCACGCATTGCCGGGTGGAAAGCGGGCAGGACCTGGCCAGGCTGGAAGCGGTCGATTTTCGCCACGGCATCAACCTCATCGAGATCATGATCGATCAGGATGCTTACCCGAATTACTCCTCCCGGCGTTAGCAGCGAATGAGCGGTTCCAGCACAACGCGCCTGGCGGAATGCATTGCGCACTACCAATTCACCATCACCGGCTTGGCCGACCTCGGCAAGCAACTGCAAGGCCTTTCCCTATCGGCTGACATAGACGCGCTCATCGACTTCTATGAACAGTGTTACCCCTTGCTGGAACAGGCGATGTGGTCCGGCACGGCAGATTTTCACCCGCTGCTGGCCTGCTATCAGGCCCTGTTCCGCGAGCAGGAGGCCCTGATCCAGCAGCGGGGCGACGATGACCGCCACCACTTCATCCTCGGCATCCCGGTGGCGGATCGCCCGCCCCACCTGCGCGCCTGCCTCGAAAGCATTTACCAGATCTGCACGCTGTTCAACTATGGCGGGAAAAAATCCGGCGTCTGGAACAGGATCAGGGTCATCGTCGCCGAGGACAGCCGCGACGAAAACAACATCCGCCGGCACCTCGACCTGGTTGAGGAATACCGGCAGAAAGGGTTGCGGGTCTTTCACTTCGGGCTGGATGAGCAGTATCAACTGCTGCAAGCCCTGCCCCCGCAGCAGCGCGAACGGCTGGGCCATCTGCTCACCACCCAGCCCCGGGAGAAGTTCTACCTCAAGGGACAGGCCGCCAACCGCAACCTCAGTTACCTGAAGTTTCTGCAGCTGACGGAAAACAGGGACCGGACGCTGTACTTCCTGATCGACAGCGATCAGCATTTTTGCGTGAACCGGCAGACCGGATCCGGCGAAGAGGCAGTGACAGCGCTGAATTACTTTCACGCCATCGACCAGATATTCCGCACCACCGACACCCTGATGCTGACCGGCAAGCTGGTGGGCGACCCGCCTGTGTCACCGTCGGTGATGACCGCCAATTTTCTCGATGACGTGACGGCTTTCTTCGCCCGCCTGGCCGAACTGGACAGTGCTCAGGCCTGCCAGTTTCACTGCGCGCAGGGGCCGCTTGCGGGCGATGCTGCCTATCACGACCTGGCCGGACTGTTCGGCTTCGAGAACAAGCCCGCAACGTTCGATTATCAGTGCCGGCTCGAAGGCAAGCATGACCATGGCGCATGCCTGACGAATTTTGCCTCGCGGCTGAACGCCTTTTTCTTCGGTGAGCACCTCACGCGCAAGACCTGGTTTTCCTACGACAGCGGTTTCACCCGGCTCAGTCCCGCGCGCACGGTCTATCCCGGCAATTACATCGTCAACTATGCCGGGCTGAAATACATCATCCCCTTCGGCCACCTGCGGCTGCGCATGTCCGGCCCCACCGCCGGGCGCCTGATCGCTGCCGAGATCGGGCCGCGCTTCGCCACTTTCAACATGCCCAATCTGCACCGCCGCACCACCGAGGCAGGATTGAGCGACGACTTCCGCCCCGGCGTGGAACTTGAACAGGAAAGCATCGATCTGTCCAACGAATTCGAGCGCCAGTTCTTCGGCGACCTGATGCTGTTTTCAACCGAGGAACTGGTCCGGCAGGCGGATGTGAACCAGCCCTTTGCCCAGGATGTGATTAAGTCCGTCATCGCCAGGAAAGAAACCGAACTTCTGGCCTTGTACCAGCAGAAGCACGACGCAATCGTCGACAAAAACCGGCAGTTGTATGAGCTTGTGTTCAACGCCGGGCACTGGTGGCTGCGTTTGCCCAAGCTGGCGGACGCGTTACGGCAAGTCCGCGCCTTCATCGACAACATCGAGCGCAATTTTAGCGAGCACGCACTGGCCTGGCGCCAGATCCAGTCAGCCGAACATCGTACACAACGCAAACAGCAGATCACCCAGGCCTTGATGAATTACCGGGCGGAACGGGATGCCTGGGATAGCCTGTTCTAAGAAGTTGTCCAATTGGGTCTGGATAGCAATAGGCTATCGGTCATATTGCTAAAACCAATTAGATTAATTGATTCCAAAAGCATACATTGGATTGTGCCTTCAATTAACCAGAGGAGAAGACCATGTCTGACAGCAAATGCCCATTTGTTCACAAAGCTGGTAGCGGTACGTCGAACCATGACTGGTGGCCGAACCAGCTGCATCTCGAAATCCTGCATCAGCATACCCCCGAGTCCAGCCCGATGAGCGAGGACTTTAACTACGCCGAGGAATTCAAGACCCTCGACCTCGCGGCGGTGAAGAAAGACCTTACCGCCCTGATGACCGACTCACAAGAGTGGTGGCCGGCGGATTACGGCCACTATGGGCCTTTCTTTATCCGCATGGCCTGGCATAGCGCGGGCACCTACCGCATCGGTGACGGCCGCGGCGGCGCTGGTCACGGCAACCAGCGTTTTGCCCCCCTCAACAGTTGGCCCGATAACGTCAACCTCGACAAGGCCCGCCGGTTGCTGTGGCCGATCAAGCAGAAATATGGCAGGAAAATTTCCTGGGCCGACCTCATCATTCTCGCAGGCAATGTCGCCATGGAATCGATGGGCTTCAAGACCTTCGGGTTCGGCGGCGGGCGCGAGGATATCTGGGCGCCGGAGATCGACGTTTACTGGGGTAATGAAGAAAAGTGGCTGGAAGACAAGGCGCGCTATTCCGGCGAACACAAGCTCGAAAATCCGCTCGCCGCCGTGCAGATGGGCCTGATCTACGTCAACCCGGAAGGCCCGGGCGGCAACCCGGATCAGATCGGCTCCGCTCGCGACGTGCGCGAGACCTTCGCACGCATGGCGATGAACGACGAAGAGACGGTGGCGCTTACCTGCGGCGGTCACACCTTCGGCAAATGCCACGGCGCCGGCTCGGCCACTCACGTGGGGCCGGAGCCTGAAGCCGCGCCCATTGAGCAGATGGGCCTGGGCTGGAAGAACAGCTTCAAAAGCGGCAAGGGCGGCGACCAGATTGGCAGCGGTCTGGAAGGCTCGTGGACGCCAACGCCGACCCAATGGGACATGAGCTATCTCAACATGCTGTTCGACAACGACTGGGTGCTGACAAAAAGCCCGGCAGGCGCCTGGCAGTGGACACCCAAGGAGGCGACCGATAGCAACACGGCGCCAGCCGCGCACGATGCCGCGAAAAAAGTACCGATCATCATGACCACTGCCGACATGGCGATGCGCATGGACCCGGCTTATGAAAAAATCGCACGCCGCTTCCGCGACAACCCTGACGAGTTCGCCAACGCCTTCGCCCGTGCCTGGTTCAAGCTGACCCACCGCGACATGGGCCCCCGTGCGCGCTATCTCGGCCCCGAAGTCCCTGCGGAAGACCTGATCTGGCAAGACCCCATTCCCGCCGTCGATCACCCCCTGGTCAACGATCAGGAGATCGCCGCCCTCAAGGCTAAAGTACTAGCCTCCGGGCTGAATGTTGCGGAACTGGTCTCGACCGCCTGGGCCTCAGCATCGACATTCCGCGGCTCCGACAAGCGCGGCGGCGCCAACGGCGCGCGCATCCGCCTTGCACCACAGAAAGACTGGGAAGCCAACCAGCCGAAGCAGCTGTCCAAAGTGCTTGGCAAGCTCGAAACCATCCAGCGTGAGTTCAACGCGGGCGGCAAGAAGGTCTCGATGGCCGATCTGATCGTGCTGGCCGGCTGCGCCGGTGTTGAAGAGGCCGCCAGGAAAGCGGGCCATGCAGTGCCGGTACCGTTCACTCCGGGCCGCATGGACGCCTCACAGGAACAGACCGACGAGGTCTCCTTCTCCGTCCTCGAACCGATCGCCGATGGCTTCCGCAACTACCAGAAGGCCAGGTACTCCGTTTCGGCCGAGGAATTGCTGCTCGACAAGGCGCAGCTGCTGACGCTCACCGCGCCCGAAATGACGGTGCTGGTCGGCGGCCTGCGCGCGCTGAACGCAAATGTGGACCAGTCCGCGCACGGGGTCTTCACCCAGCGGCCGGAGGCGCTCACCAACGACTTTTTCGTCAACCTGCTCGACATGGGCACGGAGTGGAAGCCCGTTTCGGACGCCGAGGACATGTTCGAAGGACGCGACCGCAAAACCGGCGAAGTCAAATGGACCTGCACCCGTGTCGACCTGATCTTCGGTTCGAACTCTCAGCTTCGTGCCATCGCGGAAGCCTACGCTTGCAGCGACTCGCAGCAAGCGTTCGTGCGTGATTTTGTGGCGGCCTGGCACAAGGTGATGAACCTGGATCGCTTCGACCTTGCGTGATACTGGAAGAGGGGCTTAAAAGTTCCTTATCGCGCAGCCTCGGCCTGGCATCGAGTGATTCAGAATCAGGCTGAGGATGCGCGAAACTCTGTCCGCGGCTGAACACCAAGAGCCTGTTTCAGCTTGCCCTAATCCAGCCTGACCGAATCCGCCGCATTCCCGACAATATCCTGCCTGCATTCCCGGTAAGCCTCTCGCGCCATACGAAGCACATCCTCCGGTATGGCGATATGGGAATAATCGACCGGTGTCCTGTCGATTGTTCCGCTATGAATGCGCTCGGACGAATCGCCTTTTCTGGCCTTCCCGGTATGACTGAAGATTTGATAGCGCTCGCTTAACGGCGAATCCAGTTCCAGCCAGTCTGATAACTTGGGAAGCAGCCTCTCCGGTGCGCGTTGAAACAGCTCGGCATCGAAATAATAATAGGGCTGACGGGAAGTCCGGGCGAAACCGGCAAGCGCCTGAATGCGTGCGATGTAGTAGTTTGCCGCCTCAACAGGAGACGCATAAAGATCCTCGATCTCTTTTTGCGCAAACAGGTCAACGATACTTTTGATCGTCTGTTCCGGCTCCAGCAGGGAGATCAGTATTTTCATATCCGTCTGACCCAGCTGATCGGGCTTTAACAGATAGTCGTTGTGCAAGAGCTTGTCGAAAAGATAACGGCTGTTTTCCTTGAACACATCGCCTTCCATGAACACCTCAAGCTGCCGGTCCAGCGCGGATACGTCCTCAAGACTGACATGCATTTCATAGTAGCCGTTGATCTCTGGGTGAGAACCAAGAATATGCCCTGCCAGACTGGTAAAGGCACGCATATGGCTCAGCAGGAAAATCCTGGCGTAACGTTCAGACGAAGTATTCATATAATCAGAACCAGAACGAAGTGTCCTTCATCAGGAACTCCACATGAGGCATGTAATGCGAGCCATCGCAGGAAAAAGTCAGGCTGATCATGCCGTTGAAAATGTTGATCGAGGCTGTGCGCAAGTAGATGGTGGGGTCGGCAAGACGCAGGGATTTCATGGTATTGAGAATCCGCACGATGTCGACCTGCTCGATCGCCGCATTGCTGGGATAAGGGTGCGACGGGAATACCAGGCAGATATCGGGATCGTTCAGGGCCTCGTGATCCAGCATGTGGTAAATGTACGGGTCATTCATGGTCCAGATCGTGGCCCGGCTGCTGGAAAAGTGGATCATGCACTGGAACACACCGCGATGGGTCAGCAGTTCTTCCAGAATGGACAAGGCCTGATCCATGTTGCGGTCCATCGGGCTTTCGCTGCGGGACTGAAGGAATACCGTGCTGCGGATCGCCGGATCACCCTTGACCTGCATCCAGTAGCCGGGCTCGTGGTAAAGCTCGGAGGTGACAGGAAGATTGCGCAGGTCGAAGTCGGCGCCAAGATGGCCCAGCGTATGCGAATCCGCACGCACGACCTGCAATGCCGTGAGCGAAGGCCGTCGATTCAGCAGGCTGATATACGCATCGGAGAGCAGGAATCCCCAGCTGGGGACGACTTCTTTCATATAGGGGCGCTGGGAACGGTCGCGACCGAAATGCTCCGGTGCATGCCCGGCCGCGCCGACGTTATCGCAAATCTGGACACCGTCGTTATTCAGGCAGTAGAGGAAGGTGCAATGGGGGATGGAAGCGAAGCCTTCGGCAAGGACCGCATCCAGTTGTTCCCGGTCGCCCCATACCGGCGCGCACCGCTCGGCCAGCCGCGCCAGCGGTTCACGCAACATGCGTGCCAACTCTTCCCGTTGCAGGTAGATGCTGTCTTTCCACGAATTTTTCATGCCAGTCGCCACTTGAATAAAAAGAACCCGCTTCGTGGCGAAAATCCGTGGAGACAGCTAAATTCTCAACAGATTCGCGCCGGGAGGATCGGTCCGGAAATTTTCCACTATCAGCTTATCCAGACCACGGGTGGCCAGAGGCGCCATGGCTGGATATTTTATAACGGTATTGCCCGATGTGTTGATCCATTCTCTGATTTTCATCAGGTCTTCCACAGACAATATGGACTTGTGATTTTCATGCTTCCACTGCGAGCACAAATCAACAGCCAGAGCATAGGCCAGCTCATGATCAGGACAGAAAGTTGCCACGCCAGTTCCCCTTTCACAATAATCAAATAACATCTGGCACTCTATCCAGTGTATGTTGCGCCCTGATGACAACGGATTTGTGGGAAGAAATACACAGTTTTAGCGATGAATTGCAAATGGTGCTTGGCTTTAAAGTCTTTTATCCCCTAAAATCCATACACTCATTAACCATAACAAGGAGTCAGCAACATGAACAAAGGTGAACTGATTGATGCTGTAGCTAAACTTACTCAACATTCCAAGGCCCAGACCGGTGAAATGTTTGATGCATTCATGGCTGTGGTGCAAAACGCACTGAGCAGCGGTGACAATGTTCAGATGATCGGCTTCGGTACCTTTGCCGTTGAAGAGCGTGCCGCTCGCGTGGGTCGCAACCCGGCCACCGGCAAGGAAATCAAGATCCCGGCCAAGAAAGTCGTCAAATTCAAAGTCGGTGCAAAAATGAAAGATGCCGTTGCCGGCGTCAAGGCTGCTGATCCCAAAAAAGCTGCCAAGAAGAAATAATCACGCATGAGGGCAGCCGCATGGCTGCCCGTTTTCAGCGCTTTCGCGGTTTTATTCCACACCGCCACTCCATCCCGCCCACGCCCGTGAGCAGTATCATCCAGCCCGTCTAACAACACCCCCTACCCAAGAAACAGCTTGTAGGCCGGATTGTCGTTTTCATCCCAGTAGCGGTAACCCAGTTTGTCCAGAAATACCGTAAAGGCAGCCTTGTCCTGCGGCGGCACCTGAATCCCCACCAGAATGCGGCCATAATCGGTGCCATGATTGCGGTAATGAAACAGGCTGATATTCCAGCTGTGGCTCATGCTGTTGAGAAATCGCATGAGCGCGCCGGGGCGCTCAGGGAATTCGAAACGGTATACCAGTTCATCCTTTGCCAGCGGGGCGTGCCCACCGACCAGATGACGGATATGCAGCTTGCCCATTTCATTGTCGGACAGGTCAAGCGCAGGCAGGCCCTTCTGTTCCAGCGCAGCCAGCAGCTTGCCCACCTCGCCCCGGTTGTGCACCTGCACGCCGACAAAAACATGCGCATTGGCAGGGTCCGAGAAGCGGTAGTTGAATTCGGTAATGCTGCGCGGCCCGATCAGGGCGCAGAAATCCTTGAAACTGCCTGGACGCTCCGGAATGGTGACGGCAAAAAGGCCCTCGCGCTGTTCGCCCAGCTCGGCACGTTCGGCTACATGGCGCAAACGATCGAAGTTCATGTTGGCGCCGGAAGCAATAGCCACCAGATTCCTGTTCCTGAGCTTTTGCCGCTTGGCGTACAACTTGGCGCCCGCGACGGAGAGTGCGCCTGCGGGCTCGAGAATGGAGCGCGTATCCTCAAATACGTCCTTGATCGCGGCGCAAATGGCGTCGGTATCCACCAGAATCACTTCATCCACCAGTTCCTGGCACAGGCGGAAGGTTTCCTCGCCCACCTGCTTCACCGCTACGCCATCGGCAAAAATGCCCACCTGGGGCAACACCACGCGCTCCTTCAGGCGCAGCGACTGGTACATGGCATCGGCGTCCACCGGCTCGACGCCGATGATCTTGATTTCCGGGCGCAAGCGTTTGACGTAAGCCGCCACGCCGGCAATCAGCCCGCCTCCGCCAACCGGCACGAATATGGCATGAATCGGCCCGCTGTGCTGGCGCAGGATTTCCATGCCAACCGTGCCCTGTCCGGCGATGACTTCGGGGTCGTCATAGGGATGAACGAAAGTCAGCTTCTTTTCCTTCGCCAGTTCCACTGCGTGGGTATAGGCATCGGAATAGGAATCGCCGTGCAACACCACCTGGGCGCCGCGCGACTCCACCGCATTGATCTTGATCTGCGGCGTGGTCGCAGGCATCACGATCATGGCCTCGCATTTCAGGCGCTGCGCGGCCAGCGCCACGCCTTGCGCATGGTTGCCGGCGGATGCCGCGATGACGCCGCGTTTCAGCGTTGCCCGCGGCAACTGCGCCATCTTGTTGTAAGCCCCCCTCAGCTTGAAGGAGAACACCGGCTGCATGTCCTCGCGCTTGAGGAGAAGCGTGTTTCCCATCCTGCCGGAAAGATTGGGCGCCACTTCCAGCGGGCTTTCGATCGCCACATCATAGACACGGGCGGTCAGAATTTTTTCCAGGTAATCGATTCGCATAAGGCTAAGTAATTGACGGTATATGGGCCTAAGATTAACAGGAATCGGTGTTTTTGAGCAGGTGGGCTATAGCCTAAATCTTGTGTAGCCGCTATCCTTTACATTTTTAGAACCAATTGTTTTGGAAGCCCAGCATAAAATGACTCAAGACGAACTGAAACAGGCTGTGGCGCGCGCCGCCATCGAACATGTCCCCAGCGGCATCATCGGCGTGGGCACCGGCTCCACCGCCAATTTTTTCATTGATGAACTGGCAAAAATCAAGCACAAGCTGGATGGCGCAGTCGCCAGCTCCGAAGCCACGGCCCAGCGCCTGAAGAAGCACGGCATCGAAGTACTCGACCTGAACAGCGTGACCGAACTCGCTGTGTATGTCGACGGCGCGGATGAAATCACCGAACACATGCACATGATCAAGGGCGGCGGCGGCGCGCTGACGCGCGAAAAAATCGTTGCCGCCTGCAGCAAGAAATTCGTCTGCATCGCCGATGGCAGCAAACTGGTCGGCATGCTGGGCAAGTTTCCCCTGCCGGTGGAAGTCATCCCCATGGCGCGCAGCTATGTGGCGCGCCAGCTCACCAAACTGGGCGGGCAGCCGGTATTGCGCCAGGGCTTCACTACCGACAATGGCAATGTGATTCTCGATGTTCACAACCTGCAGATCATGAACCCGGTGGAACTCGAAACCGCCATCAACCAGATCACCGGCGTGGTCACCAACGGCCTGTTTGCCTGCCGCCCGGCGGATGTGCTGTTGCTCGGGGCCACCGATGGCGTCCGGACCATGACCGCGAAATAAACGCAGTCACCAGATTGTCACACATCACCACTAGAATTTGCCGATTTAGCGCGTAGTCAGGAGAAGCCGCCATGTCTCAGGAACATATCTTCAAACAATTCGACGCGGAACTGGAACAGGTCCGTGCACGCATCCTGCAAATGGGCGGTCTGGTGGAAGAGCAGATCAACAAGGCCATCAAGGCCCTGACCGACGGTGATCTGGTGCTGGCGGACGAGGTCATTGCCAACGATTTCCATATCAATGATCTGGAAATACAGATCGACGATGAATGCACCAAGATTATTGCCCTCCGCCAGCCCACCGCGGGCGACCTGCGCATGATCATGACAGTGGAAAAAACCATCACCGATCTGGAACGCATCGGCGACAAGGCGGAAAAAATCGCCCGCATGGCGAAAAAGATTTATGGCTCGGACCGCCTTTCCACCCCGCGTTTTACCGAAATCAAGCACATGAGCGACATGGTGCTGGAAATGCTGCGCGCGTCGCTCGACGCATTCGCCCGCCTCGACGTATCCGCCGCGACCCAATTGAAGCGCCAGGATATTCAGGTTGACGAGGAATTCGACGCCGTGCTGCGCCACCTGATTACCTTCATGATGGAAGATCCGCGCATGATCTCGACCTCCATCGACATCCTGTTCGCCGCCAAGGCGGTGGAACGCATCGGCGACCATGCCAAGAACATCGCGGGCTACGTGGTTTACATGGCCCAGGGCAAAGTGGTGCGCCACGCCAGCATGGAAGAAATGGAGCGCAAGATCGGGAAATAGGCCGGGTACCCGTTCATGCGCGAATACGCCACGATTGCCGCCGTTGACCTGGGCTCCAACAGCTTCAGGCTTCAGGTTGCCCGTGTGGTAGGCGATCAGGTTTACCCGCTCGACTCGCTCAAGGAATCCGTCCGCCTTGGCGCGGGTCTAACACCGGACAAAACGCTTGACGAGGAAGCCCAGCAACGCGCCCTGGCCTGCCTCAAACTATTCTCCGAACGTCTGCGCGGGCTGCCGCGCGAGGCCGTGCGCGCAGTCGGCACCAACACTTTCCGCGTGGCCAAGAATGCAGCGCCTTTTCTGGAAGCGGCACAGGCCGCACTGGGCTTTCCCATCGAAATTGTAGCCGGCAGGGAAGAAGCGCGCCTGATCTATATCGGCGTTGCCCACGGCTTGCCGCCTTCGGAAGAAAAACGCCTGGTAGTGGATATCGGCGGCGGCTCCACCGAATTCATCATCGGCTCCGGCTATCAGCCGGAACGCATGGAAAGCCTGTACATGGGCTGCGTCAGCTTCAGCCGGCGCTTCTTTCCCGACGGAAAAATCACCAGAAGCAATCTCCAGCAAGCCGAACTGGCGGCACGCAGCGAAATTCAGACCATCACTGCCGAATTCTCGGCGGGGCACTGGCAACAGGCAGTGGGTTCTTCAGGCACGGCACGGGCACTGGCAGAAATCCTGGAGCAGAACGGCCTTTCTCCGTCCGGCTTGACGCGTGAAGGCATGTCCCATCTGCGCGAACTCCTGCTCAAGTCAGGCGACGTGAAACTGCTGCAACTGGCCGGGCTGCCTTCTGACCGCGTCCCGGTTCTGGCGGGCGGTTTTACCATCATGAACAGCATTTTCACCGCGCTCGACATCGACCACATGACAGTCGCCACGGGCGCATTGCGCGAAGGCGTGCTGTACGACCTGCTGGGGCGCTTCCACCAGCACGACATGCGCGAATCCACGGTGCGCGAATTCATGCGCCGCTACCATGTGGACCCGCCCCAGGGGGGAAGAGTGCAGGAACTGGCCGACACTCTGTTCGACCAGATCGCACACAAGCTGTCCGGATATTTTGATACCCCCCGTCAATATCTTGCCTGGGCCGCGCGCCTTCACGAGGTTGGCATCTCCATCGCCCACACCGGCTACCACCGGCATTCGGCCTATATTCTCGCCAATGCAGACATGCCGGGCTTTTCCACCCGCGAACAGGGGCTGCTGAGCCTGCTGGCACGCGCCCACCGCGGCTCCCTGAAAAAACTGCTGGACCAGCAACCTGTCAGCAACAGCGACGAATGGATGCTGATCCTGGTGTTGCGGCTCGCGGTGCTTTTTTGCCGCAGCCGCAGCGATGCGGAACTACCCGCGATGAAGCTCAAATCCGGGAGTAATGGCTTCTCTCTCACCATTGATCGTACCTGGCTGGAACACAATCCCCTCACGCGATCCCTGCTGGAGAGCGAAATCAAGGATCTGAAATCCGTGGGAATCGTTTTTTCCATTAAAACCGAAAAAAACGCTTGATGTCGAGTTCAGATATTTTCAAGATTATCTTCGGCAAGTCCATGCTGAAACACGGAATTCTCGTACTGCTTGCGCTTCTGGCTACCGGTGCAGCAATAGCTCAGCCACCCGAGGCGGAAAACAAGCCGGCCCACACCCAATCCACACCGGAATCCGTCATCCCTCCGGTGAAAACATACAGAAAAACCCTCACCCTCACCCGCTTCCAGGTCGTCAATTCGATTCAGGTGGAAGATATCCCGGATATCTGGGATGGCTACCCGCTCGAATTGCTGCGCCGGCTGGAAAGCAGCGGGAATGTCGTGGCACGCCACAGCACGGCTTCACCATTCCCCGACTTGCGCAATCTCTACCCGGACGCACCGGCCAGCCGTGAACTGATCCGCCGTATCGCCGAACAGAACGGCACCCAGCTGGTTCTCTCCGGCCTCATTCTCGATGCCGCTGTCAGTAATGAATCCCTACGCCCCTACGCCGGCTGGCAGGGGGGAGAGACCGGACGCCGCTTCGAACTTGGCCTGCCGTGGAACAGCGTGGTTGCAGGTGTTCGCCCGGTTGCAACGGAACGCCGTTTTGAGGTGCTGATATTCCTCCATGACGGGCAAACCGGCGCGCTTCTCAAGAGCCATCGCAACAGCGCAGAAACTTCGGGACTCGTCGCCGTGGGACGAAACAAGCCCTTTGCCAGTGCCGCTTTCTTCAATACCTCGTTCGGTCAGGCAGTAGACAACATCCTCGACACTCAGGTCGGACTGATTGATGCCGATCTCGCCGGTGTCCCGTTCATGGCAAATATCGTGCGGATCGATGGCCGGAAAGTGTTTATTGATGCGGGCAGCATGTCCGCGCTACAAACCGGAGACAAACTCAGGGTATATCACAGAAATCCCGCAACCACTCTTGAGAGTCCTGCCTCGCTTGCACTCGGTATTCCTGAATTGCCGGTTGCCATGCTCACCCTGAATCAGGTTCACCCCTTGTTTGCCGAGGGAGAGTTATCTACGGATGCCACCAGCTTCCGCGTACAGGCAGGCGATGTTGTCCGTTTCGAGGGCGCCAGCGACAAACAGTAGCGCCAGGAATGCGTCAGATCCAGTCCGGGACGGGCTGCCGCGTAAGCGCAACCGAAACGATATAAGCAAACACCAGGATGGCTCCCAGCCATGCCGCCACTTTCACCCGCTTGCTCCTGCCGCGCTTGATCGCGAGCGTGCCGAGACCGATATAGAGCAATAGCGCCGTCACCTTGGCCGTCAGCCAGCCATTGACACCGGGATACTGACCGATCTGAAACGTGAGCAGGATGGCGCTGGTCAGCAGGGTCGCATCTATGACATGGGGGAGAATCTTCACCCAGCGCTGTTGCAGGCGCGGCGAATCCTGCAACATCCAGAACCCCCGCACCAGGAACAGGCTGATTGTCATCACGACACAACTGACGTGGATGGTTTTGAGTGCCAGGTAAAGCAAGTTCAGCGCCCGGATTACTGGGCTTGCGGCAGCGGGTAACCGCGCGGAAGCAGCACCCACATCCGGCCCTGCTGCTTCATGCTGCCCGCCTGTTTTCCGGCATCATTGCCGAAACCCCAGAAAAAATCCGCCCGTACCGTTCCCTTGATGGCACCGCCCGTATCCTGCGCCAGCATCAGGCGCTGCAAGGGCCTGCTTTCATTCGGCCAGGTGGTAGAAAGAAACACCGGGGCGCCGAGCGGAATGGTGCGCGGGTCGATCGCCAGGCTGCGGCCCGCAGTCAGCGGCACACCCAGAGCACCCAGAGGGCCGGAAAGCTGGTTAGGTAGTTCGCGAAAGAACACATAGCTGGCATTCACATTGAGCAACTCCGTGAGCTTGCCCGGATTGCGCCTGGCCCAGGCCTTGATGCCCTGCATCGAGGCCTTGTCGAGCGTCAGTTCGCCGCGCTCCACCAGCGTCTTGCCGATGGACTTGTAGGGATAGCCATTCTGGTCGGCATAGCCGATGCGCATCATTTCACCATTTGGCAACCTGACCTTGCCTGAGCCCTGAATCTGCAGGAAAAACAGATCCACTGCATCGTCCACCCAGAATAGCTCGTGCCCCTTCACTGGTGCCGCACCACTCTCGATTTCCGCCCTGTTGTAATATGGAATCACCCGATTACCCTGCAACCGGCCACGCAGCCGCATGCTTTTGAGTTCGGGGTAAACCGAGCTCAAATCAATCACCAGCAAATCGGATGGCGCACTGTAAAGCGGAAAGCGATAACGGCTGCTGCGCGTACGACTGCCGTTCAGCAACGGCTCGTAATAGCCGGTAATCATCCCTTCGCTGCTGCTGTCGGGATTGACAACCTGATATGGAATAAAATTCTCTTCGAAGAAACGGCGCAGCGCTTCCGGCTGCATGGGCTGATCCGCCGTTGCAGAACACACTCCCTGCCACGCCGGCTGCTGTTTCAGTGCAGCACAACTCTGCAAAAAGGCATCCCAGGCCTGCGCCGGGTTATCTTCATTCCAGCCGGAAACGGCATTCCAGGCCGCGGCCTGCAAAGCAGGCGCCGTAACAACGGGCGGAGGCACGACAGGCGCGACAGCCACTGGGGACACAGGGGGAGCAGGGGGCGGGACGGTGGCACAGGCGGAAAGCAGGGCCAGCAGAACCCAGGAGGAAAATCGCAGCATGGTCATCTTGCCTACATCAATCCAGGTTTAATGCAATACGCGCGGCACGCTCAGGATGAACTCGGCAACTAGCGCCTCAAACCGGGTCCCATCCTCCGCCACCATCTGGTAACTGCCGTGCATGGTTCCTACCGGCGTCGCGAGAGAAGTGCCGCTGGTGTACTCGAAAGATTCGCCCGGCCGTAACAAAGGCTGCTCCCCCACCACGCCCAGGCCACGCACTTCCTGCACCTGACTGGCAGCATCGGTAATGATCCAGTGACGGCTGATCAATTGTGCCGGCACCGTGCCCGTATTGGCAATGGTTATGGTATAGGCAAACACGTAGCGCTCCGCCTTCTCGTCAGACTGATCGGGAAGGTAAGCAACGGCGGTCTCCACCTGAACTTCATATTTTTTACTGTCGGCCATAGGGGTCCCATTGCACACGAATTTAGAACATGAGGCAAGCGCAATCACAATTCAATACCCCGGCACTTCAATTCGTCCCGTGACTCAAGTAGAATTTCTTAAAAAATCGGGCCGATAGCTCAGCTGGGAGAGCGCCGCGTTCGCAATGCGGAGGTCGTGAGTTCGATCCTCATTCGGTCCACCATCCCCATCCTGAAACACTTTATGACAGAAAATAAAATTGCCGGCCTTCTTGATGGATTAGATCTGTTTCAGGGGCTTTCCTATCCGGAACTGGAATGCATCAGCCGCTATATGACCTTCAATACGGCACCCAAGGGAGAGGTGGTTTTTCATGAAGGTGACCCCGGCAGTTATATGCTCGTACTGATTGAAGGGCGCATGGAGGTTTCCAAATCAGGTGATGGCGGATTCCATCTGCTGTCATATGAAGGGCGGGGCCGCGTATTGGGTGAAATGGCGCTGCTCGACCGCGAACAGCGCTCGGCAACCTGCGTCGCTGCGACTGATTGCGACATGCTCACAATTAATCAGGAAGGCATGGAACGTATGGCACAGGAATTTCCTGCCATTGCCTACAAACTGCTGTTCATCGTGGCACGCCTGTTATCGCGTCGGCTAAGGAGGACATCCGGGATACTGACGGATTTCCTCTGAAACCGGGGCGCCGGAAATCATCACGACCCTATACCGGATTCAGGCCGCGATTGCCCCGCGAGAACCCCCTCAGGCCCGACTCGATTCCCTTCCCCAGGGCTAACGCTTTGAATAATTCACCCATTTCCGACGGACTTATCAGCTTCTGAACCTGAGAGACCATCGGCAGATAACTGGCTGGGTCTTCCGGGGAAATCTGACCCAGCAGGTCGGTCAGTCCGCAGTTGATGAGAAAATTTGCCTGACTGGTGTATCCCAGAAGATCCAGGCCATCTGCCATCCCGGCACGGGCAATGGCAGTGAAATCGACATGGGCGGTGATGTCCTGCAGGCCCGGCAGAAAAAAGGGGTCACCATGGGCATGATGACGATAATGGCACATCAGGGTCCCCTGACTGCGCTGCGGATGGTAGTACTCACTCTCGCCAAAGCCATAGTCCAGCATAAGAATCAGCCCCCGCTCCAGCATCTGCCCGAGGCTGCGCATGAAACCCTGTGCGGCAAGATTGATTTCACTGGTATAGGCCGTTTCTCCGCTGATGAATTGTGCCGGAGGCAATGCGACAGCCTGTTCCAGCAAGCCCCCCTGAGTGAGCGCACGCTCTGACCAGACAAAATGGCCATCATGGAGGGCGACACCGCGTTCAAGAATGGTTCCGGAGCGCCAGGTGAGCAGTTCTGCCGGCATGGCATCCAGCACTTCATTGCCTAGCACCAGTCCGGTGAATTTTTCTGGCAGGCGGTCCAGCCAGGCGAAACGCGGCAGGAGATGGGACGCCTCGCGTTCGATGCGCTGCTGCTGACGCTGGCGCAGGTCGGCAGACAGTTCGAGAATGCAATACTGTACGGGCAAAGCCTCCAGACGTTCCAGTTCCAGCATCAGGTCCAGCGCCAGCTTGCCGGAACCGGCGCCGATCTCGAGGAGGTTTCCACCCGTCAAATTCAGCACCTGCACCGCCTGATGCGCGATCGCCTGACCGAACAGAGGAGAGATTTCCGGCGCAGTGACGAAATCTCCGCCGGCACCGAATTTATCCAGCCCGGCACTGTAATAACCCAGTCCGGGCGCATACAGCGCCAGTTCCATGAAACGCGAAAAGGAAATCCAGCCCCCGGCAGCAATAATTTCCGCGGCGATGGCCGCACTGACGGTGCTGCTGTGTTCAAGGGCGGAGGGGTTCGGTAGCGGTAGTGAAGACATGGCAAGCTGTGTTAAATTCGTCGGATTCTCACGATTATCCGGATAAGCACATGGAAGGCAAAGTTATCTTGATCACCGGCGGCGCCGTGCGCGTAGGTGCAGCCACTGCCCGGCGCCTGCATGCGAGCGGTGCGCGCATCATGATTCATTACCGCTCTTCGGCGCTGGCTGCAGAGCGCGTGCGAGACGATCTCAACAAACTGCGCCCGGACTCTGCCGCCATCGTTCAGGGCGACCTGCTCGACCCCGCCAGCTATGCCCGCATGGTGGCGGAAACCATCACTCGCTTCGGCCGTCTGGATGTACTGATCAACAACGCCTCCAGCTTCTACCCCACTGCAGTGGGCGAAATCACGGAAAAGGACTGGTTCGATCTGGTCGGCACCAATCTCAAGGCCCCCCTGTTTCTTTCGCAGGCTGCCGCCAATGCACTGACCCATAGCCACGGTTGTATCGTCAATATTGCCGATATCCACGCCGAGCGGCCGATGAAAAGTTATCTGGTTTACAGCATCGCCAAGGCCGGGCTGGTTGCGCTGACCAAATCGCTGGCGCACGAACTCGGCCCCAATGTGCGCGTCAATGCCGTGGCACCGGGCCCGATCTTGTGGCCGGAAGAAGATCCCAGCTTCGACGATCAGGAACGTCGCCGCATTATCGCCCACACCCTGCTGAAGCGCGAAGGCAGTCCCGAAGACATAGCGAAGGCGGTCACATTTCTGGTCAACGACGCACCTTACATTACCGGCGCGATCCTGCCGGTGGATGGTGGACGGAGTGCAAGCTTGTGAATAGTGAAGTAACGGCGCCGAAACCGCCCAGGACATTGCTGTCCGCCACAGGTCGCGCCATCGGCGACTTTTCCATGATCAGGGATGGCGATCGTGTATTGCTGGGGCTCTCCGGTGGCAAGGATTCGCTTTCACTGCTGCAGGTGCTGCTGCACTTGCAGAAAAAAGCGCCTATCCGATTCGAACTGGCGGCCTGCACCGTTGACCCGCAGTCGCCGGATTTCGATCCATCTCCCCTTAAAGCCTACCTGGCGGAACTGGGCGTACCCTATTTCTACGAAAGCCAGCCCATCGTCGAGCAAGCCAAGACTTCGATGCAGGGAGATTCTTTCTGCGCCTTCTGCTCACGCATGCGGCGTGGCATTCTTTACCGCACGGCACGCGAGAACAATTACAACGTGCTGGCACTGGCGCAGCATCTGGACGACGCTGCGGAAACCTTCCTCATGTCCACTTTCTTCGGTGGCAAGCTGCGCACCATGAAAGCGCATTACCTTAACGACGCCGGTGATATCCGCATCATCCGGCCTTTTATCTATGTGAGGGAACGTCAGACCGCAGCCTTCGCCAAATCCGCCGGGCTACCGGTGATCGCAGAAAACTGCCCGTCGTGTTTCGCAGTACCCACTGAACGCTGGCACATGAAACAGCTGCTGGCAGAGCAGGAGAAAAAGCATTCGAAAATGTTTTCCAGCCTGCTGACGGCACTGAAACCCTTATTGAGGGATGAACGTTTACAGGATTGATGGCGCTGATTCGTAAGTTTTCATCTCACGAATCCCTTTCTCATACCATCGGCGAGGAGTGGCAGAACCCGCCCTGAATCCTGCTCCTCCTGCGCTGTTGCTGCAGATCTATTTGTAGATGATGACTTTCTCGCTGCTCTTTTCGATCACCGTGGTACTGGAACTGCTGCCGCTGCGGTAGCCCCCGGCAGGACTAAACTGCTCTTCCAGCTGGCGCGCCACGTCCAGACCCAGCGTTTTGGAGACATCGGACATCACCCTCCCGCGGTTCGGGACGATTCGGCCGCCACGGCTGGTGGACAGCAACTTGACGTCGGAGCCCTCACCCATGGCGCTGAAGGCCGCCTTGATCTCGTAGGTTTTGGTGTTGATCAGGTTGAAATCGGCCACCAGTTCCAGGCTAAAAATATGGGAGATCGTCTCCGATCCCTGCACTGGCGTGTCCTCGTCGCGAAACTGGATACTGCTCACCGTGCCAAACAGCACGTAGTCCGCACCCTTGTAGTAGCCCTTCTTGATGCGATCGATGATATCGAACAACTTATCCGTATCTTTCTGTGTGACCGGGCGACCCTGAAAAACGCGGTAACCACCGGACTTGAGCATTTCGCCCTTGATATCGGAAACAAATTTATGGAGTTCACCCCGATCGATGTAGGTATAAGAACCCGAAGCCTCGTAATAGCTGGACTCCGATTTTGCATTGACCGATCCCCGGCTGCCGGCAGAATAGCTGTAATCGCTCTCCCGCTCACGCTCACTGTATTTGCCGCGATAGGAGGATTTCTGTTGGGCGGCAACGACATGAAAATACTCTCGCACCTTTTCCTCATAACTCAGATCAGTAACGGCGATTTTCGGCAGCGCAGGCTCATTTGCGGCCTGGGCCGAAGCAACACAACTCATGAAGGCAAACAGGGCAAAAACAAAGTTGCGGATAAACATGGGAACTCCTTCAGCTAAGAGCCTGTTTCAGCAGGTTTCACGCCTCGGTAAAGACGGGGGGCGCTTGCATGCATTGCCAGCGGCGCCCCGTGACCAATTTCAGCGGGTGGTGGTTTTGCGGATTTCCTTTTCGTCCGCCCACTCGATGACACCGGATTCAACGTTGACCAGCATCAGGCTGAATTTGTAATACACATCCTTGATATCGCTGCTGCGCTTGACGATGGAGGTAATGTTGCCCTCGACGCGGAAATCAGCGCCTTCCATCTGTCCGATTTTCTTGGATTTGCTTTTCTTGTACATGCCGGTCTGATTCTGGCGGATCAGCTCATCGGTCTGATTTTGCATTGCATTGATATCCACGGCAAAACGCACGGCTCCGCTCTTGAGCAGCTGCGCCCGGATGGAGTCGGTGATGGCGCGTGTATCGATGTATTCGCTGGTCTTGTTCTTAACCTCAGCGATCGTGACCAGAGGGCGCTCCCTGGACTGGGTGACCGGGCGCGACTGAAGCATGGAACGAGCCATGCTCTCGGCGATGGTCTGCAGGTCGGTGGAGCCGAATTCGTTGGTCACAGTTTCCACTGCCTTGGCATCGCCGTATTTTACCGGGCCGGAGGAAACTTCCGGAGAAGTCGTGGCGCAACCACCGAGGCCAAGGGCCATCACAGCAGTCAGGGAAAGAAGCAGCAATGAGGGGCGAGACATGTTCATGAGAAACTCCTATTCGTTAGGCCAGGTTGTCGTTGAAGAAGAACCGCTGCTCGTGGTGTTGTTGGGGCTTTGCAGCACCAGACGAAAGTCCGAGGCCTGGGGCGTTGGCGCCACCACGGTGATGAGGTGTTTCTGTTTGCCGTAGATAACGACCGGCTTCCAGGGCTCTTCATCCCAGACGCTGAAACCGGCATCATCCAGCCATTTGAAATGGTAAAACAATCTCTCGTTCGATGAACTGATATTGGTCACTTCTGCCTGGACATTGAGCAAGCCGTTGCGCCTGGCAACACGCAGGTCTGTCACCTTGAGGTAAGTCATTTCTCCCAGTTGTTCGAGCTTGCTCGCCATGGAATCGGCATGGACAGGCATGGCAGGCAGACCCAGGGCGAGCAGGAGCCCCAGAAAACCTAACAGTCGGGCTGGCATTTTCATTGCGGCACTCCTTTAATGGGTTCGGTTTTGGCTTTTTGCTTCAGCGTCTTTCTCTTCACGGCCGACTTGGCAGCTTCATTCGTCGTATCGGTTGCCGCGGGTTCTGCGGTAACGGCTTCAGAGGAAGCGAGCAGTTGCGAAGGATACTGCGGCAGGGTTGCATACAGACTACTCCCCATCAAGCGCAAGGGGATGATGGTGTGTTTTCCAGCAACATCGGCCGTGACGGTTTTTGTCCCGAAAGGCCCGCTGATGCCGATAGTATGCCGGCCACTTGTCAGGATGGCGCGTGCAATCAAAATGTGTGATGGTAAAGTGCGCCATACGCGTTCATCGGCGCTTTCCGTCGCGATCGCCGCAATGGTCGTCAGCAGGCCGGCAATGGCGCTGCGGTCTGCCGCTTCCTTCTGTGCCACGGTCTTGGTAATGGCACGAATGGTGCCGCGCAGCACGATGCCGGGCATATCGTCCTTCAGCGCGCGGCGCGCCATGGCATCGATATTTGTAATCTGGTAAACGGAAAGCGTGTTCTTGCCATCGACATTCAACTGCGCGGGAAGAAACACGGACTTGTCGGATTTGATCACAGGAAAGGAAATGGGCACCGCGCCCCAGGTATTCTTGTAGGGAACAGGAATGGGAACCGAGACGGACGAGCGCGCTGGTGCAGACCCGGCCTCGACCACGATCAGGACATCGCTCTCGTTGGCTTTGAGTTTCCTGGCACGGCTTTCCAGCCCTTTCAAACCTTCCTCCAGCCATTTGACATCCGGCCGCAACTCGATCGCCTTGCGATAGCCGGGCGCGGCCAGGCCGGGCTCATTCAGCGCCTCGTAGACAAACCCCGCGAGATAATGGCTGAAAGCACTCTGGTAACCGTTCTTGAGGGCAATGACTTCGGGGTCGTCGAGTGTTTCCACGGGATAACCCTTGAGATCCTTGATCTCGGTTTTGACCTTGCGCTGCTTTGCGTCTTCCTCCACATTGGCGACTTCCCTGGCGCGCAATTCGGCAATAATGGCTTCACGTTCGTGGGTTTTCTTGATTTCGATGCGCGCCGCATCCCAATTCCAAAGCGCGAGATGATCCAGCGCAAGACGGGTCGAAAGCATCACCTTTTCGTAATCCTGACCATCATAGCGCCGCGTCTTGTCATTGATAAGCACACTGCCGATGTTGCCGATCAGTTTTTCCGGGCTGGTTTTGGCTTCTTCTTCCCAGATCTTCACCTTCTCGTCCGCCAGCAGCCAGGCATCCCGGCTTTCTGGCAACTGGCTTTTCAGGCGCAGCAATTCGCCCTTTTCAAGGTAATACAACAGATCCTTGTCAGCAGCGGAATTGTTTTTCTCGAGTTCCTGCAGCGCCTGGTCGACATGGCCACTGGAAACCATGCCTACGGTCTGTTTCAGTTCCGAGTCATAGCTGCGCATGGTACCGGCACATCCGCCGGCAAGTAGCGCGGCCAGCACGACAGCAAGGTATCTGGATGCTGCATGGATTCGCTTCACGGCCCGTTCCTCTTGATTATTGTTTGCCGGGCGGCATATTTGGATCAACCACTCCCATAACGATTTTGATTCTAGTAGTGCCCCATTGCGAAGTCAACGCGGCTAGAACAATCGAAAAACTTACTCGCTGGCGAGTTGGTCGGCGCTGGTAAAAATCCAGGTACGGGTGATGCTGAGGATATCGGTATCCTTGCGGATATTGTCCGGCAGAGGGGCGAACGGGCCTGCCAGTTCGACGATGCGCCTGGCGGCAGCATCCAGCACCTTGTGGCCGGAAGAACGGTTGATTTCGATGTTCTCCACACTGCCATCGGAACGGATTGACACAGTCAGCTGCAACTGGCCATACAGCTTCTGCTGCTTGGCCGCCTCAGGATAATTCAGGTTGCCGACCTTTTCCACCTTCATGCGCCAGTCTTCCACATATCGGGCGAAGCGGTATTCCTGCGTGCGCGCCCCGATGAATTTGCGGCGCGGCAGTTTCTGGTAATTGTCCCAGTCGCGCGAAATCTGCGCCTCCAGCCGGGCCGCCTCAAGGCTGCGCTGCACCAGCTCGGTGGCGTTGGGTTTCACCGCAGCCTCGCTTGCCTGCGGCGACTGCGTGGTATTGGGGGATTGCGTAACGTTCAGTTTCGACCTGGTCTGGGTCATCAGGCGACGCGCCTGCTGCTCCAGCTCGACCACCCGCTGCTCGCGCTGCTGCAGGGAGGGGTCGGGATTTGGCCGATCAAGCGTGGGCAGGGGGCTTTTGGCGCGCCGGTTAGCCTCGGTATTGCCACCGCCATCGAGATTTGCCTGGGCCAGCGCATCCGCCTTGACGGGCTTGCTGGAAGATTTGCTGTTGACCAGCACCACTTCGAGATAGGCAGCCGGGCTGGGCAGCTGCTTCAGCACCGGTGCGGCAAAGTGAACTGTCAGAACAAGGGCGTGCAGCAGCGCCGAAACCAGCAACATCAAACCCAGTCGCGAAGTATCTCCGGGGCTGGCTGCGAGTGCAGTCACCGCTTGCTTATTCATAAAAATTGTCATTTACAGACAAAAGTCTAAGCCCTTGAGGACGGGTGTCAAGCGGCCAGCTCCAGCGGCTTTTCGGCGTGAAACTTGCAGCGCACTTCCAGTTCCAGCAAATCCACCGCGCTGAGCTCCAGTTCGACGCGGGTGCCCGGTGCCAGTTCCGGCATGCCGAAGGCGCGCGTCACCAGCGGCAGACGTTCGAAACGCACCAGATTTTCCTTGATCAGGGTGGCGTGCGCCGTGCTCATGCCCTCCTGTTGCAGGTAGCGCAGACACCAGTAGCGTTCCATGCTGCGCTGCACGTTGTTGTAGGCATCATAGGCCAGCTCGAAATCGCGGATAGCGGAAAACAGCTCCTCGCTGTTCGGCGCGTAGGGCGGCTCCTGGCCGTTGATCAGGGCGATCAGCTGGCGCTGGTTGAGCAGGTCGACATAGCGCCGCAAAGGTGAACTGGACCAGGCGTATTGCGCCACCCCCAGGCCCTGGTGCGGCGCCGCGCTGGTGCTCATGCGCACTTTTCCGCCCCCTTGGCTGCGGTAGATCGCCGCCACCCCGGCCTCGCTGAGCTGCCTGGCCCAGTGCGAATTGACCTGGATCATCAGCTCGGAAACCACCTTGTCGATCGGCGAACCGCGCGGGCGCTCGATGATGTCAACGCGCTCGTTTTCGAAAATGAAATTGTAATCCTTGTACTGGTTCTGGCTATCCGCCTTGCCGCGCACCTGCTCAAGCCGGGAAGCGAATTGCCACAGCATTTCCAGCTCCGCCTTGAAAGCAAAGTCCGGCGCATTGCCGCGGGCCAGCGTCTCCGCATTGAATACCGGCTCCAGCGTGTCATGGCGCAGGTTGGTGGCGATATGCACGCGCTCCACCCGGCTTTCGATGCGCTCGATGGCGTACTCTTCCGGTGTCACTTCGAGGTACATGGAAAGCGCCGGATTGGCGGTGCCTTCGTTGAGCGTGAAGCAGTTCACCACATCGTCCGGCAGCATGGTGATCTTGCGGCCCGGCATGTAGATGGTGGAAAGGCGCCGCAGTGCGATATTGTCGAGATCCGAGCCCGGTCCGAAGCCCAGTGCCGGGGCGGCGATGTGAATGCCGATCTGCCAGTTGCCGTTGGGCAGGCGCTCTACCGAGAAGGCGTCATCGATTTCCGTGGTGGAGGCATCGTCGATGCTGAACGCTTCCACTTTCGCCAGGGGAAGGTCGTGGTCGCACGCAAATCCGCCCACGATGTCGAAATCCGTGCCGCGCGGGAAATGCTCCAGGATGAAACGCCGGTAATGGAATTCGTGGCTGTCGGGTATCGCGCCGCACTGCTCCAGCAGCCGGGCCGGCAGCAGGCCGGTCTCGGCGCAGGCTTTTTCCAGCGCCTTGTACTCCAGTGTGTTCTTGTCCTCGCGGTAAAGCAGCATTTCGATGACTTGCGGAGTAAAGGCATCGGGCAGGGTCGAGGCGCAAAGCTGCTCGACATAGACTGCCACCGTGGCGGCCTGCTGGCGCTTCTTCTCCTCGGAAGCCAGCGCCGCCCGGAGATTCTCCTCCGGTGCTGCCTTGTAGCGCCCCTTGCCTTTCTTGTAGAAATACATCGGGGCGGAATGCAGCCGCAGCGCCACGGCTGCCGCCTCGACCGGGTTGGGCGCATGGCCGTAATACTCCTGCGCCAGCTCGCTGAACATAAATTCATCCGTGCCGCAGCACTGCCACAGGAAATCGGTGTCCAGTTCGCCTGCGGCGGCATCGGCGGCATCCATGAAACCGCTCATGGGCGGATTTTCGAAACGCAGCAGCACGTTGCCGGCCTTGATCTTGGCGCGCTTGCCGTGCGGCGTTTCCACCTGCAGCGAACTGGTGTTGTCGGCCATGACGTTCGCCACCTTGATGGCGCCGTCTTCTTCGTACAATACGTTCATTGATGTCATTTCAAAATTAAGGGGTTCACCGCAAAGACGCCAGACACGGCAGAAAGTTCTCTATTTTCTGCTTTGCATCTTCGCATCTTTGCGGTTTGAATGTGCCGTTCAACAATCAACGGGCCAGCAGCGCAGCCAGAAGCCTGCCATGCACGCCGCCAAAGCCGCCGTTGCTCATCACCAGCACATGATCACCGGGGCGTGCAGCGCTGGCTACGGCGCTCACCAGAGCGGTCAGATCGTCGAAAGTCGCAGCCTTGTCCTGCAAGGGAGCCAGCGCGGCGGCGGCATCCCAGCCCAGATTGGCGCCATAGCAGAATACCTGGTCAGCGTCCCTGAGGCTGGCGGGCAGGGCATCCTTCATCACGCCCAGCTTCATGGTGTTGGAGCGCGGCTCCAGCACTGCCAGAATGCGCGCACTGCCCACTTTCTGGCGCAAGCCGGCCACGGTGGTTTCGATCGCGGTCGGGTGGTGGGCGAAATCGTCATACACCGTGATGCGATTCACCACGCCGCGCACTTCCATGCGCCGTTTCACATTGCGGAACTGTGCCAGCGCCTCGATGGAGACTTCGGAGGGAATCCCGGCATGACGCGCCGCGGCAATCGCCGCCAGGGCATTCATGCGGTTGTGCTCACCCAGCAGGTCCCATTGCAGCCGGCCCTGGAAGGCTTCCTTGAAGGCGATGGTGTCGGCGCCGCCCATGATCCAGCCATCCGCCACGCCGAATTTTTCCACCTGCGTCCAGCAGCCGCGCGCCAGTACCCGCTCCAGGCTGGACTCGCGGCCGTTGGCGACGATCAGTCCATTGCCCGGCACGGTGCGTACCAGATGGTGAAACTGGGTTTCGATCGCGGCCAGATCGGGAAAGATGTCTGCATGATCGAATTCCAGATTGTTCAGGATCGCCGTGCGCGGACGGTAATGCACGAACTTGGAACGCTTGTCGAAAAAGGCCGTGTCGTACTCGTCCGCCTCGATGACGAAGAACGGGGTCTCGGTCAGGCGCGCAGAAATGCCGAAATTCTGCGGCACGCCGCCCACCAGAAAACCCGGCTGGAGGTTGCCGTATTCGAGTATCCACGCCAGCATCGAGGAAGTGGTAGTCTTGCCGTGGGTACCTGCCACCGCCAGCACCCATTTGTCGTGCAGCACGTTCTCCGCCAGCCATTGCGGACCGGAAATGTAGGGCAGGCCGCGGTTGAGGATTTCCTCCATGAGCGGATTGCCGCGGCTCACCACGTTGCCGATCACGAAGACATCCGGCTCCAGCCTGATCTGCGCGGCATCGAAGCCTTCGATCAACTGGATGCCCATGGCTTCGAGCTGGGTGCTCATGGGAGGATAGACGTTGGCATCGCAACCGGTGACCTTGTGGCCCGCCTGCTGGGCGATGGCGGCGATACCGCCCATGAAAGTACCGCAGATGCCGAGAATATGAATATGCATAGGGCCCGAATTATAGCCTGAACAAGGGCTTACGGGCTATCATCTGTATCCGCGTCATTGCGAGGAACGAAGCAATCTCGCATATATACGAAATCAAAAACGGATTGCTTCGCCTTGCTCGCTATGACGAGCAATTACAGGCGATGATCTGCCAAGGCCACAGTGCCGGGAATCTGCAACACCTCAAGCACACCGCCGGTCACCTGCTGAGTCCGGCTTCCGCGGCTGTCCCTGAAAGCGGTCACACCCAGCAGTTCCGCCATATTCAGCGAAATGCCATAATAAAGATGGCGACTGCGTTCTTCTCCCAGGTTCGGCTCATAGCCGCGCGAGCCATAGCCCAGCGCCAGTTCGAAATAGCGCAACGGCTCGATGCGGCGCAAGGCGGGAATGCCGCTGGCCTTGATCGCCAGCAGATAAGTCTGGCCACTGTGGTCATCAACCAGGTCGATCTGGCCGGCCCGCCGTGCATCGCTGGAAGGCCAGTACATGAGACGGAAATCCAGCACGGCATCGAGCTCCGGGTTTTTCTCCAGCAGCATGCCGAGACCCGTACCCATCGTATTCATGATCAGGTCTTCCTTGCTGAAGCGGTAATGGGAGGAAAAGCCGTCCCCCACTTCGACCGCCAGCATGCTGCCCCAGGCAGTGGCAGCAGCCAGCCAGGCAGCCGTCTGGCTGTCATGCCCGGCCCATTCGAAGGCGCGGGTCAGGATGCGGGTGCCCACGTAGGTCGAGTACATGTGGCCCAATTTGTCGGCGCCGCCGGTGTAGGTATTTTGCCCGAACCAACCCTCGTTGACAGTCCGGAAGTCACTGCTCATGCCGCTTTTCCACCAGTGTGCCGAGCCGTACCAGAGCAGGGCGGTTGCGGCGCCACCGATCAGGATACGTGTGCGGAACTGCTTTTGCGCCTCTGTCCGCAAGGAATCGGTGTCCAGTGCAGGCAAGGTGGAAGCATCAAAAACGATATGCGGTTCATCTGCGGGCGCTTCTCTGGAATACGAGACTGGCGACCAACACAGGACAAGCGTAGCCACTAGCAATGAAAGCTTTGTGAACTTAGGCTGCACGACTGATCTCCGCGATGACAGGCGCATGGTCGGAAGGCCGTTCCAGCTTGCGCGGCTCGATATCAACCCGGCATGAGCCGCAATCCGGAACCAGCTTATCGCTCAACAGGATATGATCGATACGCAAGCCCAGTTTACGCCGGAAAGCATGCATCCGGTAGTCCCACCAGGTGAATGCCCCCTCGTCCTGCGGGAACAAACGGAAGCTGTCTTTTAGCCCCAATTGCAGCAACTTGTGGAACGCTTCGCGCTCCGGCACGCTGCACAGCACCGAGCCTTCCCATGCCTTGGGGTCATGCACATCGCGGTCTTCCGGCGCGATATTGTAATCCCCCAGCAAGGCCAGCCGCGGATAACGCGTCAATTCATCCTTGAGCCAGGATATCAGCGCGTCCAGCCATTGCAGTTTGTACTGGTACTTGTCCGAATCCACGCTCTGGCCATTGGGTATATACACACAGACGATGCGCACGCCGTCGAGCGTCGCGGCCAGCACCCGTTTCTGCTCATCCTCATAACCGGGGATACCTGCGCAGACATCCAGCACCGTCCCCTTGCTCAGGATGGCTACGCCGTTATAGGCTTTCTGGCCCGAATAAGCGGCGTGATAGCCCGCTGCCTCGATTTCAGCCAGAGGGAAATTCCTGTCTTCCAGCTTCAGTTCCTGAAGGCACAAGGCGTCCGGCTGATGCTGGCTCAACCAGTCCAGCACGTGAGGCAGGCGAACCTTGAGGGAATTGACATTCCACGTTGCAATTTTCATGAATGTCCGAGGTCTCTATTCAGTTAAACCCAAATAATCCATTAGACAGCTCTGCGAGCCTATACGAGTGCACCCGCAAGGAGTACGCCGGCGGGTACCCGGTTGCAACGCAACCACCCTCCCGCTGCTGGCGGACGGATTTGCGGTCATTTTTCGTGCTTGTTCGTCGTCCATGGAATAACCATGGACTTCTCTCAAGCCCAAAAACTGCCTCGCAAACCGCCTCGCCATCATCTCGTGTCCTAATAAATTATCTGGGTTGAATTTTAATGTTGTCAGAAGCCATGTGCGGCACCTGCGGGCTGAAATCAAGCCACGTCGAGATAACCTTCGACTCTGAGAAGGTGGATGACCTCGTCGACCGAGTCCGCGATATGGGTGGCACCCGCTGCAATCTTCAGATCAGGGTGATACCGGTTTTCGGCGGCGGCAACCTTCTGTCCTGAACGAGCCTTTGTATAGACTCCTTTGGAACCGCGCGTCTTGTCGGCTTCAAGCCCTGAAGAAACATGAATTTCAAAAAATCCTCCAAAAGGTTCGACTCTGCGCCTTGCTGCCTGACATGTTTCTCTGCAGGGCGAGTCCAGGGTGCAAACCGCGATGCCTCCGTGGCGGATAATTTCTGCAGCGACAAAGCCGGCAAGCCTGGCAATGCGGTCGCGGTCATCTCCGGAATCAGCAAGATCGCCAGATAGCAACCCGTCCAGCAGGGTGACGGGCCTGCCAGTCAACTCCATCAGCTTCCGTTCCAGCGCCTGCGACAGTTCGGCCAACCCTTCCCCGGTCAGGCCAGATATAAACAGGGCAAACCCGCGCCTGCTCTTCTTCGGATGGCGGATTTGCAGCTCCTTCACCACTTCCGGGAAAGAAGCCCACTTCGGAATTTCTTCCCGGCCCTCGGCAATGCGCTGTTGCAATTCATGTGCCGACAGGCTGAATGCGGACTGACCCACCAATAGATACTCTTCCGGCATGTATTGTTCCAGTTCCGGCACATAAACCATGCGCGGAAAGGTAATCGGTTCGACGCCGATGGTGGCGAAGTGTTCGGCCAAAGGCTGGATGCGTCCGGGAACAAGCGCATCACTGCCGCGCCGGATGTCGCCCATCCCGGCATCCCCGCCGATAATGAAATGAGAACAGCCATGATTGCGCGCCACGATAGCCCGCCACAGCACTTCGCGAATTCCGGCCTGACGCGAAACCAGGGGCAATAGCCCCAGCCATGCCGCATGCTTCGGATAATGCGGCATCAGCGCCTGGAGGCAGCGAATGCGGGTGAAAAAGTCAGGGGTCGCCTCCTCCCCAGTGATGGCCTGGATCATCAGTGCAGCATCATTTTCCTCGCTGCAATGGCGGGTAAATTCATACTGTGCGCGGTGCATCACGTTGCAAGGCTGGAAGGCAATCACCCGGTTGTGGCCGTAACGTTTGAAACTTTCCCTCGCCATGGCCGGGGTCAGGCGCAGCGCAGAAAAATCCTCATGAGACGGCAGTGCCAGCCCTTCCAGCAAACCTCCGGCATAATGACTGCCCAGTTGCGCAAGATCAATTCGAACACCTTCCGCGGTTTGCTCCTTGTCATGAATCTGGTGCGCCTCCCGTTCCCTGTCAGCCTTCCAGATATCACTTACGGTGAGAACAGCAAGCCTGTTGGCAGCGCTATCACACAGCGCGATCCGGTTGCCCGGTTGCAGGCTTGACGCCTGCCCGGGGCCGATATCCAGGGCAACGGGCAAAGGCCAGAAGGTACCGTCCACAAGCTGCATTTCCGTCAGGACACGATCAAAATCCGCGCGCCCCATGTAACCCCGCAATGGCGACAAAGCACCGTTGAGGAGCTGTTCGAGGTCGCACAACTGGCGGGAATTCAGGGTCAGGGCGGGCAGAACGGCGGCTGAACGCAGCAACGCTTCGCGTCGCTCGCCTTCAGCCATGAGATCGACCAGTTCGCCGCCATAGGGGGGGATCAGGCTCATCAATACGTGCTCCCTCTTTGCTGGAATACGCGGTCGAAGCTAGACAAAAAACGCTCCAGTTCGCTTTCCGGCAAAGGATTGATGCCGGCTGCACCTGCCGAACGGGAAGGGATTTCCCCCGCGTAGTGATGGTCCTCGTAAGCTACGCTCGCGCATGGCGCGGCGAGACGCAACGGGTGCAGCGCGCAGATGCCGTCGGCATCGCCATCGAAGACGTCAAAAGTGCTCATGGACTGATATGATACACATTTTTTCAAGGGGTTCTGCGATGCAGGGGCATGATCTGGAAGCATTGCGCGATGCGTTGCGGAAATTTGCCAGGGCACGCGACTGGGAGCAGTTTCACACGCCCAAAAACCTCGCCATGGCATTGATAGTCGAAGCGGCTGAACTGGTCGAGCAGTTCCAGTGGCTGACGCCAGAACAGAGCCAGAATCTCGATGCCGGAAAACAGGAAGCGGTGCGTCAGGAATGTGCCGATATCCTGATATATCTCACCCGGCTGGCCGATATACTCGGCATTGATTTACTCGATGCCGCCAGAGACAAACTGCTGATCAATGCTGCAAAATATCCTGCACCTGGAATGGAAGCGAAGTCATGAGCTATTTCGAGAAACACGTTTTTTTCTGCACCAACCAGCGCGAAGACGGCCAGCCCTGTTGCGCCAATCACGATGCCCAGGCAATGCGCGATCATGCCAAGGGGCGGATCAAGAAACTGGACATGAACGGTCCGGGCAAGGTGCGCATCAACAGTGCAGGCTGCCTCGATCGCTGCGGCGAGGGCCCGGTGCTGGTAGTTTATCCGGAAGCGGTTTGGTACACCTATGTCGACCAGTCCGACATCGATGAAATCATCGACAGTCATCTGATCGGAAACCAGGTCGTCGAACGGCTCACAATCTGAAACCGGGTGTCGTTTCGTGGAATGCCCGTTCGAACAGGCTTTCCACGTCTCATGTTCAGCCCGATCGAGTCATTTCCGACTGTGTTTTTTCCCAAGCCCAGGCGTGCTGAATGATGGTTTCCAGATCAGAATATCGCGGCGCCCAACCCAGTTCTTTCTTCGCCAGCGCGGCATCGGCCACCAAACGCGCCGGGTCGCCAGGTCGCCGTGGTCCATAGATAACCGGGACTGATCGCTGCGTCAGACGTTCAGCGGCGGAAATCACCTCGCGCACCGAAAAACCATTTCCATTTCCAAGATTGTAGCGCGCGCTGGAAGCCCCCTGCATCAACTGTTCCAGGCTCAGCCAATGAGCAGCGCAAATATCCTGAATATGGATGTAATCCCGGATACAAGTGCCATCCTGGGTTTCGTAATCCGAGCCAAAAACGGTAACGGCATCGCCACGCTGACTCGCGGCCCGCAGCACGAGCGGAATCAGATGGGTCTCGGGTTCGTGTCGTTCACCCAGTTCGCACTCCGGATCGGCCCCGGCCGCATTGAAATACCGCAAGGCATAACTTTTCAGGCCGCAGGCATGATCATAATCTTCCAGCATTTGCTCAACCATCAGCTTGCTGCGGCCATAGGGATTGATGGGATTCAGCGCATGCCGCTCGTCTATCGGAGAATATGAAGGCTCGCCGAAAACCGCTGCGGTAGAAGAAAAGATGAAGCGCCTCACCCCATGGCGAACCATGGCATCGAGAAGGTTCAGGGTATTGGAAACGTTGTTGCGGTAATATTTTGCCGGGTCCCGCACGGATTCGCCAACCTGGATAAAAGAAGCAAAATGCATCACTGCATCAAACTTTGTTGACGCGAACAATCGGTCCAGAGCAGCTTGATCCGCCAGACTTGCCGTCACGAGCTCGCCATAGCGCACGGCATCTGCGAAGCCCGTGGAAAGATCATCCAGGGTGGTGACGTCACAATCGTGCCTGGCCAGCCACTTGACCATATGCGAGCCAATGTAACCCGCCCCGCCAACCACCAGCAGCTTCTTTTTACCTGCCAATCAGTAAGCTCCCTCGCCGTGCAATACCACCCTTGCCGTCTTGAGCAGAATTACCATGTCATACCAGAGCGACCAGTTCTGAACATACCATGCATCCAGATTCACCCTGTCGCTGTATTCAATATTGCTGCGTCCGCTAATCTGCCATAGGCCGGTAATTCCGGGACGCACTTCCAGGTAATGATCCGTCAGATCGCCATAGCGTTCCAGTTCTTCCTCGACCACGGGACGGGGTCCAACCAGGCTCATTTCCCCCTTCAATACATTCCACAGCTGCGGCAACTCGTCCAGACTGGTTTTGCGCAGGAATTCACCGACAGGTGTAATGCGAGGATCGTTTTTCAGCTTGAAGTCTCGCTCCCACTCGGCTCTCGCCAACGCATCCCTGGCAAGCAAGTCCTGCAACACCTTGTCGGCATCAGGCACCATGGAGCGAAATTTCAGGCAATTGAATACCTTGCCATCCTTGCCGACGCGCGCATGGGCATATACAGCCGTTCCGCCGCCGCGCCGAATACGCCAGCTCAGATAGGCGAAAAGCGGCGACAGCAACAGCAGCAGAAGGCTTGAAGCAACAATATCGAAAACCCGTTTGAAGATTTGCGGGCCCAAACGGCTCAGATTATTCCTCACTCGCAACATGAGTACGTCGTGACTAAAAAAATGCGTCATCTCCATCCCCAGCAAAGGAAGGCCACGCAGACTGGGAATCACCATCAGGTCCGGATAATGGGCACTTAAGCGGCGCAGCAATTTTTCATAGCCCGGCAACGCGCCCTTGTCCAGCGCCACCACCACTTGCGGATACCCCATCCCCTGCAGGACCAGCATAGGATCATCGCCTAACGGAAGAACCGGGGCAGAATACTCGCTGGACGTCCTCGATGACACAAGTTCTTCCGGTGTCCCAAGAAAAGCGATGACCTCCATACCCATCAGCGGTTCGCTCAGGATCGCCGAAACGGCTTCCCGCGCATTATTACCCGCACCGAGAATGACTGTTGGTCGCTGCCACCACCCCAGACGCAACAATATTCGCTTGGTTAAAAGACGCAGGAACGGGGTCAGCATCAAAGCCATAAACCATGTCGAGAGCAGCCACAAACGCGAAAACTGCCACTTGCCAAGATAAACCAGAGCGGCATCCAGCACCCCGACCAGGATCAATGCCTTGAGTATTTCCTTCAATTCATCCCAGAACGGCTTGCGCCCGGAATAATGCCCCATCCCCCAGAACCAGCCTATGACCATGACCGCCAGAATGGCAAAAGTCATCAGCCGGATATCCCCCTGTTCTTTCCACCACCAGTCCAGAAAAGCCTCGCCAAAACTGTGGTCATAAGCCCAGTTCGACATGCGCGCCAGGATAATGGCAAGCAGCAGGGCAAACATGTCGCTGCCGATCAGCGCAATTTTGGAAATATAGGTTTTATTGGTAATCATTGGTGAGAAGCGCTCCGCTCCCAGTAAGCTTTGCTCAATCCCAGATGCAGCTTGAGCCATAAAGGCAGATAGCGCTCCATCAATCCCAACCGGAAAGCCAGCAATTTAATCGCATTGCGTGCCAGTGCGACCGGAACCAGCATAGGGCGACGCGCCATCAAATAGTTGAATTCAGCCTTCACAAAGCGAAAGCCTTCACCTTGCGGCTGCCCCAATTCCCGTCGCATCCACGACTCTCGTCCATGAAATACACCAATATCAAAGTAACGGCGAAATTCCTGAATAAACGTAAAGTGATGGGAATGAAATACCTGAGCTTCGGCACAGTAAGCGACCTTCCATCCACGCAACAGCAGCTTTGCCGCCACATAGGTATCTTCGCCAAGAATCAAGTCCTGTGGAAACCCTCCGATCGCCATCAGGGCAGAACGGCGATAGGCTGCGAAGGAGTTGGAAATGAACGCGGTCTTGATGCCCAGTTCTGGAATATCGGAAACACTATTGACCCTGCTCCGCTCCGGATAATTAAAAAGCCGGGCATGAGCTTCAATTTCTCCCGCATCACATAATGGTAACTGACGCCCATAGGCAGCACCCACGCTTTCGTCCCTGAAGCATGCCAGGAGCTTCTTCAGCGCCTCCTTCCCGGCCAACACAGCATCTTGGGTCATGAATACAACGATATCGACGTGAGGCAACATCTCCACCGCCATCTGTCGTGTTCCTCCATGGTTAAATTCCATACGCGGAATTACCACGACGGGGACATTCTCCGCCCGAAACAACGCAGCGGAATCGTCGTCCGAGTCAGAATCGACAATCAGTATCTCATCCGGTTGACAATCCTGCTGCGCCACCGAACTCAGCAGAACAGTTGCGGCCCTGCCTGGGTTTAAAACCGGAACACAAAGGGCAACTTTCAAAGTATTTTCAGTATCAGGAAATAATTCATAAAAAAACAGATTCTAATTCACATCCTGATTCGATGTATGGCCGGGGGTGGGCCTATCCATCAGACTCAGAAACATGCCAAAATTCCTTTTTATCCCGTTTTTATAGAACCGGTGCCTGACAATGCAAACCAGCCTGGCGAAATAATTCAACTGTTCAAGGGAGACATAGCGCGTCATTTGCAAAGCCACGTCCGGAGGCAACAAGGGTCCGTACATTTGTAAAAAACGGGCAGCCTGAAACCGGGTTTTCCTCAGCCTTTCGGAAAAAACCCTCCTGGAATCACGACGCAATAATTTCCGGAATGTAGCCCAGGCATCCCACTTAACCGCCCCCAGTACATTATTGCCATGCTGGCGGTACAACAGTGTTGGTCTCGCAACAAAGTCAATCTTGCCAAAAGAAGCCGCCAGCAACGCCAGCCACCAGTCGTGTTCGATAATCCCATTCGGAACCGGTCTCACAAGATTCAGCAAACTGCGATTCATCATAACCGTGCAACCGGTCACTACATTCTGCACCAGCAACCGGTTGATAGTGCTTAAATTCGGATCGATATTCTGATATTTCCAGAACGATCGGGAAATCATCGACAGGTCTTTATCCACCACAACCAAATCGGTATGAATCAGTACCGGAGTATCCTGTCCATGCACCCCCTCGCATTTCTGCATGGCGGCCAGGACAATTGCCACCTTCTCAGGCACCCAGACATCATCCTGATCTGAAAGCATCACATATTCGGCGGTCGAAAACCCGAGCAGCTGTAAAAAATTCCTGCTTGAACCCAGATTTCCCTTGTCGTCTTCCAGCAGGACGATTTGTTCAGGGTTCCGTTCAGCATATGACCTGGCTATAGCAACTGAACCATCACTTGATCCATCATCCCTGACAATCAGACGTATCTGCTTATAATTCTGGGCAAGAATCGATTCGATTTGCTGCGCCAAAAAAGTTTCGCCGTTATACATGGCCAGTAAAACATCAACTACTGGTTGATCGGATTGCATTTTGACGTTGCCATATTAAATTGCATGCGAAAGTTTGTATCGAGAATTTGTAGAAAAGGCCCAGCAACTTCAATCCAGACGCACGAGCCAAAGCAGCACTTATCACTATTCTGTATTATAATTGCGGACCTTATTAACACAAAATCCCTTGTACCCTGTAGGGAAGCCACCAGAACACCCTTACGCCATCCAATGCCATCACCCTCATCTCCCTTTCTGCCTCGCCCTTGCTCAAACAAACTGGAGAACGGCATTTGAAGGCCTCAGTTGTAATCCCGGCCAAAAATGGCGGCGATCTTCTGATCAAGGTTGTTGAACAAGTATTGGCTCAACGTGCGCCCTGGCCTTTTGAGGTTCTGGTCATTGACTCCGGCTCCAGCGATGGATCAACCGATGCACTCCGAAAACTTCCGATCACCCTTCATTCGATACCCAGCCATGAATTTGGCCATGGCAAAACCCGGAATCTGGGCGCCAGCCTGACCAGCGGCGAATTCATCATCTTTCTTACCCATGACGCGCTTCCAGCCCATGCACGCTGGCTGGCCGCCCTGATCGAAGCAGCCGAGCTATCACCAGACACGGGCGGCGCATTCGGTCCTCACCTGCCCTACCCCGATGCCAGCCCGATGCTTCAGCGCGAGCTGACGCAACATTTCCGCGGTTTTGGTGAAACGCCGAGCGTCGTTCGCAACGAAGATCAGGAACGTTATGCGCGGGAAGAGGGATATCGCCAGTTCCTGCATTTCTTTTCCAGCAATAATGCCTGTTTGCGCCGCTCCGTCTGGGAGCGGATTCCATTGCGTGACGTCGACTTTGCCGAAGACCAGATGTGGGCCAAGGACATGATCGAGGCCGGGTATGCCAAGGCCTATGCCCCTGAAGCAGCGGTGTTTCATTCGCACAACTTTGGCATCACCGAGTCGCTGCAGCGCGCCTTCGACGAGTCGAGAGCCCTGAACCGGTTGTTCGGGTACGTCTTGTCTCCCGGCCTGTCTCATGTCATATCCCATAGCATGCGCCTGACACAGCGCGACTGGCAATGGGTTGGCGAAGATGTCGCCCAGGCGGAACATCGCCTGCTCTGGCGTATGCGGGTGCCACTGCTGAACCTGGCCCGTCTGTCCGGCCATTACCTCGGTGCGCGCCATGCCAGCCTGCCGGACTGGCTGATAGAAACGCTGTCGCGGGACAAGCGCCTGTTTCGCTCCTGAACCGGGCTTTCCCAAAAACAAAAGAAAATCAATGAGCCTGCTCTCCAAAATCCGCAAGATTCCGCCGCTGATCCGGGACGAAGGCTGGCTGGGCGCCCTGGTCACCATGGTCCGCTGGTTCTGGGGGCGCCTGACCGGCGTTCCGGTGCTGATTGGCGCATCAGCAGAGCCCATGCCCGCTCCCCCGCCTCCGCCGCCTCCGCCGCC
>NSJJ01000032.1 GCA_002632355.1 Sulfuricella denitrificans
GAAGATGGAAGGTGGAGCGCCTGTTCGCCTGGCTTCAGAACTTCCGCAGACTCGTGACACGCTGGGATTACCATGCCGCCAACTTCCTTGCCTTCGTGCAGCTTGGGTGCATCATCATCCTGTTGCGCCGTTTTTGATACCGCTTCTAGTCCTTCTTGTGGTGGTCGGGCTCGACGCTTTCCATGCGCCAGGTTTCTTCGAGGGCGTCCACTTCCGTGGGCAGCCAGACGCGCCCTTCGCCGGTTTTGCGCATGTCGCGCATTCCCTCGGCGTAGAAGAACTCCTTCTCGCCGAAGGCCGGCTTGAGCTGGTCCATCCAGCCGGCGCGCTGGTCGTACTTCGCGAAAAACACCTGGTTCACCCAGGCCGGATCGCGCGCCTGGAGCATCTTGAGCACGAACAGTTTCTCGCCGTTCACTTCCGTGATGCCGTCGATCAGCACCTTGCCCGGCGTACAACTCATGCTCGGGCCGCGCACCGTACGCGCCAGACCGGTCACCTGACGGAATGCCTCGGTAAAGATCATGTATGCGCGCCACAACGGCACTTCGAAATAGCCGCGGGCGCCGGTGTCGCGCTCAATGAACATGTAGTACGGAATCGCGCCGAGCTTCACCTGCAGGCGCCACATCTGCGCCCAGTTGTCGGCGTTGTCGTTCACGTGCCGAATTAGCGGCGCCTGGGTCCGCACGGTCGCGCCGGCGCTGATCAGACGCTTAATGGCGTACTGCGCAACGTCGGTTTCCAGCTCACGCTTCACGCTGAAGTGCGCCATGATGGCGGCCTCTTTGCCTGCCGCGCGGATCTCACCGAGCAGACGCATCAGGTCGTCCGAGTCCTCGCCGTGCGTGAAACGGTACGGCCAGTAGGCCGGCGCTTTGGTGCCGAAACGGATGCTCGTTACGTGCTCAAGACCGGGGCCGAGCAGCGGCTCGACGTACTGGCGCAGGAGTGACGTGCGCATGATCATCGGGTCGCCGCCCGTGATCAGCACGCTGGTGACTTCCTTGTGTGCCTTCAGGTACTCGACCAGCCCGCTTGCTTCTTTGCTCGCAAACTTCATGTCGTCCAGCCCGACAAACTGCGGCCAGCGGAAACAGTAGGTGCAGTAAGCGTGGCAGGTCTGCCCGGCCATCGGGAAGAACAGCACGGTTTCGCGGTACTTGTGCTGCATGCCCGGTACAGGCTCGCCGTTCTCGTGCGGGACGTTCAGCGATTTCTGCCCGGCGGGGTGCGGGTTGAGACCGTATTGAATGCGCTTGATCTCAGGCTTCATCTCCTTCGCGTCAGCGCCGCGGAGCATCATGCCGCGCATGGTCTCGAAGTCTTCCTCTTTCAGCATGCCCTGCTGTGGGAAAGTCAGCTGGAACATCGGATCGTCCGGGATGTTGTCCCAGTCAATCAACTCTTCGACGACGTAATTGTTCGCGCGGAACGGCAGCACTTCGGCCACGGTTTTCATGGCCAGGCGCTGTTCTTCGCTGAGTTTCTGAAGCTGCGGCAGCTTGTCGATGTGGGGCTTGCCGTACACCTGGAATTTCCGAACGGGTGTGGTCTTGGTCATCAATACTCCTTTCGCGTCGCGGCCGGCATCAAGCAATGCGATTCATCAGGAAAAGAGCGTAAGCTCCAATCCAGCCGTGGTTTATGATCTATAGGGTGGTTACTGACAGTCTTTGCGTCGCAGTAACCGGTACATCTGGTGCCGCCGAGCGCGGCTCATTTAAGCTGTATGAGGATATAAAACTCCGGGAACGTTTGTCAAGGACAATCGCCCCGCCCCGAGCCACAGAGGCTCAGCGCCAGCCACATCTTGACGTGTCAAGCTAGTTCGTTCGCAAGGAGACACGCAAACCTGCTTGACGCGGTAAAGTGTCCAGATACGATTCGATCTAGATTATCAAAAATGAGAGGAGTGGTATGCATAGAAACCACAAGTCGACCGTCGTCGCGCCGCTATTGCTGTTGGCTATCTTGGCAGGCACATGGACGACCACGGGCGGGATAACCGCGCAGACGGCACCGCCGCCGTACGACTTGGACGACAACAAGCTCATAGATAGGAAACTCGCTCAGGTGTTCCCCGGCGACTCCGACACATCAAGAACGGGCGTTTTTACGATGTGGGACGGAATCCCGATCCGATGGGACAACTTCCTTTTACGGATTGACCTTTCCCCCGAAAACTGGTCCAGGTTGATTGATAGTCTGGAGTGGTTGAAGGGAGAAACAGCATGGCAAGGAAACGGTTCAAGCCCGAGGAGATCGTGGCGATTCTGCGCGAGGCGGAACGCC
>NSJJ01000015.1 GCA_002632355.1 Sulfuricella denitrificans
AAGTAGGCAAGAACGAACACCACAATCCCGCGCGTCATGCCTCTTGGAATTCCGGATTTATCCAGGTAACCGCGGACATACCAGGCGGCGATAACGAATGCAAAGGTGGAAATGATCAGGTTCCAGATGGATGGCAGCGCGAACATGATGGTGTGTCCCCCGGGATGAAATGCCAGATGCCTCTGACACTGTATAGATTCAGGCATGGAACGAGTATCTCGGGGATTCCCTTGTGATGCAACGGCTTTCGTTTTTGCCGGGGCCCATTTCCATCAACCCTGTCGATGTTATGGTAAAGTCGAATCTCGCATCAGGATTCCTGAAGACACATGACAACCAGAACCTCCTGCTCCAGCGTCATATTGTGCAATTTCTCCTGGCTGATAGCCGTGGCAGGCGCTCCCCTCGCGCATGCTGGTGAAATTTCCGCATACACTTTAACCTCCAATATCGGCGCGGCTTCAGACTACATCAGCCGGGGCTTGCGCCTGAACTGGCACCAGCCGGCGATCCAGGGTGGTGCCGAACTGGTTCACCGTAGCGGAGGCTACATCAGCACCAGTTTCTCCCAGGTAACCGACCAGTTCTATGCCAACGGGTCGGTCGAACTTGATCTTTATGCCGGCCTGCGCCAGTCGTCCGGCGACGGGCTTTCCTACGATATCGGGCTGGGCGCCTATTTTTACCCCGGCGCCAATTACCGCGATGCCTTTCCCAAAGGCACTTATCCCGGCCAGCGTTACGACACCGCCGAAGCCATCTTCGGCATGACCTACCGCTGGCTGAATCTCAAGTATTCATACAGCCTGACAGACTACTACGGCTACGACGGGCGGACCGTTCCCCTGTCCGTCTGGAACAGCGGCGTATTCGGCGGCGTGGCGCCTGGACATGGAACCAGGGGTTCGGGGTATCTTGAAGCCAACGCCAGTTTCGATGCCGGACATGAAATGAGTATAGGCTTGCATGCCGGCCACCAGGCTGTCGCTCACAGCAGCAAGCTGAGTTATAGCGATTACAGGATCAGCGGCACGAAATCCCTGCCGCAGGAATGGTTGGTCACTCTTGCCCTTTCTGGCACCAGCGGCGCAGAAATTTATAACAATTTTCTCTCCGTCAGCGGGAATGGCCAGACCCTGGATATTGGTGGCACGCACTGGACCCTCTCGGCCAGCAAAACCTTTTAGAACCTACCATGCCCGCTCAGCCTGACATCGCCCGCATTCCCCGCATCAGCCAGAGGATCTTCCTGATCAGTCTGGCGGGGATCACGGCCGGCATTTTCGGCATCCGGCTTTCCCATGATCCGGAATGGATCAGGTTCTACGACAACCTGCACTGGACCTTCGGGACTGCCGGAGCGGCCGTACTCGCCTGGCTGGGGTGGAAGCGGACCGACCAGCAGAAAGATCATGGCGAGATGAGGTGGTTCGTTGCCGGGTTTACCGGATACGCGCTGGGCCAGCTTGTCTGGGATGCGCAAACGGCCCTGGCGTACAAAGGATTCCCGTCTCCGTCCGATTTCTTTTACCTCTGGCTGGGACCTTGCCTGACGGCAGGACTGATCCTGGTAATCCGTCGCAGCTTGAGCAGAACCCATCAGGTCATGGTTCTGCTGGACGCCTTGTCACTGTCGATTGCCTCGCTTACGCTGGTGCTGGTGCTGTATTTGCCCAGGCAGGGCAATCTCGATGCGCTTTCCATGACGGTGCTGGTGAGCTACCCCGTCAGCCTGCTCGTTCCAGCCTGCATTGGCCTGATCATGATACCGGCCATGCGCCTGCGCTTCACATCCGATTTCTTTCTTTTTGTAGCGGCTGTTGCGGTGACAGCATGGAGCTGGATGCACTGGAACTCGATGGCGCTCAATGGCGTTGCTATCGACGGGGCATGGTTCAATGTTTCCTTCTCGATCGCTATTCTATTGGCGGGGCGGGCAGTTTCGGCCTGGCAGCTTGCACCTTCCAAAGCACCGGGATGGGACCGGGCCTGCGAAGCTTTCCTGCGCATGCTCCCCATCCTTACCATCATTCTGGCCAGCGGTGCCATGGTCGTGGCCGGTTCAATGCCGGATTCTCAAAACCTGGATTCCTCGCTGACTTACGCCGGATCGATGCTGGTCATCATTCTTGCCATCGTCAGGCAAAGCCGCCTGCTGAAAGAACGCGACCAGCTACTGGCCCTGCAAACCAAAGCGCTGGAGGCCGAGAAACTGCTTCGTTCTGTCATCGACACGGCCCCCATCCGCGTCTTCTGGAAGGATCGCGATTTGCATTTTCTGGGCTGCAACACCCTGTTTGCCCGGGATGCAGGCTATGCACATCCAGAGGACCTGAAGAATAAATCAGATTATCAGATGGCCTGGAAAGAACAGGCCGATCTTTATCGTGCAGACGACTACCGGGTCATGAGCTCGGGCAAGCCCAAGCTGAATTATGTGGAACCTCAAAGCCTGACAGACGGGCGCAAGGTATGGGTACGCACCTCCAAGGTACCATTGTGGAACAAAAACAATAGCGAAGTCATCGGCGTGCTGGGAATCTATGAAGACATTACCGACCAGAAGGCGGCTGAAGATGCCATGCGCATTGCTGCCATTACCTTTGAAACCCAGGAAGCCATCCTGATCACCGATGCCGACTCGAAAATACTGCGCGTCAACCAGGCATTTCAGGACATTACCGGCTACAGCGCGGAAGATGTGATTGGAAAAAACCCAAGCATCCTGCAGTCAGGGCGCCACGACGCAGATTTCTACCTGGCCATGTGGACAGAGCTGCGCAACACCGGCAAGTGGTCTGGCGAAGTCTGGGACCGGCGCAAGAATGGGGAAATCTATCCCAAATACATGACCATTACCGCGGTTTACGATGAAAACCGGCAGGTATCCAATTATGTGGCCGTGTTTACCGATATTGCCCGGCGCAAGCGTTCGGAAGAGGAAATTCATCAACTGGCCTTTTACGACCCGCTCACGCAGCTTCCCAATCGCCGCCTGTTGCTGGACCGCCTGCAGCAGGCGATGGTGGTCAGCCTGCGCAGCGGGCGGCATGGCGCCCTGCTGTTTCTGGACCTGGATCACTTCAAGATCATCAACGATACGCAAGGTCATGCCGTGGGCGACCTGCTGCTGATCGAGGTGGCACACCGGCTGATGGGTTGCGTGCGCGAGGGCGACAGCGTGGCGCGCCTGAGTGGCGACGAATTTGTGGTGGTGCTGGAAAACCTGAGCGCAAAAACCAATGAAGCGGCAACACAGGCGGAAATGATCGCCGAAAAAATTCTCAGCGAACTGAACCAGCCTTATACGCTGAAAAGTTACGAATGCCATAGCACGCCCAGTATCGGCATCAGCCTGTTTCGCGGCCAGCAGGACAACATGGAAGACCTGTTCAGATATGCCGATGTTGCCATGTACCAGGCCAAGGCGGCGGGGCGTAATACCATCCGTTTCTTTGACCCGGAAATGCAGAAAGCGCTGGAAATGCACACTTCGATGGAAGCGGATTTGCGTCATGCCCTGCAAAAGCAACAGTTTCACTTGTACTACCAGATACAGATTGGCAGCCATGGACGCACACTGGGTGCAGAGGTGCTGCTGCGCTGGGAACATCCTGAACGGGGCTTCGTTTATCCTGACCAGTTCATTCCCCTGGCCGAAGAAACCGGGCTGATCGTGCCGATCGGTTTGTGGGTGCTGGAAACCGCCTGCGCACAACTCAAGGCCTGGGCAAACAACGCACTGACGCGCGAGCTGACGCTGGCAGTGAACGTCAGTGCCAAGCAATTCCGCCAGGCGGATTTTGTTGTCCAGGTGCGGCACGTGCTGCAGGAAAGCGGCATCAACCCTTCCTTGCTGAAACTGGAACTGACCGAAAGTCTCGTACTTGAGAACGTCGAAGACACCATCAGCAAGATGCAGACCCTGAGACAGATGGGCGTGGAATTCTCCATGGACGACTTCGGCACAGGACAGTCATCGCTTTCCTATCTGAAGCGTCTGCCACTGGATCAAGTCAAGATCGATCGATCCTTCGTGCGCGACATCGCCACCGATCCCAACGATGCCGCCATCGTGAACACCATCATCGCGATGGCCAAGGCGATGAGCCTGAACGTGATCGCGGAAGGTGTGGAAACGGAGGAGCAGCGCGAATTCCTCTATTTTCATGGCTGCCATGCCTTCCAGGGCTATTTGTTCAGCAAGCCGGTTCCGCTGGAGCAGTTCGAGGCGCTGTTAACTAACGCCCCTATCTGACAAGAATAAAGACATTCTTCCTGCACCCTGTCTTAGTGCAGCGCCTCACTCGAAGCAGATTCAGAACCTCATAAAATATTCCCGGACAGCCCTTCTCGTGCAGAAGATGTAACCTTTTCCCGCCCCGCTCCGAATATCCAGGCAAAGATGGCAAGCCATCGTTTTATCAACACTCAATCCTGACAAGGTGGAAGATCATGGACAGACGCGCATTCATCAAACTGGCAAGCAGTGGAGCGGGCTTACTGGCCGTTCCGCAGCTATTCGTGCCGCTTCAGGCCATGGCGGCGGAGCGCATCGAAAAAATCAGCCGCAGTGATGCGGAATGGAAAAAGCTGCTGACCCCGGCACAGTACGAGATCCTGCGCCGCGAAGGCACCGAGGCGCCGTTCACCAGCTCGCTCAACCATGAAAAACGCAGCGGCACGTATGCCTGCGTAGCCTGCGACCTGCCGCTCTTCCACTCGAAATACAAGTTCGACAGCGGCACCGGCTGGCCGAGTTTCTACGATGCCCTGCCTGGCCACGTCGAGACCAAAACCGACCACAAGCTGGTGCTGCCGCGCACCGAATACCACTGCGCGCGCTGCGGCGGCCACCACGGCCATGTGTTCGACGACGGGCCGAAGCCCACCGGGCTGCGCTACTGCAACAACGGCGTGGCGCTAAAATTCATCGCCGAAGGGGCATAAAACATGATCGTCGATATCGGACTGGCTTTTCTCGAAGGACTGGCGCTGATCGTCTCGCCCTGCATCCTGCCGGTGCTGCCGCTGGTGCTGGCGGCCTCGGTCGAGGGCGGCAGGCGCAGGCCTTACGGCATCATCATCGGCTTCGTGCTGGCGTTCAGCGTGTTTGCGCTGGTTTCGCGCCAGATCGTGCAGGCACTGGGGATCGATCTCGACATCATCAAGGACGCATCCCTGGTACTGCTCGCGCTGTTCGGGCTGGTGCTGCTGTCATCGAAGCTGTCGGAGAAGTTCAGCGCCATGACGCAGGGCGCAGCCAATTTCGGCAATAACCTGGCTTCGGTTGGCGGGGATGGCCTGTTGAGCGGCGTCATGATCGGCGCACTGATCGGCCTGGTGTGGACACCCTGTGCCGGGCCGATCCTGGCTGCCGTGCTGGTGCAGGTGATCCGTCAGGAAACAAACCTTGCGGGCAACCTGATCATCGTTTCGTTTGCGATCGGCGCGGGCATACCGATGCTGATCATTGCCCTGACCGGGAGAAAAATCATGGGCAAACTGGGCTTTCTCACCCGCCATGCCGAAGCGGTGCGGCGCGGCTTCGGCGCGCTGATTTTGCTGTCCGTCGCCTATATCGCTTCCGGCGTGGATGCTCAGTCGCTGCTGACATCCAGCGCAAAACCGCAAAAAAACGCTGCCGAACTGGTGCTGCAGGACGGCCTGGAAAAACCCTATGCCGCGCCTGAATTCGCCGGTATCGACGCCTGGATCAACTCACAACCGCTCACCATGAAAAGCCTGAAAGGCAAGGTGGTGCTGATCGATTTCTGGACCTATTCCTGCATCAACTGCGTGCGCACCCTGCCCTACATCACCGGCTGGGACAGGAAATACCGCGACCAGGGGCTGGTGATCGTCGGCGTGCATTCCCCGGAATTCGAGTTCGAGAAAAAGCTCGAAAACGTCAGGGCCGCGATTGCGCAGCACGGTATCGGCTACCCGGTGGCGCAGGACAACCGGCTCTCCACATGGGTAAATTTCGACAATCTCTACTGGCCCGCGCATTACCTCATCGACCGGGACGGCAAGGTGGTCTACACGCATTTCGGCGAGGGCAAGTACGATGTCACGGAAAACAACATCCGCTACCTGCTCGGGCTGAAGAGCAAGGCCGAAATCGTCCAGGCGGAAGCGCCTGCATTCATGCCGGGACAGACGCCGGAAACCTATCTCGGTCATGACCGGGCAGAAAACTTTGCCAGCAGGGAGAAGATGAAGCCCGATACTGAAAGCGCTTATCACTTTCCTGACACGCTTTCCGGTAACCAGTGGGCGCTGAACGGCAAGTGGAAACCGGAAGCGGAAAAAATCGTTGCCGCTGAAACAGGCGCGGCGCTGCGCCTCGACTTCAAGGCGCGCAAGGTGTTCCTGGTGCTGGGAACTGCCACTGGCAAGCCGGTCCGCGTCACCATCAAACTCAATGGCGAGGCCGTCGGCCCCAATGCCGGCAGGGATGCGCCAAACGGCGTGCTGAATGTCGAACGCAACACGCTCTACGAACTGATCGACCAGAAAACAGCGAAGAACGGCCTGCTGGAAATCGAGACGGATTCGCCGGGACTGGAAGCCTACGCCTTCACCTTCGGCTCATAAGGAGAACCACCATGACAAGCATCAAAAGTTTAATCGGCAGCCTGGGCCTCATGATCAGCTTGGCCGCACTTTCAAGCCCAGCGGCGGCAGCCGAACAGACAGCGGTATTCGCCGGCGGCTGCTTCTGGGGCGTGGACGCGGTGTTCAAGCACGTCAGAGGCGTGACCGAGGCTGTGTCGGGCTATGCGGGCGGGGATGCCGCCACGGCGCGCTACGATCGGGTCAGCAACGGCAATACCGGCCATGCCGAAACGGTGCGCGTCCGCTTCGATCCGGCGCAGGTAACCTACCAGCAACTGCTGCAGGTGTTTTTCAGCGTGGCGCACAACCCGACCCAGCTCAACCGCCAGGGTCCGGATGTCGGCAGCCAGTACCGCTCGGCGATTTTCTTCACTAGCCCGGAGCAGCAGGCGGCAGCGCAAGGCGCCATCCAGCGGCTCACCGCTGCGCATGCTTTTTCCGCGCCCATCGTCACGCAGGTCGTTCCGCTGCAGCAGTTTTATCCGGCCGAGGGTTATCACCAGAATTACCTGGCACTGCACCCCGAGCAGCCCTATATCGTGATCCACGACAAGCCCAAGCTGGAGCAGTTACGCAGGCAATTTCCGGCCCTGTATCAATAGGGTCTGCAAAACCGGCGCAAGCCGGATCAGCCATTGCCCGCCTGCAGATTGTATTCGCGGGCAATGCGGGTGTGCTGCGGCGACAAGCGGTCTGTTGCAGAGGGCGCCGGTTTCGACCGGTTTCCGAAATGATAGGTCAGGTTCACGAAAAGCGCTGTCTCATCCCGTGTGCTGCGTCCGGCGCCAAGTTCCATGCTTAAGCGGTGGCCTGGGCGTGTCTTCAGGGCCGCGCTCCAGCCCTGCATCGAGGTGATATGGCTCAAAGGGTTCCATTGATAGGCTTCAAGGCTCAGGCGGGTCTGGCGCAAAAGCGGGGCGGGCGTTTCGAGTTTGATGTCGAAACCGTCAAGCGCAAGGTGACCGGAGGGATCAGCATGTCCGTCAATAGCGTTATACAGATTCGCGCGCAGGCTGGTATTTCTGCCGAAGGCTTCGCCGCCGATGCTGAAACGTTCCGCGCTGGAATTCACCTCCTGGTCGTAAAATCCGTTCAGGCCCAGGGTCCAGCGATCGCCTGCAGTGCGCCAGCGGTAGCCGCTGCCGATATTGGAGACCAGGCTGCCGTCTTCCTGCCGCAGCCTGCCTTGCAGGAAGAGCGTTTCCTCACGGGACTGCCTGACCGGGTGAAGCGTATTGATCATCCATGCTGGCTGCTCTCCAGCCACACCAAACTGTACGCGGGTGCGTTTAAGCCAGGACGGACTGCCCGGCTCGGTCAGTTTCTGGTTGGTGAAGTTCGTCAGGGTAGCGGCCAGCTTGCGCATCTGTTCGTCCGCATGCGCTGGCAACGCGAGAGGCAACAGCAATAGGCCGAACAAACTGGCTTTCATAACGGCTTGTCGTGTCATATGGCTACATTTGGATGAACATGAATAATCTGTTGTATCGTCTGAAGCATGATCCGAGACGGTAGTTTTGCACAAAATTGTTTATTCTTCAAATGCATGCGACAAAGGCCGGAGGCTGGGAAACAGGCTCTGCTATCATGACGCACGTACTGCAATGGCCGGGCCGAAGCAATGAAGCTAGGACACGAAGGAGTTTTTATGCTGCAATTTCCCTGGTACAACAGCATCCGCTTCCGGGTCGGCCTCGCCCTCTTCGTGCTCTTCGCACTCCAGGCGGGCACTGCCGGTTTTACCCTGTATGAAGTGAACCTTCGCAAGCATGACTACGAAATCCTCAACCTCGCCGGGCAGACGCGGGTCATCAGCCACACCATGGCGCACCAGTCGCGCAACTATCTCAAAGAAAACGAAATCATCGCCCTGACGGGCCAGCACGATACCGGCTTTTATTCCCAGAACCTGAAGCAGAGCATGGCGCTCTACGACAAAATCATCAGCGGCTTCCGCAACCGTCGCCTCGACCCTGAAATCACTGGCCTGGACGAACCGCTGACCTGCAGCTGGGACCAGCATTCACGCAATCAACTGGATGTCAGCGCAACCGCTTGGGAAAACTTCCGCCACGGCATGCAGCTTGCCGTCGACGCCAATCCTTCCCGCCCCGACATTGCCGCCGCCCGCTACGCTGTACAGCATGGCGAAGAACTGGCCCGCTCGTCCGACAACCTGAGCCGCGCCTTCCAGCGCATGATGGAAGGCAAGCTCGCCACCATCCGCCTCTTCAACCAGATCGCCCTCATTGCCACCGCCTTGCTGACGGCACTGATCGCCCTGCTGGTTTACCGCAAGATCCTGCGCCCGCTCACCCTCACCGTGGACGGATTTTCCCGCGTCGCCAACGGCGATCTGGGTTACCAGGTGCCGCTGGTGGTGGATAACGAGATCGGCCGCATGACGCAGACCTTCAACCGGCTTTCGGAGCGGATGCGCAGCCTGTTTCGCCTTACTGACCGCATTGGCCGGGGCACCAATCTGCACGACGCGCTGAAATTCGTGTGCGAGGAATTTCGCGCTTTCCTGCCGGTGGAGTGGGTCGGCGTGCTGCTGATCACGCCGGATCGGCGCCGGGTCGCGCTGGAGCGACTCTACAGCGAAACCCCCAGCAGCCTGAAAGAAAACGACCTGTTTGAATTTGCACTCGGTGCGCCGGAAGCCGCACTGGCTCAAGGAAAAGCGCTGGCGATCGACGATCTCAACGCTTTTTCCAGCGACAAAAGCCCTGCATTCCTGTCGGCCCGGCTGGCGCACGACGGCAAACGCTCCGCCCTGTTCGTCCCCCTGCGCCACGACAGCGGCAGCGAAGCGCTGCTGGTATTCGCTTCATCGCAGGGCTGCGCCTACACCCCGGAACATGTGGAATTCCTGACTAACCTAGCCGGCCAGATCGGGCACATCCTGGGCAAAACGCTTTTCATGGAAGGACTGGTCGTCGCTGCAGTGGAAGGCCTGGCGAAACTGGCGGAAAGCCGCGATCCGGAAACCGGCGACCACCTGGTGCGCATGAGCCTTTATTCCGCCATCCTCGCCGAAGAACTGGGCAAGGACGAAACTTACCGCGAACGCATCACCCCGGCCTACGTGCGGGATGTTTTCCGCTTCGCACCCATGCACGACATCGGCAAGGTCGGCATCCGCGACGACATCCTGCTCAAGCCGGGACGCCTTGACCCTGCCGAGCGTACCGAGATGGAACGTCACCCGGTGATCGGCGGACAGGTCTTACGCCGCAGCGAGGAGCAGATGAACACCCTCGGCCACAGCATCTTCCAGACCGGGATCGAGATTGCCGAAGGTCACCACGAAAAATTCGACGGCAGCGGCTATCCCGCCGGTCTGGCTGGCGAAGCCATCCCCCTCGCGGCGCGCATCATCGCCGTGGCCGACGTGCTGGACGCCCTCACTTCGAAACGCCCCTACAAGGAAGCGTGGCCAATGGAAAAAGCCCTGGAAACGATCAACAACGATTCCGGCAAGCACTTCGACCCGGCCGTGATCGCCGCCCTGCACCGTTCATTGCCGCGCGTGCTGGAGATTTACGAGCGCCTGAAGCATGTCTGACGAACATGGCGCAACGCCTCGGAACACTGCGGGCGGCAATAACAGTAATATCCCGTCATCTGCCCTGCACTGACATTTCTTATGCGCCCGAAACCCCCGCCGAATTACCTTGCCGGCTACCCTGCCACGCTGGCAGAGCAAGTGCAGCGACTGATCGAACAGGATCGGCTGGCCGATATATTGCTGCAAAAATATCCGCTTGCACACGCTGTGCGGACCGACAAGGCGCTCTACGATTTCGTGCTGGAGCTCAAAGGCGCGTATCTGCGCAACGCCAGCCCGTTGAGCAAGGTGGCCTTCGACAGCAAGCTGCATGTCATCCATCACGCACTGGGTACACACACTACCCAATCACGGGTGCAGGGCACGCAACTCAAATCCAAGCAGGAGATCCGCATCGCCGCGGTATTCAGGGAAATGCCCCCCGAGTTTTTGCGCATGATCGTGGTTCACGAACTTGCCCACATCAAAGAACGTGAGCACGGCAAGGCTTTTTATCAACTGTGCCAGCACATGGAACCGGATTACCATCGGCTGGAATTCGACCTTCGGGCCTATCTCAGCCATCTCGCAGCGACCGGCCGGCCACTCTGGTCGTCCACGACAGGCGGCTAAATCCGGGATCGGGTCAATCCTCCAGCGCGCGCACCTTCACCGCCTTGCCCTTGACCTTGCCTGACGACAACTTGCGCACCGCTTCGCGGGCGATGTTGCGTGCCACGGCCACATAGGTGAATTGATCGGTCACGGTGATCTTGCCGACCTGCTCGCGCGTGAAGCCCGCTTCGCCGGTGAGCGCACCCAGCACGTCGCCGGGACGGATCTTGTCCTTGCGCCCGCCGAGAATCTGCAGCGTCGCCATCGGTGGCAGCAGCGGCGCGCCCTGCTCGCCTTGCAGTTCTCCGATGTCATGCCATTCCGGTTCGCTGCCCGTCATCTGGGCGATGCCGGCCACCCGGCGCTTGTCGGCATGGCTGCACAGACTCAGCGCCCAGCCGTCCTCATCGGCACGTCCGGTACGGCCGATGCGGTGGATGTATATTTCCGGATCGGGCGTAACGTCGACATTGATGACCACTTCGAGCTGCGCGATATCCAGGCCGCGCGCCGCCACATCAGTCGCCACCAGCACTGAGCAACTCTTGTTGGCAAACTGGATCAGCACCTGGTCGCGCTCACGCTGGTCCAGATCACCATTCAGAGTCAACGCATGGAAACCCTGCGCATGCAGCACATCCAGCAAATCGCGGCACTGCTGCCGGGTATTGCAGAAAGCCAGCGCGCTGACCGGACGATAGTGTCTGAGCAGGATACCCACGGCCTGCAAGCGCTCCTCGTGTTTCACTTCGTAGAAGCGCTGGCGGATTTTGCTGCCCTCGTGCAGTTCCGGCAGCTTCACTTCCTGCGGATTACGCAGGAAGTGGCGCGCCAGCCGTGCGATGCCATCGGGAAAGGTCGCGGAAAACAGCAGCGTCTGGCGCTCTGCCGGACAATGTTCCGCCACGTAAGCGATGTCGTTGTAAAAACCCATGTCCAGCATGCGGTCGGCTTCGTCGAGCACCAGGATATTAAGCGCATCCAGCTTCAGGCTATCGCACCCGAGGTGGTCCATGATGCGGCCCGGCGTGCCGACGACGATATGCGCGCCATGCTCCAGGCTATTGATCTGCGGGCGCATGGGCGTGCCGCCGCACAGCGTCACGATCTTGATGTTGTCTTCATGACGCGCCAGACGGCGAATCTCCTGCGTCACCTGATCGGCCAGCTCGCGCGTCGGGCACAGCACCATGGCCTGCACCGCAAAGCGGCGCGGATTCAGCCGGGTAAGCAAGGGCAGCGCGAACGCCGCCGTCTTGCCGCTGCCGGTCTTGGCCTGCGCGATCAGGTCTTTTCCGGCAAGCGCCAGCGGCAGGCTGGCCGCCTGAATGGGGGTCATGGTCAGGTATTCGAGTTGCCGCAGGGTCGCCTGCATGCCGGGCGATAAAGGCAGTTCACTGAAAGCGTGCCCGGCAGCATCCGCTGCAGGAGAGGAAGAAAACGAGAGAGTATCGGTCATGCGCAATTATCCGCGATTGAGCCAAAATGTGCCGGTAAATATATGGGGCGGAAGCGACAAGGCCAGAAATGTTCACAGAAATCCTCTTTGGATCATTTCCAAAACATGCTGATACCAATTTGCCTGGGTTATACTTTTCCTGAGCGCACGCTATTGAAGCGCGGGTTGGTGCCTGCAAGCCAATAATTTGTTTAGTTATATTTTCCATATTCCACTATTCCCCAAGAATGAAATCTAACGAAATCCAGGCACATGCAAAGCAGGAGGACGCCACGTCAAGGCTGGGACGGGTTCTTGTTGTTGACGATGCATCGATTACCCGGGAAATACTCAGAAACCATCTGGAGGGTACGACCGAGATCATTGACGAGGCCGCAGATGGCTTACAGGCTCTGGAGCGTTTCCAGCAGTTTCGCTACGATGCAATTCTGCTCGATATCGAGATGCCGGGGATGGATGGTTATGACACCCTGCGCGCCATGCGGGGCTGGGAACGGGAACACACTTTACTTCCCACATTTATTCTGGCGATCACATCCAGCGATTTCCCCGAGGACGAGCAACACATTCTGGAAGCAGGCGCGTCTGCCTACCTGGAAAAACCTGTCAGAAAACAGAAACTCATGGCAGCACTTGGCATCGACCAGCCCATGCCCGCCAAACCTCATCCCATGGAAAACCTGTTACCGCAGTTGATTGCCTACGCCGAAAACCTGTTGAATGAGATTGAAACGGAAAACTTCAATGACACCAGCCGGGTTTCAAAGAAATTTCACGAACTGCGGGGTTCCCTGGCCACCTTCGGCTTTCAGGATCTTGCGGAGAAATCGAGACAGATGCAGTTTATGGCGCAACAGGGAAACAAGCCCACCCAGCTGATGTTCGAAATGTTCAGGCACGATCTGCGGCTTTCGTCCACAAATCTCCCGCTGAAATGAGACGATGGCACGAAGAAAAGAAACCCAGGGCGCGCATCGAAATCATCCCGATGATCGATGTCATGATGTTCCTGCTCGTGTTTTTTGTTCTGATCAGCATCAATGTAATCCCTGCCTTCAACATCAAAACCCGCCTGCCTTCGTCCTCAAGTGCGGAGAAGACGCTGGAACAACACAATACCGTTGTATCGCTGGGTCAGAATAGCGAACTGCAACTGGACGGCACACATCTGGGCCTGGATGAACTGACCCCTCGCCTGGCTGCGATCAGGCTGCGCGACCCCCAGGTCTCGGTGATTATCCATGGCGACCGGGCCGTCCAGCTGCAACGCATCATAGATGTAATGGACCGGGTCAAGTCGGCAGGTTTCCCGGCGCTTTCGATTGCCGTCAAGAAAAGCGGAAACCCGTGACCGAGTTCCTGTTCCGCTTCCGAGAGACAATCTCGGCCGCCAACGCGACGGCGCTGGTGGCGTTGCTCCTGGTGCTGTTCGGTCCCTTCACGATGCCGCCCAATCCATCCGCCCTCAGTCCGGCTCCCATCGAAGTCATCCTGGCCACACCAGAAATAGAAGCCTCACCTGACACTCCCCCGCCACAACCAGTAGCAAAAAAAGATCATGTAATGTCCCGTAAGCCAGCCCAAACGCATCTTTCGCCTCTGATGCCCGAACATCCACTGCCGATGCCCGACAACACCGCAAGCCCTGCCCTCGCAGAACCGACCCCGCTGCCCGCACCTGCGGCCGCTCCTGAGACAATACTTGCCCCCCAGGCCCCTCCCCCACCGCGCAATCCGGCAAAGGATGTGGAAGCACTCTACGTTGCCAGGGTGCGCGCGCATATCCAGAGCATAAAGCACTACCCGACAGGACGGGAAGCCAGCCTGCAGCGCCCCAGGGGAACTGCCGTTGTCTGGTTTACGCTGCGTCGCAGTGGCGAACTGGCAGAAGCCGGCGTGGAAAAACCATCGGGTTCGATGCTGCTGGACAGCGCGGCCCTGTCCACCGTTCGCCGCGGCATATACCCGCCTTTCCCCGACAACGTATGGACAGGCAAAACACAACAACGCTTCTCGGTCGAACTCGATTTCATTCCCTATAATCCATCCTAGTGGAGACATCTCATGCAGTTATTCCCAAAATCCATCGCACTCGTCATCAGCATCCTGTACTCGACGGGTGCGATAGCTGAAGATACCGCTGCTCTTGGCCGTATTCAGGTGGAAGGAGATGCTCCCGGCAGCGGCTGGATGGTGCAGGAAGAAACACCCAAGGCCCGCAGCTCGATCACGCGTGCCGCCATCGAACAGAACAGCCCGCTGAACAATCCCTTTCAGGCCAGCAATCTGCTGCCGGGCATCAATGCCTACAGCTACGATGCCACAGGGCTGTTCGGTGGCGGAATGCGCATGCGGGGTTTCAACAGCGACCAGATCGGCGTTACCGTCGATGGTGTCCCGGTAAACGATGCGGGAAACTTCGCTGTCTATGCACCTGAACTCATCGATCTCGAGAACCTGGATGAAATCTTTGTTACCCAGGGCTCCACAGACACCGACGCACCCCATGTAGGCTCCGTGGGTGGCAATATCGGCATGGTGACATCCAGCCCGACAGACGAGCACCGCTTCCGCGTCCAGCAAAGCTTCGGCTCCAACAATGCACGCAAGACCTTCCTCCGCGCAGATACCGGATATCTCGGTGATAACCGCTTCAAGGCCTTCATTTCCTACTCCAAGGCGGAAGCCGACAAATGGAAGGGCTCCGGCGCAGCTGACCGGGAACATGTGGATTTCAAGGGCGTGCTCAACCTTTCCCCTGGCAACAGCATCACTGCCGGCCTGCTGTGGAACAAGATGCTCAACAACAACCTGCGTTCCCTCACCCTGGCCGAGATAGATACGCTGGGTCGCAATGCCGACTTCGGCACTACGCCGCCCCGGCACCTGGCAGGCGTCAACGGCACGGCGCAGATTGAAAGAGGCCCCTCCGATCTTTACTACAACCTCAATCTCAACCCTTTCAAGAACTACATTGCCACCCTCAAGGGCAACTTCCAGCTGACGCCGGACCTGCACCTGGATGTGGAGCCATACTACTGGTACGGCTATGGCACCGGCGGCAACGAACTGAGAACCGTATCCGAGAGCAATACGCAAGCCAGGCTCGGGGGCGGCATACGCGACATCAATCTGGATGGCGATACGCTGGATACGGTAATGATCTACAGTGGCGCAATCACCAAAACCCATCGGCCCGGCATCACCGTCCGCCTGAGCACACAGGTGGATAACCACAAACTGATGGCCGGCTACTGGTACGAGCATGCCAGACATAGCAGAAGCCAGCCTGCCGTAAATTTCGACGCCACCGGGAATACCGTGGACCCCTGGCTGGAAAACCCGTCGCAATACCTGCTGCGTCAGGACGGATCAGCCTACCAGGGCCGCGACTTCCTCACCATCAACACCGCCAGATCACTTTTCCTGCAGGACAGCATTGGACTCATGAACGACAAGCTCAACGTGCAACTGGGCCTTCGCCACACCGGGATCAACCGCGACTTCACCAACTACGCCAGCGAAGGGGGCGTTGCAACCTACAACATCCAGAAGGATTACGCCAAGACCCTGCCCAGTCTCGGGGTCCGCTACCAGCTTGCTCCCGAGCAACAGGCATTCTTCAACCTGGCGGAAAACTTCCGTGCGCCGCCCGACTCCGTCTTCTACGGCCTGATCAATGGCGGCACCTTCAGCAACGGCGTGCTGACCGGGTACACCCTGCGGCCTGTGAACGTCGCTCCCGAAACAGCTACGAACCTGGATATCGGCTACCGTTATGCCGGCAAAGCGCTCACCTTCTCGGGCTCCCTGTTCCATGTTGACTACCGCGACAGAATTGCTTCCGCCTACGACCCGGTCAATGGGACGAACACCAACTACAATGTCGGCGACTCCACAACCCGTGGATTCGAGCTTGAATCTTCCTGGCGCTTCCAGGCAAAATGGAGTCTCTATGCCTCGCTCACATACACTCGCAGCCGTATCGGTCAGGATCTGCAAACCGCGGCGAACAGTTATGAAGCCACCGCAGGCAAGCAGTTCCCGGATGTACCCAACTGGATGGCCGGCCTCGCGCTGCAATATCGCAGTGGCCCCTGGTCAGGCAGCCTCTCCGCGAAATATACCGGTCAGCGCTATTCAACCCTGGTCAACGACGAATCTGTCGGCGGGTTCACACTGGTCAATTTCGACGCAGCCTGTCGCCTGCCCTCCACCAACCTGTTCCGCAATCCCCTGGTGCGCCTGAATGTGTACAATCTGCTCAATACCGACTACCTTTACCTGAATGCGGGCAGCGGCGCCAGCTTCACCGCCAGGGCAGTGGGCGCCGGAGGAAGCTCACCCTACTATTATGTCGGGGCGCCACGCACACTAAGCATCATGCTGGCATCGGATTTCTGAAGCAGAACCACGGACGCGCAAAGAAGGGATACATTTGAACTACCAACTCCTCCATGAGATAACGTTCTACGTGATGTACGGGGTTGTCGGCCTGGCCACGTTTGTTATCGGCGAACGCCTGATCTTCTTTATGGTCACATTGCGCCAGAGCCGATCCCTCGAATCCCTGCTGATCTCCGCAGGCGACGACGCCTCAAAGGTCGCCGGGCAGTTCGAAAACAGCCAGAGCGTGCCTGCAGAGGCTTTTCGCCGCATGCTCAGCCTGCGTCACCGGATGATTTCCAGGCACGATCAGGAGGATATTTCAGAGGCGATCTATCTCGCCCTCAAGGCCAAACTGCGACGCCGCCTGTGGATGCTCGACACAGCGGTCACTGCGGCGCCTTTGCTGGGCCTGCTGGGCACCATTTTCGGCATAACCGAAACCTTCACCAGCCTCGCACAGACAGGCATATCAGATCCAGCAGGCGTTTCCGCAGGTATCGGCACAGCACTATTTGCCACCGCGCTGGGCATTGCCATTGCCCTCTATGGCCTGTTTTTTTTCAACCTTTTCCAGTCGCAGGTGGAGCGGATCAGCGAGCATCTGCGCATCATCATTCTCCATGCAGGCCTGGGCCTCGAAGGGATCAGCGGAGGGGAAAAAACATCCGGTGCGGAGCATCCCCATGCATAGGGCGCCTGCGCCATGCACATAGGGAACATTCGTCCCCTGTCATATTGCGCCAAGCTTCTCTCCTGGCTTGAACTTTTTGCTTTTCTTTTCCTGGCGACATGCCTGCCTTCCGCCCTGGCTGCGCCTGCCCATAGTCTGAGATTCGAGCACCTGGGCGCCCTTCCGGCAGAAAACCGCACGATTGTGTCGATGCTCCAGGACAAACAGGGATTCATGTGGATAGGCACAACAGATGGACTATACCGTTTCGACGGGTACCGTTCGGTGGTTTTCCGGGTCATCCAGGGTGATGCCCGCAGCCTTCCGGACAATTACATAACCTCATTGCTGGAGGATGAGCATGGCACGATCTGGGTCGGCACGATAAGCGGACTTGCCCGTTTTGATCCCGAGACAAACAATTTCAGCCATTTCAAGCCCCGCTTGGCCGGGAACAAGAACGACAGCAACTACATCAGAAAAATCATCAGCGATGGCCGTGGCGGCATGTGGCTGGGAACAAGGGGGGGGCTGCTGCATTTCGACCCCAGGACTGGGCGTTTCCAGATTTTTCGCCACGACGATGCCCGGCCAGACAGCCTGAAAAACAATAACGTATCCGCTCTTGCGACCGACGCCAAGGGAGGGCTCTGGGTCGGTACCTGGCCAGGAGGGCTTTGCTATCTGCCGCAGGGCGCATCCGGCTTCAAACATTACACGCTTGATGCACCTGTTCCAGCCGGATCTATCAGGAACAATCCAGTCAGGGAACTGTTTGTGGACCATGGGCAAAAATTGTGGATAGGAACTGAAATCGGAGCGGTCGTTTGGCAAACCGGGGCTGACTGGTCCAAAAGGAGGCCCCTCGCCGCCGAAACCGGCCTGAACACCTACCGGGTCAACCAGATTTACGAGGACCGGGAAGGAACGGTCTGGATCGCCACCATCGGCTCCGGCCTGTTGTCATGGAACGCCAAACAACAGCAATTGGACAGGTACACTCACCAGCATGAGGACAGTTACAGTCTTTCGAGCGATCAGATCTCCTCGGTTTTTCAGGATCGTTCCGGCACATTCTGGGTCAGCACCCTGGACCAGGGTATTGACCGGGCCGACCTGTCCAGCAAGGGTTTTGAACGTATTATTCCTCGTGCACTGGCCACAGGAAATTCAAGAATCAGCAACATTATCTCCGTCATTACTCCAGGCACAGCAGGTCGTCTGTGGGTTGGGGGATCAGACGGTATTTTTCTTCTGGATTTTGCAAGCCGCAAAGTCATCACCAGCGTCCAGCACCTTCCCCAGCAACACGGCTCTTTCTGGGTATATGACGCATTTCAGGAAGCAGACGGAACTCTCTGGATCGGCACACAGTTCGGGCTATACCGGCTTGACCGTCCCGGAGGCAAACTTCACGCAATACATTTCGGCGACCCTGCAAGCGAATATGTAAATCGCATCCTCCCGGGGAAAGACGGCTTGCTCTGGCTTGGCACCGGCGGGGGGCTGATCCGCTACAACTCCAGGACTGGCGCCATCAGAAAATATACCCATGACCCCGCAGACCCCGGCAGCCGAGCCACCAATTCCACCACCGTCATTCTGGAAGACCGTGCTGGCCGGTTATGGATGGGCGGGTGGTACGCAGGAGGGGGCCTGGATGTCCTTGATCCCGCCACCGGAAAATTTATCCATCACAGCCATGATCCCAGAAATCCTGCCAGTCTCAGCAATGACTTCATCACCTGCCTCTACGAAGATGAAAAAGCAAATATATGGATATGCACCCAGGATGGCCTCAATCTGGCCACGCCATCGGGTGAAGGAAAATGGAAATTTCGTGCCTTCACGACAAAGGACGGGCTGGGATCCAACACCATCTCCGCAATCCAGGCAGACAATACAGGAAAACTCTGGATCAGCACCAATGCAGGGATCTCATGTCTTGAGCCAGCAACGGGGAAAATCGAAAACCATGCCGTATCAGACGGGATAACGGATGGCATCTTCTATTACAGATCGTCCCTGCGCTTACCCGACGGAACACTCTATTTTGGAAGCTATAACGGCATCACGGCGGTTCATCCTGAAGCGGTCCAAAGCAATCAGTTTGTGCCTGATGTTGTCATTAGCGACATCAGCGTTTTCAACAGTTCGCTCATGGGTGCGGAACGCAGCGAAGACGTCAGGCTGGAGGGAACGGTGACAAGCCCCCGATCCCTGACCCTGTCATGGGATCAGTCCATGTTCGCTCTGGAGATCGCCGCTCTGCATTTTTCCGATCCCGGTCGCAACCGATACGCTTACCGCCTGGAAGGCTTCGACAAAGATTGGGTGATGGCTGATGCCAGCCACCGGCAGGTCACTTACACCAACCTGGATCCGGGCAACTATGTTTTCCGCGCCAGGGCTGCGAGCAAGAATGGGGTGTGGAACGAGTCTGGTGTCACCTTGCCAATCACTATCACCCCCCCATTCTGGCAAACATGGTGGTTCCGCATTTTGATGGGGCTCATACTGCTCGGCCTGCTGGCCGCAGCTTACCGCTGGCGACTCCGGAAATTCGCACTCAACGCCTTGCATCTTGAGCAACTGGTTGAGGAACGCTCCGCCGAACTGATCCAGATGCGCGACAAGGCGCTGTCGGCAAACCGTGCCAAGAGCGAGTTCCTGGCCAACATGAGCCACGAAATCCGTACGCCCATGAATGCCATTCTGGGCATGGTGCAACTGGCCCTGCATACCGAGCTCACGCCCAAACAACTCAACTACCTCAAAAAGGTCGACAGCGCTGCAAAATGGCTGCTTGGCATCATCAACGACATCCTCGATTTTTCCAAGATCGAAGCCAGAAAGCTGGAGCTGGAACAAGTCAGCTTCCGCCTCGATGATGTCATGGAGCACCTTGCCGACATGACAATGCTGAAAGCAGAAACCAGGGGACTTGAACTCGTTATCGAAAGGGCAGCAGATGTTCCGGATTCGCTGGTCGGCGACCCTTTGCGTCTGGAACAGATATTGATCAACCTCGTCAACAATGCCATCAAGTTTACTGAAAAGGGCAGGATATCCGTCAACGTGCGGCGGATTCCTGATGACCACGGCGAAGTGCGCCTCCAGTTCAATGTTGCCGATACCGGCATCGGGATGACCGATGAACAGCGTGGCCGCCTCTTCACCCCCTTCAGCCAGGCGGACAGTTCTACCACGAGGCAATTTGGCGGCACAGGGCTGGGCCTTTCCATATGCAAGCATCTGGTCGAAATAATGGGAGGTGAGATCGGGGTCGAGAGCAGACCCGGAGAGGGAAGTACCTTCTTTTTCTCTGCCCGCTTTGGTGCCTGGAATAATGGAGAAAATGAGGAGAAATGCGATGCTGCCGCTTCAGGAAAACAGGACTGGAAAAACCTGGCCAAATCACTTGCCGGGGCCAGGATTCTTCTTGTTGAAGACAATGTCGTTAACCGGGAACTGATGCTGGAAATTCTCAACAACGCGGGCATTCGTGCCGATGCTGCCTGCAATGGCGCAGAAGCCGTGGAGAGAGTCGGCCTGGAGAGATACGATGCCGTGTTCATGGATTGCCAGATGCCGCTAATGGATGGCTTTGAAGCAACGCGACTTATACGTTCCGACGAACGTTTCCATGAACTGCCCATCATAGCGCTTACCGCAAATGCAACACATGAAGCACGTGAGCAATGTATCGCATCCGGCATGAACGACCATGTTTTCAAGCCGGTTCATGTCGCCGAGTTATTTTCAACGCTGGTTCGCTGGGTTCACCCTCATTCTCGCCACGAAAGCCAGGATGCACCAACTGAAGTCAGTCAGAATGAAAGCACCATTCCATACCCGGCTGGTGTAAACATTCAGGAGGCCATGGACATCGTCGACGGGAATGTGAGCCTGTATAAAAAATTGCTGCGTTTATTCCGCGATGAATATTCTGATATTTTTAATCGTATCGCTGCGGCGTATGAAGCGGACGATTTCGAAGACGCATCCAGATTGACGCACACTCTGAAAGGCGAGGCGGGAAACATCGGCGCAGAAGACCTGGCCAGGAAGGCAAGGGAACTTGAATCGGCGCTCCGGCAACAGCAAACGGAACATGTTGCGCCCTTGCTGGAAAGTGTAAGGGAAGCTGTCGTCTCCCTTATCGCCGGAATCGACCGGACCCTGGAACAAGGCCCGGTCGAGGTCAAGACGCCTCCTCCACAAGACGGTAACGATGCGGATATAAGCGAACTTCTGCCGCAGATACGTGAACTTGCCAAGTTACTGGCAGAGTACGATGCCGACACGCTTGATCATATTTCTTACCTGAAAGAAAATCTGCATGGCCGTTCCATGGAAAAGGATTTCATCGATTTTTTCACGAAAGCAACCCGATATGATTTCAGCGGCGCTCTCTCCTCCCTGAGCGAACTCTCTGTCAAACTCGGCCTGCCATTAGCCACTGAGAATGCAATTGCTATAGCAACGCCTGAAAGCAGGCACACGATTCTGGTGATGGATGACTCGCCGTCAAATATCGATCTGTTGCAAGAAGCCCTCAGAACGGATTACCGTCTGCAGATTTCAATTAATGGCGAAACCGCGCTCCGCATTGCCAATTTCCGAAACAAGCCGGACCTAATCCTGCTGGACGTTACGATGCCTGGATTAAGTGGTTACGAGGTTTGCCAGAGACTCAAGGAAAACCCTGAAACACAGAATATTCCAGTAATTTTCGTGACCGCTCTTTGCAGCGCTGCCGAAGAAGAGCTTGGATTGAAACTGGGCGCCGTGGATTACATTACCAAGCCCATCAGCCCGCCTATTGTCCGGGCCAGGGTAAAAAATCACATTGCGCTCAAATTAAAAGAGAAACTGCTGGAATCACAGGCACTGCTGGACCCACTGACCAACATCCCGAACCGCCGTCGTTTCGATCAGGCACTGGATACTGAATGGAAGCGCAGCGTCCGCACAGGCGCCCCTCTGGCTGTGATTATGCTGGACGTGGACAATTTCAAGACATACAACGATGGATATGGGCATGGCGCAGGAGACACCTGTTTATGCAAAGTTGCTGAAACGCTGGCGACCGAAACAATTTCCAGATCCTCTGATCTTATAGCACGTTATGGGGGTGAAGAATTTATCGTCTTGCTTCCGGATACCGACCTGAACGGCGCCAGACTGCTGGCAGATAGACTTTGCAGCAGCATCGAGGCGTTGCATATTCCTCACCAATATTCCTCTGCTGCTCCCTGGGTCACGATTAGCTGTGGATATGTTTCCATGACCCCGGAAGAGCATGAGATGGCTGGAGAACTCATTGAAAAGGCGGACCAGATGCTCTACAAGGCAAAGACATCCGGGCGCAATCGCACTCATGGTCCATAAATCACTTCCTAACCACAGAAGCCGCTCTGATTAAGCAAATATCTCATAATTCTGGCCTGGTCTTTTCAACCAGCATTATTGCGCCAGCTTACTTCCTGGCCGGGGTGTCTGGTCTTTGCCGGTGGAAAGTGACCGGCGCTGAGGCTGGCTCGCATGAGGGCGACGGCATATTCAGGACGTGCTTCTTCATCTTGCCCATGACGTGCATTTCGCACGCCTTGCAATCGAATATCAGCGTCAGCCGCTCTTTGCCATTCTGCAGCGTCATCGGTTCGGCGCGTACCTGGCCCTGAACGCCGGTCACCCCCTTGGCCTGCTTCGGGCACAGGCTGAACGAGTAGCGCAGGCAGTGCTTGGTGATCATCAGCGATACCTCCCCCGTTTCCTCATGCGCCTCGTAGGCCGCTGCAATCAGCCTGACGCCGTGCCGCTCGTAGAATGCCCGCGCTGCCCGGTTGTAGACATTGGCGAGATAGGAAAGCGTCTCTTCCGGATAAGCAACCGGCGGTTCCACGGCAGGTTTGCGCAGCGGGCGCGCATAAGCCTTGAGGCGGGCGGCTTCCAGTTGTCCGACCGCCTCGCGGCGCAACTTGTTGGCAAGAGATGAAGGCACGAACCACGGCTGGCTCCATTTGATGGCGAGCACCTGCAGCGAGAAAAGGGTATTACCGAAGCGGTCGAGCTGTTCGCGCAATGCGCTTTCTGCCTCGGCCGGATTCTGCGCCGGCTGCCTGTCGAATGGGAGGGAAGCCGTTGCCCGGATGCCGTCGCTGTCCTGCAGCGTCAGGCTGAAGCCGTCTGCGCTTTCCTCGAAGCATGCGCTCACATCGATGCGGCGCTCGGCAGATTTCTTCGTCAGCGCCTGATCCCAGGCATGGTCGCGGTTGCGGCTGAGCGACACCCCCGCTTTCAGGCCCGGCAGGGCTGCGATCGGCTCGTTCGGCCACACGCGCCAGAGTCTCGTCTTTCCGGCGGGTTCGGCGCGGTTGGCCTGGATGCCAACCACCTCGCGCTTGTGCAGATAGGTCAGGCCGTCGCCGTTGGCGAGCGGCTCGTCAGCTTCCAGTTCAAACCAGTCCGGCCCGACGCGCGTCACCGTGCCGAGTGGAACGCCGACGAAGGCCGGGGTATCGAAAGCGCCGATATCGGCCTTGCGTCCGGTGGAAAAATAGTCGGTCGCGCCGCGGTGAAAAGTCTTGTCCGGATTGGGTGTGAAAAGCAGCCGGGTACGCCCGCTCGAGGCAGCCGCCAGTTCCGGCCGTTCGGCCAGTATCCCGTCGAGCAGCTGGCGGTAATGGCCGGTGATGTTCTTGACGTAGGCGACTTCCTTGTAACGCCCCTCGATCTTGAAGCTCCGCACCCCGGCATCGACCAGCGCGCGCAGGTTGGCACTCTGGTTGTTGTCCTTGACCGACAGCAGATGCTTGTCGAAAGCCACCACCCGGCCCTTAGAATCCTGCAGGGTATAGGGCAGACGGCAGGCCTGGGAGCAGTCGCCACGGTTGGCGCTGCGCCCGGTCTGCGCATGGCTGATGTAGCACTGGCCGGAGAAGGCCACGCACAGCGCACCGTGAATGAAATGCTCGATTGCGGTATCGGCAGGTACGGCCGCACGCACGGCGGTGATCTGTTGCAGCGTCAGTTCGCGCGCCAGGACGATTTGCGAAAAACCGACATCGGCGAGGAAACGCGCCTTTTCCGGCGTGCGGATGTCGCACTGGGTCGAGGCATGCAGGTCGATCGGCGGCAGGTCGAGTTCCAGCAGCCCCATGTCCTGCACGATCAGCGCATCGACCCCGGCATCGTAGAATTCGTGGATCAGGCGGCGCGCGGATTCCAGCTCGGCATCGTGCAGGATGGTGTTGAGGGTGACGTAGATGCGCGCCCGGTAGCGGTGCGCGAATTCCACCAGCGAGGCGATCTCGCTGACCGTGTTGACCGCGTTGTGGCGCGCACCGAAAGACGGCCCGCCGATATACACCGCGTCCGCGCCGTGCAGGATGGCCTCGCGGCCAATCGCGGCAGTCTTCGCCGGGGCGAGCAGTTCGAGAAAATGAGAGGGCGTATTTCCGGACAAGATTTAACCTGGGTATGGTTGAAAAACAGCATATGGCGCGAAGGCGAATTTTACCCCAGAACCAGGCCGCACGATCGCTGCATCCGGCATGCAGTCACCCCAGCAGATATAATGAAATGATTATTTTCATTCCCAGCCCGCCTTCCCACGTGACCAGACCCCTTCCCATCGACGCGATCCTGTCCGAGCTGCGCACCGCGCTTGCCGCCCACTCGGCGGTCGTGCTCGAAGCGCCGCCGGGGGCGGGCAAGACCACCCGCATCCCGCTCGCCCTGCTCGACGAACCCTGGCTTAGCGGACAGTCCATCGTGATGCTCGAGCCGCGCCGCCTTGCCGCGCGCGGGGCCGCCGTGTTCATGGCCGCCGAGCTGGGCGAGGAAGCGGGCGAACGGATCGGCTACCGGGTGCGCTTCGAAAACCGGGTGTCGAAACGTACCCGCGTCGAGGTCGTGACCGAGGGCATCCTCACCCGCCGCCTGCAGCACGACCCGGAACTGGCCGGCGTGGGGCTGGTGATCTTCGACGAGTTCCACGAGCGCAATCTCCACAGCGACCTCGCCCTGGCGCTGTGTCGCGACGCCCAGAGCGGACTGCGCGAGGACCTGAAAATCCTGGTGATGTCAGCCACCCTTGACGGCGCACGCATCTCTGACCTGCTCGACGCCCCGCTGGTACGCAGCGCGGGGCGCAGCCACCCGGTCGAGGTGCGCTACCGGGCGGGCAGCGGCGCAGCATCCCAGCCCGGAGAGATGGCCCAGGCCATGGCACGGGCGGTGGCGGACGCCGCCGGCGAAACGGGTGGAGACATCCTCGCCTTCCTCCCCGGTTCCGGCGAAATCCGCCGTGTCGAGGCCCTGCTCGCCGAACGCGCGGCCCTCCCCGGCGCGCCCCTGGTCCATCCGCTCTACGGCGATCTGCCCTTCGAGCGCCAGCAGGCGGCCATCGCGCCCGATCCGCAGGGACGGCGCAAGATCATTCTCGCCACGGCCATCGCCGAGACCTCGCTCACCATCGAGGGCATTACCACCGTGATCGACAGCGGCTGGCGGCGGGTGCCGCGCTTCGACCCGCCGAGCGGGCTGACCCGCCTGGAAACGGTGCGCGTCTCGCGCGCCTCGGCCGAGCAGCGTGCTGGACGCGCCGGGCGTCTCGGGCCGGGTATCTGCCTGCGGCTGTGGAACGAGGACATCCAGCGCGGCCTGGTCGCCTTCAACATCCCGGAAATCCTCGAAGCCGACCTCGCCCCCCTCGCGCTCGAACTGGCCCAATGGGGAGTGAACGATGCCGCCACGCTGACCTGGCTCGACCCGCCCCCCGCCGCTGCCCTGGCCCAGGGGCGCGAACTGCTGCAACAGCTCGAAGCCCTGGACAGTGCCGGACATATCACTGCCCTGGGGCGGGAGATGGCCGGGTTGCCGCTCCATCCGCGCCTCGCCCACATGCTGCTGCGCGGCCGGGAGATGGGGCTCGGCACCCTCGCCTGCGACATGGCTGCCGTGGCCGCCGGGCGAGACCCGCTACGCGCCCTTGAAGGCGAGCACCGCTGCGATTTCGCCCTGCGGGTGGAAGCCCTGCGTGCCCATCGCAACCACGGCAACGCCGGGGTGCGCCGTTTCAGCGCCGACCCCAACGCCTGCGCCGCCGCCGAGCGTGCCGCGCGCCAGTGGCGCCATTTGCTGGGTTTGGAGGCGGAAAACGTCGAGATGGACGAAGCGGCCATCGGCCTGCTCCTCGCCCTGGCTTACCCGGACCGCATCGCCCAGCGCCGCAGTGAGGGCGAGGGGCGCTACCTGCTCGCCAACGGGCGCGGCGCCCGGCTGCTGCCGGGCTGTGCCGGCGGCCCGCCGCTGCTGGTGGCCGCCAGCCTCGACGGCAAGGGCGACGAGGGGCGCATCTTCCTCGCCGCCGCGCTCGACGCGGACGACCTCACGCGGCAGTTCGGCGAGAAACTGGCGTGGCAGCCGGTGGTGCGCTGGGAGCGCCAGACCCAGGCGGTGCTGGCGCGCGAAGAACGCCGTCTCGGCGCCCTGATGCTGGCGCAACGCCCGCTGCCGGCGGGTTCCGCCCAAGCGGCGACGGTGCAGGCCATGCTCGACGGTGTGCGCGACCTCGGCGTCGAAGCCTTGCCCTGGAACGAGGAAGCGCGCCAGCTTCAGGCACGGATCGCCTCGCTGCGGCAGTGGCAGCCCGGCGCCGGCTGGCCCGATCTTTCTGACACCGCATTGCTCGCCTCGCTGGAAGACTGGCTTGCGCCCTATCTCGAAGGCGTCACCCGGCGCGACCATCTCGCCCGGCTCGACCTGCCCGCTATCCTCAAGGCCCGTCTCGACTGGGACCGGCAGCAGCAACTCGAAATCCTCGCCCCAACCCACATCACCGTGCCGAGCGGCTCGCGCAAGCGCCTGGAATATTTCCCCGACGGCGCCCCGCCGGTGCTGGCGGTCAAACTCCAGGAACTGTTCGGCCTCGCCCGCACCCCCGCCGTCGCCAACGGCCAGGTCGCGCTGATGCTCCACCTGCTCTCCCCCGCCCAGCGCCCGATCCAGGTCACGCGCGACTTGAAGAATTTCTGGGACCACACCTACCCTGAGGTGAAGAAGGAACTCAAAGGCCGCTACCCCAAACACCCCTGGCCCGACGACCCGTGGAACGCCATACCGACGGCGAGGGCCAAGCCGCGCTCATGAAGTGAACGGGTGAAGAATCGGGTTGCAGTTCGCTTTGAAGGGCTGGAGGTCAACCAAAATGGATGTCGGAGGCACGGGCATGTAGGCGCAGCTATGTGACAGAACCGGATATTGGCATTTGAAATCCAGAGCACTCTGGAATAGTTGATACCAGTATTGGTAATGCCCCTCTTTGGTTCGTCAATAGAGTTGTATAATCGCCAAGGGGTTTGATTGGATGAAAAATGGCGAGCGCGGAACAAATAAAAGCACTACTTAGGTCACACATTGAGGGTGACGAGGGGCGCTTTTTGTCTATTGCCATGCAGGTTGCCGCGCATGAAGCCAAGCTGGGGCATGGAAAACTGGCCGAAGAACTACGGGACATGATCGATGCCGCAAAGTCTCGCAGCCAGAAACCGGCTGGAGGCAGTAAGCTGGCTCCGCTCAACAAGCCTCGTGGCGAATTGGTTGGTCTGCTTAGCGTTTCTTATCCCCAGACTCGCCTTGCCGAAATGATTCTCGACGATACCGTGTCCATGAAGCTCAAGCGCACGATCAAGGAGCAGCGCTTTTTCGCCAAGCTTAAGGAACATGGATTGTCGCCACGCCGCAAGCTCCTCTTTGTAGGTCCGCCGGGCACCGGTAAGACGATGACTGCAGCAGCGCTTGCGGGGGAGTTGGGTGTTCCGCTATTTCTGGTTCGTCTCGATGCGCTAATCACGAAATTTATGGGAGAGACTGCGGCCAAGTTGCGGCAGGTTTTTGATGCCATTACCGAAGTGCGAGGCATTTATTTTTTCGATGAGTTCGACGCTATCGGTTCGCAGCGAGGTATGTCCAACGATGTGGGTGAAATCCGTCGTGTGCTCAATAGCTTTCTGCAAATGATCGAGCAGGATCAGTCTCACAGCGTGATTATTGCCGCGACCAACCACCCAGATATTCTCGACTACGCACTGTTCCGCCGCTTCGATGACATGCTCCAGTATGGCCTGCCCAATCAAGAGCAAATCGTTGCAATACTTAAGGCGAGACTAGCAGGATTCCATGCCAAGCGTTTTGCCTGGAGCAAAATTGCAGAACACGCGGTGGGATTAAGCCATGCGGAAATTTCAAGGGCGGCCGACGAGGCGATCAAAGATAGCATCATCCACGACCGCGACACCCTTTCTCAAGCCGATCTGGTGCGCATGCTGGAAGAACGAAAGTTGATCAGCGGTAAGCTCGCCAACAACGATAGCGAGCCATCAAGCCATGACGAATCAAGCGCAAGATAATCGACCGCACTTCGTTCTCACAAATACTTCCGAAGCAAAACCTTTCACTGCCTATGGTGGTGGGAGCCAACCACATGTGCCGGAATTGCCACGCGCCCAGCATGGCGCATCCCTGCAAACACAAATCCAAACACTCAAGCCAATTGCCGAGCAGGCTGCAGTCGCACAGCACGTTATAGGGCTAGAGGGCGGTATCGGCCTGCAAATTCAGTTTCAAAGTCAGCCCGGTGTGGCGCTGGCATTTGAGAGTCTCGCCAACGAAACGCAGCACATTGAGTTACTGAGCATCCGACATGAAGGGGAATATACCTACGCCAACGTCTTCGTACCCGACGGAAAACTTGAGCATTTCGAAAAGTATGTGACCGAGTATTTGGCAGAGAGAAAAGACAAGAATGACAAGCCGCTGGATCACAGGGCGCTGCTGGATACTATCGAGACAATACGCGCAGCCGAACTTCGCGCACTGTGGACGGATGACCCGGCGCTGCTTCCGCGAAACCGGGATGAGTCATTCTGGTGGGAGGTGTGGTTACCCGAACGCGGAAATCGTGAGCTAGTGGTGGAGGATTTCCGCAAGCTGGCTTCTGCGGTTGGCTGCTCCGTTAGCGAAAGACGTGTCGACTTTCCGGAGCGAACAGTCGTGATGATGCATGGCTCCGAACGCCAATTTTCCCAGACAGCAATGACGCTTAATTGTGTCGCTGAGCTACGGCGCGCCAAGGAAACGGCAGAGTTGTTTGACGGAATGGATGCCACGGAGCAACAGGCGTGGAAGGACGAGTTGCTAGCGCGAACAACCTTCCCGGCTCACCCGGACGATGTGCCCCGAGTCTGCTTGATCGATAGTGGCGTAAATCGTGGTCACCCCCTGCTCTCGCCTGCATTGACCAGCGCTGACATGCACACCGTCGAACAGGAATGGGGTAAAAATGACGAGTGCAATCACGGCACAGGCTTGGCCGGCATAGCCGTCTATGGCGACTTAACCGATGCGCTTGCAACGGCGATGCCCATTCAAATTGATCACCTGCTTGAGTCAGTTAAGCTCACACGGGGCGAGAGAGATAATTCCGGAAACAACGAATTTCATGCCAACCTGTTTGCGAAAGCAGTAAGCCGTCCCGAGATCGCTGCACCACAACGCATGCGCGTATTCAGCTCGGCGGTGACGGCTACAGATTACCGTGATCGTGGTCGCCCTTCTTCATGGTCTGCTATGGTGGACTCGCTGGCGGCTGATGTGCCGGGGGGAGGACTTTTCCCTCGACTGATCGTTCAAGCTGCTGGGAATACCAAAGATGGTAGCGAGTGGCTGGATTATCCAGAAAGTCTTTCGACAAAAAATCTAATTCACGACCCCGGTCAAGCTTGGAATGCACTGACAGTTGGTGCATTCACCGAAAAAGTTGAAACCGAAAATGGCCAAATTGAACCTATTGCGCCTTTTGGAGGAATCAGTCCGTACACAACGACATCAGCAACTTGGGATAGGGCATGGCCGCTGAAACCTGACGTTGTTCTTGAAGGCGGGAACGTTGGGAAAAATGATGGGTTCGCAGGGATGTTACCGAGTCTTAGTCTTTTGACCACTCACTTCAAGCCTACCGAAAAACTTTTCACCACCACTAACGCCACCAGCGCCGCATCCGCCTTGTGTTCCCGCATGGCGGCGCAATTGATGGCGGCATATCCACAACTTAGGCCAGAAACTATTCGTGCGCTCATAGTTCATTCCTCTGAGTGGACCGAAGCTATGCGCAAAATGTATTTGCCAGAGGAGAGATCCCACAACAAGAACGATTACGCCAACCTTATCCGGCATTGCGGCTGGGGAGTGCCTGATCTGGAAAGAGCATTATGGAGTGCTGCCAATTCGCTGACACTGATTGTCGAAGACATCGTTCACCCATACAAAAAAGACGGGAGCACGATCAAGACTCGAGATATGAATCTGCATGCACTGCCTTGGCCCCAAGACGAGCTGGAAGCGCTCGGCGCAACCCAAGTACAAATGAGAGTCACACTCTCCTATTTCATCGAGCCAAATCCATCCGCTCGCGGCTCAGCATCGAAATACCATTACCCTTCCCACCGCTTACGATTCGATGTGCGCCATCACCTTGAATCGGAAGAGGACTTCCTTGCACGAATCAACGCCGCTGCTGCACTTGAGGAAGAAGATAATCAACACGCGAACCCCAAAGACCCCGATTGGCGCTTGGGCGAACGTCGACGGCATAGAGGTTCACTACATCAGGATATATGGGAAGGCTCTGCGGCAGACTTGGCCAGTCGAGGCTGTCTTGCGGTCTATCCCTCATTGGGCTGGTGGCGCACTCGCCCAAAACTAGGCCGTTACAACCTGCCGGCCCACTACACTCTGATCGTCTCCATTCGTGCACCAGAAACGGAAATTGATCTTTATAGTGCAATCGCAGCAAAAATACAGACCCCGGTTATTATTCCAGCTTGATAGTTCGCGTTGAACTCCGCTTAGGATCGGTATCAGCCATCCAAGTTGAGAGTTCAAATATGTCGGCTTTGGCCGAACTCCGGTCACTCTGGAGATCCCAGCCTACTCTACCGCCCAAGGTGTATTTGAATAATTACTTAAGGCCAGTTGCGCCGACTCGACGCAGGACACCTTCAGCGCGCCAGCTTGCGTGCCACCGGTCGCTGCTTGGTCTTGCCAGCCATGCGAGCTTCCAGATAGTCGCGCATTTCCTGCCACGGGATGGTTTTGCCGACCGCCACGATGCCGGCATAGCGACTTTCAGCCAGGGCATCGAAATGGGCGCGGCGTTCGGTTTGCTCGGTAATTGCTTCGAGAATGAAGCCATGAGCCATCGATCCGGTACCGTGCCTCATTCCGGCTGTCACTATTCAGGAGGCGTCGAGCATGCGCTGCAGTGACAGGCGCGCCATTTCGGCTTCCTGTGCCGGCACCTTGATCTGGTTGACCACCTTGCCTTCCACCAGATTTTCCAGGATCCAGGCCAGGTGCTGCGGGTCGATGCGCGCCATGGTGGAGCACATGCACACCGTCGAGGACATGAACTGCACCAGCTTGCCTTCCGGCTTGAAGCGGTTCGCCAGGCGGTTGACCAGGTTCAGTTCGGTGCCGACCAGCCATTTCGTGCCGGGCGCGGATTCGGCGATGGTCTTGATGATGTATTCGGTGGAGCCGACGTAATCGGACAACTGGCACACCTCGAAGCTGCACTCGGGGTGGGAAATCACCAGCCCGTCCGGGTGCTGGGCGCGGAACTTCTCGATGTGCTGCGGCTGGAACATCTGGTGCACCGAGCACAGGCCTTTCCATAAAATAATCCTGGCCTTCCTGATCTGCTCCGGCGTCAGCCCGCCCATCGGCTGGTCGTAGTCCCACAGCACCATTTCGTCGAGCGGGATGCCCATCTTGAAGCCGCTCCAGCGCCCCAGGTTCTGGTCGGGGAAGAACAGCACCTTCTCGCGCCGGGCGAAGGACCATTCGAGGATTCTGGTGGCGTTGCTGGAAGTGCAGACGATGCCGCCGTGTTCGCCGCAGAAGGCTTTCAGGTCGGCGGCGGAATTGATGTAGGTCACCGGCGTGACGCTTTCGTCGGGATCGAGCACCGTTTTCAGCTCGCGCCAGGCGCGCTCGACCTTGGCCAGGCTTGCCATGTCTGCCATGGAACAGCCGGCGGAAAGATCGGGCAGGATGGAAATCTGTTCAGGACGCGAGAGGATGTCCGCCACTTCGGCCATGAAATGCACGCCGCAAAAAACGATGTATTCCGCCTCGGAAGAAGCCGCCTGGCGCGAAAGCTTGAGCGAGTCGCCGGTAAAATCGGCATGGCAGATCACGTCGTCGCGCTGGTAATGATGCCCCAGAATGACCAGACGTTTGCCCAGTCTGGCCTTGGCGGCAAGGATGCGGGCCTGGCAGTCGCCGTCCTGCATCTGGCTGAACTTGTCGAAGGTAATGGGACTGACTTGCATGGCGTGACTTCGCTTCCGGGAAAATTAGCAAACGCTAAACTTACCAGAATATGGGGAAAAAATCAGCCGATCGCGCGAATATCGGGTGAAGCCTTGCCGTCGTTCAGAGGGCGGCACTGTTCCAGCACCTCTGCCGCGCGTCCGCCGCTGCCCCACAGGCGGATACAACGCTCCACCTCGGCGCGCACCGCTTCCCGGATGCTGCGCTTGAGCGCCATGTAACCGTTGTCGCCGATGCCGGGGTTGTCCCGGATATGCTGCACGGCGAGGTCGGAGAGCGCAGTGTAGTAGTTGATCTTGGCCACACCGTTGGCAATCAGCTTGCGGAACTGTTCATCCGACAAACCGCTGCCGCCATGAATCACCAGCGGGATGCCCACGGCCTCGTTGATTTTTGCCAGACGCGCATAATCCAGCCTGGGCGCGCCTTTCATGCGCCCGTGTACCGTGCCGATGGAGACTGCCAGGCAATCCACACCGGTTCGCGCCACGAACACCCTGGCTTCCGAATGCGAGGTGTATTCGAATTCGTGCGACAGATTCTCGGCATTCTCGCCCTCCCCTCCCGGCACATAACCCAGTTCGGCCTCGACGGCCACTCCGCTGGCATGCGCCAGGGTGGCCACTTCGCGCGTTAGCCGCAGATTGTCCTCGAAGGGCTGATCCGAGCAGTCCACCATCACCCCGCTGAAACCGCAGCGGATCGCCCGTTCGGCGGATTCGAGACTACGGCCATGATCGAGATGGATTGCCACCGGCACCCTGGCACGCCGCGCAGCCGCCACCGCAGCCGGTGCCAGCAGGTCAAAATCGTAGTAATCGAAATGGGATTCGGCCAGATTGAGAATCACCGGCGCACGATAATTCTCCGCTGCCTTGATGATGGCCTCGAGAAAATCCAGCGTGACCACGCCGAACGCCCCAACTGCATAAGCGTGGCGATAGGCGTGGCCCAGCATGTCTTTCATGTGCACGAGTGGCATGATGTCCTTGAGTTCTTAACCGGTGGATACTTCAGCCGCCAGCCCGCCACGCAATTCGAGCGCCACCTTGAGAGCAGCATCGGCGCTTTCGGCCAGTACGTTGAAATGCCCCATCTTGCGGCCGGGGCGAGCGCTCTGCTTGCCATACAGGTGGAGTTTTGCGCGCGGCTGGCTCAGCACCGGGGCCCAGGGCGGCTCCTGCCCGTTGCGCCACAGATCACCCAGCAGGTTGACCATCGCCACCGGACGCAACAGATCGGGTGCGCCCAGCGGCACGTCCGCCAGTGCCCGCACCTGCTGCTCGAATTGTGAAGTGAGGCAGGCATTCAGGGTGTAATGTCCGCTGTTGTGCGGCCGTGGCGCAATTTCGTTAACCACCATCCGGCCGTCGCCAAGCACGAAGAATTCCACCGCCAGCACACCGCAGTAATCGAGCGCGGCAGCAATAGCGCTGGCGGTCTCGAGCGCCTTCCCGGCCATTTCCTCGGTGACGGAAGCCGGGACGATGCTGATATCGAGAATCCCATCGGCGTGCCGGTTCTCTGCGACCGGGAAGGCCGCGGTCTGTCCGTCCGTCCGGCGCGCCACCACTACCGAGATTTCCGTTTCTAGCGCAAGCCAGGCTTCCAGCACGCAGGGCACCGCGCCCAGCCTTTCGAACGCGCTTTCCAGTTCGGCAAAACTGTTGATCCTGGCCTGTCCCTTGCCGTCGTAGCCGTTGCGTGCGGTCTTGAGCAGGGCAGGCACGCCGATGCTATGGAATGCGGCAGCCAGGTCGCCCGAATTTTCCACGGTCGCGAACGGGGCAGTCACAAATCCGTGCGACTGCAGGAAAGTCTTTTCATCACGGCGATTCTGGACAATGGCGACAGCCGCAGCGCCGGGACGCACCGGGCAAAACTGCGCGAGGAATTCCAGGCTGCCGGCCGGCACATTCTCGAATTCAATGGTAACCGCCGCGCAAGCCCGCCCCATGCGCTCCAGCGCGGCATGGTCGCGGTAGTCCGCGCACAGATGAATGTCGGCCAGCGCACCCGCCGGGCTTTCTGGATCGGGGTCCAGCACCATCACGCGGTAGCCCATGCTGCGCGCGGCCACAGCAAACATGCGCCCGAGCTGGCCACCACCGAGAATGCCAAGCGTGGCAGACGGCAGGATCATGACAATTCCGGCAGGGTCGAGTTTTGTGCGGCCTCGCTCTGGGCAGCGCGAAAGACCTCCAGCCGGCTGGCTGTTTCGGGATCGTGCAGCGCCAGCATGGCGGCGGCGAACAGGGCAGCATTGGCTGCGCCGGCCTCGCCAAGGGCAAAAGTGGCGACGGGTATCCCTTTCGGCATCTGCACGATGGACAGCAGCGAATCGATGCCCTTCAGGTAACGCGATGGCACCGGAACGCCCAAAACCGGCACCGCCGTCTTGGCTGCCAGCATGCCGGGCAGGTGTGCCGCGCCGCCCGCACCGGCGATGATGCAAGCCAGTCCGCGCCCAGCAGCCTCCTCGGCGTATTTGAACAGCAGGTCGGGGGTACGATGGGCTGACACCACGCGCGCTTCATAGCTCACACCCAGGTTGCGCAGCATGTCGCAGGCATGCCGCATGATTTCCCAGTCGCTGGTGCTGCCCATGACGACACCGACTTTCACTTTTTCAAGCATTTCTCTCATTCCCTGATCTTTGCCCCTTGATGTTCCGGCAGTCACGATAGTGCGTCGAAACTGTTGCTGACCGGGTTGTAGCGCAGCAATTCCCCGCGTTCCATATCAAAATACCAGCCGTGCAGTGCCAGTTTCTTTTGCGCGACCCGCTCCAGAATCCAGGGAAAAGTCAGAAGATTGTCCAGCGACACCAGAATGGCCTCCTGCTCGCAGGCCCGCGCCTGCACTTCCAGCGGGTCGCCATGCATACGGGAAATCACCCGGTTGCGCGCATTGCTGGCGACTTTCATCCAGCTGGAAATAAATCCTGCCTGAGCGTCCGCCTCCGGCGCATGCTTCAGTAATGACCGGATACCGCCACATTGAGCGTGTCCCAGCACGATAATATTTTCCACTTCGAGGTGGCGCACCCCGAATTCGAGGGCCGCGCTGGTACCGTGATAATTCCCGCTGGTCTCGAACGGCGGAACCAGGTTAGCCACATTGCGAATGATGAACAGATCGCCCGGATCGCAATCGGTCACAATGGCCGGGTCCACCCTGGAATCGCAACACCCCACCACAATCGTCTTGGGTGACTGGCCCTGCTTTGTGAGGCGGTCGAACAGGGCGCGATTCTCCGCATAATTCTGGCTATGGAAGCGTTTGAAGCCATCAACAAGTTTTTCAATGTGATTCATGTTCAATTCTTAGATGAGTGATTGTTTCGCGTTTCTGCAGCCTGCACTTCGCCAGGATAGGGGTAGCGCAGGTGGCCAAAGCGGATCAGCAGCACCGCCAGGGTCAGCATCAGGATCGAACCGGTGACCGCGAGCATGCGCCAGTCGTCCATGGCCTTCATGTCCAGGATCAGGTAGCGCGCCAGCGCCACCATGCCGATATACAGCGGAAAGCGCACCGGCAATTTGCCTGTGCCGTAATACAGCCCGACCATCGCCAGCACTTCCAGGTAGAGAAAGAGCAGCAGCAGATCGGCCAGGGTGACCTGTGCTGCCCGCACCATGACCACGACTTCGCTGCCCATGGCGAACACCGTGGCAATGGCGATCACCAGCAAGCCGATATGCTCGACCAGTGAGAGCATCCACTTGTTGAATTCCTGAATCGGCTTTTTCATCGTTCCTCTCCCCAATACTGCGCAATGCATGGATAATCATCACAGGCTGTTCAAATCACGGAGTGCGCATGGAAATCACCTGCTATCGCGACCCGGAGCTGGCACGCGAATCCCACCTGCTGCCTGCCGCAACCTACAATCTGGCACACACCCTGCTGGCCCGCAACCCGTCAGGCAGCCTGTTCGTCCCGATCCGCGCCATGCAGTACCTGGCGATTCTGGATGCGGAGGAATTCGTCTTCCTCGACGGCGCGCGCAAATGCTGGATCGACATCGCCTGGCAGAATTTCCGGCCTCAGGCCCGTACCTCACTGGATGAACCGGTGGCGTATGAAGCGGTTTACTATCAGACTGGCGCCGCAAATCTCATGCCACGCCTGCAGGCAGAACTGCCCCGCGCCCTGAACGCCCTGGCCGCGAAGGGGCGCATCGACGGGCCGGCGCGGGTACTCAAATTCCCTTCACCGGCGCGTCAGTAATTTTTAATCGTCCTCACCCAGCTCCGGGTCCCATCCCTCTTCGCGGGCGGCACTGATGGCCTGGGCATAAAAGCGGGCGTGCCGCTCGCGCAGGGCTTCCGGCAAGCGGCTGGGAATATGCGCATAGGGCTCCCAGGCAGCATAAACCTGCTCGTAGAGGTTCTGCATGCGCGCCGAATCCCATCCTGCGCAGGTTTCTGTTTCAGGCAGGATGCCGAACACCCAGGCATCGCGCACCAGGCGGCCGAGGTGGGTCAGGCCGGCATTGGTATCCTGATCGATACCGACATAAGTTTGTAGCGTCATCGTGTGAGCCCCGCATAAAGTACCGGCAATTTCTCCGGCAGACGTTCCACATGATCCACGACCATGTAGTTCCTGGCCCCGAAAATCCGTGAGACATATTGATCCGCACGCGGATCGAGCGACATGCAGAAAGTGGTCACGCCGGAACGCGCCATTTCCTCCACGGCTTTCTTGGTATCGTAACGCAGATACTGCGGATCGCGCACATCCACGTCAGCCGGCTCGCCGTCGGTGATCACCAGAAGGAGTTTCCTGGCCGACTTCTGCAGCTTCAGATAGTGCCCGGCATGGCGGATGGCCGCGCCCATGCGCGTGGAAAGCTGCCCGCTCATGCCTGCCAGACGGGATTTCGGTGTTTCGTTGTAGGGTTGGTCGAAATCCTTGAAACGGGAATATTCTACGTTGTGGCGCCCATCCGAGCAGAAACCGTGAATCGCGAAGGGGTCGCCGATCTTGTTGATGGCGTCCGCCAGGAGCACAGTGGCCTGGCGCTGCAGATCCAGCACACTGTAATCCTGCCCGCTCACTTTATCGTTGGTGGATTCCGACAGGTCAAGCAGCACCATCACTGAAATATCGCGCACCTTGCGCACCGAACGCATCATGATGCGCGAGTCGGGTTGCTGCCCCATGCGGATATCGATCATGGCACGGATGGCCGCGTTGACGTCAACCTCGTCACCATCTTCCAGCTTGCGGATGCGCGTCACACCCTGCGGCTGCAGCGCATCGAGCAGGAATTTAAGCCTGCCGATGGTGCGCTTGTGCTGTGAGGTGATATCGTCAATGAGCTGCAGATCACCGGCTTTCGGACGCTTTTCCAGCACGGTGGCCCAGGCAGGGCGTTCGAGCTGGATCTGGTAATCCCATTCCGAGTAATGGTAGGGCTCCGAAACCGGCTCCTTGCCTTCCAGCTCGTTGTAGGATTTGCCCATGTCCTCATAGGGGAAGAGCTCCGTGCCCAGCACCCAGATTTCTTCCGCGTCGTCGCCGGCGTTCTCCACATCGATTTCGTTGGCGAACTCCATCAGGCTGACGTGTTTGCGCACCTGTTTCGGAGCGTCATAACCCGCCGCCATGGCCTTGTCGAAATCGAACTCTTCGAATTCCCAGAAATAGCGGTTGTCGTCGCGGTAGGGTGCGGTGAGCGTGTCGCTACGGGGATTGAATGGAATGCGCTTTGCCATGAACTCGTGCGCCAGCTGCACGCCGATGTCCCAGGAGACCTGGTTGGTATCGAGGCGCTCCGCAGCCTGCTTGAACAATACCCGCCCCTGGGCGATCCACGGATCGTTGTCCTGGTGACCTTCATCCAGCAGCGCGCGTGCCAGTCGATTTAGATAATCACCCGCCGACTTGCCCTGGCTGGATTCAATCGTGTGCAACTGCGCCCACAGATGGCCGAGGCCTGGAAACTTGCGGATCGACAGCGTTTCCACCCGGGCATCCTCGATCACGCTGATCACCGCCATCTGCCAGGGATTCAGCGCTTCGGCAGAAATCGGGTCGCGAGTATAGACGATATGCGCGGCGCTATGGGCGGCTGCAGCGCGATACATTTCCAGGCCGGGCAGTCTGGTGTCACCAATACTTTGATCATCGTAAGCATCCGGCAGGTGGATGAAATATCCTTCCACGAAAGGCTGGTATCCCTCCCGCGTCTCGAAGTCGCCGGAAGTGGGCTTCATGAAGAAATCCCGTGCCCACAATGCGCGCAGATACATATTGATGCGCCGCTGCACGTCGATGAAAAGCGTGCCCTTGCGCTCTTTCTGCAGCATGGCCAGCGATTCCTTGGACTGCAGGCTGAAGTAGTTGCCCTGCTCCGGATAGTTGGTGCGATGGGCGTGCGCGCCCCACAACGCCCAGCGGCGCAGCCCACCCAGGGTGAGCTGGCTGAACAGCATTTCCAGATTTTCCAGCATCGGGCGCACGCCGCGCGGCGCCTGCGACAGCAGGGTGTTTAGGAATTGCAGGTAGGAGCGGAACAGGGTTTCGTCACCGAGACGGTTGGCTGCGGTGGGCGATGTGCTGAGCACCAGCTCGATCACCGCACCCGAGGTCTTGGAAGCCAGCTCCAGTGCAGTCTGCACCAGATCTGGAATGATGTCCTCACCGATTTCCTTGGCCACCAGCGGTGCATGGTCAATCCAGGTGGCGATCAGGTCATCGCCTTTTCCCAGGCTCTTCAGCGCGGCAGCGCCTTTGAGGTAATTATCCAGACCGCGCGCACTGAACACCTTGGCGGCTTCCAGCCAGGCGGACTGCAGGCTTTCCTGCAATTCCGGAGAAAGTGCGTCGATCAGTTCCTGATAGTCTTCGAGATTGATAGCCATGGCTTAGCCCCGTGAAAAGTGAAAAGTGACTCGCCGTCATGCGGCTCAGGTGAAACGTGGGGACGGGATCGGATTTCTCGCGCTTCACATTTCACGTTTCACCCTTCACACATCAGAAAAATGTGGTTACTGCCGCATCCAGCGCATCGCGCATATCGGGATCGTCGGTGATCGGACGCACCAGGGCCACGCGGCAGGCCTTGACCGGATCGACACCGGTGGCGATCAGACTTCCAGCGTAAATCAGCATGCGCGTCGAGATGCCTTCGTCCAGTCCGTGGCCCTTGAGATTGCGGGCGCGCTCGGCGATGGAAACCAGCTTGCCGGCCACTTCTGCGTTGACGCCGGTTTCGTGGGCAACGATCTCGGTTTCGATGGCGTGCTCGGGATAGTTGAAGTCAAGGCCGCCGAAACGCTGCTTGGTGGACTGCTTCAGATCCTTCATCAGGCTCTGGTAGCCGGGGTTGTAGGAAATCACCAGCTGGAAATCGGGATGGGCGTTCACCAGCTCGCCCTTCTTTTCCAGCGGCAGCACGCGGCGGTTGTCGGTCAGCGGGTGGATCACCACGGTGGTGTCCTGGCGCGCTTCCACCACTTCGTCCAGATAGCAGATCGCACCGTGCCGTGCGGCGATTGCCAGCGGGCCATCCTGCCAGCGCGTGCCGTTGGCATCGAGCAGAAAGCGGCCGACCAGGTCGGAAGCGGTCATGTCCTCGTTGCAGGCCACGGTGATCAGCGGCTTGCCCAGTTTCCAGGCCATGTGTTCGACGAAGCGGGTCTTGCCGCAGCCGGTCGGGCCTTTGAGCATCATCGGCATACGCACGCTGTAGGCGGCTTCGTACAATTCAACCTCGTCCGAGACGGGGTGGTAGTAGGGCTCTTTTTCGATACGGTACTGCTGGATGATGTCGCTCATGGTCGGTCTCCATCTATCGGTCAACACAGGGGCGTAAACGGCCGACTTTCTCAGCCGCTTGCGTTCCCATGCGGAAAACGTCATTTATCTGTTTTTTAAAAACCCCCGCTGCCGAAAAGGATGGCAGCAGGGAAACCGCTACATCAAATGGTCTTGCCGCGGAAAATTACCATCGCTGCGCCTTGGGACTGGTTGAAGTTGTTGTAACCAATCAGACGCACATGGTTGTTGGGATTGGCCTTGTGGCAAGCTTCGGCTTCCGCCAGCACCTTGGTCACATCGGTTTCGCCGAACATCGGCAGCTTCCACATGTACCAGTAGGAATCCATCAGGTATTCCGGTTCGACATGCTCAATCGCCGGGTTCCAGCCTTTGGAAACCAGGTATTCCACTTGCGTCTTGATCTCGTCTGCTGTCATGGCAGGCAGGTAGGAGAAGGTCTCGAACTTGCGGCTGGCAGGATCGCTCAGACGCGATTTGTAATCCATCACTTCACTCATGATTTGCTCCTTAAATTAAGTCTCAGGGCGGGTCAGGCCACGGGGCCATAACCCGCCATCGGTGATTACTTGTGCGCTACGTCCAGTTTGTCGACGGTGTCGAACTCGAACTTGATTTCCTTCCATGTTTCCATGGCGATTTTCAGTTCCGGGCTGCTGGCTGCCGCCTTGGTCAGGATGTCCTTGCCTTCTTTCTCAATTTCACGGCCCTCGTTACGTGCTGCCACACTGGCTTCCAGTGCGACGCGGTTTGCCGCTGCACCGGCTGCGTTGCCCCAGGGGTGACCCAGCGTGCCGCCGCCGAACTGCAGCACGGAGTCGTCACCAAAGATATTGACCAGTGCCGGCATGTGCCACACGTGGATACCGCCGGATGCAACCGGCATCACGCCAGGCATGGAACCGAAGTCCTGATCGAACATGATGCCGCGGCTGCGGTCTTCCTTGATGAACTCGTCGCGCATGATGTCGATCCAGCCCAGGGTTGCATCACGGTCGCCTTCCAGCTTGCCCACCACGGTACCGGAGTGCAGGTGGTCGCCACCAGACAGACGCAAGCACTTGGTGAGGACGCGGAAGTGAATGCCGTGGTGCGGGTTGCGGTCGAGCACAGCGTGCATGGCACGGTGGATGTGCAACAGCATGCCGTTGTTGCGGCACCAGTTGGCCAGCCCTGTGTTGGCAGTGAAGCCGCCGGTCAGGTAGTCGTGCATGATGATCGGTGCGCCGATTTCCTTGGCGAACTCGGCACGCTTGTACATTTCTTCCGGTGTCGGAGCGGTCACGTTCAGGTAGTGACCCTTGCGCTCGCCGGTTTCGCGCTCTGCCTTCAGAGTGGCTTCCTGCACGAACTCGAAACGATCGCGCCAACGCATGAACGGCTGGCTGTTAACGTTCTCGTCGTCCTTGGTGAAGTCCAGACCACCGCGCAGGCACTCGTAAACTGCACGACCGTAGTTCTTGGCGGACAGGCCCAGTTTTGGCTTGATGGTGCAGCCCAGCAGCGGACGTCCATACTTGTTCATCTTGTCGCGCTCGACCTGAATACCCTGAGGAGGTCCACCGCAGGTCTTCACATAAGCGATCGGGAAGCGGATGTCTTCCAGACGCAAAGCGCGCAGGGCCTTGAAGCCGAATACGTTACCAACCAGCGAGGTCAGCACGTTAACGATGGAGCCTTCTTCGAACAGGTCGATCGGGTAAGCCACAAAAGCGTAGAAACAGGTGTCATCGCCAGGGACGTCTTCGATGCGATAGGCTCGGCCCTTGTAGTAATCCAGATCGGTCAGCAGATCGGTCCACACCGTGGTCCAGGTACCGGTTGAAGATTCGGCGGCCACAGCTGCGGCAACTTCTTCACGGGGCACACCAGGCTGCGGGGTGATTTTGAAACAGGCGAGGATGTCGGTATCCAGCGGGGTGTATTCCGGCGTCCAGTAAGTTGCGCGATATTCTTTCACGCCAGCGTTGTAGGTCTTGACTGCCATTGCAAGCTCCTTGATTTCAGGTTAAAACATTTATCTTCCACCTCGGAAGATCGTGTGGCTCGTTAGAGCGTGATGCCACTATAAACACATCAATACATAAATAATAATTGTAATTTTAAAGGCTAATGATAGATAATTATCTATGATATTTTTTTCGGGGGAATCGCCATGAGACACGCCACCCTGCGCCAGCTGAAGGTTTTCGAATCGGTGGCGCGCAATCTGAGTTTCACCCGCGCTGCCGAGGAACTTCACCTGACCCAGCCAACTGTCTCCATCCAGCTCAGGCAGTTGAGTGACATCGTCGGCCTGCCACTGCTGGAACAGGTCGGCAAGCGGATATTTCTGACCGATGCCGGACGCGAACTGCTCAAGGTCAGCCACGATATCTTTGAGGGTTTGGCCCGATTCGAGATGCAGGTATCCGACATGAAGGGGGTGAAGGCGGGCAAACTGCGCCTGGCGGTGATCACAACCGCAAAATATTTCATTCCGCGGCTGCTCGGGCCATTCTGCCAGCGCTACCCCGGCATCGACGTGTCGCTCAAGGTAACCAATCGCGAACGCGTATTGCAGCGCATGGCCGATAATGAGGATGATCTTTATGTGCTCGGGCAGCCCCCGGAACACATAGACGTAGAACTTGAGCCTTTCCTGGAAAATCCGCTGGTGGTTCTGGCCGCGCGCGACCACCCTCTGGCAGAAGAAAAGAACATTCCGCTATCGCGTCTGGTAGAGCAGCCGTTTCTGATGCGCGAAGCGGGATCTGGTACCCGTCTCGCCACCGAACGTTTTTTCAATGAGCAGGGGTTGAAACTCAAGGTCAGAATGGAGCTAGGCAGCAATGAGGCGATCAAGCAGGCTGTGGCGGGTGGACTGGGGATCGCCGTGCTGTCGGCGCACACCCTTGCGCTGGAACGCAGCAGCGACGAGCTGACCTGCCTTGACGTCGAGGGTTTTCCGATCCGGCGCCACTGGTACGTGGCCCACCTCAAGGACAAGCAACCCACCGTGGTCGCGCTCGCTTTTCTCGACTTCCTGCGCGAGGAAAGCAAGCTGCTGGGCGAACACTATCTGCGGGGAATTCCGGGGTTTCCCGGTTTTATTCAGAACGACTGAGCCTCTCCGGCAGCGTTTTGATCGCCGCCACATTGGTCCATGAAAATGCTTTTGCGGCGGCTTCTTCCCACGGCAGCCAGACATGGCTCAGATGTTCGCGTGGAGCAAGCCGGACAGCTACAGGTTGCGGCACTTCCAGCCCGAAGACGTGTTCGGTATTATGGGTCACGCCGGGTGCATAGCGATGACGCCACTCGGCATAAATCTCGAAAACGTTGTGCACTTTCCAGTCAGCCAGCCCGAGCGTTTCGGCATTCAGCCCGGTTTCCTCGGCCACTTCGCGCACCGCAGTCTGGCGCAGGTTTTCGCCGGGATCGCAACTCCCGGTCACCGATTGCCAGTAACCCGGATGATCCGCGCGTTCCAGCAGCAACACCTGCAGATCGGGCGTATAGATGACCACCAGGACGGAAACAGGTGTTTTATAAGCCATCCGGGGGAAAATACCGGAATTACTCGAAGTTGATCGGTTCTGGCTTCTCGGTTGGGCGCTGCTCGGTATTCCACTGATCAAAGCCGCCCATCATGGACATCACATCGGTATAGCCCAGCCGGTGCAACTGTACGGCGGAGAGGGCTGCACGGCCGCTGGTGCGGCAGTAGATCAGCAGCGAGGCATCGCGGGGGGCCGCCTCCGGCACCATGCCGATCTTGAATTCGAGCACTCCGCGCGGAATGTTGATCGCTCCGGGCAAATGACCGGCGGAAAATTCGTCATATTCGCGCACATCCAGCACCACGCGCTTGCCAAGCAATGCCTGGGCTTCGTCGCAACTGATTTCCCGTATCTGGGATTTGGCTTCGACCACCAGGTCGTGAGGGGTTACAGGCATTTCGATTCTCCGGTTTTCATTCTTTACTTAATTGCTGCCGACTTCCACCTGCGTCTGCACCTGCTGACGCAAACGGATATGCAGTTCGCGCAACTGCTTCTCGTCCACGGTATTCGGTGCCTGGGTCATGAGGCAGGCGGCGCGCTGGGTCTTGGGGAAGGCGATGACATCGCGGATCGACTCGGCTCCGGCCATCAGCGTCACCAGACGATCGAGGCCGAAGGCCAGGCCGCCATGGGGCGGCGCACCGAATTGCAGGGCTTCGAGCAGAAAGCCGAATTTTTCCTGGGCTTCCGCATCGCTGATATTGAGCGCCTGGAATACCTTGGCCTGCACTTCCTGACGGTGAATACGCACCGAGCCGCCACCCACTTCCCAGCCGTTCAGCACCATGTCGTAGGCCTTGGACAAGGCCTTGCCGGGATCGCTGGAAAGCAGGTCCTCGTGACCGTCGGCGGGCGCGGTGAAGGGATGATGCAGCGCCGCCCAGCGGTTGTTTTCCTCGTCGCGCTCAAACATGGGAAAGTCCACTACCCACAAAGGCTTCCAGCCCGATTCGGCAAGGCCACGCTCGTGGCCGACCTTGGCGCGCAGGGCGCCGAGGGCCTCATTCACCACCTTGGCCTTGTCGGCACCGAAGAAAATCAGGTCGCCATCGGTGGCGCCGGTACGCTCGATGATCGCTTTCAGTGCAGCATCATCCAGGTTCTTGACGATGGGCGACTGCAGGCCGTCTCGGCCCTTGGCCACTTCGTTGACCTTGATGTAGGCCAGCCCCTTGGCGCCGTAGATGCCAACGAATGTCGTGTAATCGTCGATTTCCTTGCGCGACAGGGAAGCGCCGCCCGGCACCTTCAGCGCCGCCACGCGACCGCCTTCCATATCGGCTGCACCACGGAACACCTTGAATTCCACGGTCTTCATCACATCGCTCAGTTCGGTCAGTTCCAGTGCGACGCGCATGTCGGGCTTGTCCGAACCATAGCGGCCCATCGCCTCGCTGTAGGGCATGCGCGGGAAGGGGTTGGGCAGGTCGATATCCATCACGGTTTTGAACATGCCGCGGATCATGGTTTCGACGGTATCCATGATCTCGTTTTCGCTCATGAACGAGGTCTCGATGTCCACCTGGGTGAATTCCGGCTGGCGGTCGGCGCGAAGGTCCTCGTCGCGGAAGCATTTGGTGATCTGGAAATAGCGGTCGAAACCGGCCACCATCAGCAGTTGCTTGAATATCTGCGGCGATTGCGGCAAGGCGAAGAACTGGCCCGGATGGACGCGGCTCGGCACCAGGTAATCGCGCGCGCCTTCCGGCGTGGAGCGGGTCAGCATGGGGGTTTCGATTTCCATGAAGCCGTGCTGGTCGAGGTAGTCGCGCAGGGTCTTGGAAACGCGGTAGCGCAGCTTCATGTTTTCCTGCATGGCAGGGCGACGCAGGTCGATGTAGCGGTGCGTCAGGCGCACGTTCTCGGACAGGTTGTCGTCATCGAGCTGGAACGGCGGCGTGGCGGAGGCGTTGAGAATTTCAATGCTGTCGGCGATGACTTCGATCTCGCCAGTCGGCAAGTTGGGATTGACCGTCCCCTCAGGGCGCGGATTAACGCGACCCGTCACCTTGAGCACGAACTCGTTGCGGATTTTCTCGGCAATGGCGAAAGTGTCCACCTTGTCCGGATTGCAGACCACCTGCACCAGACCTTCGCGGTCGCGCAGGTCGATGAAAATCACCCCGCCATGGTCGCGGCGGCGGTGCGCCCAGCCGGACAAGGTGACAGTTTGCTGCAAATGGGCGCTGTTGACCGCGCCGCAATAGTGAGTACGCATCATGGTTGAATCCGATTCGAGTTGGAACGAGCGAAACAAAAGGGCGAATTATACCCGAGCAGCCTGCCGGACTTAAAGCAAATCGGCTGCAGGCTGATTGATTCCCTAGTCGCCGGGATAGATGGCCGAGGTAATTTCTTTTCTGGGTGCGACCACACCCATGGAAACAATAGACTTCAGAGCGTCATCCACGCTCATGCTGAGCTCGATGGTCTCGCTCTTCCTGACGTAGAAATAGAAGCCGTTGACCGGACTGGGCGTAGTGGGAATAAATACCCCCACGTATTCCTCATCGAAACGCCGGGCCACTTCACTGGGCACGTTGGTCTGAAAAGCCAGCGACCAGGCTTCAGGATGAGGATAACGCACCAGCAATACCTTGCGAAAGGCCTCTCCTTTGCCGGAAAAAAGTGTGTCGCTGACCTGCTTGACGCTGTAATAGATGGATTTGACTACCGGTATGCGTGCAAGTAGCGCCTCCCAGAACAATACCAGTCTCTGGCCGATGATATTTGCCGCAAGGACCCCGGTAAGGAAGATGACCAGTAGCGTGAGAATGGCACCGATACCGGGGATATTGAGTCCCAGCAATGCCAGCGGACGTATGGCCTCAGGCAGAATCAGCAAACTCTGGTCCAGAGTACCAATCAGCAGATTGAGCACCCAGAGCGTAATCACCAAGGGCACCCAGATCAGCAAACCAGTAATGAAATAGCGTCTCATGGCTCTAAACTGAACATTTGCGCGACAGGCGCGGAAGCGAGTCCGCGCATCACCATCGACGAATTAATGGCAGGCACAGCCGCCGCCACAGCCGCCACTGGCAGGCTTTGTTTCTTCCTTGGGCTTGGTGCCGCCTTTGAAATCGGTCTGATACCAGCCGCCACCCTTAAGCTGGAAGCCAGCCGCGCTGAGCATTTTTGCAAAGGTTTCCTTGCCGCATTCCGGACAGGCGGTAAGCGGGGCATCACTCATCTTCTGAATGTATTCCTTCTGGAATCCGCAATCGGAACAACGGTATTCATAAATTGGCATCACAAGCTCCACTCAAAATCAAAAAGGGACAGGCAGTAAATGGGGGTATGCGCCATCCAGTTCAAGACAGCATTTTAAAAAGGGATATCATCCTCGAAATCATCAAATTCGCCACCCGCCTTTTTAGCTGGTTTCGCCGTTCCGGCCCCGGCAGGTTCTTTATCTACCACTTCAAAAGTATTGCTGCTGCCTCCGCGTGACCCCAGCATCTGCATGCGGTCCGCAACGATTTCTGTGGTATAGCGATCATGACCTTCCTTGTCCTGCCATTTGCGGGTTTGCAGACGGCCTTCGACGTACACCTGACTGCCCTTCTTCAGATATTCTCCAGCAATTTCGGCAAGCTTGCCGAAAAAAGCGACGCGATGCCACTCGGTGCGCTCCTGTTTTTCGCCGCCCTTGTCCTTCCAGGTATCTGTAGTCGCCACGGTGATATTGGTAATCGCCTCACCGCTGGGCATATAACGGACTTCCGGATCCTTACCCAGATTGCCGACCAGAATCACCTTGTTCACTGATGCCATGTCACACTCCTCCGTCGATTAGTTTTAACACCTGTTCCTCATCCCAGCCAGACATGCTGACCTTGAGGTATGCCACGCCTTCTTCTGCAGAGACGGCCACCTCGGCCACCCCCGGCACTGCCGACAATCGCTGCGCCAGGAGCCGCGCCCTGGCGACATCCATTGTTTCAAGATGATACATCTGGGTTTTCACCGCTGGCGGGGTACGCATGGAAAGCGCCAGCCACAACCATACAGCCGACAGGCATGCGCCAAAAGCGAACACCGCATACTGACCGAACTGATGCGCCAGCACCCCACCTGACACGCCGCCAACGAACAGGCCGAGCGCCTGCGACGTATTATACACGCCCATCGCAGTCCCCTTGGCCTGGGCAGGTGCCAGTTTAGAAATCAGCGACGGCAGGGTGGCTTCCAGGATATTGAATGCGATAAAGAATGTCATCAGCGCTGTCACGATTCCCCAGAAATGGCTGACCAGCACAGTCAGCATCAGTTGGGTCAGTAACAGCAAAGTAACGGCTATGACGAACACCTGCTTCAACCTGGCTTTTTTCTCGCCGACAATGATGGCCGGAACCATGATGGCGAACGCCAGCAACATGACCGGCAGGTAAATTTTCCAGTGCTGGCTTTCTGCCAGATGACCGGTATCCATCAGCGCCAGGGGGATGACAGTAAACATGGCCATCTGTGCGGCATGCAGGGAAAAAATACCGTAATTCAGGCGCAACAGCTGTTTGTCTTTCAATACGTCCTTTAGCCGTGCAGGCACCACTTCGGCGTCGGAATGAAAATGGCTGGCGCCTGGATCCGGAATCACCACGGCCACCACGACCAGCGCCAGCAAAGACAGCCCCCCTGTCAGGGCGAACATGCCGGGGACGCCGATAAACTGGTAAAGCGCGGGCCCGAGTACCATGGACAGGGCGAACATGAGGCCGATGGTGGAGCCAATCATGGCCATGGCCTTGGTGCGATGCTCCTCGCGTGTCAGATCGGCCAGCAGTGCCGTCACTGCAGCGGAGATTGCACCTGCGCCCTGAATCGAACGCCCGGCGATGACCCAGTAGATATCATGCGCCGACGCCGCCACAAAACTGCCAATGGCGAACAGGATCAGGCCGAAATAAATAACCCGTTTGCGTCCGTAACGATCGGATGCCATGCCGAAAGGCAACTGTAGCAGCGCCTGCGTCAGTCCGTAGGCCCCCAGAGCCAGGCCGATCATGGCGTGATTCTCGCCCCCCGGGATGCCCGTCGCATAAATTGCAAACACCGGCAGGATCAGGAACATGCCCAGCATACGCAGCCCGAAAATTCCCGCCAGACCAATACTGGCGCGCAATTCAACAGGATTCATCCGATCAGCTTGTTGCATGGAATTAGTTCTTGCAAGCAAAGTTGGGTATATTAGCAGGTTACGTTTAACTCTGCTTTGGCCATGTCCTTCATAAAGATTCGCGGTGCCCGCACCCACAACCTGAAAAACATCAGTCTGGATATTCCACGCAATCAGCTGGTGGTCATCACCGGGTTATCTGGTTCAGGGAAATCTTCTCTCGCCTTCGATACCCTCTATGCCGAAGGGCAACGGCGCTACGTCGAATCCCTCTCCGCCTATGCACGCCAGTTCCTGCAACTGATGGAAAAACCCGATGTCGACCTGATCGAGGGTCTTTCTCCGGCTATTTCCATCGAGCAGAAAGCCACCAGCCACAATCCGCGTTCGACCGTCGGCACAGTGACCGAAATCCATGATTACCTGCGCCTGCTCTTTGCCCGGGTAGGCGACCCGCACTGTCCGGAACATCACATCAAGCTTGAATCCCAGAGCGTCTCGCAGATGGTGGACCATGTGCTGGCACTGCCGGAAGAGACCAAGCTGATGATTCTTTCACCGCTGGTGGCTGGTCGCAAGGGTGAACAGGTTGAATTGTTCGATGAACTGCGTGCACAGGGCTTTGTCAGGCTACGCGTGGATGGTGATGTCTACGAAATCGACCAACATCCGAAACTGGAGAAGAACAAGAAACATACCATCGAGGTCGTGGTGGACCGGATCAAGATTCGCCCTGACATGAAGCAGCGCCTGGCGGAATCGTTTGAAACCGCATTGCGCCACTCAGACGGGCGGGCCCTGGCCGTCGAGATGGAGAGTGGCAAGGAACATCTGTTTTCAGCCAAGTTTGCCTGCCCGGTCTGCAGCTACTCGCTGGCGGAACTCGAGCCGCGCCTGTTTTCCTTCAATAACCCAATGGGCGCATGCCCCAAGTGCGATGGCCTGGGGCAGATCAACTTCTTCGATCCCAAACGGGTGGTAGCTTTCCCACACATGTCGCTGGCATCGGGCGCAGTCAAGGGCTGGGACCGGCGCAACCAGTTTTTCTTCCAGATGCTGCAGGCGCTGGCCATGCATTACGGCTTCGATCTCGAGCACCCTTTCGATGAACTGCCTCCCCGAGTACAGGAAATACTGCTGTATGGTAGTGGTACGGAGGAAATCGGGTTTAAATACCTTGGCGAACGCGGCGGATTCCAGACCCGCAAACACACTTTTGAAGGCATTCTGCGCAACCTGGAGCGACGCTACCAAGAGACGGACTCCATCGCTGTACGAGAAGAACTGGCAAAATATCTCAACCACCAGATCTGCCCCAGTTGCGAAGGTACGCGCCTGAGACTGGAAGCCCGAAATGTCACCGTTGCCGGACGCCCCATTTTTGAATTAAGCCATCTGCCGCTGAAACTTGCACTGGAATTTTTTCAGGCTGTTTCTCTGAGCGGACAGAAACAGGCCATCGCAGAACGCATCATCAAGGAAATTGCCAGCCGCCTCCAGTTTCTGACCAATGTCGGACTCGATTATCTTTCGCTCGATCGCTCTGCCGACACGCTTTCCGGCGGTGAAGCCCAACGCATTCGCCTGGCCAGTCAGATCGGTTCCGGCCTCACTGGTGTCATGTATGTACTCGACGAACCCTCAATCGGCCTGCACCAGCGCGACAATGACAGGCTACTTGCCACTCTGATCCGCCTGCGTGATCTTGGCAACAGCGTTATTGTCGTCGAGCACGACGAAGATGCCATTCTCACGGCAGACTATGTCGTCGACATGGGACCAGCAGCAGGTGAGCATGGGGGCGAAGTGGTTGCAGAGGGCACCCCGGCAGAAATCATGTCCAACCCGTCATCGCTTACAGGGCAGTATCTGGGGGGGCAGCGCAGAATAGTTGTTCCTGTACAGCGGCAAGAGCCTGATCCTACACGGATACTGCAACTTACCGAAGCAAGTGGGAACAACTTGAAACGGGTTACGCTTAATTTGCCCGTAGGCTTGTTGATTGCCATAACAGGGGTTTCAGGATCAGGCAAATCCACTTTGATCAACGATACACTTTACAACGCCGTCGCACGCCATCTCTATGGCAGCAATGCCGAACCCGCCCCCTATTGTGAACTCAACGGACTGGAATACTTCGACAAGGTCATCAGCGTCGATCAAAGCCCGATTGGCCGCACCCCCCGCTCCAACCCTGCCACCTATACCGGTCTGTTTACACCGATCCGGGATTTATTTGCGGGCGTACCGCAAGCCCGTGAACGCGGATACGGGCCCGGGAGATTTTCTTTCAACGTCAAAGGGGGACGCTGTGAGGCCTGCCAGGGAGATGGCGTTATAAAGGTTGAAATGCATTTCCTGCCGGATATATATGTCCCGTGCGACATATGCCACGGTCACCGTTACAACCGTGAAACGCTAGAAATTCAGTACAAGGGTAAAAACATTCACGAAATTCTACAGATGAACGTAGAGCAGGCTCGTGAATTTTTCAGTCCCGTTCCGGTTGTTGCGCGTAAATTGCAAACATTGCTAGATGTCGGCCTTGGGTATATCACGCTGGGACAAAGTGCAACTACGCTTTCCGGTGGAGAAGCCCAACGCGTAAAACTATCTCTGGAGCTTTCTAAGCGGGACACAGGCAGAACGCTTTATATTCTGGATGAACCAACCACCGGCTTGCACTTCCAGGATATTGAAATGCTGCTTACGGTACTGCACCGGTTACGTGAGCACGGCAACACTATCGTGGTCATAGAACACAATCTGGATGTCGTCAAAACGGCAGATTGGGTTGTAGATATGGGCCCTGAAGGCGGAAATGGCGGAGGGGAAATCATTGCTGAGGGTACCCCGGAACAGGTTGCCAGCAACGGGGCGAGTCACACGGGAGCCTACCTTGCCAAAGCGCTGATTCAGCCTGGCAAATGAATATCGAACCGGTCGCCCACCCGGACACCAAGAAAAGACGCGGCATTCGCCCCATTTAAAGCAAATTCCACTAATCCCAGGCTGTTTCCATACCAGAAGGTTTGTGCAGGCAATCCTTCTGAAAAAACAGGCGCATGGCTGATCGAACATGACCCGATCTGGAAAAGCGTACCTTGCGGGATATGCTCACTTCTTACACCTGTCATAATATTGCCGAAATGATCAATGTAAATCACCTCGGCCAAATCATCACTATCGAACTTGATTTGCAGCTGCGCCATGTCAGAGAGTTTGTCATGGGGAAAAATGCCCATCTCAATCCAGGCACCTATCGGAGCAAAAAGGTCACGGCCATGAAAAGAAATGGACAGCATTTCCGGCCGCCAGTCGATGCGCCACAGCTCCACCTTACTTGATCTACCCGCTATGACCGAAAGCAGGCCATTATCAGGCCCGACGTACCATATCTCATCAGCGAGCATGACAACCGCTTCACGATTTGTTCCCACGCCCGGATCGATTACGGCAATACAAACGCTGCCAACCTGAATTCCCGCAACCAATGCAGCAAGCAAATGGGCTCCTGCAGAAACATTGTAATCTGATGCGCAATGGAGCAAATCAACTATGACAACGCCAGGCGCGATCGCCCAGATTGCCGATTTCAAGAGGCCGCTGTAAGGGTCATTGACCCCATAATCAGTAAATAGGGCGATCATTTACTCATGCAATCCAAACAAGGCCTACATACGTAAAAAAAGCCGGAATATCCGGCTCTTTTTACGTTACTCAGATACTTAAGCTGCGGCTTCAACCACTTCAGCATCCGGTGCGCGGTCTACCAGTTCGACAATTGCCATAGGGGCATTATCTCCCAAGCGAAAACCACACTTAAGAATACGCAAATAGCCGCCATTACGTGACTGAAAACGTGGGCCCAGTTCATCAAATAGTTTAACCACGATCTCACGGTCACGCAGACGATCAAATGCAAGGCGCCGGTTTGCCAGGCTAGGCTTTTTGCCCAAAGTGATCAAAGGTTCCGCCACACGACGTAATTCTTTTGCCTTAGGCAGGGTCGTCTTGATGACTTCATGACGAAGCAATGAATTAGCCATATTACGCAACATTGCCAGACGATGGCTAGATGTACGGTTCAGCTTGCGATTAGATAAACGGTGACGCATAACAAATCCTTTTTTTCAAAGTTACCTGAACGGCTATGCCGTAATTCAGGCCTTTTCAAGACCGACAGGCGGCCAGTTTTCCAGTTTCATACCTAACGTAAGGCCTTTGGAAGCCAATACATCCTTTATTTCATTCAGTGATTTACGACCGAGATTCGGCGTTTTTAATAACTCAGTTTCAGAACGCTGTATCAGATCACCAATGTAGTAAATATTTTCAGCTTTAAGACAATTTGCCGAACGCACAGTCAACTCGAGATCATCTACTGGACGCAGCAATATCGGATCTACCTGCGGACTACGCGGAGCCTCGACTTCAGCAGGCGTGCCCTTAAGTTCCGCAAAAACAGACAACTGATCAACCAGAATACGGGCAGCTGAACGAATCGCCTCTTCTGGATCAATAACACCATTTGTCTCAATTTCAACTACCAGTTTGTCTAGATCTGTGCGTTGTTCAACTCGAGCGCTTTCAACAGCGTAACTGACGCGACGCACAGGACTGTAAGATGCATCAAGCATCATCGCACCGACAAGTCGGTCATCTTCTGATATACGACGAGAGCTTACAGGAACATAACCGCGCCCCTGCTCAATCTTGATCGTCATATTGAGCTTCCCACCCTTTGTCAGATGTGCGATTACATGACCAGGGTTTACGATTTCCACATCGTGAGAGGTTTCAATATCACCCGCTGTAACAGGACCTTCACCACTTTTGGAAAGTGATAATGTAGTCTCAGCGCGATTGTGCAATTTCAATGCAATACCCTTGAGATTCAAAAGTATATCTACAACATCTTCCTGCACACCATCAAGAGAAGAATATTCGTGCACTACGCCATCAATCTGAACCTGTGTAATTGCGTAACCAGGCATGGATGACAACAAAATGCGACGCAACGCATTTCCAAGAGTATGACCATAACCGCGTTCAAACGGCTCCATTGTCACTCTGGCGCGCATTGGTGTTTGACTCTGGACGTCAACTATCCGAGGCTTAAGAAACTCAGCGGCACTGCTTTGCATGGATCGTAATTCCTCTAAATTTGTTGCCTGCTCAATTATTTCGAGTACAACTCGACTACGAGGTGCTCATTAATTGTTGCCGGCAGTTCGGAGCGTTGCGGCTTAGCCTTAAAGGTACCTTTGAGCAACTTGATATCGACTTCGATCCACTCGGGGAAAGTACGTTGCTCGGCTGCTTCCGCGGCACCTTTGACACGCAGGTGTGTTTTGGCACGTTCAGCCACTTCGACCACATCACCAGGCTTGACCTGATAAGAGGGAATATTGACACGACGACCATTAACAAGAATGCCATTATGACGCACTACCTGACGAGCTTCTGTACGCGAAGCACCAAAGCCCATACGATAGGCAACGTTGTCCAGACGGCACTCAAGCAACTGCAGCAGGTTTTCGCCAGTAATACCGCGAACACGGTCTGCTTCCTGATAGTAGCCACGAAATTGCTTCTCAAGAATTCCATAAATACGACGGAGCTTCTGCTTCTCGCGCAATTGCACGCCATAACCCGAAAGGCGGGTATTTTGTTTCTGACCGTGCTGACCTGGCGCATAACTTCTTCTCTCGACCGAACACTTATCGGTAAAGCACTTTTCGCCCTTCAGAAACAGTTTTTCACCCTCACGGCGGCACTGACGGCACTTGGGATCAAGATTTCTAGCCAAAGTAATTCTCCTGCAAAATATTTGCCGTTTTAAATGCGCCGCTTTTTGGGCGGACGACAGCCGTTATGTGGAATCGGCGTCACATCAGTAATACCGGTAATCTTAAAGCCAACCGCATTAAGTGCGCGCACAGCAGACTCACGACCAGGCCCAGGACCTTTGATTCGTACTTCAAGGTTTTTGACACCATATTCCTGAGCAGCCTTGCCGGCATGTTCTGCAGCAATCTGTGCAGCAAAAGGGGTGCTCTTACGTGAACCACGGAAGCCACTGCCACCGGAAGTAGCCCATGAAAGCGCATTACCCTGACGATCTGTAATAGTCACAATCGTATTATTAAAAGATGCGTGAACATGGGCGATACCTTCAGCCACATTCTTCTTTACCTTTTTACGCACCCGAACATTTGATTTAGCCATAATTTATCCTTTACTTATCCGCTATCGAATTATTTGCGGATAGCTTTGCGCGGACCCTTACGAGTACGTGCATTGGTACGTGTGCGCTGGCCTCTGACAGGCAGACCACGGCGATGCCGCAAGCCTCTATAGCACCCAAGATCCATCAGGCGCTTGATGCTCATCGTAACCTCACGACGCAAATCACCCTCTACGACAATTTTACCTACCTCGTCGCGCAACCTTTCAACGTCGCTATCGCTCAGATCCTTGATTTTAGTAGACGTATTTACACCAGCAGCCGCGCAAATCTGGCGAGACCGAGTACGTCCAATGCCGTAGATGGCTGTCAGCGCAATCTCGGTGTGTTGATGGTTAGGGATATTTACCCCAGCAATGCGGGCCATGCAGTCACTCCCAACAGCTAATTAGAATGGAAAAACGACGAATTTTATCAGCAAACATAGCAACAATCAACCTTGACGTTGCTTGTGGCGCGGGTCGTCACAAATCACACGAAGTACACCTTGACGGCGCACCATTTTGCACTTACGGCATAGTTTCTTAACTGAAGCACGAACTCTCATTTAAAATCTCCTTAAATCTGCTGTTGGCAACTGCCAACTCAATATCATTTAGCCCTGAACACAATCCGTGCCCTGCTTAAATCATAAGGCGTAAGTTCAACCGTTACCTTGTCTCCGGGCAGAATTCTGATGTAATGCATGCGCATTTTTCCAGAAATATAGCCAAGAACAATGTGGCCATTTTCAAGTTTGACGCGGAAGGTTGCATTGGGCAGATTTTCAAGAATCTCCCCTTGCATCTCTATCGTGTCTTCTTTCGCCATACCAGTATTCCGCTCAGCCCATCAGCGAGGTAAAACGCCGCCTTTGAAATTAGCCTTTTTTAGCAGGCTTTCGTACTGATGCGACATCAAGTAGGACTGCACCTGAGCCATAAAATCCATTGTCACAACCACTATGATCAAAAGGGATGTCCCACCAAAGTAGAAAGGAACATTCCACTTAACAATCAAGAACTCGGGCAACAAGCAGACCAATGTGATATACAAAGCACCGGCCAATGTCAATCGCGCCATAATGCGGTCTATATATTTTGCAGTCTGTTCACCAGGTCGAATACCTGGAACAAACGCGCCACTTTTTTTCAAATTGTCAGCAGTTTCCTTGGGGTTGAAAACCAGTGCAGTATAAAAGAAGCAGAAGAAAATAATCGCCGCAGCATAAAACATCACGTAAAGAGGCTGACCGGGAGAAAGCGTAGAGCCAACATCTTTCAACCACATCATATTCTCGGAACTGCCAAACCAACCGGCCAGAGTGGCGGGAAACAAAATAATACTTGACGCAAAGATTGGAGGAATAACGCCAGCCATATTCAATTTAAGCGGAAGATGTGAGCTTTGGCCGCCAACGATCTGCCTGCCAACTTGGCGCTTCGCATAATTTACAAGAATCTTTCGCTGACCACGCTCAACAAATACAACAAAACCGGTCACTGCTATTGCCGCGATAAAAAGCATTACCACCAAGGGGATTGAAAAGGCACCAGTTCGTGTTAATTCAAGAGTTCCACCTATTGCATGAGGCAATCCAGAAACAATTCCACCAAAAATAATGATCGAAATCCCATTACCGATTCCACGTTCAGTAATTTGCTCTCCCAGCCACATCAAGAACAGCGTGCCTGTCATTAACGTTATCACCGCCGTTGCACGAAACATAAGACCGGGTTCAATAACCAAACCTGGCTGCGCTTCAAGAGCAATCGCAATTCCAATTCCCTGAAAAAGCGCAAGAAATACAGTCCCGTAACGAGTATATTGAGTAATCTTTTTCCTGCCTGCCTCACCTTCTTTCTTGATCTGTTCAAGTTGTGGCGACACGACCGTCAGCAATTGCATAATGATCGAAGATGAAATATAAGGCATGATACCAAGTGCAAAAACAGTAAATCGCGACAGCGCCCCACCCGAGAACATGTTAAACATTCCCAGAATTCCACCCTGCTGCGACTTGAACAAGTCAGCAAGCACACCAGGATCTATCCCTGGAACTGGAATATGTGCACCAATGCGGTACACAACCATAGCTCCAAGAACAAAAAGCAATCGCTGCTTGAGATCCGAAAACTTGCCTGATGAACCTACACTAGGATTAGCCAAGAAACGCTTACTCCAGACCTGAGATATTTCCGCCAGCCGCCTCAATTGCAGCTCTCGCACCCTTGGTCACAAAAATACCTTGCAGAGACATCGATTTCTCAACTTTTCCACACAAGAAAACCTTTGCTCCCAGACAGGAACCTGGAACAACACCAGCTTGTTTTAGAACAAGCAGATCAACAGAATCAACGGGCAAATCATTCAACGCAGACAAACGAACTTGCGCAACATTGCCTTTCGTGAGCGACTTGAAACCTCTTTTTGGCAGACGACGCTGTAAAGGCATCTGGCCGCCTTCGAATCCAACCTTATGAAAACCACCAGCGCGAGATTTCTGTCCCTTATGACCGCGACCAGCAGTCTTTCCAAGTCCGCTACCAATGCCGCGACCTACACGACGTTTGGAATGCTTGCTACCTAAAGCAGGTTTTAGAGTATTTAATTGCATTTATTCCTCGCACTTCAAGAGGTAATTTACTTTATTAATCATTCCACGGTTTTCAGGCGTGTCTGCAACCTGAACAGTGTGATTAAGGCGGCGGAGACCAAGACCGCGAACACAGGCGCGATGCTTCTCGATTGTACCAATCGTGCTTTTTACAAGTGTAACTTTTATATTCTTAGCGGTATTCGACATTTCTTACCCCAAAATCTCTTCCACAGACTTACCGCGCTTGGCGGCAATCTCGGAGGGTGTATTCATCGCAGCAAGTCCATTTATGGTTGCACGCACCAAGTTATACGGGTTGGTCGAACCAATACATTTAGCAAGAACGTTATGCACACCCATCACTTCAAAAATTGCACGCATTGGGCCGCCAGCAATAATTCCGGTACCTTCAGAAGCAGGTTGCATGTAAACCTTGGCAGCACCATGTTCACCAATAACAGCATGATGCAAGGTTCCATTCTTCAGGTTAACCTTAACCAGGTTACGTCGCGCCTCATCCATAGCCTTTTGCACAGCGACAGGCACCTCCTTCGCTTTGCCCTTACCCATACCAATCCCACCATCGCCATCACCAACAACAGTCAGGGCAGCAAATCCCATGATCCGGCCACCCTTTACAACTTTGGTTACCCGATTCACCGAGATCATCTTTTCGCGCAAACCGTCGCCGCGATCTTCCATATCCATTTTTGCCATCATCGTCCCCGATTAGAACACCAAGCCGTTTTCACGCGCCGCATCGGCCAATGACTTCACTCGACCATGGTACCTGAAGCCGGAGCGGTCAAAAGCAACTTTTTCAATCCCAAGGCTCTTTGCCTTGTCAGCAATTCGCTTTCCTACAAGAGCCGCAGCTGCAGAATTGCCGCCATTTGCAACTTCCTTACGCACATCAGGCTCAACTGTAGATGCGCTAGCAAGCACCCTTCCGCCAGATGCATCAATAATTTGAGCATACATGTGGCAATTAGTACGGAATACAGACAGCCGAACCATTTTCAACTCTGCGAGTTTGGCACGTGTTTTACGTGACCTGCGCAAACGAGCTTGATTTTTATCCATGACCCTTGCCTCGATTATTTCTTCTTGGTTTCCTTGATCACTACAACCTCATCGGAGTAGCGAACACCTTTGCCCTTATAAGGCTCAGGACTACGATAGGCGCGCACATCTGCAGCCACCTGACCAACCTGCTGCTTGTCGATACCCTTGATCAGCACTTCGGTCTGCGTCGGAGTTTCGACTTTAACACCGGAAGGCATCTGATGCTCAACAGGATGCGAGAAACCCAGCGACAAACTCAGCACATCACCTTTGGCCTGAGCGCGATAGCCCACACCGACCAGGATTAATTTGCGCTCAAAGCCTTGAGATACACCCTTAACCATATTTGCAATCAAGGCACGCATCGTCCCTGACATTGCATTAGCCTGCATCGAGTCATTTGCTGCAGAACACTGCAGATTGTCACCTTCGCGCACCACAGCGATATCAGAACTCATTAGCTGAGTAAGCGAACCAAGAGGACCCTTAACCGTAATTTCATTCGCAGAAAGTTTAACTTCCACACCGGCTGGAATAATTACCGGATTTTTAGCTATTCTGGACATGCATTCACCTCATCATGCCACGACACACAGGATTTCACCGCCGACACCGCTTGCACGTGCCTTACGATCTGTCATCACACCCCGGGAGGTTGAGACAATAGCGACACCCAAACCATTCATGACAGTGGGCAAATCCTGGCTGCCTTTATAAATACGCAAGCCTGGACGACTTACGCGCTGTATTTTTTCGATAACCGGACGACCTGCGTAGTATTTCAAACGCATTTCAAGCAAGGGCTTACCCTCTTCATCACGCACACCGAAATCTTCAATATAACCCTCTTCCTTCAAAACACCGGCAATAGATACCTTTAGCTTCGAAGAAGGCATTGAGACTACAATTTTCTCGGCCTTTTGCGCATTCCGAATACGGGTCAGCATATCGGCGATCGGATCACTCATACTCATTCTGTATTCTCCCGTTACCAGCTGGCCTTGGTCATACCCGGTATTTCACCGCGCATGGCCAAATCACGCAATTTGCTCCGACCGAGCCCAAACTTGCGGTACGTGCCACGCGGACGCCCGGTCAACGCGCAACGATTACGCAGACGAACAGGACTAGAATCACGCGGCAACTGTTGCAGCTTAACTCGAGCAGCATAACGCTCCTCATCACTCAGCTTAACGTTACTGATGATTTCATTCAGCTCAGCACGCTTCGCAGCATATTTTTTAACCGTTTCACGACGCTTAAGATCGCGGTTAATCAAAGAAGTTTTTGCCATATCGACCTCAGTTCTTGAACGGGAAGCTAAACGCCGCCAGCAAAGCACGCGCCTCTGCATCGGTTTTGGCAGTTGTGGTAATGGTAATGTTCATACCTCGCAGCGCATCAATTTTCTCGTACTCGATTTCCGGGAATATGATTTGCTCTTTTACACCCATATTATAATTTCCACGACCATCAAATGATTTACCTGAAATTCCACGGAAATCGCGAATGCGCGGAATTGCCACAGTAATCAAACGATCCAGAAACTCATACATCTGCTCTTTGCGAAGCGTCACCTTGCAACCCACCGGGTAACCTTCACGTATCTTGAAACCTGCAATGGATTTTTTTGCATTTGTAACCACCGGCTTCTGACCTGCAATTTTTTGCATATCACCTACCGCATGCTCCATCACCTTTTTGTCCGCAACAGCTTCGCCCACACCCATATTGAGTGTGATCTTCTGAATTCGCGGCACTTCCATCACGGATTTATAGCCAAACTGCTCTTTGAGCTGCTTCGCTACTGTTTCCTTATAAAAATCATGCAAACGGGCCATGTTAATTCCTTACGCGTCAATCACTTCGCCGTTGGACTTGAAAAAGCGAACCTTTCGTCCGTCTTCCAGCTGCTTCACACCAACACGGTCAGCCTTTTTGGTAACCGGATTAAACAATGCCACATTAGAAATCTGAATCGGCATTTCCATATCCACGATACCGCCAGCAGAGCCCTTCATCGGGTTTGGCTTCTGGTGCTTTTTAACTTTATTCGCACCTTCAACAACAACCTTGCCCTCAAGAACGCGAAGAACCGCACCACGCTTGCCTTTGTCTTTACCTGTGGTAATGACTACATCATCACCCTTACGAATCTTGTTCATTCTTAGCCCCTTAAAGAACTTCAGGCGCCAGCGACACGATCTTCATGAATCGCTCAGTGCGCAACTCACGAGTAACCGGCCCGAAAATACGGGTGCCAATTGGCTCAAGTTTATTGTTCAGGAGTACAGCAGCATTCGCATCAAACTTCACCAACGAGCCGTCCGGACGACGAACACCCTTGGCCGTGCGAACAACCACAGCATTATAGACGTCGCCTTTTTTGACGCGTCCACGTGGCGCTGCATCTTTGATTGTTACTTTAATGATATCGCCGATAGCGGCGTAGCGACGCTTGGATCCACCCAGCACCTTAATGCACATAACCGAGCGTGCACCGGTATTGTCGGCAACATCCAGCCGAGTTTGCATCTGAATCATGAATTTCTCCAACTTAAGCCGTCCATGCCTCGGTTCCTTGCAGAACCGGAGCGAATGCCAACGGTCAGTTTTGGTTCCCTACAGCAGCGACGGCCACATTAAGGGGGTTCGCCAACAAAGACGGCAAGTATATAGTGATTTCGTTACTACTGCAAGAAAAAGCTTATACCGCTTTTTCAACCAGTCGACTTACCCGCCAGGCCTTTGTTCTGGCAATTGGTCGGCATTCTTGAATTTCGACCAGATCACCTTCATGAAATTCATTGTTCTCATCATGGGCATGGTATTTCTTCGAACGGCGAATAATCTTACCGTATAAGGGGTGCTTCACCTTACGCTCAACAAGAACAGTTACGGTTTTGCTCATCTTGTCGCTCACAACGCGCCCGATTAGTGCGCGCGTAGTTACATTAGCTTCGCTCATGCTTGCCTCGCTTTTTCACTCATAATGGTACGCACCCGGGCAATGTCCTTACGCACTTTGCCAAGCTGATCCACCTTGTTGCTTTGCTGAGTGGAAAGCTGCATGCGCAGACTAAATTGCGCGCGCAACAACTCGACCAACTCCTGGTTCAACTCTTCAGCCGATTTGGCTTTCAATTCGCTGGCTTTCATAATTAGCTACCTACACTTCGAAGCACAAAAGTAGTGGCAATTGGAAGCTTTGCCGATGCAAGGCGGAACGCCTCACGCGCCAATTCTTCACTCACCCCGTCCATTTCATACAGAACCTTCCCAGGCTGAATTTCAGCCACGAAGTACTCTGGATTACCCTTACCGTTACCCATACGAACTTCGGCAGGCTTGGAAGAAATCGGCTTATCCGGAAACACACGGATCCAGATACGACCGCCACGCTTGATATGACGCGTCATTGCACGACGTGCAGCTTCAATCTGACGTGCAGTCAGACGACCACGCCCAATTGCCTTCAGTCCGAAATCACCAAAATTTACTTTATTACCGCGTGTAGCGATGCCGGTATTACGGCCTTTATGCTGTTTGCGGAATTTTTGTCTAGCTGGCTGCAGCATGTTTCGCTCCTGGCTTTCTCACTCTCTTGACTGGTTCTACCGGGGCAGCAACTGGCTGCTCGCCCTTGCCCATCACCTCGCCTTTGAATACCCATACCTTGATTCCGATAATTCCGTATGTGGTCTTGGCTTCGGCTACGCCATAATCAATATCTGCACGCAATGTATGCAGAGGAACACGACCTTCACGATACCATTCAGTACGTGCAATTTCGATTCCATTCAGGCGGCCTGCACTCATGATCTTGATGCCTTGAGCACCCAAGCGCATCGCATTTTGCATAGAGCGCTTCATCGCGCGGCGAAACATCACTCGCTTCTCGAGCTGCGATGCAATGTTTTCTGCTATCAGAGTTGCGTCGATTTCAGGCTTACGAATTTCTTCAATATTGAGATGAACAGGCACGCCCATCATCTTCTTCAGCTCCACTTTAAGAGCTTCAATATCTTCACCCTTCTTGCCGATCACAATACCCGGACGTGCGCTGTAAATCGTAATCTTTGCATCGCGTGCTGGACGCTCGATAAGAATGCGACCAACCGCAGCATGAGATAGCTTCTTTTTCAGGAATGCACGCACCTTGATGTCTTCGTGCAGCATACCGGCAAAGTTCTTGCTATTTGCAAACCATTTCGACGACCAGTTTTTCAGAACACTCAGGCGAAAGCCAGTCGGATTAATCTTCTGTCCCATAATTTTCCTCTTAATACCCTAACAGTTAGTCGCCAACCGTTACGGTAATATGGCAGGTCGGTTTAAGGATGCGTGCACCACGGCCTTTAGCGCGAGCGCGGAAACGCTTGAGCGTAGAACCTTCGTCCACAAAAATGGTAGAAACCTTCAGATCGTCAATGTCAGCACCTTCGTTGTGCTCAGCATTGGCAATCGCTGATTCCAGAACCTTCTTAATAATTACCGCACCCTTTTTCGGGCTGAAGGCCAGGATATTCAGGGCACGCTCAACCGGCAAACCGCGAATCTGATCTGCAACCAGACGGCCTTTTTGAGCCGAGAGGCGGGTACCGCGTAATACAGCGCTAACTCTCATCATGATCTCCTATTTCTTAGCCTTCTTGTCCGCTGCATGGCCTTTAAATGTCCGCGTCAAGGAAAACTCTCCCAGCTTGTGACCAACCATATTCTCGTTAACAAAAACAGGAATATGCTGCTTGCCATTATGCACAGCAATCGTCAAACCAACGAAATCAGGCAACACTGTTGAACGGCGAGACCATGTCTTTATAGGACGCTTGTCGCTAGTAGCACGTGCCGTTTCGATCTTCTTGATCAGATGCACATCAACAAACGGGCCTTTTTTAATAGAACGAGCCATTTACATTACCTCTTATTCGATGGACGACGACGCACGATCATGTTCTGAGTGCGCTTGTTCCGACGTGTACGATAACCTTTGGTCTGCGTACCCCATGGGCTAACAGGATGACGACCGGCAGAAGTTCTGCCTTCACCACCGCCGTGCGGGTGATCAACCGGGTTCATCACCACACCACGAACGGTTGGACGAACACCGCGCCAGCGCATTGCACCAGCCTTACCGATCGAACGCAAACTATGCTCGGAGTTACCGACTTCACCAATGGTTGCCTTGCAATCCACATGAACTTTGCGGATCTCGCCAGAGCGCAAACGCAACTGGGCATAAGCACCTTCACGAGCCAGCAACTGCACAGAAGTGCCTGCAGAGCGTGAAATCTGCGCACCCTTGCCTGGCATCATCTCTACACAGTGAACCGTTGTACCTACAGGAATGTTGCGCAAAGGCAATGTGTTACCAACCTTAATCGGTGAGTCAGAACCACTGATCAGCTGCATACCAACCGTCACGCCTTTGGGTGCAATGATATAGCGACGCTCACCATCGACGTAACAGAGCAGCGCAATATGCGCACTACGGTTAGGATCGTACTCAAGACGCTCAACCTTTGCAGGAACACCGTCTTTATTGCGGCGAAAATCGATCACGCGGTAGTGCTGCTTGTGACCACCGCCCTGATGACGCACAGTGATTCGACCATTGTGGTTACGACCGGCATGCTTGAACTGGCTTTCCAGCAAAGGCGCATGCGGAGCACCTTTATGAAGGTCCGGGTTAACAACCTTAATGACGGCACGCCGTCCGGCGGATGTTGGTTTTACTTTAATCAATGCCATATCAGCTCTCCTACTCGCCAACCATGAGGTTAAGTTCCTGGCCCGGCTTAAGTGAAACATAAGCCTTTTTCCAGTCCTTGCGGCGGCCCATGGTACGACCAGAGCGCTTCACTTTGCCCTTGACATTGGCAATCTGCACACCAGCCACTTCAACCTTGAACAACATCTCAACCGCAGCCTTTACCTCAGGCTTGGTTGCACTACCGACCACCCTAAAAACCACCTGCTGATACTTATCAGCCAGCATCGTAGCTTTCTCGGAAATTTGCGGCGCGAGAATGACTTGCATCAAGCGCTCTTGATTCGCAGTATTCGCAATCATCCCAGCATCTCCTCAAATTTCTTCACAGCACTGCGGGTCAACAACACATTTGAAAAACGCACCAGGTTTACTGGGTCAGCGTGTTGCGCCTCTACAACCAGAATATGCGGTAGGTTGCGCGAAGAAAGATACAGATTTTCATCAACATCATCAGTCACAACAAGCACGCTCTTGAAGCCAAGCGACTTGATTTTCTGCACCATTTGCTTGGTCTTTGGAGTGTCAATCTTGAACTCTTCAACCACCTGAAGGCGACCCAAACGCGCCAATTCAGAAAGAATCGACTGCATCCCGGCACGGTGCATCTTCTTGTTGACCTTGTGGGAATAGTTTTCCTCAGAGGTATTAGGGAATGTCTTACCACCACCGCGCCATAACGGACTAGAAGCCATACCAGCACGAGCATTGCCCGTACCTTTCTGACGGAATGGTTTTTTAGTACTCTTGGCAACCTCACTACGACCTTTTTGCGCACTTGTGGAAGTACGCGCATTTGCCATATATGCAGTGACTACCTGATGCACAAGGTCTTCATTGAATTCACGCCCAAACGCGACGTCGGAAGCATTTACGCTTGAGGTCGCCTGGCCCTGATCATTAATAAGTTTAAGTTCCATTATGCACCTGCCTTCACAGCGGGGCGAATCATCACATCGCCACCTTTGGAGCCGGGAATCGCGCCTTTAATCAGCAGCAGCTGACGCTCGACATCGACACGTACGATTTCAAGATTTTGCGTAGTGCGACGCACCGCACCCAGATGGCCTGCCATGCGCTTACCAGGAAATACACGACCAGGATCCTGATTCTGACCAATCGAACCAGGACTGTTATGTGAACGCGAGTTACCGTGAGTTGCGCGATTGGAACTGAAGTGATGACGCTTGATCGCACCAGCAAAACCCTTACCCTGGGTTGTACCTGTCACATCCACCAGCTGCCCCGCCTGAAACACGTCCGCGCTTACGCTTGCGCCCAACGTAAATTGAGACAACTGATCAGCTTTGGCAATGAATTCCTTGATGGAGCGGCCTGCTTCCACACCCGCTTTTGAGTAATGACCGGCCATAGCCTTTGTCACACGACTGACACGGCGTTCGCCGCAAGTCATCTGGACGGCTGAATAGCCGTCAGTTTCTGCACTCTTGATTTGAGTCACGCGGTTACCTGACACATCAATCACACTTACCGGGACACTTGTTCCATCATCGGTAAAGATGCGCGTCATGCCAACCTTGCGACCAATTAGTCCGAGGCTCATCATTATTTTCCTTAAACAATGCCGATTTCGATTGACCGGCGGTTTTTAATAGCAAAAGAACTATACGGCTAAAAAGACGGCGAAGTATACACCGTTTTTTTAACCGTTACAAACTACGCAACACCTATGCTTACAACTTGATCTCTACATCGACGCCCGCAGGCAGATCCAACTTCATCAGCGCATCAACAGTTTTATCCGTTGGATCGATAATATCCATCAGGCGCAGATGAGTACGAATTTCAAACTGATCGCGTGAAGTCTTGTTGACGTGCGGTGAACGAAGAACGTCGAAACGCTCGATGCGAGTAGGAAGAGGAACAGGGCCGCGAACTACAGCACCCGTACGCTTCGCAGTATCCACGATCTCAAGAGCAGATTGATCAATCAAACGGTAGTCAAATGCTTTAAGACGGATACGGATTTTTTGGCTTTGCATGATTTTCCTAAAGAGCGAAGCGGCGAACATGAGTTCGCCGCAAATTTAAATTTTTACTCGATAACCTTTGCCACGACACCGGCGCCGACGGTACGACCGCCTTCACGAATCGCGAAACGCAGGCCTTCTTCCATGGCGATCGGCTGGATCAGCGCTACGTTGATCGAGATGTTGTCGCCCGGCATCACCATTTCAGTGCCCGCTGGCAGTTCGATCGCTCCAGTCACGTCGGTGGTTCGGAAGTAGAACTGGGGACGGTAGCCCTGGAAGAATGGGGTGTGACGACCCCCCTCGTCTTTGCTCAGCACGTAGATCTCTGCCGCAAATTTGGTGTGCGGGGTGATGGAGCCCGGCTTGGCCAGTACCTGGCCACGCTCGACTTCTTCACGCTTGGTACCGCGCAGCAGTACACCGACGTTGTCGCCTGCCTGACCTTGATCCAGCAGTTTGCGGAACATCTCAACACCGGTGCAGGTGGTTTTGATGGTGGGCTTGATGCCGACGATTTCGACTTCTTCACCGACCTTGACGATGCCGCGCTCGATACGTCCAGTCACTACAGTACCGCGACCGGAGATGGAGAAGACGTCTTCTACGGGCATCAGGAAGGTGCCGTCAATGGCGCGTTCCGGTTGCGGGATGTAGGTGTCGAGGGCTTCTGCCAGTTTGAAGATGCTGGGCTCGCCGATGTCGCTCTGGTCGCCTTCGAGGGCTTTCAGGGCGGAACCGATGATGATGGGGGTGTCGTCGCCAGGGAAGTCGTATTTGGAAAGCAGTTCGCGGATTTCCATTTCGACCAGTTCAAGCAACTCCGGATCATCCACCATGTCGGCTTTGTTCATGTAGACGATGATGTAAGGCACGCCAACCTGACGGGCAAGCAGGATGTGCTCGCGAGTCTGGGGCATGGGGCCGTCTGCTGCAGACACAACCAGTACGGCGCCGTCCATCTGGGCCGCACCGGTAATCATGTTCTTGACGTAGTCAGCGTGACCCGGGCAGTCAACGTGGGCGTAGTGACGCGCTTGCGTCTCGTATTCCACGTGAGCGGTGTTAATGGTAATACCACGCGCCTTTTCTTCAGGCGCCGAGTCAATCTGGTCGTAGCCTTTGGCTTCACCACCAAATTTCTTCGACAGAATCGTCGTGATCGCCGCCGTCAAAGTCGTCTTGCCATGATCCACGTGACCAATCGTGCCCACGTTTACGTGCGGTTTGGTACGCTCAAACTTGCCTTTTGCCATGATCTAATACCCTCTCAATCTAATAACAGTTATTTCTTGTTCATGATCGCTTCGGCGACGTTCTTAGGCGCCTCGGCATAGTGTTTGAATTCCATGGTATAGGTCGCCCGACCCTGAGTCAGAGAACGTAAGGTAGTCGAGTAACCAAACATCTCTGAAAGCGGAACTTCAGCCCGGATTGCTTTGCCGCCACCAGCCATGTCATCCATACCCTGAATCATGCCGCGACGTGAGGACAGATCGCCCATGACGTCACCCATTTTCTCTTCAGGCGTCTCGACTTCAACAGCCATCATAGGCTCGAGCAGCACCGGATTAGCCTTGCGCATCCCGTCCTTGAAGCCCATCGAAGCCGCCATCTTGAATGCGTTTTCGTTGGAATCCACATCATGGTAGGAACCGTCAAACAGGGTGACTTTCACGTCGACTACAGGGAAGCCGGCCAGCACGCCATTCGGAAGCGTATCGATCAAGCCTTTTTCTACAGCAGGAATGTATTCACGCGGAACCGTACCGCCTTTGATAGCATCAACGAACTCAAAACCCTTACCTGCCTCATTCGGCTCCATTTTGAGCCAGACGTGGCCATACTGACCGCGACCGCCAGACTGCTTGACGAACTTGCCTTCGACCTCAACCGCCTTGCGGATGGCTTCACGATATGCAACCTGGGGCGCTCCTACGTTGGCTTCAACACCAAACTCACGCTTCATGCGATCAACCAGAATCTCAAGGTGCAATTCGCCCATTCCGGAAATAATAGTCTGGTTGGTTTCTTCGTCGGTACGCACACGGAAAGAAGGATCTTCCTGAGCCAGACGGTTCAGAGCGATACCCATTTTTTCCTGATCCGCCTTGGTTTTCGGCTCGACGGCAACGTGGATCACCGGCTCAGGGAAAACCATGCGCTCAAGAATAATGACCTTGTTCAGATCACATAGCGTATCACCAGTTGTAGCTTCTTTCAGACCCACAGCAGCAGCAATATCACCCGCACGCACTTCCTTGATCTCTTCGCGCTGGTTCGCGTGCATCTGAAGAATGCGACCGATACGCTCTTTCTTACCCTTGACCGGGTTATAGATGGTATCGCCGGAATTCACCACACCCGAATACACCCGGAAGAAAATCAGTTGACCAACATACGGGTCAGTCATGATCTTGAATGCAAGACCAGAGAAGGCTTCGTCGTCAGCAGCCCGGCGCTCGCCTTCGCTCTCGTCTTCCAAGATACCCTTGACCGGAGGCACATCCAGCGGCGAAGGCATAAACTCCACCACAGCATCCAGCATTGCCTGAACACCTTTGTTCTTGAATGCGGAGCCGCACATCATCGGAACGATTTCGCTGGCGATCGTGCGCTGACGAATACCCTTCTTGATATCAGCAACCGACAGGTCGCCTTCTTCAAGGTATTTGTTCATCAGTTCTTCAGAAGCTTCTGCAGCGCTTTCCACCATCTTCTCACGCCACTCCTGGCAGGTAGGCAGCAAATCCGCTGGAATCTCGCGCTCTTCGAATTTCATGCCCTGGGTAGAATCATCCCAGAAAATCGCCTTCATCTTGATCAGGTCAACCACGCCGGCAAAGGTGTCTTCAGCACCAATCGGCACCTGCAGCGGGACCGGGTTTGCCTTGAGGCGGGCGCGCATCTGATCGTAAACTTTGAAGAAGTTGGCACCAGAACGGTCCATCTTGTTCACAAAAGCAAGGCGCGGAACGCCATACTTGTTAGCCTGACGCCACACAGTCTCGGACTGCGGCTGAACGCCACCCACAGCACAGTACACCATGCATGCACCATCCAGCACACGCATGGAACGTTCAACTTCGATCGTGAAGTCTACGTGACCCGGGGTGTCAATAATATTGATGTGATGCTCAGGGAAGTTATTATCCATTCCCTTCCAGAAACATGTGGTTGCAGCTGAGGTAATGGTAATACCACGCTCCTGCTCCTGCTCCATCCAGTCCATGGTTGCAGCGCCGTCATGCACTTCACCAATCTTGTGAGACACACCGGTGTAAAACAGAATACGCTCGGTGGTCGTGGTTTTGCCTGCGTCAATATGAGCACTAATGCCGATATTACGGTAACGTTCAATGGGTGTTTTACGTGCCACAGCTATGCAACCTTAATTATCTAGAGACTGAAATTTAGAAACGGAAATGAGCAAAGGCCTTGTTGGCTTCAGCCATACGGTGCACTTCTTCGCGCTTCTTGATCGCGGAACCGCGGTTTTCGGCCGCATCCATCAATTCGCCAGCAAGACGGATCCCCATGGATTTTTCGCCACGCTTACGGGCTGCATCACGCAACCAGCGCATCGCCAGCGCAGTGCGGCGCACGGAGCGAACTTCAACAGGCACCTGGTAGTTTGCACCACCCACGCGACGGCTCTTGACCTCCACCATCGGGCGAGCATTGGTCAACGCCTGAGTGAACACCTCGATTGGATCCTTTCCGCTCTTCTTCTGGATCTGATCCAGCGCGCCGTAAATAATGCGTTCAGCAACTGCTTTCTTGCCCTGAATCATCAGAACGTTAACAAATTTGGCAAGTTCCTGATTGCCAAATTTTGGATCAGGCAGAACTTCGCGCTTGGGGACTTCTCTACGTCTTGGCATTTTCTAAACCTCAATCAATTAAGCGGCTTTAGGACGCTTGGCGCCGTACTTGGAACGGCTTTGTTTACGATCTTTCACGCCAGCCGTATCGAGGCTACCGCGCACAGTGTGGTAACGTACACCCGGCAAGTCTTTTACACGACCACCACGAATCAGCACAACCGAGTGCTCCTGAAGATTATGGCCTTCACCGCCGATGTAGCTGATAACCTCAAAACCATTTGTCAGGCGCACCTTTGCAACCTTACGCAGTGCAGAGTTTGGCTTCTTTGGCGTGGTGGTGTAGACACGAGTGCAAACACCGCGACGCTGCGGGCAGCTCTCCAAAGCGGGCACCTTGCTTTTTTCTTTCTGCAGGGCGCGCGGCTTGCGCACTAATTGGTTGATGGTTGGCATGCGTTAATTCCTAAATAAAATTACGGGACGGCCAGGCCGTCCCTGAATTCAAATGCTGCACCCAGGAAGTTCTATTTAGCCCGGATGTAAAAAGACTGAGGATTTTATTGAGTTAATACCCCGCTGTCAAGCAGGTTGTTTATCATCCTGTGCTTCCACTGGCGTTTCATCTACCAGTATATTTTCGCCCATGTCTTTACCCAGCTTCTGATTGCGACGCGTGTTATGGTACGCAAGTCCTGTACCGGCGGGAATGAGGCGCCCGACGATGACATTTTCCTTAAGGCCGCGCAATTCGTCTTTCTTGCCCATAATTGCTGCTTCGGTAAGCACTCGGGTTGTTTCCTGGAAGGAAGCGGCAGAAATGAAGGAATCCGTTGATAGCGACGCCTTGGTGATCCCCAGCAACATATAGGTATAGGTCGCACCTTGCTTGCCATCTGCCTCCATGCGCTCGTTTTCGTCCAGTACCTCGGCGCGCTCGACTTGCTCACCTTGAATGAAGCGGGTATCACCGGAATCGGAAATAGTCACACGACGCAGCATTTGGCGCACGATGACTTCGATATGCTTGTCGTTGATCTTCACACCCTGGAGACGATAGACGTCCTGCACTTCGTCTGCGATATAGCGTGCCAATGCTTCAACACCCAGCAAACGCAGAATATCGTGCGGGTCTGCGGGACCGTCCACAATCGATTCACCCTTGTTTACCACTTGTCCATCGTGAGCAGTGACGTGTTTATCCTTGGCGATCAGGTATTCGTTGGGGCTGCCATCAAGATCAGTGATCACCAGACGCTGCTTGCCCTTCGTATCCTTGCCGAAGGATATCGTGCCTGTCACTTCCGCAAGCAGGCCAGCATCCTTGGGTGAGCGCGCTTCAAACAGTTCTGCAACGCGCGGCAGACCGCCCGTAATATCGCGCGTCTTTGAAGTCTCCTGTGGAATACGCGCCAGCACTTCACCCACGTTTACGTCCTGACCATTCTTTACGGTAATAATGGAACCCACGTGGAAAGTCACATTCACATGCAGGTCGGTACCTGCGATTTTGACTTCTTCACCCTTTTCATCCAGCAACTTCACCTGCGGGCGCAAGCCCTTTGACTGGCTGCTTCCACGACGCTTGGGATCGATAACCACCAAGGTTGAAAGACCGGTCACCTCGTCAATCTGCTTGGCGACTGTGACGCCTTCTTCCACGTTTTCGAAACGTACGTTACCTGCATATTCGGTAATAATCGGACGGGTATGCGGATCCCAGGTCGCAAGAACGTGTCCAGCCTTGACAACTGTGCCGTCCATGGATAACAGGGTAGAACCGTAGGGAACCTTGTGACGCTCACGCTCACGGCCGTTGTCATCCACAATCATCACTTCACCGCTTCGGGAAATGACGATCAGCTCGTTCTTGGTGTTTGTAACGTAGCGCATGCCGGAGGTAAAACGCAGCGTACCGTTGGATTTGATTTCTATCTGGCTGGTTACCGCCGCACGTGATGCTGCACCACCAATATGGAAGGTGCGCATGGTCAGCTGGGTACCCGGCTCGCCAATTGATTGAGCCGCAATGACGCCCACAGCTTCACCGACATTTACCAGCGTACCGCGACCAAGATCGCGACCATAGCACTTACCACACAAGCCATAGCGAGTCTCGCAGGTGAGTGGCGTACGAACCTTGACCTCGTCGATGCCCAATGCTTCGATGGCTTCCACAGCATCTTCGTCCAGCAGCGTGCCGGATTCATATACCGTCTCAGCTGTTTCAGGATGCACTACATCTGCAGCTGTCACGCGACCAAGAATGCGTTCGCGCAAGGGTTCAACCACTTCTCCGCCCTCAACCAGAGCCTTCAGAGCCACTCCATTTTCGGTGCCGCAATCCTGCTCAGTCACTACCAGGTCCTGAGTCACGTCTACCAGACGGCGGGTCAAGTAACCGGAGTTGGCAGTTTTAAGTGCGGTGTCGGCCAGGCCCTTTCGTGCACCGTGCGTGGAAATAAAGTACTGAAGCACATTCAGTCCTTCACGGAAGTTCGCGGTAATCGGGGTCTCGATGATCGAACCGTCCGGCTTGGCCATCAGGCCACGCATGCCCGCCAACTGGCGAATTTGTGCAGCCGAACCACGAGCGCCGGAGTCCGCCATCATGTAGATGGAATTAAATGACTCCTGTTTTACTTCAACACCTTCCCGGTCGATGACTTTTTCGCTGCCAAGCTGGTCCATCATGGCCTTGGCCACCACATCGCCGGCGCGCCCCCAGATATCAACCACCTTGTTGTAGCGTTCGCCCTGGGTCACCAGGCCGGACGAGTATTGCAACTCGATTTCTTTAACTTCCGCTTCTGCGGCGCCGAGAATACCCTCTTTCTGAGTGGGCACCAGCATGTCATCCACGCAAATCGAAATGCCAGCGCGAGCAGCATAGGTGAAACCGGTATACATCAGCTTGTCTGCCAGGATAACCGTCTCGCGCAAACCGCAGCGACGGAAGCTGGCATTGATCAGCCGGGAAATTTCCTTTTTCTTGAGGGATTTGTTCACCACCGAGAAAGGCAAGCCAGCAGGCAACAACTCAGCAAGCAAAGCCCGGCCGACCGTCGTTTCGTAGCGCGTGATCTTTTCCTTCTTCTCGCCGTTGGCTTCCAGCGTAAACTCCTTGAGCCGCACAATGATTTTCGCATGCAGATCAACTTGGCGAGACTCGTATGCTCTGGAAATCTCCACAACATCCGAGAACATCATTCCCTCGCCTTTGGCGTTAATGCGCTCGCGGGTCATGTAGTAGAGGCCCAGCACGATATCCTGCGAAGGTACAATGATCGGCTCGCCGTTGGCGGGCGACAGTACGTTGTTCGAGGCCAGCATCAGGGTGCGGCACTCCATCTGCGCTTCCAGCGACAGCGGAACGTGAACGGCCATCTGGTCACCGTCGAAGTCGGCGTTGAACGCGGCGCAAACCAGCGGATGCAATTGAATGGCCTTACCCTCAATCAGCACCGGCTCGAACGCCTGGATACCCAGACGGTGCAAGGTTGGTGCGCGGTTGAGCATGACCGGATGTTCGCGAATCACGTCTTCCAGAATATCCCAGACTTCCGGGCCTTCCTCTTCCACCAGACGCTTGGCTGCCTTGATGGTGGTGGCCAGACCGAGCACTTCCAGTTTGTGGAAAATGAAGGGCTTGAACAGTTCCAGCGCCATTTTCTTTGGCAGGCCGCACTGGTGCAGTTTGAGCTGTGGACCCACCACGATCACGGAACGGCCCGAGTAGTCCACGCGTTTGCCCAGCAGGTTCTGACGGAAACGACCGCCCTTGCCCTTGATCATGTCGGCCAGCGATTTCAGCGGACGCTTGTTGGCGCCAGTCATTGCCTTGCCGCGGCGGCCGTTGTCGAGCAGGGAATCCACAGATTCCTGCAGCATACGTTTTTCATTGCGCACGATGATTTCCGGCGCCTTCAGTTCGAGCAGGCGCTTCAAACGGTTGTTGCGATTGATTACGCGGCGGTACAGGTCATTCAGGTCGGAGGTCGCAAAACGTCCACCATCCAGCGGCACCAGCGGGCGCAGCTCCGGCGGCAGCACCGGCAGGACTTCCAGAATCATCCAGTCCGGCTTGATGCCGGATTTCTGGAATGCCTCTAGCACCTTGAGACGCTTGGCAATTTTCTTGATCTTGGTATCGGAACCCGTTGCATCCAGCTCCTTGTGCAGCTTCTCAACCTCAGAGTTCAGGTCAAGACCGCGCAGCAATGCGCGCACACCTTCGGCACCCATGCTGGCTGAAAATTCATCGCCATACTCTTCGACCTTGGCGAGGTAATCGTCTTCGGTCAGCAACTGACAGCGATTCAGTGGCGTCATGCCGGGATCGGTTACCACGTAAGCTTCGAAATACAGCACTCGTTCGATGTCGCGCAAAGCCATATCCAGCACCATGCCGAGGCGTGAAGGCAACGACTTGAGGAACCAGATATGAGCGACAGGGCTTGCCAGTTCGATATGTGCCATGCGTTCGCGGCGCACCTTGGATAGCGTTACCTCCACACCGCACTTCTCGCAGATTACGCCGCGGTGCTTGAGGCGCTTGTATTTACCGCACAGGCACTCGTAGTCCTTGACCGGCCCGAAGATCTTGGCACAGAAAAGCCCATCACGCTCCGGCTTGAAAGTACGGTAGTTGATGGTCTCGGGCTTCTTGACTTCGCCATAGGACCAGGAACGGATCTTCTCGGGGGAAGCGAGGCCAATCTTGATGGCGTCGAACTCTTCTTCCTGGGTGACCTGTTTGAACAAATCGAGTAATGCTTTCATGAAAACCTCCGGTTTTGGCTTTCTGCTAGCAGCATTCAGCTGTCAGCTTAAATCTTTAAATACATACGTTTATTTTGGAACACGTCAAGGCTCGCAGCTTACCGCCAGCCCTGACGATTTATTACTGGTAGCGGATTAAAATCTTTCCAGGTCAATATCGATACCGAGAGAGCGGATTTCCTTCACCAGCACATTGAAGGATTCCGGCATGCCGGCATCGATCTTGTGTTCGCCCTTGACGATATTTTCGTACACCTTGGTACGACCGCTGACGTCATCGGACTTGACGGTCAGCATTTCCTGCAGCACGTAGGATGCGCCGTAAGCCTCGAGTGCCCAAACCTCCATCTCGCCGAAACGTTGACCACCGAACTGTGCCTTGCCGCCCAGAGGTTGCTGGGTCACCAGACTGTACGGACCCGTGGAACGGGCATGCATCTTGTCATCGACCAGATGGTGCAGCTTCAGGACATGCATGTAGCCCACGGTCACCTGGCGTTCAAAGGCTTCACCGGTGCGACCATCATGCAAGGTCACCTGACCACTGCGCGGCAATCCCGCCAATTCCAGCATACCCTTGATTTCTTCCTCGCTCGCGCCGTCGAATACGGGGGTTGCAAAAGGCACGCCATATTTCAGATTATTTGCCAGATCAAGCACTTCACTGTCGCTGAACGAAGCGATGTCTTCCTGCTTTCCGGTACTGTTATAAATCTTGTCGAGGAACTTGCGCAGATCCTGAACCTTGGCATGCGCTTCGAGCATCTCCCCGATGCGGTTTCCAAGACCCTTGGCGGCCCAGCCGAGATGCGTCTCCAGAATCTGTCCCACGTTCATACGAGAAGGCACGCCCAGCGGGTTGAGCACGATATCCATCGGCGTACCATCCGCCATGAAGGGCATGTCTTCGATTGGAACAATCTTGGAAATCACGCCCTTGTTACCGTGACGGCCCGCCATCTTGTCACCCGGCTGCAGGCGACGCTTGACTGCAACGTAGACCTTGACCATTTTCTGAACGCCGGGCGGGAGTTCGTCGCCACTCGTGAGCTTCTTCTTTTTCTCTTCAAACATAGCGTCAAATTCGACACGTTTCTGCGCCAGGCTATCCTTGAGCTGTTCGAGTTGGCGTGCAGCATCTTCATCAGACAGACGAATGTCGAACCAGTTATGCCGCTCCACCTTCTCCAGATATTCCTTGCTTACGGCCGTTCCCTTGGCCAGCTTGGCCGGGCCGCCGTTTGCATTCTTGCCCACCAGCAAACGCTCGATTCGGCCGAAGGCATCCTCTTCCACAATGCGCATCTGATCGTTCAGGTCATGGCGAAAACGTTTCAGTTCATCGTCGATAATCTGCTGTGCGCGCTTGTCACGCTCGATTCCTTCACGTGTAAATACCTGCACATCGATGACGGTACCTGACATACCGGAAGGCAGACGCAGCGAAGTATCTTTGACGTCTGAAGCTTTTTCGCCAAAAATGGCGCGCAGCAGTTTCTCTTCCGGGGTAAGCTGGGTTTCGCCTTTGGGCGTCACTTTACCGACCAGGACATCGCCCGCTTCGACTTCGGCACCGATATAGCAAATGCCTGACTCATCCAGACGCCCCAACTGCACTTCGGACAAGTTGGAAATATCGCGCGTAATCTCTTCCGGTCCAAGCTTGGTATCACGCGCCACCACGCTTAGTTCTTCGATGTGGATTGAAGTGTAGCGATCTTCAGCCACCATGCGCTCGGAAATCAGGATCGAATCCTCGAAGTTGTAGCCGTTCCATGGCATGAATGCCACGAACATGTTCTGACCCAGAGCCAACTCACCCATATCGGTAGAAGCGCCGTCTGCGATGACGTCGCCACGCTGAAGCACGTCGCCCACCTTGACCAGCGGACGCTGGTTGATATTGGTGTTCTGGTTGGATCGGGTGTATTTGGTAAGATTGTAGATATCCACGCCCACTTCACCAGCGACTGCTTCGGCATCATGCACACGCACCACGATGCGGCTTGCGTCGATGTAATCAACAATCCCTCCGCGGCGTGCCTGGACAGTCGTACCCGAGTCCACTGCGACCGTGCGTTCGATGCCTGTCCCGACATAGGGCTTCTCTGCGCGCAGACAGGGCACTGCTTGACGCTGCATGTTGGAACCCATCAGGGCGCGGTTGGCGTCGTCGTGCTCGAGGAAGGGGATCAGCGAGGCTGCTACGGACACGATCTGTGCCGGCGCAACGTCCATATACTGCACCTTGTCCGGCGTCGACATGGCGAATTCATTATGATGACGGCAGGACACCAGTTCATCGACCAGTTTACCCTTCTTGTCCAGACTGGCATTTGCCTGAGCGATCACGTACTGACTTTCTTCGATGGCAGACAGGTAATCGATCTGATCTGTCACCTTGCCATCATTCACCTTGCGATAAGGCGTTTCCAGGAAACCATATTCATTGGTGCGCGAAAACAGCGCAAGCGAATTGATCAGGCCAATGTTCGGGCCTTCCGGCGTTTCAATCGGGCATACGCGGCCATAATGCGTCGGATGTACGTCACGCACCTCGAAACCAGCACGTTCGCGAGTCAAACCGCCCGGTCCCAGTGCCGATACACGGCGCTTGTGGGTAATTTCGGACAATGGATTGGTCTGGTCCATAAACTGCGACAACTGGCTGGAACCGAAAAACTCCTTGATCGCGCCCGAAACCGGTTTGGCGTTGATCAGGTCATGCGGCATCAGGTTGTCGGATTCCGCCTGCGACAGACGTTCTTTAACAGCACGTTCGACACGCACCAGTCCAGCACGGAACTGATTTTCAACCAGCTCACCAACGGAGCGAACGCGACGATTGCCAAGGTGGTCAATATCATCGATTTCACCACGGCCGTTACGCAGCTCGACCAGAATCATGATGGTCGAGAGAATATCGTCATTGGAAAGGATGCTGGCACCTTCAGCGCCCACAGGACCGATACGGTCGAGGAAACGATTGATCCACTCAGCACTTTTTTCGACCCGCTTTTCGGGATAGGCGCGACGATTGAATTTCATGCGGCCAACCTTGGACAGGTCATAGCGGTCTGCATTGAAGAACAAACCATCGAACAACGCCTGAACAGCATCTTCTGTAGGTGGCTCACCTGGACGCATCATGCGATAAATTGCAACGCGAGCAGCCAGCTGGTCTGCTGTTTCATCGGTTCGCAGGGTCTGCGAAATGTACGCGCCCTGATCCAGATCGTTGGTATAAATGGTATTGATTTTTGCCACGCCGGCTTCGCCCAATTTGGCAAGCAAGTCTTCGGTGATTTCATCATTGGCCTGAGCGACAATCTCGCCGCTCTCCTTGTCCACCACATTCTCAGCCAGGACGCGTCCTAGAATAAACTCTTCCGGAACGGTTACTTTCTTGATCCCGGCCTGTTCCATTTCGCGGATATGCTTGACGGTAATGCGCTTGTCCTTTACTACAATCACCGTTCCATCCTTGCCAGTGATGTCGAAACGTGCAACCTCTCCACGCAGGCGCTCAGGTACCAGCTCGAACTGAACCCCTTTTTTGCCCAGGTGAAAAGTGTCTGTCGCGTAGAACATGCTCAGGATCTGTTCCGGGTTATAGCCCAGCGCCTTGAGCAGAATGGTCACCGGCATTTTGCGGCGGCGGTCAACGCGGAAATAGAGGTAGTCCTTAGGATCGAACTCGAAATCGAGCCATGAACCACGATAAGGAATGACCCGTGCCGAAAACAGCAGTTTGCCGGAGGAATGAGTCTTGCCCCGATCATGCTCGAAAAACACGCCTGGGGAGCGGTGTAACTGGGACACGATGACGCGCTCAGTGCCGTTGATCACGAAGGAACCATTGTCGGTCATGAGCGGAATCTCGCCCATGTAGACTTCCTGTTCCTTCACTTCTTTAACTGTAGGCTTTGAAGCTTCCTTGTCCATTAGTGTCATGCGCACCTTGACGCGCAACGGCGCAGCGAAGGTCAAACCGCGCTGCTGGCATTCCTTGACATCAAAAGGCGGTTCGCCCAAAGTGTAGCTGACGTAATCGAGTCGCGCGTTTCCGGAATGGCTGGAAATCGGGAAAACCGAGCCAAATGCTGCCTGCAAGCCGTCGGTTTTACGCTCGGCTGCTGGCACTTCTGCCTGCAGGAACCCAGCGTAAGAATCGATCTGCGTCGCCAGCAGGAAGGGAACTTCCTGCACGCTTACACGTTTGGCAAAGCTTTTGCGGATGCGTTTTTTCTCGGTAAATGAGTAGCTCATTGAGATCTCCATGGAGTACCTGCTGCAGCAGAGGATAGAAGAAAAGATGCGGCAATCACTTCGTTTCTTCTAGCTTCTACGGTGATGAACAAACAAACGGAAAAAGGCTGGTGGTTTCCCACCAGCCTGAATCCGGACTTCAACAACTAATTACTTGACTTCGCAAGTTGCGCCGGCTTCGATAAGTTGCTTTGCAACTGCATCAGCGTCAGCCTTGGATACGCCTTCTTTCACCGCTTTTGGAGCGCCGTCAACCAGGTCTTTTGCTTCTTTCAGACCCAGACCGGTGATGGTGCGCACCACCTTGATGGTGTTCACTTTGTTCTCGCCAGCGCCAGTCAGGATAACGTCAAATTCTGACTTTTCTTCCACAACAGCAGCAGCACCAGCACCCGGTGCGGCCATTGCCATCGAAGCAGCAGAAACGCCAAATTTTTCTTCGAATGCCTTAACCAGGTCATTCAGTTCCATTACAGTCATCGCGCCTACGGCTTCGAGAATGTCTTCTGCAGTAACAGCCATTTTAAATACTCCTAATTCAAATCTTTGACAAATTAATTACGTGGATCAAGCAGTTTCGCGCTGTTTGGCCAGAGCAGCCATTGCACCAGCAAAGCTGGATACAGGAGCCTTCATGACGCCCAACAGTTTCGACAGCAGCTCATCACGGCTTGGAATAGATGCCAGTGCTTGCACACCCGCTTTATCCAAAACCTTGCCAGCGTAAGAACCTGCTTTTAGAACCAGCTTGTCGTTGCTCTTCGCAAAATCGTTCAACACCTTGGCCGCAGCAACTGGGTCAGCTGAAATACTGTAAATCAGCGGACCTGTCATCTGTTCAGCCAAAGGAGCGAACTGGGTATCTGCAACAGCGCGACGCACGAGGGTGTTTTTCACGACGCGCAGGTAAACACCTGCTTCACGGGCTTTGCTGCGCAGCACGGTCAAATTGGGCACTTCAATACCACTGTACTCAGCCAGAACTACGGTCTGAGCCTTGGCAATCTGTTCCGCTACCTCGGCAACGACGGCTTTTTTATCATCCAGATTGAGACTCACGAGTCTTTTCTCCTATCAAGCCAACATAAGGCATATGTAAACGTCACATATGCCACCCTACGGCGACCTGATCAGAATTCCAGTGTTAAGCCTGTTACAGCCCAACAACAATGGATCCACGCTACATCGCAGCGCTTCACCTGGCGTATCTTCACGGGGTTACACCGTCTGCGTAGGGAGCTCTCCTACTATCAAGCTATTAAACCTCGAACAGCTGTTCTCGGTCCCCACGGTCTTGGACTGAAGCTGGAGCATGCGCCAGCCTCCCCAATTTCTTGATTCTTTATGCAGCCAGAGTAGACTGATCTACCCTGACACCCGCCCCCATGGTGCTGGAAACGGCGATTCTCTTCAGATAGACGCCTTTCGCTGATGCCGGTTTAGCCTTATTCAGAGCGTCAACAAGAGCCAGAAGGTTTTCCTTGAGTGCGTCTTCCGCAAACGAAGCGCGGCCGATGGTGCACTGCACGATACCACCTTTGTCTGTACGGTATTGAACTTGACCCGCCTTGGCGTTCTTGACTGCCTCTGCCACATTGGGGGTCACGGTGCCCACTTTTGGATTTGGCATCAGGCCGCGAGGACCAAGAATCTGGCCCAGGGCACCCACCACGCGCATCGCGTCCGGTGTGGCGATCACGATATCGAAGTCCATCTTGCCGGCCTTGACATCTGCAGCCAGATCATCGAAACCGACGATATCTGCACCGGCTTCCTGTGCGGCCTTGGCATTGTCGCCCTGTGCAAATACGGCTACGCGAACGCTCTTGCCCGTACCACGAGGCAACACTACGGAACCGCGCACCAGCTGGTCAGATTTACGCGCATCAATTCCCAGATTGACGGCGACATCCACGGACTCGTCAAACTTCGCAATAGCGTTCTTTTTCACCAAAGTCAGTGCATCAGCCAAGGGATAAAGCCTGGTGCGATCCACAGAGCCTTTGATGGCCTTCATTCTTTTCGATAATTTTGCCATGTCACACCACCCCTTCAACTTCAATACCCATGCTGCGTGCGCTGCCAGCGATGGTACGCACCGCAGCATCCATGTCGGATGCGGTCAGATCAGGCATCTTGGTCTTGGCGATTTCCTCCGCCTGAGCGCGTGTCAGCTTACCAACCTTGTCGGTATGGGGACGCGGGCTGCCTTTTTGCACACCAGAAGCCTTCTTGATCAGAATGGACGCTGGTGGCGTCTTCATGATGAAGGTGAAACTCTTGTCTGCAAAGGCTGTGATCACCACCGGAATCGGCAGACCGACTTCAACACCCTGAGTCGCAGCGTTGAACGCCTTGCAGAATTCCATGATGTTCAGGCCGCGCTGACCCAGAGCCGGGCCAATGGGGGGGCTGGGGTTGGCCTTGCCGGCCGGAACCTGCAGCTTGATGTAGCCAATGATTTTCTTTGCCACTTCAACTACTCCTTGTATGTGGGTCTAGCGGCCAACAAACTGGAAACCGGGGCTTTCCGGTGCGTTTTTGACCCGCACCTGAAGCTGTTGACCTTCCCGTATTGCGCGCACTTCATTTTGAAGCACGCCCTAAAAAAACAGTCCGGAACCCCGCGCTCCGCACCGCCTGTTTATGCCTTTTCGACCTGTCCGAAATCCAGTTCGACTGGCGTGGCACGGCCAAAAATCAGCACCGAGACCCGCAGTTTATTCTTGTCATAATTGACTTCTTCCACGTTGCCGTGGAAGTCGTTGAACGGGCCTTCTGTCACCCGAACCGACTCACCTACTTCAAACAGCACCTTGGGCTTCGGCTTCTCCACGCCCTCCTGGATCTGCCTCAGGATTGCCTCGACTTCCTTATCCGTAATCGGCGTTGGCTTGTTACCGCTGCCCCCCACGAAACCGGTGACCTTGGGCGTACTTTTTACCAGATGCCAGGTTTCATCCGTCATCTCCATCTGGGCCAGCACATACCCCGGAAAGAATTTGCGTTCGCTGATGGACTTCTGACCACCCTTCATCTCGACCACTTCTTCCAGCGGAACCAGAATTTCTCCGAACATGTCTTGCATCCCGGCACGCTCGATACGCTCCAGCAATGCGCGCTGAACACTCTTCTCGAAACCGGAATAGGCGTGTATCACATACCAGCGTTTCGACATTAAGCCCCCTGACCCATCAGCAACTGTACCAACCACATCAGGCTGGCATCCACCACCCATAAAAACAGGGCAACCACTATTACCAACAGGAAAACCACGCCCGTTGTCTGAATGGTCTCCTTGCGGGTTGGCCAAACCACCCTGCGCGTCTCAGCCACAGATTCCTTGCTAAAAGCAAAAAAATGCTTGCCCGGCTGCGACGACCAGGCCACTCCCGCAGCCGCGGCTACGCCTGCCAGCACCGCAAGCACCCGCACTACAGCAGCCTGATTGCTTAAATAGTAAAAGCCGGCCACCCCCACCATAAGCAGAAGAAATGCCAGGCCCAACTTGATCTTGTCTGTTGTTGTCATGTGTATTTAGTTAGCCACTGCAAAGCGGAACATTTCCACGCCCGCATTGCCGGCTGTGAATGGCAGGCCAGGAGGGCCTCGAACCCCCAACCCTCGGTTTTGGAGACCGATACTCTGCCAATTGAGCTACTGGCCTATTCTGGTAATAGGTAAGCAGTGGCGGAGAAGCATACGCCCCGCCACTTTTACCCGTAATTTTTACTCGATAACCTTTGCCACGACACCGGCGCCGACGGTACGACCGCCTTCACGAATCGCGAAACGCAGGCCTTCTTCCATGGCGATCGGCTGGATCAGCGCTACGTTGATCGAGATGTTGTCGCCCGGCATCACCATTTCAGTGCCCGCTGGCAGTTCGATCGCTCCAGTCACGTCGGTGGTTCGGAAGTAGAACTGGGGACGGTAGCCCTGGAAGAATGGGGTGTGACGACCCCCCTCGTCTTTGCTCAGCACGTAGATCTCTGCCGCAAATTTGGTGTGCGGGGTGATGGAGCCCGGCTTGGCCAGTACCTGGCCACGCTCGACTTCTTCACGCTTGGTACCGCGCAGCAGTACACCGACGTTGTCGCCTGCCTGACCTTGATCCAGCAGTTTGCGGAACATCTCAACACCGGTGCAGGTGGTTTTGATGGTGGGCTTGATGCCGACGATTTCGACTTCTTCACCGACCTTGACGATGCCGCGCTCGATACGTCCAGTCACTACAGTACCGCGACCGGAGATGGAGAAGACGTCTTCTACGGGCATCAGGAAGGTGCCGTCAATGGCGCGTTCCGGTTGCGGGATGTAGGTGTCGAGGGCTTCTGCCAGTTTGAAGATGCTGGGCTCGCCGATGTCGCTCTGGTCGCCTTCGAGGGCTTTCAGGGCGGAACCGATGATGATGGGGGTGTCGTCGCCAGGGAAGTCGTATTTGGAAAGCAGTTCGCGGATTTCCATTTCGACCAGTTCAAGCAACTCCGGATCATCCACCATGTCGGCTTTGTTCATGTAGACGATGATGTAAGGCACGCCAACCTGACGGGCAAGCAGGATGTGCTCGCGAGTCTGGGGCATGGGGCCGTCTGCTGCAGACACAACCAGTACGGCGCCGTCCATCTGGGCCGCACCGGTAATCATGTTCTTGACGTAGTCAGCGTGACCCGGGCAGTCAACGTGGGCGTAGTGACGCGCTTGCGTCTCGTATTCCACGTGAGCGGTGTTAATGGTAATACCACGCGCCTTTTCTTCAGGCGCCGAGTCAATCTGGTCGTAGCCTTTGGCTTCACCACCAAATTTCTTCGACAGAATCGTCGTGATCGCCGCCGTCAAAGTCGTCTTGCCATGATCCACGTGACCAATCGTGCCCACGTTTACGTGCGGTTTGGTACGCTCAAACTTGCCTTTTGCCATGATCTA
>NSJJ01000033.1 GCA_002632355.1 Sulfuricella denitrificans
CTGCGGAAGATCGTCGATGGATTGATCCCAGAGCAGGCGAGCGATCCTCACGAAGGTGAGCGCGATCTGGAAGGCTTGCTCGACATAGCCCAACCCGGATGGCGTGACGTGTTGGTCAAGCAACAGTATCTGCCACGTATCGACCTATTGGAATCCTCCCCACCGCGCAGGGCGGCGGTTATGCCAATCGACCGGAACCGACCGTCCCCGGTATCGCAAGTCTGCACCTGGCAAGGGACAGAATCAGCAGCGGATTCCTGCCTGATGCCAGCTTTGGCAGCACCCGCACAGTGACCCAGCAAATCTTGCAGCAGGAGACGCCTTCCGCAAGTGGCGCATAATACGAATAGGAGTTACGTAGTTGAGAGAAGGCCATACTTAGGGTGAGCCAAGTACAAGCCGATGTGGTTGCGCTGCGAGCGCTCCAGGCGAAACTGCCCAGCTTCAATGCCGGTAAACTGCTTGAGGGCGCGATGATACACCTCCACCAGCCAGGCACGGTCTGCCAGGAGTTGGCGCTGAGGCTCGGTCATGGGCAAGCGATTAGTCGCCCAGTAGTCCGCGTTGCCGTGTGGGTCAACCGTCCGAAACACCTTGACCAGGCCATAGCCGCGCAAGTGCACCGTCAAGCCGGTCTGTGGGATGTCCAACTGACTGACCGTTTGCTGCTCACCGGGGCGCAGGCTGACCTGGCGATTGCTCTTCAAGCGTGTCAACCAGTCCCAGCCGAAGTCGCGCACCAACTTCAGGTTGTCCAGGCTGCTGTACCAACTGTCGAACGCCACTAACGAAGGCTGAAATCCCCGCGCTTGGGCTTGCTGAAGCATGGCCCGGAAATGGTCGTTCTTGCTCCGACCATCCTGCGTCTTGTTATACAGGCGGTAGTCGCAGGGCAAACAGGCATCGCCCTCCGTCCACACCAGGCTGATCAGGTTGATTCCCTGCACCACGTCATGATGTGTGCCTGACCAGTGACGACTCACCAGGGCCATCTGGCTGGCATACGGCATGTCCAGGGTGGTATCGTCAATGATAAGCAGACCTTTGTTCAGCTCGATGCACCCGTTCGCTTCCGTCCACAACGCCTTACTATCCGGCGGCAGACGTTGCAGCAGACGCGTATAGGCATCATGCGCCACTTGACGGTCGCTTTCAGGATGGCTGCGGGCAGCTTCGACTGCACTGAGCACGCGCTGTGCAGCCACCAGAAAGTTGATGTAGTCGTATTCGGTACATTTGGGAGCGTTCATGCCACCGATTCTAGCTCACGTTTTTCAACTGCGTAACTTCTAAAAGTATTGCCCATCAGTCGTAGCATCGCAACTTGAACGCGAGGGCTGTGTCGGTCATCAAGCAAATAAAAATAGATAGGAATTAACCGATTCACTCGTTTTATGTCATGTCTTTAGAGTTTGTTTGTCCATATAATAACTATTATAGGTAGGACTGGATAGGAAGTTCTATGAATTACGATACAGTGGCAATGCTACATAAGAATGACCCTGCGCTCCTCGCATTGCGCAAAGAATGGCTGCCACTGGCGATTAGCTTTCTGCATTATGTGTTCAAACGTAAACACGAAGTTCAGGTATCACGGGATAGTTTCCGTGAACAACTGGATGCTTATCTTGACCACATTAATGGGATGCTGCCAAAAGATGAACAATATCGCCGTGATGCCGATTACTATGTCGAGCGTTGGAGTCGGGAAGACGATTTGATCCGGGTACGCAGCCGTGATGAGGGTTATGTCGTTTTGCTTTCGCCACATGCAGAACGCCTTATCGGCTGGTTTGAGGATATGCAAAATCGTGGCATGATCGGTACAGAGTCTCGCTTGCGGACGATTTTGACACTTTTGGATGAGGTTGTGACTCGCAGCACCGAAGATGTGGAGACGCGTTTACGCCAACTCTATGACCGTCGTGATGAAATCGAGGCTGAGATTATCCGCATCGAGAAAACACAGCAGGTAGATGGCTTTACCGATGTGCAAATCCGCGAACGTCTCGAACACGTCAGCAACATGGCGGCTCAACTGCTGCGGGATTTCAGTCGTGTTGAAGATCGTTTTCGGGAGATGGCGCGCAGTATCCAACAGGCACAACTTAACCCAGACATGCGGCGTGGTGAAATTCTTGGCACAGCACTGGAGGCCGATGAACAGC
>NSJJ01000016.1 GCA_002632355.1 Sulfuricella denitrificans
GAAGAACACGCCCACGCTGGCCGCCACGCCGAAGGCCACCAGCACCGAGCTGCCTGATCACCACCATGGAGTCGGTCAGGGCATTGGCCAGCAAAGCGCCGCCCACCCCGAGCGCCAGCCCGATGAAACACCCCACCACCGAGATGATGATGGCTTCGAGCAGGAATTGCAGCAGGATATCGCGCTGGCGTGCGCCAATGGCCAGACGGATGCCGATTTCGCGCGTGCGCTCGGTGACGGAGACCAGCATGATATTCATGATACCGATGCCGCCCACCAGCAGTGAAACGGAGGCAATGGCGCCGAGCAGCATGGACATGATACGTGCGGTTTCAGCCGCAGAATCGGCCACTTCGGCCAGATTGCGCAGATAGAAATCGTTGTCCACGCCCTCGCGCAGACGGTGACGCTGGCGCAGGAGAGCGACCATGGATTTTTCTACTGCCGGCATGCCTGCAGCGGTTTCCGCCTGCACCATGATCATGCGCACCGCGCCCTGGAAGGGGGTGCCGAATACCTTGCGCTGGGCGGTGGTCAGGGGGATCAGCAGCGTATCGTCCTGGTCGCGCCCGTCCAGGCTTTGCCCCTTGGCTCCGAGCACGCCGAGGATCACAAAGGGGCTCTGGCTCACGCGGATGGTCTTGCCCACCGGGTCTTCGTCGCCGAACAGGTTATCGGCCACGGTTTTTCCGATCAGGGCCACACGGGTGGAGGAGCGCAGATCGGATTCGGTAAACGGATAGCCGCTGGCCACTGTCCATGAACGCACATCCAAGTAGGAAGGCGTGGTGCCGTAGGTGCTGGCACTCCAGTTATTGGAACCGTAAACCATCTGGGTACGGCCGGTATGCACCGGCGCGACCGCCTGCACCCCTGGCAATTCCGCGATGGCATCGGCATCGGACACCGTCAGCGTGGGTGCGCCACCGCTGCCGGAGCGCACGCCGCCGGAAGTGGTCGAACCCGAGATCAGGATGAACAGGTTGCTGCCCATGGAACTGATGGACTGGCTGACGGCATACTGCGCGCCCTGCCCCACCGCCATCATCAGCACCACAGCGCCCACCCCGATCACCATGCCGAGCATGGTGAGGAAGGTACGCAAGCGGTTGGCACCCATGGCGTGCCAGGCTTCTCCCAGCATGGCGGCTAACATCGGATAATTTCCTGATTCATGCTCTCTTCATGATGTTCCGTCGCCCCGTCATGCACGATGCGCCCGTCGAGAAAGCGCACCTGGCGACTGGCATGCTGTGCGATGTCCGCTTCGTGGGTGACCAGCACGATAGTGATGCCCTCACGGTTGAGGTCATCGAACAGGGCCATGATTTCCTCACCGGTATGGCTGTCGAGATTACCGGTGGGTTCGTCGGCAAGGATCAGGCGCGGCTGATTCACCAGCGCCCTTGCGATCGCCACCCGCTGCTGCTGCCCGCCGGAAATGCGATTGGGCGCAGATTTTGCGTAACTACCCAGGCCGACCTTATGCAGCATTGCATTGGCCCGGGCGCGGCGTTCTTCACGACCCACGCCGTAGTAGACCAGCGGCAAGGCGACATTGTCCTCCAGACTCATGCGCGGCAGCAGATTGAACCCCTGGAACACGAAGCCGATGGTGCGGTTGCGCAACAGGGCCAGTTCGTCCCTGGAGAGTTCCGCCACGCTGCGTCCGTCCAGCACGTAATGACCGGCACTCGGCCGGTCAAGACAACCGAGGATATTCATGAAAGTGGACTTTCCCGAGCCGGACGGCCCCATCACGGCGACGAATTCACCAGGGTCGATGACGAGATCGACGTCATTCAGCACCGGGAACGGCCCGGCAGGGGTGTCATAGGCCTTGTGCAGCCCTTCCACGCAGATAACTGGCAGGTTCTCTTCTTGCCTGCCTTCGGCTACGCTCAGGCAACGGTGGGGGAGCGTAGCCGACGTTGCCTGAGCGTAGCCGAAGGCAGGGAGAGCGTCAGGAGCGCGGGTGCCCGTCATCAGAACATCCTCATCCGTACCGTGCTGTTTTTGCCGGAAGAACTGTTTTCCTCAGCCTGGTTTTCGCCCACCACCACCTTGTCGCCGGCCTTGAGTTCGCCACCCAGCACTTCGGTGTTGCGATTATCGGTAATGCCGAGGGTAATGCTGACCGGCTTGAGTTCCTTGCCCTGCAAAATGTAAACCGTGCCGCTGGCGGCATCGCGCTTCTTGCCACGTTTTTTGTCGCTGGCTGGCTTGTCCGCACCTTTCTCCTTCTCCTTGCCGCCCGCCCCCGTCTTTTCTGCCGGCTTGAAGCGCAGTGCGGCATTGGGTACCAGCAGCGCTTCCTCGCGCTGCGCGACCACGATGCTTACGTAGGAAGTCATGCCCGGCAACAGGATCTGCTCGGGATTGTCCACGGAGATCACCACGTTATAGGTCACCACGTTTTGCTGGGTAGTGGGGTTGAGGCGGATCTGTTTCACCCCGCCCTTGAAATTCCGGTTGGGGAAGGCATCGACATTGAAGCGCACCCCCTGTCCGACGCGGATGCTGCCGATATCTGCCTCGGCAAAGCTGGAGTCGATCTGCATCTTGGACAGATCCTGCGCGATCTGGAACAGGGTCGGCGTCTGGAAACTGGCCGCCACGGTCTGACCCACGTCGATATTGCGCGCCACGATCACTCCGGATACCGGGGAGCGGATAATGGAATAGGCCATCTGGGCGCGGTCGCGCTCATTCTGCGCCCGTGCCAGCGCAAGTTGCGCCCTGGCTGCCTTGAGCGCCTGCACCGACTGGTCCAGTTCCTGGCGCGAAACATACTCCTGCGCAAACAGTCCGCGCGACCGGGCCAGATTGGCATTGGCCAGTTCAAGCGAGGCCTGGGCATTCTGGACGTTGGCATCGCTCTGCTTGACCTGGGCATTCAGCAGCGCGGGGTCCAGCTCCAGCAGTACCTGGCCTTTTTCCACCTTGTCGTTGAAATCGACATAGAGCTTTTTCACCACACCCGAAACCTGGGTACCCACGTTCACCAGAATGACCGGATTCAGTGTGCCATTGGCGGAAACGCTTTGCTTCAGTTCGCCCGATTCCACCACCTCGAGTTTATAGCGCTGTTCCGGGTTCACCACCTTGTGCTGGCGCCAGGCGAATACGCCGGCAGCGATCAGCCCGCAGGCAAGCAAAAACAGGACAAAAGGGTTTTTCAGAAAACGTTTCATGGTTTTGGGTACTCGCTGGTGGCTACGCCCGGCAGTATCTGCAACAGGCCGTAATCGAGGCTGCCCATGGACTGGGCCAGGGTGGCGCGGGAAACATTCCAGTTCAGCGCCGCCTGTATCTTTTGCTGGCGGGCGCTGGCCAGCGCGCTCTGGGCATTGAGGACATCGAGAATACTGCCCACGCCGGCCTTGTATCGGCCCAGCACCACCCGTTCAGACTGGCCGGCACTATCAAGCAGATCTGTGCTGGTGCGCAGCGCCTGGGTCGCGGTGTTCAGGTTGTTATAGGCGTTCCAGACATCCAGCGCCACCTGCAGGCGGATACGATCGCGCTGGGCATTTCGCGCATCCACCTGCGCCTCGGCGGCACGCGCGCGATACGTCGGGGCGTAGCCGGAAAAAAAGGGAACCGTCAGGGTGACGCCAACGGACGAGGTATTGCTGACGGGACTATCGCCCGCATCGAGGCGATTGCCAGAGGCGGCGAGGGAAACGCTGGGGCGCCCGGCTGCGCGGACCGCATCGAGATTCGCCGCTGCAGCGCGCACCTGGGCCTCGGCAGCGAGCAGATCGGGACGGCGGCGGCGCGCCTCTTCCACCAGCGCATTCACGTTGCGCTCGAACGCTTCTCCCGGGCTGATCTCGGCCGCAGGTGTCAGGCTCAGGGGTTGCTGGGCATCCTGACCGATGACGTTCGCCAGCGCGCCGCGTGCATTTTTCAGGCCGCCTTCCGCAGTGATGCGGTTAAGCATTGCCTGCGACCAGGCAGTCTGCGCCTGCAACTTGTCTGCCGGCGTCGCTGCGCCCACCTTGTAGCGCGCCTCGGCAGCGCTGAAACTCTCCTTGCTGGCACGCTCGGATTCCTGCGCGGCAGTGACAGCCGACACGCCAGCCTGTGCCTGATAAAAAGCCTGCACTGCCGCCAGAAACACCAACTGCACCGTGCTGTCCTGCGTTGCCACTGCTGCAGCCAGAAGCTGACGCGCATTTTCCAGCGTCGCGTCGCGCGCGCCGAAGTCGTACAGCAGATAGGAAAGCGTCAGCCCGGCACTATTCTGGTCATAAGGCGAATTGCGTCCGCTCGCGTCGGTCCAGTTGCGCCCGGCGGAAACACTGCCCGTGAGGCCTGGCAGATAGGCCGCCTGCGCCACGCCCACCTGGGCCGCCTGGGCGCGGGCGTTGGCCCACACCTCACGGGTTTGCGGATTGTTGCACAGCGCCTGATCGACCACATCCGGCAACGCCAGAGGCGTTGCGGATTGCGGTGTGGCGCAGGGCACGGCATCCTGCGCCCTTGCCGCGTGTAAATCTGGACGCGGAGGAACCTGCGCAGCCGTAGCGAAGGGATCTCCCGTTCCACCAGCCAGAGCACCACCGCACTGGAAGCCGGTCAGCAAAAGCAGGCCTGGAAGGATGCGTATGGAATCGTGTCTCATAAAATAGGACGTAGTCGGGAGGCTGATCGGATGGCGTGTTGCATGCCTGATTTTTAGAACGTCAATTATAGGCAGGTCGGGAGATGGAAGCCATCCCTGCCTGCCTGAAACCCGACCAAATCGGTCGCTGGATCAGGCCTGCATCCGAGATCAGTGCTGGCCCGATTTCTCCCGCTTCTGATGCATGCGATCCAGACGTTTCCCGGATTTTTCCAGCCGGGCCTTGATCTCATCCCGGACAATGATTTTTTGTGCGGGAGAGAATGTCTCATATAACTTCAGCCATTCGTCGCGAACATGTCTTCTTGCCGCAGTACGCTCGTCCGCAATCCGGTCCGACCTGGCGGCAAGCGCGGCAAAATCAGGATTGTCCTTGTCCATTTCCTGCTTTAACTGCGCCCTCGATTCCTGATGTTCATTCCGCCCTGCTTCGCGCATGTCGTGCATTTTCTGCACCAGCCCCTGCCACGTCTTTTCCTTCGTATCGTCAAGCTTCAGCTTGTCATGAATCGCCTGCAGGGGGATGAACTGGCCCGCTTCTGGCGGCGGCATGTTGGCCATGGCGTTGTTACTGATAAAAAAACCAAGGCCCAGCATGGCGATGGCCGGTGCAAGAGAAACTTTCATCGGGTTAAACATAATAGGCTCCTGAAAAATAGCGATGTCCGGATTCAGGCCGTCTTTACAGCCTGACCGTGAATACATCCTAAAGCAGCGCTGTAAACCAAATGTGACTGGCAAAGGCGAAAGCGTGACTAAATGTTTCTGCGCCGACGTTGATCAGGCCTGATGAAATATGCAGGTTGCCGGCAGCTTGCGGGATGCTGCAGCCCATTTTCTGTTCCTGTTCTGGTTATCGGCCAGAAGTGTGTGGGAATTTACCTTCGGACTGCGCAATAAGTTGTGACCAGATGCGGCAAGGGCACGTTAAACCGCATTGAGCGGCAGACGGATCGACGCCTTCAGGCCACCGCCCGGGCGCTTGCCCAGTTCAAGCCTGCCATGGTGTTCTTCTGCGATTTTTGCAGCAATAACCAGTCCCAGACCACAATGGCCTTTCCCGCCGCGAGCGTTGTCCAGCCGCGAGAATGGCCGCATCGCGTATGCGATCAGGCCGGGTTCGATCCCGTCGCCAGCATCTTCGACTGCGATCATAGCCGCTCCGTCCTCCCGGGAAACCGAGACCGAAAAGGGAAAACGGCCATACTCGATGGCATTCTCGATCAGATTGACGAGCGCACGCCGCAGCGAACTGGCGCGCAGCGGAAGAACGATGCCTTCCTCCATGCCCACGAGAGAAAAGCCTTCGGTGGCATAGGGCGCGGCAACTTCCTCGACAAACAGGGCCAGGTCGCGCTGCTCCAGCGGTTCCTCATTATTGCCCCGGGCATAATCCAGAAACTGCTCGGTGATGCGTCCGATATCGTCCAGATTGCGCAGCATTTCGCTGCAGCGCGCGCCTTGCACCAGTTCTACCAGCAGGCGCAGGCGCGTAAGGGGGGTGCGCAAATCGTGGGAAACGCCGGCCAGCATGGTGGCACGGTCTTCCTCATAACGCCGCAGCCGTTCGACCATCTCGTTATAACGCGCGCCCAGCATGCGAATCTCACCGACGCCAGAGAGCGGGATCGTTTGGGGCAGGCTCGACTGGCCGACGGCTTCGAGCGCCTTGCCCAGCCGTTCGAGCGGGCGCTGGATGCGCCAGAGCAGCAACATGCTTCCAACAAAAAACACCGTAAAACCCACCAGCAAAACCCGCAACAGCGGGTCCTCAAAGCGCGAATGCGGTCTCTGCGTGGGAAAGAAAATCCATTGCGGCGGTTCTGCCTGATCCGTGTGCAACGTAATCCAGAGTCCGGGCGTGGGCTCACGCGCAGCCACGACTTCCACCCTGCGCTGCAACGCCTCTTCGAGTTTCGCTTTCAGGAAATGCAAACGACGCGCGGCTTCAGCAGGAATGTTTTGGGGGCTGGCCGGCGCATTGCGCTCGATATGAATCCCGGCAATGGCAGGAAAACCGGAGACCGGGCGCGTGCGCAACAGTGCTTCGGCAAGACGGATCTGTGTCACGAGGGAACGCGCAAAATTGTTATTCCGCGTATCTTCGAGATGGGAAAGAAAAATCAGGTACATGGTCGCAAAACTTGCGGCCAGCGCGGCCAGCAGGACCAGCGTCAACTGCGCGTATAACGAGCCCGCGATCCTTCTCATGCGGCAGGTTCCGCCGCATCCGGCACGAAGACATAACCGAACCCCCAAACGGTCTGGATATAGCGCGGTTTTGCCGGGTCCGGCTCGATCAGCTTGCGCAGGCGCGAAATCTGGACATCGATACTGCGGTCAGTGGTTTCTGAACCGGGACCTCTTGCCAGTTCGATCAGACGCTCACGGGAAAGGGGCTGATGCAGGTGTCTGACAAACGCAGCCAGCAGGGAAAACTCGCCCCCGGTCATTTCCAGCCTGGCCTCGCCACGCCACAAGGCACGGGCAGCCAGATCGAGCCGGTATTCACCAAAAACGAAAGCATTGCCATTGGCGATGGGCGCCCCCGCCGGAAGCGGGGCGCGGCGCCGCAGAACCGAGTGGATGCGGGCCGTGAGTTCGCGCGGCAGAAAAGGCTTGCCGAGATAATCGTCCGCGCCCATCTCGATGCCGATGACACGATCGATAGGATCGTTTTTTGCTGTCAGCATGATGATGGGAATATCGTCTCCAGAAGCGCGCAGGCGGCTGCAGATTTCGAGCCCGCTGTCGCCCGGCATCATCAGGTCCAGCACCAGCAGGCCCGGACGTTCGCGGCCCAGGCGGCGCTCCAGATCGCGTCCGTCAGAAAAGGTGCGGACGGCAAACCCCTGGCTGACCAGATAGTCGTCCAGTAATTTGCGCAATTCAGCGTCATCGTCGATGACCCAGATCAGGGGTTGCCGGCTCATGGCAAGAGTCTAATTCAAGTCCGGCTCCGCAACAGCGGGGAAAATGTGACCAATTATTTCAGACCGCCTGCCCGGCGCTTGCCGGATGACGGCCAGTGCACCACCTGAACCAGGCATTCCGGCTGCAGGGTCACATGATCGATACCGAACTGCACATGCAACAACTCGCGGCTCTGCATCAGGATATCTTCCCAGTGCGCCAGATCCATGACCCCCAGATGCGCGCTCAGCATGACCTCTTCCGAAGAGACGCTCCACACGTGCAGATCGTGCACGGATTCCACGCCCGGCACACCGGCCAGGGTCTGGCCGACTTCTTCCAGCGACAGATGCAGCGGCACCCCTTCCATGATGCCATGCAACGCCTGACGCAGCAGGCGCAGGCTGGAAAGCAGGATTAGCGCGCCGATGGCCAGCGACAGCAGGGGGTCAATCGGCGTCCAGCCGGTAAAGTAGATCACCACGCCGGCGATCAGCGCCGCCACCGACCCCAGCAGATCGCCCATGACATGGAGCAGCGCGGCACGGGTATTGAGATTCTGCTCCCCGCGCGAGAGCAGCCACGCCACGCCGATATTGATCAACAGGCCCAGCGCGGCAACCAGCGAAACCGCCTCGCCGTGCACGGCCTGGGGTACTTGCAGACGCTGCACGGCGGAAACGGAAAGCCACACTACCAGCGCCAGCAAACCCAGGCTATTGACCAATGCAGCCACAAACTCCGCCCGCCCGAGGCCGTAGCTGTGCAGATGAGAAGCGGGGCGTCGGGCCACCCAGGCCGCCGCCGCGGCGATCAGCAAGGCTCCGGCATCGTTGACCATGTGACCGGCATCGGCTGCCAGCGCAAGAGAACCGGCCCACCAGCCTGCAAAAGCCTCCACCATGGCAAAGGCCAGGGTCAAGACTACCGCGAACCCCAACGCCCGCCCGGTCGTTTCGCCGTGGGCATGGTGATGATGCGATGCGCTCATACGAAAGCAGGTATTGTCATGAATTCAGGTCCTGGATTGGCTACGCATAAAAAGTTCGAATTGATCGGCTGGCAGCGGTTTACTGAAATAATAGCCCTGCACTTCATTGCAGCCCTTCTCGCGCAGAAACGCCAGTTGTCCTTCGGTTTCCACCCCCTCGGCGATTGTCCGCAAGCCGAGGCTGCTTGCCAGGCTGATAATGGCCCCGACAATGGCTCTGTCTTCAGGATCATCGGTAATATCGCGCACAAAAGATTGATCGATCTTGAGCTTGTAAACAAGAAAACGCTTGAGATAGCTCAGTGAGGAATAGCCGGTACCGAAATCGTCGATGGACATGCGGATGCCCTGATCATGCAGGATGTCCATTACGGCAATGGCTGCGAGCGGGTCGTCCATGGCGACCCCTTCGGTCAGTTCCAGCTCCAGATACTGCGGCGGGAGTTGTGTTTCATCGACAATCTGCGCCACCAGTGCGGGCAGATTGGGGTGACGGAACTGTACGGCTGAAAGATTGACCGCCATTATGATGGGCGGGAGACCGCTGCCGATCCAGGTTTTCAACTGGCTCGCCGCGCTGCGCAGGACCCATTCCCCGATCTGCAATATCTGCCCGCTGTCCTCCGCGACCGGGATGAACTCGGCTGGAGAAATCATGCCCAGTTCAGGATGTTGCCAGCGCAACAGGGCTTCAGCACCGACGATGCGCCCATTCTCCAGCGAAATCTGGGGTTGATAGTGCAACTGAAACTGTTCACGCTCCAGCGCATGGCGTAGCGCATTTTCCAGTTGCAGGGCGCGAGCTGAATGCGCCTGCATCTCTGCTGTAAAAAAACGGTAATTGTTGCGACCATCTCGCTTGGCACGATACATGGCAACATCGGCACACTGGGAGAGCGTATCAAAATCATCACCGTCACTGGGATAGATGGCAATGCCGACAGAGGGTGTAACGATCAGTTCATGTTGTTCGATATGGAAGGGTTGTGCGACTGAATCCAGCAGTTTACCGGCCAGATGTGCGGCGCCATCAGCGTCTGTCCCTGGCAACACCAGGATAAACTCATCTCCACCCAGACGTGAAACCGTATCTTCCCCGCGTACCGCAGATTTCAGGCGCTTCGCCACTTCTATCAGCAACTCGTCTCCGATACGATGACCAAGGGTATCGTTCACATTCTTGAAATGGTCGAGGTCGAGAAACAGCACCACCAACTGTGTGTGGTTGCGTCTGGCCATGCTGATATCGTGGTGTATCCGCTCGGCGAGCAACGCCCGGTTCGGCAAGCCCGTAAGCACATCAAAGTGCGCAAGTTGCTGGATTTGCGCCTCGGTCGCCTTGTGCTGGGTAATATCGCTGAAAATACCGATATAGTGAGTTACATCCCCTTGCGAATCTTGAGCCTTGCTGATTGAAAGCCGCTTCGGGTAAATACTGCCATCCTTGCGGCGGTCCCATACCTCACCCTGCCAGTGCCCTTGTGCATCAATCGCTTCCCACATGGCACGGAAAAAATCTGCATCATGGCGACCCGAAGCCAGCATGCGCGGGTTCTGGCCCAGGACTTCGGCTTCGCTATAACCCGTGATAAGTGTGAATGCATGATTAACAAGAACAATATTGTGGTCGGCATCGGTAATGATAAAAGCTTCGTTACTTTGCTCGAACACCTCGGCGGCCAGCTTGATTTGAGCCTCGGCCTGCTTGCGCCTGGTAATATCGCGAATGGTTGCGGCGATAAACCACCCGCCCTCAAGCTCGCATTTTGCCAGCAAGAGTTCCAGCGGAAACTCGCTCTGGTCCTTGCGCAACCCATCCAGTTCAAGCGTTTTACCGATCGCGTGGGTTTCTCCGCCAGCCAGCACCCGGCTCATGCCCGCGAGATGCCGCGCCCGGTAACGCTGCGGCATCAGTATTGTCAGTGGCTGCCCATTGGCCTCGGCTTCGGAATAACCGAAGATGGCTTCAGCGCCCCCGTTCCAGCCCACGATATTTCCCTCACGATCCGCAGTGACAATGGCATCGCTGGACGACTGGGTGACTGCCCGGAAGCGCGCCTCGCTCTCCTGCAGCGCCTCTATGGCCCGCTTACGATCTGCCTCGCGCGCAAAGTTATCCAGCGCAAAACTGATATCCAGCGCCATTTCGACCAGCAGGGTGCGTATGCCCTCATCGAAGGCATTGGCCTCCCCGCTATACAGGTTGAAGCTGCCAATGACGACACCGTTTCGGTGCAAGGGAAGCGAAGCCGAGGCACCCCAGCCTGAGTGCGCGCCGCGCTCGTGCCACATGGCAGTGCGAGGGTCATGGATAAAATCCTGACACCAGGACGGCTGGTTCTCGCGTATGGCGGCACTGGTCGGGCCATTCCCGTAAGGCACGGAGGGGTCCGTAGAAATCTCGATGCCGTCCAGGTACCTCATGTCATCGCCGTAGCTGGCAACCGGCCTGACCTGCTGGCTCGTCTCGTCCACCCTGCCGATCCACGCCATTTTCATGCCGCCGAACTGCACCGCATCGCGGCAGATAATGGGAAAAAGTTCATGCTCGCTGCTACAGCGCACAATCGCCTGATTACATTGACTCAATGCCGCATAGACCTGAGTCAGACGCTGAATTCTTGCTGCATCCGCCTTGCGCTCGCGGTCGAGACCATTCAGTCTTCTCTGTGTTTCGGATAACCAGCCCAGCACGCTGTTTTCCATGCCTTCGGCAACCGGAATGACCGAAGAAAGATCTCCGCTGCCAATCCTGGCGATCTGCATTTGGACATCGTCAACATCACCACCCAGCGTTGCGCCCAACACCCTGTAATTGCGCCACAGCGCATATATCAAACCCAGTCCTAGCGCAACAAACAGGAGCCGCAACATCGTGGCACTGGTCTCGGCAGCATGGATGGCGTTAACCGTGCGTTTGTCCAGCAACAAATAGAAATCATGGATGGGCCTCATAATTGCGGCCCTTGCCTGGCGATAATCTTCGCCATATACCATCATGAGCGCCCTGGCCCGGCTGGCCCCGGCATCGGGCCCGGTGGCCTCTGCCAGCTTCATGGCTTCAGATTCCGTCACAGTCAGCGCATCGGAATTGGATTTGGCTTCCGCCAGCTTGCGGAGTTCTTCAGCGGTAAATCCTGCCTGCCGCATCTGCGTCAGCAGCTCTATGGCCTGTCTCCTATCAGGGCGTGGCTGCTCGCCGTCCGCCTGTACAATATCCCAGTAGATATCATAATACCGCTCAGGCCGCGGCTTCCTTCCATCGCGGATGTCCAGTATGTCCTGATGGTATTTTTTGAAGAGAGGGTCTCCGGTGGCCACATAGGTCCGCACCATCCGTGTCAGGTCGTCCGTAGACTGACGCAATTGGTCGGCCAGCAGATAGGATTGATGCCGCATTTCATGAGCGCGGTCAATGCGCTTTTCCGTCCAGGCATACACTACGAATGCGATGGCGAGAAGGACGAAAAGAGCCAACGTCAGCCAGAGGCTGCGAGTAAACTTTGGCACCCCCTTCCCTGTGGTTTTATTAAGCAAGGAACGATTTCTCTATGCCCGAAGCAGATAAGAATCATTCTCGCGCAATAACAGTGAAAGCAGCAAGCAAAATAGGTCATTTGCTGTTACACGCCTCTCACCGCAGACATTGCAGTTCGTGATTGCTCGGCAGAGCGCAGTGGTCCGGTTTCTCCTGCCATCCACAAACGCCTGTCACTGATATAACAGACAGGCCAAGGCCCGCTTATTCCAACCTCTGCTTCACCTCAGGAACCAGCTTGGTCCGGATCTCGTCCCGCACCCTGACAAAGCTTTCCAGCGGCTCGCCGTGAGGGTCGTGGAATGGCATGTGAATGGCGGGAATCGGCCTGGGGAAGATGGGGCAGGATTCTTTTGCGTTGTCACACACCGTCACTACCAGATCGATGGCTTCATTCATCACCGCGTCCACGTCCTTGGGATACAGTCCCTCGGTATCCATGCCACCGAGCTTCAGCGCCGCGATGGCGCCATCCGCCACCCTGGGCTGGGGACGGGTACCGGCGGACAGTGCGCGAATGTCAGGGCCGAGATCGTGATTGACCAAGACTTCAGCCATCTGGCTGCGGCAGGAGTTGCCGGTGCACAGGATCAATACGGTTTTCGGCATGGCTATTCCTTGCCGCAACAGCCGCAGCAGGGCTCAGCCGCGTTCAGCCAGCTTTCGACCAGACCTTTGGCCGGTACGCCGCCGCTATGCACCACGATGCCATCGAGCACCACGCCGGGAGTGGACATCACGCCGAACCCCAGAATTGCGGCCATATCCTCGACCTTCTCCAGTTGAATCGCCACGCCTTTGGCAGCGGCAGTGTCCTTGATCATTTTCATGGTCGTTTCGCAGTTGGCGCAGCCTGTACCCAGCACCTTGAATTGTTTCATCATCTGATTCTCCATTTGCAGCGCCGCATAAGCGGCATCCCGGATCAGGGCTTCCGGTATAGCCTCGTAAACCGTGCCGTTGATTTCCACGGCACGGCAGTTGACCTGTTCTCCCACCAGCTCGCAACACGACTGGCAATGGGTTTCCCTCACCTCTGCACCCAGGCAGTCCTCCATGGACTTGCCGTTGAACAGGATGAGGTTGGATTGCGCCAGCGCTTCCGGCCCCAGCGGCGTCTCAAGGAATGTCACTGTCACGCCCTGCCGGCCCAGTTCAGCAGACAGGTCCTGCAAAACCCGGTGCAGGGTTTCACCCGTATTGTCGCAACGTTCGCAGGTATTGCCCGCCTGCACCAGATGGCGCCATTCGATTTCCAGCGTCCGGGATGGCTTCAGCAGCATGACTTCCCGCTTGAAGTCGGCGTGCAGCAGGCAGATTGCGCGATGCCGATGGCGGACAGGCTGGCGTTGGCGGCTTCCCTGCGGCATGCCTCGTCGAAGCTGGCGTCCAGCGACTGCGCCGCCTCATCGCGGATGTGGCGCGCGATCTCGACCACGGCGTCGATCTGCTCCTGTGCCACGCCGTACTGCTTCAGTTTATCCACCTGGCACAAACCCTGTTTGGGATGGTTGGTAGCGATATTGGCCGCCAGCGACACCAGCGCCACGATGGATGGATGCAATTCCGAACTCATAAAACACCTCTCAATTGGTTGAACAACAGACCGACGATCACGAAAGCGATGCTCAGATAACCGGCAAACAGCGCCAGCAACGGTACTTTGATGACTTTTTTCAGGATGATCATTTCCGGCAGCGAGAGCGCGGCGACCGCCATCATGAAAGCCAGTACCGTGCCGATTGGCACACCCTTGTGCAGCAGCACTTCGGCAATGGGGATGATGCCGACCGCATCGGAATAGAGCGGCACACCGATCAGCACCGCGCCCACAACCGAGAGCAGGCTACCGCCTCCAGCCACGCCGGCCACCAGTTCGGCCGGCACATAGCCGTGAAGAAAGGAACCCACGCCCACGCCAACCAGTACAAACTTCCAGATGCGGCCGACGATTTCCCTGACCTGCCCCATTGCATATTCATGGCGGGCACGCAGGGACTTGTCCTCTGCTACCTGCGTTACCTGGCCCATGTGGATTTTCCACACATAATCCTCGACCCAGCGTTCCGGCCGGAAGCGCTCCAGCACAAAGCCGCCGACGAGGGCCACGGTCAACCCGGTCAGCACATAGAGCACGGTAAACTTCCAGCCGATGACGGAGGCCAGCACCACCACCGCCACCTCGTTGATCATCGGGCTGGCGATGAGGAAGGAAAGCGTCACGCCAAGCGGAATGCCTGCCTCGACGAAACCGATGAAGAGCGGAATCGACGAGCAGGAACAGAACGGCGTGACCGCCCCCAGCCCCACTGCCATGAAACGGCTTTGCAGGCTGCCGCGGTTGCGGATGAACTCGCGTACTTTTTCCGGCTTGAGCAAGGCGCGCAGTAGGCCCATGACATAGATCACCCCTGTCAGCAGCACCAGGATCTTGGTCACATCCATGACGAAAAAATGCGCCGCATCGCCGAACGGCGTACCTTGCAGCCCGGCAAGGTCGTAAATCAGCCAGGTGGCAAGGGCATCAAACATGCTTGTCTCCCCCGCAACAGTCGCCGCCCTTGCCCGCTTCCTGTACCGGCGGACAAGGCACGCTGCCATAGGAGCAGAATACGCAGCAGTCGCCAGCTTTCGGCTTCAGCAGCGCGCCGCAACCCTTGCATTCATAGAACCACTGGCAGGCATCGGTGGGCATGGTTTCCGTTTCCACATGGCCGCAGTGGGGGCAGGTCAAGACCGACTCAAGTATCATGCAGATATTCCTTTCTCGTACCATGGTTTCGAACGATTCACGATATGCACCACTGCCAGCATCACCGGCACTTCGATCAGCACACCGACCACCGTGGCCAGCGCCGCACCCGACTCGAAACCGAACAGGCTGATGGCAGCCGCCACCGCCAGCTCGAAGAAATTGCTGGCGCCGATCAGCGCCGACGGCCCGGCCACGCAGTGGGCCACGCCCAGCTTGCGGTTAAGCAGGTAGGCCAGGCCCGAGTTGAAGAACACCTGAATCAGAATCGGCACCGCCAGCATCGCAATCACCAGAGGCTGTTTGATGATCGCCTCGCCCTGGAAGGCGAACAGCAGCACCAGCGTGGCGAGCAGCGCTGAAAGACCGAAGGGATGCAGGTTTTTAAGCGTGCGCTCGAAGACTTCCTTCCCCTGTTGCAGCAGGCTGCGCCGCCACCACTGCGCGATGATGACCGGGATGACGATATACAGCAGCACCGACAGGAACAGCGTGTCCCATGGCACGCTGATTTCGGATAGGCCCAGCAACAAAGCCACCAGCGGCGCGAAGGCAAAGATCATGATGACATCGTTCAAAGCCACCTGGGACAAGGTAAACAACGGCTCACCACGGGTGAGGTGGCTCCACACGAACACCATCGCGGTGCATGGCGCGGCAGCCAGCAGGATCAGGCCGGCCACGTAGCTGTCGAGCTGTTCCGTTGGCAGATACGGCGCAAACAGGTGGCGGATAAAAATCCACCCCAGCAGCGCCATGGAAAACGGCTTGACCGCCCAGTTGACGAACAGCGTTACGCCGATCCCGCGTGCATGGGCGCGCACCTGGTGCAGGGCGCCAAAGTCGATTTTGAGCAGCATGGGGATGATCATCACCCAGATCAGAAAACCCACCGGCAGGTTCACTTGTGCGAATTCCAGGCCACCGAGAAAATGAAATGGCGCGGGGAAAAACTGGCCAAGCACGATGCCCACCACGATGCAGAGAAACACCCACAGCGTCAGCCAGCGCTCGAAAAAACCCATTTCCGCACCAGCGGCGGCCTTGGCGGTGATTTCACATTGCGCACTCACTTCAGTCCCCAAACACAGGCTTCGTTCCGCTTACCCTGATTATTATTCGCCATGACGTATATTCGAATTTACAGATATGAATAGGCAAAAAAATCAGGCGGCGCAACGCACCGGGCGGTTTGCCGCAATTGCCAGGCGCTCGGCATCTTCACGATACGGGATACCGTTTTCCACCCCTTCCGCCATCAGGCCCAGCATGCGATATGCCCATGCAGGAAGTTGCGGATCGAGCCGGTAAAAAACCCATGTACCTTCACGCCGCTGTGCCAGCACTCCAGCCTCGCGCAACACGGCCAGGTGGCGCGACACTTTGGGCTGGGGCACATCCAGGGCCTGAAACAGCTCGCACACGCACAATTCCTCATGCTTCAGGATCAGCACCAGGATGCGGCGGCGGGTTTCGTCCGAGAGAGATTCGAAAAGAGATTGTTCATTCATGGAGCGAAACTATATTCGTCGTAACGAATATAGTCAACACAAGAATGCACACACGAATCTGGCCTGTAATTCATCAAAAAGTGATGCTGTGATAAAATATGACCAAAATCAACAAACTATACAAACCGCCGGTTCCTGATATAGCTCGTTTCTATCCTGCCTCGACGCTCCTGGTACGAACCCCGAAAGCCTGCCTAACCATTCTTGCCTCTTGCAAGTGAATATTTCCATTGGATGTCGCATGACCCCAGACAGCTGTTCGAATTACTCCTTTTCCCGCCTCAAACTCTGTACCCTGAGCGGCCTGACCGTAGCCTTGGCGCTGGTGCCGGAAGCTATCGCCTTTGCCTTCGTGGCACAGGTCCATCCGCTCACCGGCCTCTACGCCGCATTCATCATGGGCCTCATCACCGCTGCATTCGGCGGCCGACCGGGCATGATTTCCGGAGCCACCGGCGCATTGGCAGTGGTCATGGTGGCGCTGGTGGTGCAGCATGGCGTGGAATACCTGTTCGCCACCGTAGTGCTGATGGGCCTGCTGCAAATCACATTCGGGCTGCTGAAGCTGGGCAAGTTCATCCGCATGGTGCCGTTCCCGGTGATGCTGGGCTTCGTCAACGGCCTGGCCATCGTGATTTTTCTGGCTCAAATGGGACACTTCAAGCTGCCGGGGCCGGACGGTACGCCTGTCTGGATGACGGGCATGAAGCTTTACGCCATGCTGGGCCTGATCGCACTGACCATGGCCATCATTTACCTGTTGCCACGCCTGACCAGGGCCATTCCCTCCGCCCTGGCCGGGATTGCCACGGTTTCATTCCTGGTGATTTTCTTCGGCATCGACACCAAGACCGTGGGCGACATGGCTTCCATCGCAGGCGGCCTGCCGCAATTCCACTTGCCGCAAGTGCCGCTGAACTGGGAAACGCTGAAAATCATCTTCCCTTACAGCCTGATTCTCGCCGCCATCGGCCTGATCGAATCCCTGCTGACATTGAACCTGATCGACGAAATGACCGACACGCGCGGCATGCCCAACCGGGAGTGCGTGGCGCAGGGTTCCGCCAACGTGGTGACTGGCTTTTTCGGCGGCATGGGCGGCTGTGCCATGATCGGGCAGAGCATGATCAACGTGAACAACGGCGCCACCCAGCGCCTCTCCGGCATTGCCGCCGCACTGTTCCTGCTGTCATTCATCCTGTTTGCTTCGCAGTGGATAGCGATGATCCCGCTTGCTGCGCTGATCGGCCTGATGTTCGTGGTCTCGCAAAAGACCTTTGCATGGGGCAGCCTCGCCACCATGCGCAAGGTGCCGCGCAGCGACGCCATGGTTGTGGTCGCGGTCACTGTGATTACGGTGCTCACCGACCTGGCTATCGCCGTGGTGACCGGCGTGATCATCTCCGCCCTGGTGTTTGCCTGGCAACACGCCAAGCACATCAAGGTGACGACCTATCCCGATAACAAGGGCTGGAAAATCTATGAGCTGGAGGGCACCCTGTTCTTCGCCTCAACTGCGGAATTCCAGAGCCTGTTTACACCCAAGGATGACCCGGATGAAGTGGTCGTGGAATTCCGCCGCGCCCGCGTCATGGACCATTCCGCCGTTGAGGCCATCGACAGCCTCGCCACACGCTACCAGCAGGCTGGCAAACGCCTGCACCTGCGCCACCTCAGCCCGGATTGCCTGGAAGTGCTGGAGAAAGCCAAGGATATGGTGGAAATCAATGTGGGAGAGGACCCTCACTATCACCTTGCGGATGACAAGCTGGGGTAAACCTCTAGGAGGCTGTCGGACTTAAAGGAAATCGGCTGCAAATTCGTCTGACCGGTCCATATTTCGCCGCTTTTTTGGGCAATAGAACGACTATTGCCCTGCAAAACCGTCAAAATCTGTCCTCGCCCAGCCAAATTTTCGCTTCGATTCTTCAAGTCCGACAGCCTCCTAGGCTGAAACCTCGCCTTCCTTCAGCGCATTTGGCACAGGGCCGATCAGGTGCAGATCACGTTGCGGGAACGGAATGACGATGCCTGCCGCCTTGAACAGACGCCAGATGCGCAGGTTCACATCGGAGCGCACGTTCGCCATCCCCTGCTCCGGATCATTGATCCAGACTCGCAATTCCAGTTCAATCCCGTTGTCGCCAAACGCCAGTAATCGGGATGCAGGAAGAGGATCTTGCAGAACACGGGGAATGCCCTGCGCTGCTTTTACCAGCAAGTCCATGGCCTGCTCCGGATCATCGTCGTAGCTGATGGAAACGGGAATTTTGACGCGTACGCTGCGATCGGTGTAGCTCCAGTTGATCACCTCGTTGGTAATCAGCTGCTCGTTTGGGATGAGCCGTTCCACACCGTCACGATCACGCACCACGATATAGCGGGCGCGCAATTCCTGCACCCAGCCGAATTTCTCACCAATGGTGATGACGTCACCGGGCCGGATGGAGCGATCGAACAGGACGATGAAGCCGCTGATGAAGTTGCTGGCGATGCGCTGCAGGCCGAAGCCCAAGCCTACGCCCAGCGCACCGCCAAACACCGCCAAAGCGGTCAGGTCGATGCCTGCTGCCTGGAGCGCCAGCAACGAAGCCAGGGTTAGCAAGCCAAACTTGCTCAGCTTGACCAGCGCCACCTGCATGCCCGCGTTCACGTATTCTGCACGATTCAGGCGGTTTTCGATCAGGCGGGCCAGCCACAAGGCCAGCACCCAGGTCAGGGCCACGGCCAGAACCAGCTTGATGACCCCGAGCAGGGAGACACGGACAGTGCCCACATGCAAGGCAAGCGCATCCAGCGCCTGCAGAACAGCAGGCAGCCAGCCCAGCAGATGCAGCGCCACGACAATCCAGGCCGAGGTCGAGATCAGTCCTTCCCACGCCTTCACCGCAGGACCGTGGCGGAAAGTCTTGCGCAGCAGGTAGACCGCAATGCGGATGGTGGCCAGTGAAGTAAGCAGCGGCACAGCCAGGTTGAGCAGCTTGACCGGATAATCCATGCTTTCCAGCAGGGCCCTCCCCGCCAGCACGCCGAACAGCATGCTGATCGGAAACAGCAGGCGCTGGATGCTGCTCAGGGTCAGCCGCCGGATGGCATTTTCCTCACTCCCTTCCGAACGCTGCCCCAGACTCTGGCTCAAGGTGCGGTGTACCAGCAGAGCGCCGACTGCGGCCAGTGCCAGCACGCCGAGCTGCCACCAGAAGGCAGGCGATCTGGGCTGAGCGAGCCAGTTCTCCAGCAGGACGCCAATATCAACGGGAAATGGAATACTCATCTCAGAATTTCTCTGCGGGCACACTCCGGAACATACCGGAATATCATGATTTGGGAAACCTCCGACCGCCACAACCTGTCCTTGCCACCCGACCGGACAGAATGCGTTTACCCGCTGACCGAATTAACCGGACTGAATCCCGCTCTGGTGCAGGCTCCCCGCCGCTGCCTCACAGGCCAGCAAGCGGCGCTCCAGATCGCGGTTTTCGTGGCTCAGTTCGTAAATGCGAAACGCATCCCGGATATTTTCGCTGAGTTCCTGGTCGTCCCACGGCTTGGTCAGGAACTTGTACACAGCCCCTTTGTTGACGGCATCGATGACAGAATTGAGTTCGGTGTAACCGGACAACACGATGCGCATGGTATCCGGGTAAATTTCCCTGACCCGGCGCAGGAATTCCGTGCCGGTCATTTCCGGCATGCGCTGGTCGCACAGCACCACGCCCGGCTGGTGGGCGGCCAGCAGATCAAAGGCTTCACGGGCACTGGTGGTGCTGATGATGCGATAACCCTCGCGGCGCAACAAACGGTTCAATGCAGAAAGAATATGGGGCTCGTCATCAAGCAGCAGCAGAACCCGTTCGGGATGGCCGTCCTTCCCGGAGGGAATGCAGCGCCCGTCGCGCAGCAGCGCTTTGAATTCATTTTCTGGCAAGGGACGGCTGAAATAATAGCCCTGGATTTCCTCGCAGCCGATGCCGCGCAGGAATCCCAGCTGACCCTCGGTCTCGACCCCTTCAGCGATCACCGACAAGCCCAGGCTGTGAGCCATGCCGACCACCGCACGGACGATCGCCGCATCACCCGGGCTGGAGGTAATGTGGGTGACGAAGGAGCGATCCACCTTGATACGCCTGACTGGCAGGCGCCGCAGGTAACTGAGGGACGAGTAACCCGTGCCGAAATCATCCAGCGCAAAACTTATTCCTTCCGCAGCAAGGGTGCGCAGGGTGTTGATGATAGCGTCGCTATCGTGCAAGACGATGCTCTCGGTAACCTCCAGCTCCAGCAAGCGGGGATCGAGCCCGGTCACATCCAGCACGCGCCGCACCATGGCTTCGATTTCGTTATTGCAGAACTGCCGTGCCGAAAGATTGACCGCGATTCTTATGGGTTGCAGCCCATCGTCCTGCCACTGCTTGCTGCGCCGGCACGCCTCGAGCATCACCCATTCGCCGACCTCGACAATCAGCCCGTTTTCTTCCAGCAGCGGAATAAAGTCCAGCGGCGACACCAGCCCATGACCGGGACGCTGCCAGCGCAGCAGTGCTTCAGCACCGATGACCCGGCCGCTGGAGAGATCTACCTGGGGCTGGTAGTGCAGCATGAACTCGCCATGTTCCAGCGCGCGACGCAGGGCGGCATCGAGGCTGAAACGAAGCCGCGAACTGCCATCCATGTCAGACTGAAAAAAACGGCACAGGCTACTGGAATCATGATCGGCAGCCGCAGCCTGCATGGCGTACCTAAGCAGCTCCGACGCGGTGCCATCACGGGGAAAAACAGAAATACCGACAAATGGGTCGAGAAACACTTCCTGGCCATCCGCATGGACGCCATCTGCCAACGCATTGGCCATCTTCCAGGCAAATTCCTCCACCATATCCAGGCCAGCCGGATCCTGCCACACGACTGCGAACTTGGATTCCGTAACGCGGGCAACCGGCATGGCGGGCAGAATGGATTCCAGCCGTGCAGCCGCACTACGGATGATTTCCTGTCCCACACCATGGCCGAGAAGCTGCAGAATACCGTGATAGCTCCGCAGGTTGACGACCAGCACGGCCAACGTTTTCCCTGCGGTCTCCCGGCAGATCTCGGCAAGGCGTTCCTCGAACAGAATTCGCCCGGGCATGCCTGTCTGGGCATCATAAAAAGCCAGGTAACGCATGCGTGTTTCCGTGGCGATGCGTTTCTCCTCACGACGGATGACCTCGAGTGCAAAGGAAAGATCGTCCGCCACTTCCTCGAGCAGGTGGATCTCCGTCTCGCGAAAAAAACCAGGCAGTGCCGACATCACGCTGAATGTGCCGATAATGGCGCCGTCGAGCCGAAGCGGAAAGGCGCCTCCGGAATGAATTCCCCAGCGTTCCGACACGCTGCGGCAGGAAGCCAGGCGAAGATCATCGGCGATCTCGTTGAAGACGAAGGGGCGTTCGTCGCGCAGGGCAAGGTCTGTCGACGCAAAACCGGGCTGTTCGTCCGCAAGGCTTTCAAGGGCCTCTAGCGTTGCCGCCCCGGCAACCGCCATGGGTACCGCCCGGCCACTGCCGGGCTCGATCAGCACCACCCAGGCCAGATCGAACCCTCCGTTTTCGACGGCAATGCGGCAAGCTGCATCGTAAAGCGCCTGGGTTTCCTCGATCCGGACAATGCTGCGGTTGATGTGGCTCAGCATGGCGAACAGCCGGTTCATGCGTTCCAGTTCGGCCTGTGCCATTTCAGGTGCGACTGTGGATTCAGTCTCAGCCATGCGCTTCCCCCAGCGCCCTGCCGATGCAGGCCTGCAAGGCCCAGCGGTCGATCGGCTTGACAATCACCTCATACACACCGGCTGCGGCCAGCCGCACGCGGGAACCCTCATCGTCGAGCGCCGTCACCATGATGACCGGAATTTTTCCAGTTTCAGGATCGACTTTCAGACGCCTTACCACCTCGAAACCATCCATGCCCGGCATCATCAGATCGAGCAGGATCAGATCCGGAGGGTCGGCGGCAATCGCCTCCAGTGCGGCCTGTCCCGACGCGACGCTGCGCACGTCGTAGCCGTTGGCATGCAGCAGCGTTTCCACCAGCTTGCGGTTGCGCGCATCGTCGTCGGTGATGAGTATTTTTTTATTCATTACGGAGTTTCCTTTCCGCCTCCCAGCCGACCTAATATCTTTTCCACCTGGGCAAGGAAGTTTCTGTACTGGATCGGCTTGGCAATATAGCCGTCACAACCGGCAGCAATCATCTTCTCCTCGTCGCCCTTCATGGCGAAGGCGGTCAGGGCAATGACCTTGATATGGCGCGTTGCCTCATTTTCTTTCAGCAGACGTGTCGCTGTCAGACCGTCCATGCCGGGCAGCTGGATATCCATCAGGATCAGGTCAGGCTGATGTTCGCGAGCAAGGGCTATGCCATCCATGGCGTTATCCGCCTGCAGGACGCTATAACCTGCCTTGCCGAGTAACAGGACAGCCAGTTTCATATTGGCAGCAGCATCCTCCACTACCAGCACTTGGGGAGGCATCATGGCGAAACACTCCTGTTCTTCATCATGGCACGCCTCACCTCGCTGGCAAAACGGCCATGATTGAAACTGCCCTTCTCGAGAATGGCGGCAACATTCGCATTGAGCAAGGCGCGATCCTCTGTGGTCAGTGATTTGGCGGTCACCACCACGATGGGGATGAGCGCGGTTTCGGGATCATTTCTCAGCGCGTCGACCACATCAAATCCGTTCACTTCGGGCATCATCAGATCCAGCACCAGCAGATCCGGCCGTTCGCGCCGTGCCATGGCAATGCCCTCCCTGCCGCCATAGGCGCGCAGAACCGTATGGCCTGGCTCGGCCAGGTAGGCCGATAGTAGCTCCACCGCCTTCGGGTCGTCATCGATCACCAGCACCCTGAGGGAACGAGACTGACGCACCAGCCCCAGACCTTCCAGGGCCTGAAGCAGGTCATCACGGCCTACCGGCTTCTGAAGTACGGCGCTGGCACCGAGCGAAAACCCCTTCTGCGCATCGGCCACGATGGACACGATGACCACGGGAACATGCGCTGCAGGCGCACCCGATTGCTTGATCTGTTCCAGCAGCTCCCAGCCATCCATGTCAGGCAGCAGGATATCGAGAATGATGACCGCCGGCATCCGCTCTGCCAACCGTTCAAACACCTCGCCGCCCCGGGTGGCAAGTACGATCTCGAACCCTTCTGGTTCAAGCTGCAGACGGATCAACTCGGCGGCGCGGGGATTGTCTTCGATCACCAGCGCCAGGAAGCGGGAAGCGGTAGCGACTGCTGCAGCGGGCCGGGCCTGTCCCTCTTCGGGAAGCGCATCGCCTTCGCGCCAGGGCAGCCAGACAATGAAACGGCTGCCCTGCCCCGGTATGCTTGACAAAGCAAGCGTGCCACCATGCAACTGGATCAGCTTGAGCACCAGCACCAGCCCCAGGCCAGTGCCTTCCGATTCGCGCGACAGAGAGGAGTCGAGCTGGGAAAAGGCATGAAACAGGCGCGGGGCATCTTCCGCCCGAATGCCGATGCCCGTATCCTCCACTGTGATTTCCAGAAATTCCGTGAAGTCGCTGGCAGGCAACGGCATCCTCAGGCCGGTTTGCTCCGGCGCAATCCAGCTCTCGATAACCGAGCGAAGTGTTTTGCGTGCCCGCAGCGTGACCTTGCCTCCCTCCGGGGTGAATTTCACGCCATTGGACAGCAGGTTGTAGACAATCTGCTTGGTCTTGCGCGCGTCCACCATCACCGTGCCCAGTGATTCCGGCACATCGAGCTGCAGCCCGATCTGGTGGGCAGCCGCTTTTTCCTTGACGATGGAAAGGCTGTTGGCGAGTGTGGCGCCGATATCCAGCGCCTCAAGGTCGAGCACCATTTTTCCAGCCTCGATCTTGGACAGATCAAGGATGTCGTTAATCAGAGAAAGCAGGTGCTGCCCGCTGCTGAAAATATCGCCGATATACTCCCTCTGTTCTGGCGTCATGTCCCCCAGCAAGCCATCGCCGAGCACTTCCGAAAAACCGATAATGGCGTTCAGCGGCGTGCGCAATTCGTGCGACATGTTGGCGAGAAATTCGCTCTTCATCCGCGTGGCTTCCTCAGCGGCTTCCTTGGCTTTCAGCATGGCTTTTTCGGCATGCTTGCGGTCGGTGATGTCGTTCATGGTCGAGCGGCTCGAAACAAAACGGCCATCTGTATCGCGGATCGCCGTGGCATTCAGCAGCACGGGAAGAATCGTGCCATCCCGGCGCAGCATCTCGAATTCTATGTCGCGTATCCAGCCCTGTTCCTTGAAGAGAGGAAAGCTTTCCTCGAATACGGTCTTGCTGGCTGGCGTAAGGACATCATAAAAATGCAGGCGGTCCACCACATCTTCCCGCGCATAACCCATCCAGGCCAGTTCGGTATCATTGATGCGGATATAACGGCCATCCGCATCCAGAGAGTGATAACCGCACGGCGCCTTGTTGTAGAGATCTTCGATTTCGTCAGCTTCCAGGCTGCGGGCCTGATCGCGCAGGCTGCAGATGCCATAGGCCAGATCATCCGCCGCCTCCTTCAGCAATTCGATTTCTCCGCTGTCGAAGGCGTCGGTTTCAAGCGCATAGATGTTCAGCACGCCAAAACTCTCTTCTCCATTCCGCAAGGGAAGCGCCAGCGCCGCCGTACACCCGGATGCAACCATACAGGACAATGGGGCCTGGCCACCTGTAGCCCTGAACAGCTCCGGCTGGTTTCTGCGCAGTGCCGCACCACTGGGCGCGCTGCCGGATGCCGCGGCATCCCAGGTCAGATTACGCGGATCAAGGCGCTCGACATCGAACCCTGCGCCACTGTGCGCTACCGGGCGTATGTGCCTGGCTGCGTCATCTTCCCGGTATCCCACCCATGCCATCCGGTAACCGCCCTTGTCCACGATCATGCTGCACATGGTATCGAGCAGTTCCTGTTCCTCACTGGCCCGCAGCATGGCGCGATTTCCGGCACTCACCACGGTCAGGGCCCGATTGGCGTGCGACAGCGCACTATCTGCCTCCAGCAGGCGTGCCTCGCGATCCTTCAAGCGCCTTGCGGTCTGGTCGAAAGTCTGGGCCAGAAGGCCGATTTCATCGTCCGATGACGGCAAGCCGGTGCGGACGGAAAGATCGCCATCACCCAGGCGCTGTGCCGCATCAGTCAGGGCGCGCATGCGGCTCAGAATGAGCCAGTTTCCGCCGAACCAGGCAACCAGAAGCAGCAGCGCCGTCAAGCCCAGCAACCAGTACATATCCCGCTGGAAGCGCTTTTTGATCGGTCCGTAAATCACATCCAGCGGCACCCCGACGCGGACATAAATGCACTCGTTTCCGATACGGTGCATGGGTTCAATCGAAGTCAGGCGCACCACCCCGTCTTGACCACGTAATTCCTCAAAGCCGCTGCAGTTATGGTCAGGCAGGGTCTTCAGCTTGCCGGCTTCCGGTGCAGGCCTGCCTGCCCATTGATGTCCCAGGTCGGGAATTCGGGCCAAGAGGGATCCATTGGCATCTATTACCTCCACCACACTCCCCGGCGGCAGCGGCAGTTGTATTGCCATTTCCTGCAGCCAGTTGAGATCAAAAGTGGCAAACAGAACCCTCAGCAATAGACCATCATTTCCGTATACCGGATACCCCATGCCAATATTCCATATCTTGGTCAGTCGGCCAACGTAGGGATTGCCGACAGAGAATTCCCGGGTAGAGACGGCACGCTGGAACCAGACTCTGTCGGCAAGATTGATCTGCCGGTCGAAGGGCAAGGCGCTACACAGGAGATTACCGTCGGCATCAACCATACCGATATTGGCGTAAAGCGGGTTTTTCTGGCGGATACGCGGAAGCGATTCACGACAACGCGGCAACAGCACAGGATCGAAAACGTAGGGAATATTCGAGAGCAAAGCCAGCATCTGGTGAGTATTGCTGATGAGGCGGGTTTCCTCTGCTACAAGCCGGGAAGCCAGTTCACGGGTCATATGGCGGGCGACTTCACGCTCTGTGGCACGCTGCTCCATGGCAGAATAGGCAAGCAGCCCGAATGCCGGGAAGGCGGCGAGCAAAACCAGCAGCAGCAGGCGGCTTCGCAGACTGAAAGAGCGCTTCATCCACAGGCCCATCGGCCTTCAGGCCACAAACGAATTTGAATTAATGAATGTAGTAAACATGTGCGCACTCCTTAAATATAGAAATGCAAACCACGCGCCATGGCTGACGTTCAATGCCTCGCCCCGGCAATGTTAAAACCAATGATGGCTGATTCATAAATCGCCTAAAATCATTGGGCATGACAATGACGTGAACTACTTTAACTCAGAAAAACTGCATTACGCCATCAGGGTTTCCCCTATATTTTTTGTTTTCAAAGCAACTTATGTTTGAATCCAATTTTAGAGCCAGGCATATTCATCAGCGCTAAACCCATCTGGCTTTACATGAACACTTGCTCACAGGAGTGAGAATAATGTGTTTAGAACCATGTACATATTTTTTTACCTATCCTGATATGAATGGTCATTCCTGTAATAGTCCGTGGAACAATTTCGATCATTTGCGATCGGGAGGGGAATTTTCGAATTGAAGCGCGATGTAGCCAATGCATGATAGTCACCACTTTGGCTCTTATTTCTCCCAACGTTTCGCCGCATTTTCATCGCTTTCACGCGCATCCACCCAGCGTGCGCCGGACGAAGTCTGTTCGCGCTTCCAGAACGGCGCCTCGGTCTTGAGGTAATCCATGATGAACTCGCAGGCGGCGAAGGCTTCGCCGCGGTGGGCGCTGGTCACGGCCACCAGCACGATCTGGTCGGTGGGCTGGAGGTCGCCGACGCGGTGAATGACCAGGGCATCAAAAATATCCCAGCGCGCTTTCGCCTGCTCGACGATGCGCTCCAGGGCTTTTTCGGTCATGCCGGGATAGTGTTCCAGGCTCATGCCGGCCACTGCGTCGCCCTCGTTGATGTCGCGCACCAGCCCGAGAAAACTGGCAATGGCGCCAATCTTTGGATTGTCCTGACGCAGCGCGAGCAGTTCCGCGCCGAGGTCGAAGTCTTCCTGTTGTACCCGGATGGCCATTTCGCTCAGCCTCCCGTCACTGGCGGGAAGATGGCGATCTCGTCGCCGGTTTTGATCGCGGTGGCGCCGTCGGCCATGTCCTGGTTCACGGCGATGCGATAGGCACGCCCCTCTGCCAGTTCGTTTTCCCAGGCCCCACCGCGGGCGCGCAGCAAGGCGGTCAGGCCCGCAATATCGCGCACTTCCGGCGGCAGGTCGATCTGTTCTGTTGATACGCCCAGCGCTTCGCGCAGGCGGGCAAAGTAGAGCAATGTGATCATGATTAACCCAGCAATTCGCTAAAAGGGGTGAACTTGACGAGGTCGCCGCGCGCCACAGTGGTGCTCTCGTGGATTTCCGCCAGGCCTTCGCCCCACACCGCCGAAGTCAGCACGCCGGAACCCTGGTTGGGGTAAATGGCGATGCCGATACCGCCGTCCGCCTGCGACTCCAGCCGGGCGCGCACAAATTCGCGTCTCGGGCCGGACTTTTTCCACTCGAATGCGGCAGGCAATGCGTAACTGCGCGGCGCGGTCTTTTCCACACCCTGGCAGCGCAGGATGTAGGGACGCACGAACAGGCAGAAGGTGGCAAAGGCCGACACCGGGTTGCCCGGCAGGCCGATGAAGGGCGTGCCCTGCACGGTGCCGTGGGCGATGGGTTTGCCCGGCTTCATCGCCACCTTCCACATATCGAGGCTGCCGAGACTTTCCACCGCCGCCTTGACGTGATCTTCCTCCCCCACCGAGACACCGCCGCTGGTCACGATCAGGTCGGCCTCGTGCCAGGCCTGTTTGAGCACATTGACGGTCGCCTCCAGGCTGTCCGGCACGATGCCATAGTCCGCCACGCGGCAGCCCATGCCTTCGAGCAGGCCGAGCAGGGTGTAGCGGTTGGAATTGTAGATTTCGCCCGCTTCCAGCGGTTCGCCCGGCATGACGATCTCGTCGCCGGTAAAGAACAGCGCCACACGCAGCTTGCGGCGGACCGGCACATCGGCCAGCCCGATCGAGGCGATCAGGCCCATTTCCTGCGGGCGTATCCTGACGCCGGCTGGCAAAACTTCGCTGCCGGCGGCAATATCTTCGCCGGCGCGGCGGATATTGGCTCCGGATTTGGGCATGGCGCCGATGATCACTTCTTCCCCGTCAACCCTGCAGTCCTCCTGCATCACCACGGCATCCGCACCCGGCGGAACCGGCGCGCCGGTGAAGATGCGCGCCGCCGTGCCCGCTTCCAGCGCATGCCCTACGCTGCCGGCGGGAATGCGCTGGGAGACCCGCAGACGGGTTTCACCACCGGGGTTCTGGCTGGCGCAGGCCACGGCATAACCGTCCATGGCGCTGTTGTCCAGCGGCGGCACGGTGACGGAAGACACCAGCGGCTCCGCCAGCACCCGGCCCAGCGCGTGGGTGGTGTGAATGCGCTCGACCTCGTCAATGGGGCGGGCATGGCTCAGCAACAGTTCGAGCGCCTCGTCCGCACTCAGCATTTTCTTGGGTTCGTTCATGAATTCAGACCTGTATGAAGCAGAATAAAGCCGGCAATCCCCGCCGGATCGTTGAGTCCGAATGACGGCAGGGGCGCTTCAAGCGCCACGTCGCTGGCAACGGCAATGATATGGGGGTCTTGCGGATACAGCAATGGCTTGCCGTTGGCGTAACGGTGAATTTCCAGCTTGGGAATCGCTTCCTGCTTGAAGCCTTCCACCAGTACCAGATCACAGGGGGAAAGCCGCGCCAGATGGTCCGACAGGGCAGGCTCGGCCTCGCCGCGCAGCTCGTGCAGCAGCGCCCAGCGCGCGGACGAAGTCAGCAGCACCTCGCTCGCACCGGCGGCGCGGTGGCGGTATGAATCCTTGCCGGGCTGGTCGAGGTCCACATCGTGATGGGTCTGCTTGATGGTGGAAACGCGGAGGCCACGAGTAACGAGAATCGGCAGCAGCTTCTCCAGCAGGGTGGTTTTACCGCTGCCCGACCAGCCAGCGAGGCCAAACACCTTCAAAACGCCTCCCCCTCCTTCAGATAGCGCCACTGCCCCGGCGGCAGATCGCCCAGCTTGACCTTGCCGATGCGGACGCGCTTGAGGCCCACGACCTTGAGCCCTACCAGTTCGCACATGCGGCGAATCTGGCGTTTCTTGCCTTCCTTGAGAATGAAGCGCAGCTGGTCTTCATTCTGCCAGCTCACGCGCGCCAGCTTGAGCGGCTTGCCATCCAGGCTGAGGCCGTAATTCAGCAGCTTCAGGCCGCTTTCGTCGAGCTTGCCCTGCACCCTGACCAGATATTCCTTCTCGATTCCGGAATCCTCGCCGATCAGCTGCCTGGCGATACGCCCGTCCTGAGTCAGTACCAGCAGCCCCTGGGAGTCGATGTCAAGCCGCCCGGCAGGAGCCAGTCCGAAAAGCTGTGAGGGGTCGAACTGCAGGGGTGAGGAGTCGTCCTTGAAGCGGCTGTCCCTGGTGATCAGGCTGGCTGCGGCCTTGTAACCCTTTTCCGGCTGGGCGGATACATAGCCCACCGGTTTGTGCAACAGGATCGTAACGCGGGCGGCCTGCTGGGTTTTGGCGCCATGCCCCAGCGTCACGGTCTGCGTCGGCAGCACCTTGGTGCCCAGTTCCGTCACCTTGAAGCCATCCACAAATACCAGGCCGCGTTCGATATAGCTGTCGGCCTCGCGGCGCGAGCACAGTCCGAGTTGCGACATGAGCTTGGAAAGACGGATTTTTTCCGCTGGCTCGCTCATCAACGCGCCCGGTCCCGTACTAACAGAACAGCCAGGCCTGCCATGAAAAACACCGCAAACCAGCCCAGCGCCCAGGCGGGGATGGACAGCCCGAGCATCGTCCATTCCACCTTGGCGCATTCGCCGGACCCGTGGAATATCATGGGCAGCGCCTTGAACAACGGAAACGTTTCGAGCATATAGTCCAACCCAGGACCGCATTCCGGCACCTTGTCAGGCGGCAGGCTCTGCAACCACAAATTGCGCCCTGCCACAACGGCACCAGCAAGCGAGAACAGCATGATCAGGAAGCCATAAAACATTCTGCCGACAACGCCGGGATTATGCAGAAAAGCCAGCATCGAAGTCACACCGACAGCAACAAACGCCATGCGCTGCAGGACGCACAAGGGGCAGGGTTCAAGGTGAAGGCCATGCTGCAAATAAAGCCCGAAGCCGAGCACGCCGAGACAGCACAACAGGATCGCCAGAAACATGGTGCGAAAAGGAATGATCATGCTTAGAGCCTATTTCAGTAGATTTCATACCTCGCGTTAAGGCCAGAAAGCGATGGCTGCAAGGAGCGGGGCGCAGCCAATGGTTATTCCATTGGCAAGCCTCGCGACGCCGCAGGCGCGCTTTCTGGCCTCAACCCTGAGGGCCAGTGTCATTTGAGGTGCATTGCGTTGTTGCTCAGTACTTGTTTGGAATGACCAAACTGCCTGCCTCGCGCCTAGCACTGCACCTCAAATGACGCTGGCGCGAGGTATGAAATCTACTGAAACAGGCTCTTACCCTACAGATTGCGCCGCGATGGGCGTCAGATGCCAGATATCCCAGTTGTATTCATGAATGGTCCGGTCACTGGAGAATTTGCCGCTGGTGGCGCTATTGATGATGCTCATGCGCGTCCAGCGTTCCTGGTCGCGATAGGCTTCGGCAGCACGCCTCTGCGCTTCCACGTAGCTCCTGAAATCCGCCAGGATCATCCAGTAATCGCCATGCTCGGTGAGTGAACGGACAATGCCGTCAAAAATGCCGGGCTCGGAAGCGTTGAATTGGTTATCTGACAGCATCTGCAATACGCGCTGCAAATCCGGATCGGACTCGATCAGCGCAAGCGGATTGTAATCGCGGCGGCGCGCCTCGACCTCGGCAGCGGTCAGGCCGAAAAGGAAGAAGTTGTCCGCGCCGGCTTCTTCGCGAATCTCGATATTGGCGCCATCAAGCGTGCCTATGGTCAGTGCGCCATTGATCATGAACTTCATGTTGCCGGTCCCCGACGCTTCTTTTCCGGCGGTCGAAATCTGCTCGGACAGGTCGGTTCCGGGAGAAACGATCTCCATCGCAGTTACGCGATAATCCGGCAGATAGGCCGCCCTGAGCAGGCCGTCGCATGCCGGATCGGCATTGATCACCTTGGCCACGTTGCAAGCCAGCGTGATAATGGATTTGGCCATCGCATAACCTGGCGCTGCCTTGCCGCCGATCAGCACGCAGCGCGGCGTCCAGTTCGCGGTATCGCCGCGTTTGATGCGGTCATAGAGATGAATCAGGTGCAGGATGTTGAGCAGTTGACGCTTGTATTCGTGAATGCGTTTGACCTGCACGTCGAACATGGCATCGACATCGAAACTTACCCCGCAGTCTGCCTGCACCAGTGCCGCAAGGCGCACCTTGTTTGCCAGTTTCACCTCATGCCATCTGGCGCGGAAAGACGGGTCGTCGGAAAACGGGATCAGCTTGCGCAACTGCTGCAGATCGGTCGCCCAGCCATCGCCAATAGTGTCGGTAATCAACCGGCTCAGTTCAGGATTGCTCGATGCCAGCCAGCGTCGCTGCGTAACGCCATTGGTCTTGTTGTTGAACTTGGCGGGCCACAATTCATAAAAATCACGGAACAGATCCTGCTGCAACAGTTCGGAATGCAGCGCCGCCACGCCATTGACGGAAAAACTCCCCACCACGGCCAGGTAAGCCATGCGCACCTGTGCTTCATGGCCGTCCTCGATGATGGACATACGCGCCAGGCGCTCGCTATCACCCGGCCAGCGCCGGGAGACTTCGATCAAAAAGCGCCGGTTGATTTCATAAATGATGTCCAGGAGGCGGGGCAATAGCGAACGGAACAGACGAACAGACCATTTTTCGAGCGCTTCCGGCAACAGGGTGTGATTGGTGTAAGCCATGGTACGGGAAGTGATGTTCCACGCCTCTTCCCAGTTCATGCCATATTCGTCCATCAGCAGGCGCATCAGTTCGGCAACGGCGCAGGTCGGATGGGTATCGTTGAGCTGGAAGCAGCTTTTCTCGGCGAACTGGCTGAAGTCCTCGCCATGATCGCGCACCCAGCGGCGCAGCACATCCTGCAAGCTGGCCGAAGCCAGAAAATATTGCTGGCGCAGGCGCAGTTCCTTGCCGTTCTCGCTCGAATCGTTGGGATAAAGCACCATGGTGATATGCTCAGCAGCATTCTTCGCCGCCACGGCCTCGGGATAGCTTCCCGCGTTGAACTCACCCAGATCGAACTCGTCCGTGGCTGCGGATTTCCACAGGCGCAGCGTATTCACGGTGCCGTTCTGGTAGCCCGGTACCGGCACATCGAAAGGCACAGCCAGCACGTCATGCGTATCGAGCCAGCGCACCCTCATCATGCCGTCCTGATCCTCGTAATAATCGCAATATCCGCCAAAATGGATGCGCTGGGTGAACTCGGGCCTTTCCAGTTCCCATGGATTGCCGTTGCGCAGCCAGTGGTCGGGTTCCTCAACCTGGTAACCCCCTTCGATATGCTGGCGGAACATGCCATATTCATAGCGCAGGCCATAGCCTGTCACCGGCAACTGCAGCGTGGCGCAGCTATCCAGAAAACAGGCGGCAAGGCGGCCCAGACCGCCATTGCCGAGTCCGGCATCATGTTCTTCGTCGGCCACTTCCTCCATCAGCAATCCCAGTTGACTGAGCGCCTGCGTCGCTTCATCGGTAATGCCCAGATTGAGGACGGCATTGGACAGGGCGCGCCCCATCAGGAATTCCAGGGACAAGTAATAAGTGCGTTTGCAGTCACCTGCGTCATAGGCGGCATTGGTCGCTTTCCAGCGCTCCACCATGCGGTCGCGCAGCGTCAGGGCAAGCGCAGTATAAAAACAGTGCGGCGGCGTGCCATGCTGATCGCGGCCGAGGGTATGGCTGAAATACTGGCGGAAATCCAGAGCCAGACTTTCGGCATTCATGCCCAAAGGAGATAAATCAGTCAGAAGGGCCGGAGGCGTGCTGGTCAGATCAGTCTGGGCGGATAGGGTCATGAAGGTCTCTCTTTCAATACTTTGATGAAGATGGTCCAGAAATCACCAGCAACATCAATGCCAGCAACAACCAAAGGCAAACACATTCGTTCATTCAGGAATGTGAATTTTAACTTAGATTGACCGCAGATAGCGAATCCGGAAGCATGACCGGACCTCGGGTCGGAAAGTACAAATTTGCAATTTGGACTAAGTCTAAATATAATGAAGCTTCGAATTTAAATATTCACGCACAGAAACAGGGCTGCCGCCTATAATCACGAGCAGCCTTTTCTCCTCAATTGACATCAAGAAAGGAAATATCATGGCAGTTCTCGTTGGCAAGTCCGCACCCGATTTCACCGCTGCAGCAGTAATGGGCAACAACAGCATCGAAGAAGGCTTCAATCTCAAGACTCACATCAAGGACAAATACGCAGTCATTTTCTTCTATCCGCTCGACTTTACCTTCGTGTGCCCTTCCGAGCTGATCGCTTTCGACCATCGCCTGAAAGAATTCAAGGATCGCAACGTGGAAGTGATCGGTGTATCCATCGACTCCCACTTCAGCCACCTGGCGTGGAAGAACACTGCCATCAACAATGGCGGCATTGGTCAGGTGCAGTACCCACTGGTCGCCGACATCAAGCACGAAATCTGCAAAGCCTATGATGTCGAAGCCGACGCCGGCGTGGCCTTCCGCGGCTCCTTCCTGATCGACAAGAGCGGAATCGTGCGCCATCAGGTGGTAAATGACCTGCCGCTGGGCCGCAACATCGACGAGATGATCCGCATGGTTGACGCCCTGCAATTCACCGAACAGCACGGCGAGGTTTGTCCGGCCGGATGGAACAAAGGCAAGGCCGGCATGAAAGCCGACACCAAAGGTGTGGCCGATTACCTGGCGAAACACTCCGGCGAACTGTAATATCCGTTTTGCCGTAGCCAAAGCCGCCAGGGATATTTTTCCCGGCGGCTTTTTTGCTTTATGGAAGGCTGTTTTTCATAACCCGCAAGGAGCAAAGCAATGAAAATCACCAGAAAAAAACTGATCGAGGAACTCAACAAGGACCTTGAATGGGAATATTCCGCCGCAGTCCAGTATGTACAGCATGCCGCGGCCATCAGCGGTCCGCAGTACGATTCGATCCAGAAGGAACTGATCATTCACTCTCAGGAGGAGATGCAGCATGCGGTGATGCTGGCTGAACAGATCGACTTTCTCGGCGGCGTACCCACCGTCGACGTGGAAAAACGTGAAATCTCCCCCAGTCCACGGGAAATGCTCAAGCAGGATCTGTGGGGTGAAGATAATGCCATCAAGCGTTACAAGGAGCGCATCGCCCAGGCCGAGGCACTTCAGGAATATGGCCTGCGCCGCATACTGGAAGACATCCTGATCCAGGAAGAAGAGCATAAACGCGACATAGCAAACGCACTCGACAGCAAATAGCCCCACCTACCGGCATTCGGCCCGAATGCCGGCTCCCCCGCCCTCCTCGCCCCCCTTGATAAGAGAAAAAGTGCCTCCATTAGGCGATGGTGATATACTTTTTCCCATTGTCTTGACACATATCAAGGATAGTATAAATGATTTCTGATAAGCCCCGTTTCGACCTGGCAATTGCCAGATTTGATGCTGCCAACGCGGAAGACCCCAACAAGGAAGTGATTGACGGCAAGGAATACCCCAAGGAACTGCTTTACGCCCAGCGCATGACCGACATGCTCAATCGCTTCGCCCCTGATGCGCCCGAGCATGTCCAACTGGCCGTGCGCGCCCAGCATATCTGCCGCTGGAAAGTGCCGCGCGAGGACTATCCGATGGACAGGGCCGGTTACCATCAATGGCGCACCTATCTGTACAAGTACCATGGCGAAACCGCTGGCGCGATCATGCGGGAACTGGGCTATGATGAGGAAACGATCGGCAAGCTGCAGTCCCTGCTGCGCAAGGAAAAACTCAAGCTCAACCCGGAAACCCAGTTACTTGAGGACGTAGTGGATCTGACTTTTCTGGAGCATTATCTGGAAGCTTTTGTACAGAAATACAGCAGCCGCTACGAAGAAGAAAAGCTGCTCGATATCCTGCGCAAGACATGGAAAAAAATGTCCGAGAAGGGCCATGAAGCCGCGTTGAAACTCGACTTCAAACCGGAAATGCTGGCAGTGGTACAGAAAGCACTGGGGTGATTTTCCGGGCGGAAAAACTCCGCCCGGCGTTTTTAGTGCAACCGGGCCTTTTCTTCGGCCAGTTGCTGGGATAAGGCGGCTACAGATTCAGGGGTGAGATCGATCCCCACATCCCAGCCCGGGTTGATGGACACACCAGCGCCCGCGTCGATGCGTTCCAGCACCCAGCGAAAATCCGCCAGCAGGCCGCCACCAAATTTCGGAAACTCTTCCTTTACCACCTTGGCCCGCTCCGGACTGCTGAACAGCACCAGCACATGGACACCTTCTTCATCCTGCACCACCAGAGGGCGAGCATTAAGAGAACGCTGGAATCCCTGAATACCGGACTCTTCGTCTTCCACCGGCATGAACACCTGATCGTCGAGCAGTCCGCTGATCAGTTCATCGACATCCACTTCACCATTTGCCGCCGCCAGCAGCTTCTGCTCAAGTTCGTTCCTGGGTTCAAACACATCATCATTCATTGAGGCTTCTCCATAATTCATTCCAGCGCCCATTCTACCCTGCCATGCGCCGCCAGCCTATGACCGGCTCGCCACCAGCGCCGCCCCCAACAGGCCCACCTTGGGATTCATGACCACATGCACGGGGATGCTCTGCATCAGGGCGGAAAAACGCCCTTTGTCATTAAAGGCGCGCATGAAACCGCCCTGCCTGATCCGCGCAATGATCCTGGGTGCAATGCCGCCCGCCACATAAACTCCACCACGCGCCAGCGTCGTAAGCGCCAGATTGCCAGCCTGCGCTCCATAAATGGAGACAAACATGTCGAGCGACTGGGCCGCTGCAGAATCTCGCCCATCGAGCCCATATCCGGAAATTGCCGCCGCAGGATCGATTTCCTGCATGGACTGACGTAACGCAGATGTCGCCGTTGCCAGCCCGGTTTCGGTCAGGTATTCGAAAATCTTTACCAGCCCGGCACCGGAAAGAATGCGTTCATAGGAAACATGCCCAAAAATCGGTCTCAGGTAGCTCAACAAGCCATCCTGCTGCGCGTCAGCAGGCGCAAAATCCACGTGACCGCCTTCGGAAGGCAGCGCCTGATAGTGGCCACCCTGCCACAGCAAAACCCCCTCACCGAGGCCAGTGCCGGCGCCGAGCACGGCACGCGTACCGTATAGTCCGGCCTCACCCGCCTGCAGGGAAAACAGATCGTCCTCGTGCAATACCTCGATGCCACAACCCACCGCAGCAAAGTCATTGATCAGGCTGATATTACTTATGCCGAACCCGGCACCTACATCCCCTGCATTGATCGTCCAGTTCAGGTTGGTGATTGCTGCACTTTGTCCATGAATCGGGCCAGCCACGCCGAAGCAGGCCGCATCAACAGGCCGCGCAGCAGTGGAGGACAAAGCTGCATCACGCATGAATTCGCGAACAAGTGAATCGAAATCGCTGTAAGCGGCACTCTCGAAACGGCGTTCATAAACGGAATGAAAGCCGCCATTGACCACTTCCGCCAGTTGCAGCAAGGTTTTGGTACCGCCGACATCGCCCGCCAGAACCCGTTTTGTCATTGCTTCACCACCATTTTTTCTTCTTGAAATATATCACCATGCCCAGCGCCAGGACGATCATGGCAATCCACGTCGCCAGGTAGCCATAACGCCACGCCAGTTCCGGCATGTTTTTGAAATTCATGCCGTAAATCCCGACAATCCAGGTCAGCGGAATAAAAATGGTCGCAATCACGGTCAGCACCTTCATCACCGCATTGGTGCGGTTGCTGATGCTGGAGAGGTAGATATCGAGCATGCCGGAAAGCATGTCGCGAAAGGTCTCGACGGTATCGATCACCTGGATGGTGTGGTCGTACACATCGCGCAGATAGTAGCCGGTTGCCTCGCGAATCAGGATCGAGTCGCGGCGCTGCATGCCGCTTACCACCTCGCGCAGCGGCCACACCGACTTGCGCAGGTAGATCATCTCGCGTTTGAGGTTATGGATCTGGTGCAGCGTCTCCGGACCGGGAAAACTGATCAGGTTTTCTTCCAGCGACTCGATGCGTTCACCGGTTTTTTCCAGGATGATAAAATAATTATCCACCACCGCGTCGATCAGCGAATAGGCCAGGTAATCCGCACCCAGCTTGCGAATCTGCCCCTTGCCATTGCGGATACGATTGCGTACCGGATCGAAAACATCGCCCTTGGCCCCTTCCTGGACCGAAAGCACAAAATTTTCACCCAGGATCAGGCTTACCTGCTCCGAACCGATTTCGCCGGTCTCTTTTTCGTGAGTCAGCATGCGCAGCACGATATAGAGATAGTCGCCGTAATCCTCGATCTTGGGACGCTGGTCGGTATTGAGGATATCCTCCATCACCAGGGGATGGAGCCCGAAACAGAGGCCGATCTTTTCCAGCGACTGAATGTCGTGTATTCCTTCGACATCGACCCAGGTCACTCCAGGCTTGCCACGCAAGCTGATGCACTGATCGAGATCGGCCAGGGTTGATTCGCTGCAGTTCTGCTCGTCGTAATCCAGCATCAGCGTTTTCATGACGCTGGTTTTCTTCTCTCCGATATGGACCAGACTACCGGGAGGCAAGCCTGCCTTGTTCGAGCGTTTCTTAAGTACGTGCCGAGCCATAGCAATTACCTTCCATAGGTTCCGGCACGTGGACGCCATAACCTTGTGCATAATCCACACCCAGCAGCTTCAGCTTCTCGATCAATGCTTTGTCCTCAACGAATTCCGCCACGGTTTCTATCCCCATCACGCCGGCAATGCGGGCAATCGCCTCGACCATGGCCTGATTGACCGGATTCTGATGCATATCCAGCACGAAGGCACCATCGATCTTCAGATAGTGGATCGGAAGATCTTTGAGATAGGCAAAGGACGACATGCCGCTGCCAAAATCATCGAGCGCAAAGCGACAGCCCAGTCCGGAAAGTTCACGCATGAAGTGCGAAGCCTTGTTGAGATTGGCGATGGCTGATGTTTCTGTGATTTCCAGACACAGCGCCTGGGGCGGCATGCCATGTTTCTCGATCTGGTCTGTGAGAAAAGCCGGGAACAGATCGTCGTTCAGGCTGGTGGCGGAAAGATTCACCGCACACAGGATGGGGAAAATCTCGCCCCGTTTCTCGCATTCCCGCCACAGGCGACGCCATTCGGCGCCACAGGCATTGAACAGGGTGCGAATGACCCAGCGATCCACAGTCGGCATCAGGTTATAACGCTCGGCGGCAGGAATGAACACGCTGGGCGGCACAAGCTTGCCGTTTTCATCGATCATGCGCAGCAGCACCTCGAAGTGCTGCATGCCCTGCCGTTCCGGTTTGACTGCGGCGATTTTCTGATAATAGAGGCGAAAGCGATCCTCCTCGAAAGCCTTGGTGATACGGGAAATCCATTGCATCTCGCCATGGCGCCGGACCAGTTCGGTATCGTTTTCCTGATAGACATGAACGCGATTGCGCCCCCCATCCTTGGCGGCATAGCAGGCAGCATCGGCATTGCTCATCACGGCGGCAAGATTGCCGCTGAATGCATTGACCTCCACCAACCCGATACTGACCCCGATTTCAAAAATCTTGTCCTGCCAGATAAAACGGAATTCCTGCACGCCCACACGCACCTCGTTGGCGAGACGAAGTGCAGGTTCAAGGGGGCAACCGTAGAGCAGCATACCGAACTCGTCGCCGCCAAGGCGCGCCACCACATCAGAATCGCGAGCGCGCTCAAGAAAAACCGCCACCAGCTGGCGCAACAATTCATCGCCGGCCATATGCCCACAAGTATCGTTGACCACTTTGAACTGATCCAGATCCATGAACAGCACAGCATGCTCTTTGCCATCTGTAGCAGCACTTTCGATCAATTCCTGCAGCAAACGCTCGAACTCGCGCCGGTTCACCAGCCCGGTCAGAGCATCATGACTTGCCTGCCAGGAAAGCTGATTAGCCATCTGACGCGCATGTGACACATCGTGGAACACCACTACGGCACCGATCACTGCACCACTCCGGTTGCAGATCGGAGACAGACGATCCTCGATGACGAATTCCTGCTCGTCTCCGCGCCGCACCAGCAGGGAATGCCTTTTCAAACCCACGGCCTGTCCATCAGGTAAAGTATGGCTCGCAAGGTGCGGCAACTGCTCGCGAGAAGTCTCGTCCATCACACTGAACACCTCGCGCAAGGGCTTTCCGCGGGCCTCGGCCAGCGACCATCCAGTCAGGGTTTCAGCCACCGTATTCAGGTAATCGACCAGGCCCTGGTCGTTGGTGGTAATTACCGCATCGCCAATCGAATGCAGGGTAACCTGCGCCAGCTCCTTTTCCTGAAACAAGGCATTCTCGATCTCCCGGGTACGCCCGATGACATAGGCCGCAATCCCCATCGACAGCACCACCGCGCTTGCCCCGCTCAGCAGCATGAACAGTGTGGCAAAACGGAACTGATCGTCGGCGTTCGAAATCGCCTGACGAGTCGATTCGCGCTGCATATCCAGCAGACGGGTATACAACACGAAAATTTTATTCTGTTCCGGAATGACTTCTTTCAGCAAAGTGCGATGCGCAGCTGCTGTTTCGCCTCTCTCTACGAAACCCACCACATCTTCCTGAAACTTTGAGGCCTGGGCGATCAGAAGCAGTGTCTGGCGCAGCGACTCGCGCTCCGTCGGGCTCAGTCCCAGCGCTTCCAGCTCGTTGCGTGCCTTGATAAAATCATTGGCCAGCTTCTTGTAGCGCAGAAACGCCTCGTCCTTTTCAAAAGGATCTTCCAGCATGGTCATGGCATACAGGCTGATCACCCGCTCCCGTGCCACGGTACGCATGCCGGACACCAGTTCGGTCTGGACATTGTGCTTGCGCACGACCGCCTCCAGCTCATCCTTGATGATATACATGCGGGATATGCCAATGAAGGTGAGCGCCAGCATCAGCGCCACCGCAGCGCCAAAACCTAAGCTGATGAGAAGTCTGGAATTCTGTTTAAACACTGGCTGGCACTTTATGCAGCAGTCATGGCATATTGATTAAAGCATCCCATCAGATAAAGCCTGTTGCTGCCAGTTCGGTCATCAGCGCATCGTAATCTTTTGCGCCCTGGCTATGCGGCGCATGCGTGAACACATCCTTGTTGCAGGCAGGGCTTTCTGCCAGGCTGACGTTTTCCGAAATGTGGCTATTGCATAGTTCTGCGCCGAAGCGCTCCCGCAACTGCGCTACGATTTCATGTGACATGCGGCGGCGGGTGTCGTAACGGGTCACCACATAACGCCGTTCAATGCGCCTCTTCACCACATGCTCCAGTGCCTTGAGCGTGCTTTCCAGCTGGATGGCTCCTCTCACCGAAAGGAAATCGGCAGAAATCGGCACCAGCACCTTGCCCGAGGCAAAAATGGCATTGAGCGATAACACATTGAGCATGGGGCAGCAATCGATCACGATCGGCGCGCCTTCCTGCTCCAGCATTTCCTCGTGTATTGCATTCTTGAGACGCATCACCGACTTCAGCCCTTTGCCATGGAGGGCATCGACCTTGGACAACTCCATATGGGACGGGATGATATTGCCGCCGATGGTAAATTTCCGCACCAGGTCAGATAGCGCCCTGGATTCCGCATAGAACCCGAACATGCTGTCACTGCCGGAAGCAACCGGCACATCGCCGATAATGCTGAGATGGGCTTGCGGGTCTAGATCGATCGCCAGCGGGTCCAGGCCGCCCCTGGCCAGCGCCGCGATCAGGTTGAGGCTGGTGGTGGTCTTGCCGACGCCACCTTTTTGATTAAACACCGCAATAATTGTCATAATTCCTGAATCCTAAAGGATTATGCCCGCGTTCGGCAAGATTGCCGCGCTCTGGCATAATGGCCACTTTTTCACCAAACGGAGATTTTCATGTCTGAAACCACCACCGCAAGCGGCCTGACCTACGAAGACATCGCAACGGGCGAAGGTGCAGAAGCCACAGCCGGCCGCATGGTGTCGGTACACTACACTGGTTACCTGACCGACGGCAGCAAGTTCGATTCCAGCAAGGATCGCAACGACCCTTTCTCTTTTCCGCTCGGCGCCGGCCATGTCATCAAGGGCTGGGACGAGGGTGTGCAGGGCATGAAAGAAGGCGGCACACGCAAACTCACAATTCCTCCTCAGTTGGGTTATGGCGCCCGTGGTGCTGGCGGCGTGATCCCTCCCAACGCCACATTGGTATTTGAGGTGGAATTGCTAAAGGTGCTTTGACCTCAAGAAAACGCGTTTCCAGGTCCAGGGTTTCCACCTCGCGCCCCAGCATCACCACCATCCCTTTGAGCCGGTTATCGCCGGTATCTGAAAACTCGAAGCGATAGGTGCGTCGGAGCTTGAGGTGGCCATACCCGTCACGACTGAAACCCAGCCCGGAAAAAGAAACGGTATCATCCAGAAACTGTATCCCCTCCTCGCGGCAGGCCCGCTTTCCAGCCAGCTCCGCCTGTTCCCTCGCGCCCATGCTGTCGATCCAGAACCAGACCAGCACAACGAAAAAAATGATCAGAAATAGCTCCGTCATGAACTAATTCGCCCCATAACGCGATTTGCGCTGCGGTTTCGGGTGTTCGGAAAGATGGCAGATCCGGCGATAGTGCAGCAGGGTTTTCTGCACCTGACCCAGCACGCTGTTATGCGGGTATCCCCCGCTTTCATCCAGTTCGCCGGCCGGCAGGCCCATCAGCAATTCCAACCCATCCATGACATCCTCGATGACATGAATATGGAACTGCCCTCCTTCCACTGCAGACACGACTTCTGCACTCAGCATCAGATGGGCGCGATTGCGCGCAGGCAGGATCACGCCCTGGCTGCCGTCCAGGCCCGTTTCCTGGCAGACACGAAAGAAACCCTCGATTTTTTCATTCATGCCGCCGATGGGCAGAACGTCGCCATGCTGGTTGAGCGCGCCGGTCACGGCAATTCCCTGCCGGATGGGCAGACCGGAAAGACTTGAGAGCAGTGCATACAGTTCGGCGCAGGAGGCCGAATCGCCTTCCACGCCATGATATTCCTGCTCGAAAGCCAGTGCGCCATTCACCGACAGTGGCCCGAGATGGGCAAACAGCGCGGCAAAATAAGTCTGGAGGATAAACACGCCCTTGTCGTGGATGGGTCCCGACATCTGCACTTCGCGCTCGATATTAATTACGCCTTCCTTGCCCGGATAGGTGCGCGCCGAAACCACCACCGGCATGCCGAAACGATGGTCGCCAAGGTCGATCTGGGTCAGGCCGTTGATACGCCCTACCCTTTCGTTCTCGACTTCGATGAGCAATTCACCTTCCGCGATGGATTCGTGCAGCCGCTGGTCCGGGTAATCATGGCGCCCGGTCCGGGCTATCAGCGCGCCCTCCACCTCTTCCCGCCGCACCCATTCACCGCTTGCGAGCGCGGCACTTTCCGTCACCAGTTGCTCCAGATAGGAAAATACGGCGTATTGGCGCAGCTGGTCATCTGCTTCGCGCTGCATTTCTTCCAGCAGGCGCGCTACTGCCGGCGCAGTGAAATGCGGCAGCCCGAGGCGGCGGCAGGTATGCGCCACAAAAATGGCAGACGCGCGGCGAGATTCCGCCGAAACCTTGAAACTTTCGGCAAAATCGACCTTGATACGGAAATGGCGGCTGAATTCCGGATCTTCCTCCTGCAACTCGTAATAGTGCTCACGCGTGCCCACCAGAACCACCTTTACCCTCACATCCACGGCTTCCGGCTCAAGCGACACCACCGCGCTGGGGGCATACTGCGTACCCGGTTCGTCGATCTGCAGGCGCCCGCTGCGCAGGAAACGCCGCAGCTTCTCCCACACCAGCGGGTCGCCCAGCAAGTCCCTCAGATGCAGCAGCAGGAATCCCCCATGGGCATGCATCAGGCTGCCGGCACGAATACGCGAGAAATCCGTCATCAGCACTTCGTTTTCCACCTGGTATTCGATGCTACCAAACAGGGAGCGGAACAGCGGGTTGTCCTCGATCAGTACCGGTGCGCCAGTCAGACTGCCATTATCCACCACCAGATTCACGCGCTCGCGCCCGAGCGCAGCAATCAATTCGTCTTCGGCATCCTCCACGCCAAACAACTCGACCTGATCCAGGATGTCCTCGCTGACACGGTCAAGATAGCCCCCCAACTTGACGGAATCCTTGATCTGCTGCTTCATGGCAATGCGTATCTTGCCGATCTCGTGTTCCAGCGGCGATTTTGCCATACGTCGCTTGAGCTGGGCTACGGCCTCGTTTGCAGCGCGTTCCTTGGGCCGCATTTGTTCAAGAAAATGCTTGATCTCGGTGCGTAATTCCAGTTCGGCCTGCTCTACCTCGATCTTGCGTTCCGGCGGCAGGGCCAGCATTTCGTCTTCGGTCACCGCATGTCCACCCTCGCCCAGCAGGGTGAAAATCATGCGTTCGTCTTCGCGCTGCAAGGTAAAACGCCGTGCTGAGGCAAAGGCTGTCAATTTGGCAAAAGCTGCCGACTCTTCATCCTTGAAAGCTTTCTGGATGGCGTCGCTTTCCGCCTTGAACTCTGGCCCTGAAAGCCGGGCCGGAATATCCGATCGCAATTTCTTGACCAGCTCGGCCATCATGTCACGCAATACACGCCCCTGGCCCGCAGGCAGCCGCAGGGCCAGAGGGCGCTCGGGACAGTCGAAATTGTGCAGGTAGCACAGGTCGGGCGGCACGGGGCGCAGTGCCGCCGCTTCCCGCATTGCCACTTCCATCAGCGAAGAGCGGCCGCTACCGACCTCACCCAGCACAAACAGGTTGTACCCGGGCTGATCCAGCGAAAGTCCGAATCGTGCGGCCTTTTCGGCACGTTCCTGGCCGATCCAGGGCAATGGCTCTGAAATCAGCTGTGAAGTATCAGTACATCCCAGTTCTGCGGGATCGACAGTCAAACGTAATTGATGTGGAAGTAACTTGATGGAGGGCATGGCAAACCTGTCAGCGTGGAACTGGCATTGTCCCACGAGTCAGGAAAAAATGCAGGGGCGTGTCTCCCCGAGTGTGGCAACCAGGAAGGCGTTATTCCCTGAGGTGCCTGAGCATCTCGATGCGCTCTTCCAGCGGTGGGTGGGTCATGAACAGACGCTTCAGGCCAGAGGCAACGCCACCGGAAATCCCGAAAGCGGCCATCTTCTCCGGCAACGGTGCAGGTTCGTGCTGGGCCTTGAGACGCTCCAGCGCGGCGATCATGGCTGGCTTCCCGGCCAGAGCCGCACCGCCCGAGTCGGCGATGAACTCGCGCCGGCGCGAGAACCACATGACGATGATCGAGGCGAGGATGCCCAGTACCATCTCGGCGATGATCATGGTAACGAAGAATGCCGGCCCGGTACCGCGCTCGGTCTTGAACACGATCTTGTCCACCAGGTAGCCGATAACGCGCGACAGGAACATCACGAAGGTGTTGACCACGCCCTGGATCAGCGCCAGTGTCACCATGTCGCCGTTGGCAACATGGGAAACCTCATGCCCCAGCACCGCTTCCGCTTCAGACTGGGTCATGGCCTGCAACAGCCCGGTCGAAACCGCTACCAGCGCATTGTTCTTGCTCATGCCGGTGGCGAAAGCATTGACATCTGGCGAATCGAAAATCGCCACCTCCGGCATGCCAATGCCCGCGATCTGCGCCTGACGCCTCACCGTCTCGACCAGCCAGACTTCACCGGGCGTGGCGGGGTTCTCGATCACTCGTGCTCCCGTCATGCGTTTGGCCGTCCACTTGGAGATTGCGAGCGAAATGAAGGAACCGCCCATCCCCATCACGGCGGCGAAAATCAGCAGGCTGCCGAGATTCAGCCCGGACTCGTTGAGGTATGGCTCCACACCGAGAATTTTCATGGTAAGCGAAAGCACCAGGACAATGGCGAGGTTGGTGGCGAGAAACAGAACGATACGTTTCATGATTCGGAACTCCTGAGAATTCATGGGTTTTCAATAAATCGTAGTGTACGCATCTCAGCGCATTCCACAAAATCGAATATAATTTATCAAATATTCGATAAATACGAAGATAAACATGGCTGCGCTCAATTACAGGCACCTTCATTACTTCTGGACGGTTGCCAAGGCCGGCGGGGTCACTCGCGCCAGCGAACGGCTGCATCTGACGCCGCAAACCATCAGCGGGCAGCTGACCCTCTTCGAGGAAGTGCTGGGAGAAAAACTCTTCAAGCGTTCGGGGCGCAGTTTCGAGCTCACCGAGGCGGGGCAAATGGTTTTCAGCTACGCCGATGAAATTTTCTCTCTCGGGCAGGAACTGGAAGAATTTCTGCACCACCGCCCCACCGGACGCCCGCTGCAATTCAGTGTTGGCGTCACCGACTCGGTACCCAAGGCGCTGGCCTACCAGTTGCTGGAACCCGCCATACAGATCGAACCACCGCCGCGCATTATTTGCCGCGAAGGGAAAGTGACTGATTTGCTGGCGGAACTGGCGGTGCACCGGCTCGATATCGTGATTGCCGATTGCCCCATGCCGCGCAGCATCGACGTGCGCGGGTTCAGCCATCTGCTTGGAGAATGCGGCCTTACCTTCTTTGCCACCGAGGAACTGGCACGACAGCATGCGGGGCCATTTCCTCAATGCCTGGATAGTGCGCCACTACTCCTGCCAGGAGAGGATGTCGCGGTGCGGTCCCGGCTGACGCGCTGGCTCAGCGACAGGCGAATCCGTCCGCGCATTACCGGAGAATTCGACGATGGCGCTCTGATGAAAGCCTTCGGCCAGGCAGGGGCGGGCATTTTCTCCGCACCATCTGCCATTGCAGAACAGGTAATCAGGCAGTATGAGGTGGTCAGCATCGGCGCGACCGATGATGTGATAGAACAGTTCTACGCCATCTCGGTCGAACGCAAACTCACCCATCCCGCGGTGGTCGCAATCAGCCACGCTGCGCGCCAGGAACTGTTTATCAAACGCTAAAAGTACGTATCCTGCGCTGCACCAGACCGCTTAAAACCGCTTCTCGCCTTAAAAGGAATAAACCGGCTGCCGTTTGCCTCTGGCTTCGCGATACAGCGGTTCAACACGCGGCACCAGGCGTGAAAGCTCGGCGATACGGGTTTCATTCGAGGGATGGGTACTGAGCCATTGCGGGGGCCCGCCGCCCAGCCGCGACATTTTTTTCCACAGGCTGATGGCCGCCTCCGGATCGTATCCCGCTCTTGCGGCAAGCTCGATGCCAATCCGGTCGGCTTCACTCTCAGCCGTCCGGCTGTTGGGCATCTGGATCACATACAGCGCCAGTGCATGCGCCATCTGAGTCTGGCCTTGCGATGCCTGGGCGCCGGTTGCGAGCAGTTGCACGCCAAGATCGGAGGCCATGGCCATGGACATTTTTTCGCGCGTATGGTCGGACAGGGCGTGAGCGATTTCATGCGCCATCACCTGAGCCAGCTCATCGTCGCTCGGGCTCATCTGATCGAAAAAACCGCTGTAGATCGCCATCTTGCCGCCCGCCATGCAAAAAGCATTGACTTCAGGACCGTCGATGACGTTGACCTCCCACTTCCAGCCAGCCGCATCGCTACGCCAGGCAAGGGCATGGGGAATCAGGCGCCCGGTAATGGCTCGAATGCGCGCAACTTTCGCCGCATCGCGATTGATTTTCGACTGTTGCTGCAGGCTGGCAGTCATGGCCGAATAAGCCTGATAGGAAGAGGCCACCGCCTCCTGACCCGAAACCAGCATCAACTGGGAGCGCCCGGTTACCGGGTTGGTGGCGCAACCCGCCAGTATAGCCAGCAACAGCGCTGCAGCCAGAACGAGTTTGACATTTTTCAACATAAGCCATCCCTCCGAAAAAGGCCGGAAAAGACACTCCAGATCAACCGTAATGCAGTCCCATCGCCTCGCGCACATCGCGCATGGTTTCGCTCGCCAGCTTGCGCGCTTTTTCACAGCCGTCGGCGATGATGTTGCGCACCAGGGTCGGGTCTTCCTCATACATTCTCGCGCGTTCGCGCATCGGTTCCTGCTCTTTCAGCACCGCCTCGATCACTGGCTGCTTGCACTCGATGCAGCCGATGCCTGCGCTCTTGCAGCCCTGCTGCACCCACTCGCGCGTGGCATCATTGGAATAGACCATATGGAAGGACCACACCGGGCACTTGGCCGGGTCGCCCGGATCGGTGCGGCGCACGCGTGCCGGGTCGGTAGGCATGGTGCGGATCTTCCTGTTCACGCTTTCGGCATCTTCGCGCAGGGTGATGGTGTTGTGGTAGGACTTGGACATTTTCTGCCCGTCCAGGCCCGGCATGCGGGAAGCCGCCGTGAGCAGCGCATCGGGCTCCACCAGGATCATCTTGCCACCGCCTTCCAGATAGCCGAACAGGCGTTCCTTGTCGCCCAGGGAGAGGTTCTGCTGCTCGTTGAGCAGCGCCTTGGCCGACTCCAGCGCCTCGTCATCGCCCTGTTCCTGGTAACGCTTGCGCAACTCTTCATAAAGCCGGGCGCGCTTGCTGCCGAGTTTTTTCACCGCAGCCTCGGCCTTCTCCTCGAAGCCGGGCTCGCGGCCATAGAGATGATTGAAGCGGCGCGCGATTTCGCGGGTGAACTCGATGTGCGGCACCTGGTCCTCGCCCACCGGCACCTGGTTGGCGCGGTAGATCAGGATGTCGGCGCTCTGCAGCAGCGGGTAGCCAAGGAAGCCATAGGTGGAAAGATCCTTTTCCGAGAGCTTTTCCTGCTGGTCCTTGTAGGTCGGCACGCGTTCCAGCCAGCCCAGCGGCGTCATCATCGACAGCAGGAGGTGCAGTTCGGCATGTTCTGGTACGCGCGACTGGATGAACAGGGTGGCATTGGCCGGATCGACCCCTGCAGCCAGCCAGTCGATCACCATATCCCAGACGTTGCGCTCGATCACCTCGGGGGTGTCGTAATGTGTGGTAAGCGCATGCCAGTCGGCAACGAAAAACAGGCACTCGAATTCATGCTGCAACTCCACCCAGTTTTTCAGCACGCCGTGGTAGTGGCCGAGGTGCAGGCCGCCCGTGGGGCGCATGCCGGATAAAACACGTTCCTGATACATGATAAGTCAAACGTCCTTTTAATGAAGTCCAAACAGAGAGGCGATCAGCGCCATGGTGGCATTGATCATCGGCCACAGAATCATATTCAGCGCGCCAGAAAACAGCAGCACCACCAGGATGATCATGCCGTAGGGCTCGAGGCGGGAATAGCTGTAGGCCATTGGGGATGGCAGCAGGCTGACCGCGATTCGCCCGCCATCCAGAGGCAGCAGGGGCAACAGGTTGAGCACCATGAGCATAATATTAATTTGAATTCCCATCACACCCATCTGAACAAGAGGTCGTGCAAAAAAATCAGGAGCCATAACGCCAAATTTAATTATCAATGCCCAAAACAAGGCCATCAACAAATTGGCGCCAGGCCCTGCAGCGGCGACCCAGAGCATGTCCTGCTTGGGACGATGCAACTGGTTGAAATTCACCGGCACTGGCTTGGCCCAGCCAAACAATATTCCTCCACCACCAGACAAATGACTCAACGTTAAAATAACCATTGGCACCAGCACTGTGCCAACGGGGTCGATATGGCGCAGCGGGTTCAGGCTGATGCGCCCCAGCATGTAGGCCGTGGTGTCACCGAAATGCTTCGCGGCATAGCCGTGCGCGGCTTCGTGCAGGGTGATGGCAAAGATTACCGGCAATGCATAAACCGCGATTTGCTGAATCAGGGTAAGTTCCATCAGCCTTCGAGTCCGAAAGGTTCGAGGCTGCCCTTGCCAGCGCGGATCAGGGCTGGCTCGCTGCCGGTCAGGTCGATTACCGTGGACATGCCGGTGCAGCAACTGCCGGCATCGAGAATCAGGTCCACCTGCTTTTCCAGGCGATCGCGGATTTCCTCGCCGTCGCTCAGCGGATCCTCATCCCCCGGCAACATCAGGGTGGAACTCAGCAGCGGCTCGTTCAACTCCTCCAGCAAAGCCAGCGCCACCGGGTGATCCGGCACCCGGAGACCGATGGTGGAACGCTTGGGATGCTGCAGGCGGCGCGGCACTTCCTTGGTGGCCAGCAGAATGAAGGTGTAGCTGCCCGGCGTATTGGACTTGAGCAGGCGATACTGCTGATTGTCCACCCGGGCGTAATGCGCAAGCTCGGACAGGTCGCGGCACACCAGGGTGAAGTGATGACGATCATCCACGCCGCGGATATCGCGGATGCGCTGCATCGCGTCCTTGTCGCCAAGGTGGCAGCCCAGGGCATAGCAGGAATCGGTGGGGTACACCACCACGCCGCCGTCCCTGATGATATCCACCGCCTGGCGAATCAGCCGCGCCTGGGGATTGTCTGGGTGTATGGTAAAAAATTGTGACAAGTGATAAAGACTCCCGGTTTCAGACACTGATGTGCTGCGATTCAGGCTGAGATTCAAAACGCGCCAGCTCCGGCCAGCCCTGCCATACCGGAATACAACCGGGCGGCAAGGGGGGCAGCCTGCCCATGTCAAAATAATTGTGCGAAGGCCCATGATAATCGGAGCCGGCCGAGGCCTGCAGCTCATAGAGTTTCGCGTATTCGGCAAAAATGCGGTACTGGTCGACAGTATGGCTCCCCGACACCACTTCCACCGCCTCGCCGCCCGCTTCCTTGAAAGCGTTGAACAGGCCATGCATGGTGGTTTTACCGATATCGTAGCGCCCCGGATGCGCCAGCACCGCCACGCCGCCGCTGTTCCTGATCCAGCCAATTGCCTCGCTCATGTCCGCCCACTGGTGCGACACATGGCCCGGCTTGCCCTTGACGAGAAATTTCTTGAACACAGTCTTCACATCCTTGGCATGCCCTTGCGCCACCAGAAAGCGTGCGAAATGCGTGCGGCTGATGATGCGCTCTTTGGCATAGGCAAGCGATCCTTCAAGGCTGCCGGCGATCCCTGCCTTGTCCAGCTCGGCCGCAATCGCTTCGGCCCGCGTCCGCCGCCCGGCGCGTATCTTTTCCAGCCCCGCCAGCAATTCCGGATATTCCGGGTCCACGCGCAGGCCAACAATGTGAATGGTGCGCTTGTTCCATGTCACGGATATTTCAACACCGTTAATCAGGCTCACGCCCAGGTTTTCCGCCGCGACGCGCGCCTGCGCCAGCCCGCCAACATCGTCATGGTCGGTCAGCGCCATGATTTCAACGCCCTTCGATGCGGCGTAGGTCACCAGCTCGGCTGGCGTATAGGAACCATCGGAAATCGTGGAATGACTATGCAAGTCAATCTTTAGCATTCAGGGGTGGGAACTTGTATGAAGAGGTGCAATCATAGCAAAATGCTCGATCTATTGAAAATGAAGTAACCCCTGATGAAATTCCTGTTCGACTTTTTCCCCATCATCCTGTTCTTTGCTGCCTTCAAGCTGTATGGCATCTATACCGCCACTGCTGTGGCCATTGTAGCCACGTTCGGTCAGATTGGCTGGGTCTGGCTCAGACACCGCAAGGTCGACACCATGCTGTGGGTCAGCCTGGCCATCATTACCCTGTTTGGCGGCGCAACCCTGTTCCTGCACGACGAGACCTTCATCAAGTGGAAACCCACCGTGCTGTACTGGCTGTTTGCCGTGACGCTGGCGGCCAGTGCAGGCCTGTTCCGCAAGAACCTGATCCGCACCATGATGGAAAAACAGTTCAGCGCGCCGGATTTCGTGTGGCGCAATCTCAATCTGAGCTGGATGACTTTTTTTCTGCTGATGGGCATCCTCAATCTATATATCGCCTTCAACTATTCCACCGACACCTGGGTCAACTTCAAACTCTTTGGCAGCATGGGCCTGATGTTCGTGTTTGTGATTCTGCAAGGACTGTTGCTGTCGAAATACATTGAAGAAGAGAAAGATTCCTGATGTTTTATGCGATACAGGGAGAAGACGTTCCCGCCAGCCTCGAGCAGCGCCTTGCTGCCCGTCCGGCGCATCTGGCGCGCCTAGCCGAACTGCAGCAGAATGGCCGCCTGCTGCTGGCCGGCCCTTTTCCCGCGATCGACAGTCACGATCCGGGTCCGGCAGGTTTTAGTGGCAGCCTGATTGTGGCGGAGTTTTCCTCGCTGCAGGAAGCGCAGATCTGGGCCGATGCCGACCCCTATGTGGCCGCTGGTGTTTATGCCAGGGTCAGTGTCAAACCGTTTAAAAAGGTATTACCTGCATGAGCACGATAGATGAAATGCAACAAAGACTTGCCACACTCGAACCGGAAGCGATGGAAATCGGCGACGACAGCGCGCTTCATGCCGGCCATGAAGGCGCCAGGAGTGGTGGCGGCCACTACAATCTCACCATCGTTTCACCGCAGTTTGATGGATTGTTGACAATCAAGCGTCATCGCCTGATATATAATGCCCTCGGCGATCTGATGCAAACCAGGATTCATGCCCTGAGCATAAAGGCTTATGCACCCGGAGAGCTGTAAACCGGACTGACATACTCGTTTTTACCATTGTTTCAATCACGTTAAGGAACCGTAAATGATGTCAATTAAATCACGCATTCTGGTGGCCAGCGCAGCTTCACTGCTGACTCTGAGCGCCTGCAACGCCGACGAAAGCGGTAAAGCCGCTGCACCAGTCGCAAAGGATGCAGCTGCTGCTACCGTGAATGGCACAGCCATCAGCAAGAACCGCGTCGACCTGCTGGTCAAGCAACGTGCGGGCATGGGCCAGCCGGACAATGCAGAAACCCGCAAATCCATCATCGACCAGCTGGCAATGCAGTTGCTGGTATCCCAGGAAGCCATCAAGAAAGGCCTGGACAAGACTCCGGAAGTGATGGACCAGATCGACCTGACCAGACAATCCATTTTGGCCAACGCATTCGTGCAGGACTACATCAAAAACACCCCGGTCAACGACGACATGCTGAAAGCCGAATACGACAAGGTCAAGGCGCAGATGACCGGCAGCGAGTACAAGGCACGTCATATCCTGGTGGAAAAGGAAGCTGACGCCAAAGACATCATCGCCAAGCTGAAAAAAGACATTAAATCCTTCGAAAAACTGGCCAAGGAAAAATCGAAGGATCCAGGTTCCAAGGCACAAGGCGGCGATCTGGGCTGGTTCGATGCACGTAGCATGGTGCCGGAATTCGGTGCTGCAGTCGCAAAACTGGGTAAAGGCAAATTTACTGAAGAACCGGTAAAAACCCAGTTCGGCTATCACGTCATCATGCTGGAAGACTCCCGCCCATTGCAGGTGCCTCCATTGGAGCAGGTCAAGCCCGGTCTGACGCAGCAGGTTCAGCAACAGAACCTGAAAAAGCTGGTTGACGACATGAAGGCCAAGGCCAAGATCGAGATCGTGGACACTCCGGCGCCTGCAGCGGCTTCAGCCAAGTAAGATAAAGTTCAGGCACTGTATCAGGGCGACCTTCGGGTCGCCTTTTTTGTTTCAATTTTTATAAGTTACAATCATAAGCATATCCTCTTCGACCAGGCCCCGGCATGATCAAAAAGATCGAAATCGCGCAGCTGATTCCCGGCATGTATATCCACGACCTGAACTGCGGCTGGATGGATCATCCTTTCGCCACCAACCGCTTTATCGTCAAGGATGAAACGGTCGCGCTGGAACTGGGTGCGATTGGCGTCCACGAGCTGTACATCGATACCAGCAAGGGACTGGATATCACCGAGGGCAAGAGCGAGGAAGAGGTCCGCGAAGAAATCCATGAACAGATCCTGCACATCGCTGAGGACAAACCCGCAGCGATCATCGCCGTTTCCCTGGCCGAGGAAGCCCATCGTGCCTGCAAGCTTCACGGCGAAGCCAACCGCATCGTCAAGGGCATTATTACCGACATTCGCCTGGGCCAGCAGATTGAACTGGAAAAAGTCGAACCGCTGGTGGAAAGCATGGTGGATTCCATTTTTCGTCACCAGGACGCGCTGATTCCACTCGCGCGCCTGAAAACCCACGACGAATATACTTTCCAGCACTCGGTTTCGGTGTGTGCGCTGATGGTTGCTTTTGCCCGCGGCTTGAATCTTTCACGCGATATCATCAAGGAAATCGCCATCGGCGCCCTGCTCCACGATGTCGGCAAGGCCAAGGTACCGGACAGCATCCTGAACAAGCCCGCCAAGCTCACCGATGCGGAATTCGCCAAAATGAAGTCCCACGTGGTGCAGAGCATCATCATCCTGCAGAATACCCCCGGCATCAGCCAGATTGCGCTGGATGTCGCCGGACAGCACCATGAACGTTTCGACGGTACGGGTTATCCCAACAGGCTGAAAGGGGATGAAATCTCGCTCTATGGACAGATGGGGGCGATTGTTGACGTATATGACGCCATCACGTCTGAGCGGGTCTATCACAAGGGCATGCCTCCGACCGAGGCACTGAGGAAGCTGCTGGAGTGGAGCAAATTCCACTTCAAACCGGAAATGGTGCAGACCTTTATCCGCACCCTCGGCATTTATCCCAGCGGGTCACTGGTGCGACTTGGCAACAACCGTCTCGGTATCGTGCTTGAACAGAATGCCGAAAAAATGCTGCAGCCAAAGGTGAAGGTGTTTTACCACGCCGAAAAACTGCATTATCTGCCGCCGGAAGAAATCGACCTTGCGCGCCCCGGCTGTCAGGACAGGATCGTCAGCCATGAGTCATTCGAGAAGTGGGGCATCGACCCTGCCAGGTGGCTGCCCAGCTAAGTCGTCAACACCTGTTTCACCTCTGGATAAGCCTCTCCAAATCACCGTGCCAGCGAAAAACGCGGTCGTGGGTCACGCAGCAGCAGGTCGGGTGCGGAAAATGGCGCCAGCCGTTCCAGGAAATCCAGCAACTCCAGTGCCGGACTGTTGCGGAAAAAGCGCGCGGCGGGAGTCTCGATCCATATCCGGTCAGCATAAGCATAAACTTCGTGGGGGGTGTCCCCAATGCCGTCGTGGTTAAGATCGAAGCCCTGATAATCGTCCCAGTAATTGTCAAGCCAGTGGTTTGAGAGCGCATCTCCCGAACCGAAAATGACGACCTGGACCAGATTTTTCTCGAAACGATTATTTTCGAAGGTGTGTCCGCCTTTCTCCCCATATAGCTGAACACCTGTCGTATTGTGCGCAATGAGGTTGCCGCGGAACACGACCTTGTTGGCATCGCCAACCGGAGAATCGGAAAGTATACCGGTGGCACAATGCACAATCCGGTTGCCTTCCGCCAGAATTTCGGTGCTCTTCTTGATGGCTATGCAGGCACCGCTGACATCCGCAGTATGCTGCAGGGTATTGTCATGGATCGTAATGTAATCGGAATTCAGTACAACAATCCCTGTACTGTTGCCGGAAAGTCGATTTCCCTTGATATGGCAGTAAGGCGAAAATATGAGGTGCATGCCATAGCGGCTGCCGCGTATGGAATTTCCCGAGACAAAATTATTGGGTGAATTCATCAGGGTAAAATCTCTCGCATCAGCGATATCATTATCCTCGATGTGGTTGTCAATGCTGTTCCAGAGGCGAACAGATTCCCCGCGCATGGACAACTCGGCAGACTTGGAGCGAATGCGGTTGTGGCGCACCACATTTTGCTTCGCCTGCTTGAGTACAACGCCGAAAAGCGCATTCTCAATCACATTGTTTTCGATCCGGTTGCCATTACCTTCAATGGCGATGCCTGAATCCATTTGATCATGAGAACTCCCTGTATTGCGCAGAACAAGCCCTCGCACGACGGTATTGTCGGCATTGATCCGCAACACGGACCGTTTCCCGCCGCCATCAATGATGGCCTTGCCGCCCCCGTCCAGCACGATGGGCCGTGAAAGCGTCACGGGCCCTGCATAAATACCAGGCTCCAGGCGCAGGGTTCCGCCAGGAGGCGTCCCATCCACAAGCGTCTGCAGCGATAGCTGGCTAAGCGCAGGACAAGGAAGAAGCAAAAGGAAGGACAGGAAATAATGATGCCAGCGAACCGGCGCAGCCGACAGCCGCCGTATAACCTTCATATTGGGTGCAGGAATCGGATCATGGGGGACAACTGAGTACGCAGGCGGACAGAAAACCCATGCTGCCATTGAACAGGAAAAACCGCCTTGATTCTGCGCAAGAAATAACATTAGCCAACATCACAGCACATGACAGATCTCAGCTTGCGTCCCTTTTTGCGCTTTTCATGACCTGAGCCTTTTCCCGCTGCCACTCGCGATCTTTTTCGGCATCGCGCTTGTCATGCTGTTTTTTTCCTTTGGCAAGGCCGATTTCGAGCTTGATGCGCCCCTTGGAATAATGCAAGTCGAGCGGCACCAGCGTGTAACCCGCACGTTCTACCTTACCGATCAGCTTGCTGATTTCCTCGGCATGCAACAGCAGTTTACGCGTGCGCACCGGGTCGGGATGAACATGAGTAGAAGCCGTCGGGAGTGGGCTGATATGGCAGCCGATTAAAAACAGTTCGCCGCTACGAATAATGACGTAGGATTCCTTCAGGTTGGCTCGACCGGCACGTATCGCCTTGACTTCCCAGCCCTCCAGCACCATGCCGGTCTCGTATCTTTCCTCGATAAAGAAATCGTGAAAAGCTTTCTTGTTTTGCGCAATGCTCATGGAGGCGTGAATTTCCGCAGTAAATGAGGTATTTTAGCGTCTTTATACACTCGCGTTAAAGCTGCAAATTCAAAGATGGCAATTGTAGACAAATCGGTGCTGGTCATGTTCTCGGCACAACAGATGTTCGACCTCGTGGATGGAGTGGAACTTTACCCGCAATTTCTCCCCTGGTGTGGCGGAACAGATGTGAAATGGCGTGACGAGACAAGCACCGTGGCAACGATAGGAATCGACTTTCACCGCATCAAGCAAAGTTTCACCACCGAAAACACCAAGCAGATTCCCTCTTTGATTGAAATGAAGTTGCAGGACGGCCCTTTTCGTCATCTGGATGGCTGCTGGCGTTTCATTGCACTCAATGAAAGTGCATGCAAAGTCGAATTCAAGCTGCACTACGAATTTTCCAGCAAACTGCTGGAATCCCTGGTTGGCCCGGTATTCAATCACATCACCAACAATTTTGTGGATGCGTTCGTGGAACGCGCCGAAAAGGTCTACGGTTCATCATGAGCGAAACTATCCATATCGAAATTGCCTATGCCCTGCAACATGAGCAGATTCTGCTCAAGCGGGAGGCTGTGTCCGGCATTACCGCCGAGCAGGCGATCCGCGACTCAGGCTTGCTCGAAAAGCACCCTGAAATCGATCTCTCGAAAAACAAGATCGGCATTTTTGGAAAACTGGCCAAACTGGATACCGTGCTACGCGACAGGGATCGCATCGAGATTTACCGCCCGCTCATCGCTGACCCCAAGGAAGTGCGCAAGAAACGTGCAGAGGAAGGCAAGGTCATGAAGAAAGGCGGCGGAGATGTTGCCGGTGCCGGGGATGAATAGAGGTAAAATGGCATTCCTGATTTCAGAAAGAATTTTGTAATGCGAACCGAAGTACATGTACACGGCAGTCTTTATCTGCGCAAAGGCGTCACGCTCGCCCAGATCGAAGCTGGCCTCAGGCAATGGATGGAATATCTGGACGCGGAGAGCATCAGTGAAATGCACAGTCTGGAACCCAGCGAACCGGGCGTAAGCCATGACCAGTCTGCTCGAGTGCTCGATATCTGCTGGACTGGGGAAGTCGGGCGCACCTTCCAGCGCAGCCTGCAGGCCACACTGGCCGACATCGGGCCGCTTCTGGAGCACGCATCGGAAATTGAACTTACTTTTTATCACGAAGACGGCCGCGACGAATTCCAGCTCCTGTTTGCCGGTCCCAGCGCCGAATCCATCCACCAGGTCCAGCGGCGGCTCATGCTGACGGATGTGGCAGGCCTGCTATCGCGCCATTTCGCCCCGACCGAGGTCGGGCGCGTTGAAGCGCTGGTCAACGAGTTGTTCGACCGCGACTGGGAGCAAAGGGGCACTCAGGCCGAGGCCGATTTCCAGCCCTCGGGCAGCCTGATCCCGTTTCGCGGCAAAAAGCACCTGCACTAACGCTATAACACCAGATTCGCCAGTTCGCGCTCGATGGCTGCCGCATCGAGCCGCTCGTAGTCTTCCCGGTTGAAGGTAATCATGCCGCCCGCCAGTTCGTGCCAGGTAAAGCCGCTGGTCCAGACGGGCTGTGTATAACCTCCCTGCTTTCGGCGCGGAAACAGATACAGGCAGCCGGAAGAATAAAGCAGGTTGTAAGGCGTTTCATTCTCGTGCAACTGGTGAATGGCGGACCATGCCGACTTTGGATCAGAGAAGGCACGACAAGTCACCGGATAAGACATTTCTCCGCCATTGTGGCGCCACGCAGGCGCCATCACCGGAAAGCCTTCCGGCTTGATGAACATCTGGAAATGCAGGTGATTCACCGAGGCGAATGCCCCTAGCGAGTTGTAGCCGAAGCCCACGCCATCCAGCGTCTGCGCCAGTGTTGCAGTGGCCTCCCAGAGATAGAAATGATGCGCCTCGGTCAGATATTGCGGCAGGCAGCTATCCCGCTCCGGCACCAGCAGTCCGTGAAAATCCACGAAGGGATACTTGTTGTAATACAGCGTAGCATGCCGGCCAAGCAGTTCTCCGCTCCAGAACGACTCTTTCTGCATGAACCCCTTGTTGAAATGAAACCCGGCCTCGTCAAAAGGGGCGCGCAGATGCTCCGGCACGCGGGCAGTGATGCGCTTGGGGCGAAACGAGCGCAGATGATTGAACTGCAGTTCCCAGATACCTGCCTTACGTTTCACCGTCGGTTGGAGACGATCCAGCCCGACAGCATGGATCTTGAGAAAAACCAGCAGGTCTTCCTCTACGGCCTGAATCTCGCGGCCCTGCTGCAGGGCTTGTACATACTCATCGCGCAAGTCAGCATAAAGCTGCAACAGCCCGGCAGCGGCAGCTTTGTAAAGCCGATGATCAAAGGTCGCGTTGGCGCATACCAGGATAAACGGGCCCAGTCCCCCTTTATTCAGCAGCCCGTCCAGACCGGCGGAAAAAGCTGCGCTGAACGCCTCACCGGAGGCAAAAAGCGGTTCCTCATTCGAAATCAAAACAGGTATTCTCCACAATAAAAGCTGTTCATCCTGCCACCAGCATGTGTTCAGTCAATCGCGCCCAGTAGCTTGCCCCCAGCGCCAGCACTTCGTCGTTGAAGTCATAGTGCGGATTGTGCAACATGCAACCGCCCTCCCCCATACCATTCCCCAGCCAGATGTAGCAGCCTGGCCGTTCCAGCAACATGAAGGAAAAATCCTCCGCACCCATGGAGGGACGCAGGTCGCTGCGCACCGCTTCTTTGCCCACAAGTCCAGCAGCGACATTGCGACAGATTTCCGTTTCAGCATTCGAATTGATTGTGGCGGGGTAGCCACGCCGGTAATCGAGGCTGACCTGCACCCCGAATCCCGCTGCGATGCCGCCGCAGATGCGCTCCATGGCCGCCTCGACACGATCCTGCACCTCCGGGCGGAAAGCGCGCACCGTCCCCCCCAGCGTGGCATGATCCGGGATCACGTTGTAGGCATCTCCGGCATGGAAGCGGGTCACGCTCAGCACCGCCGCATCGAGCGGGTCCAGCGTGCGGCTGACGATGGTTTGCAGCGCCTGCATCAGTGCGCCGCCAGCTGCGACCGGGTCGGCACCCTGATGAGGCATGGCCGCATGGGCACCGTGACCCTTGATGACGATATCGAACTGGTCCGCCGAAGCCATCATGGGACCGGGCATGATGGCAAACTGTCCGGCCGGCAGACCGGGCCAGTTATGCAAGCCGAACACCGCCTGCATGGGAAAACGCTCGAACAGGCCATCCTCGATCATCACCCGGGCGCCGCCTTCGCCTTCCTCGGCGGGCTGAAAGATGAAATATACAGTACCGTCAAAATTGCCCGTGGCCGCCAGATATTCCGCCGCGCCCAGCAGCATCGCGGTATGGCCGTCGTGTCCGCAGGCATGCATCTTGCCATCGAAATGGGAGCGATGCGGAAACGGATTCTGCTCATGGATCGGCAAAGCATCCATATCGGCGCGCAAGCCAATGGCCCGGTCGCTGCTACCCGAACGCAACACCCCCACCACGCCGGTTCCTGCCAGGCCGCGATGCACTTCAATACCTGCGGCGGAAAGCACTTCCACCACCAGGGCGCTGGTGCGCTGCTCCTCGAACGCGGTTTCCGGATGGGCGTGAATATCCCGCCGCAAGGCGACGAGGCGCTCCTGATTCTGCCTGATATGGGATAAGACTGACATGGCGATCTCTGTCTGAAACATCAATACGCCACGATAACACTCACCGCCGGCCTCTGAAAGAGAGAGGCAGGCGGAATGCTTTTACATGAGGAGATCAGTCGCGGAACGCTTCGACCTGAATGGCAATTTTCACCTCGTCGCTGACAGCTGGCACGTATTTGCTCATACCGAATTCGGAGCGCTTGATCATCGTCGTGGCATTGGCGCCGCACATGGCCTTCCTGGTCATTGGATGTGGCGCACATTTGAAATGATCCACTTTCAGGCTGACGGGCCGGGTTACCCCCAGCAGGGTGAAATCCCCATCGGCACCGGTCAGTTTATCCCCATCGAACCTGAGTGATTTTGATTTGAAAGTCATGGCTGGATATTTGGCCGTGTCAAAAAAATCCTCACCCTGCAGATGCTTTTCCAGCTCTGCCAGGCCGGTATCGATACTGGTGGCGTCAATGCTGATATCGATGCTGCCAGACTGGGATGCCGTATCCAGCGTGAAGGCGCCAGAAGTCCTGTTGAAGCGCCCGCGCTGGATGGAGAAGCCCAGATGGCTGACCTCGAAGCTCGGGAAGGTGTGACGCGCATCGATGGTATAAGTATCCGCGGCAAAGGCGGATGTACTCAGGCTAGCGGCAATGGCAATGGCGATCAGTGCTTTTTTCATGGTGTTCTCCTGATAAATTACTTGCGGACGGGGGTTAGTACAAAATGGAATCTGACCTGGACTTCGTCGGCAACCACCGAAGTATCGCTCCAGATGCCGGAGCCGATTCCATAATCCAGACGTTTAAGCGGAAAGCTGCCGTCAAGGACAAGCATGTCTTTTTCCTGGCGCAACGTGAATGGCGCGCGTACTTCCAGTGTCTTGCCCTTGATGCTCATCTTGCCGCTGGTTTCAAATCGGCCACCACCCAGCACCCTGAACGCAGTCGAACTGAAGCTGGCCCTGGGGAAATCGCGCGCATTGAACCAGCTCTTGCCCTTGACTTCCTCATTGGCCTCATCACTGCCGGCATCGACGCTGCCCAGGTCAATATCAATCTGGGCGCGCCCGGTATCCGGCCTGGCGGGATCAAGCAGCATCTGCGCCGTGAATTTTCTGAAAACACCTTCTACCGGCACGTTCATCTGTCTGGTAACAAAGGTAACCGAGCTTTTTTCGGCCAGCAGCGGTCCAAATTCGGCGCCCTGGGCTGCACCCGCAGTCAGCAGGAGCAAGAGATAAAGCAGGCGCATCATCTTGAATCTCCACGTTCGAGGAAAGGCAGCATGCGGGCGAGAATGCCGTCTCGCTCGATGAAGTGGTGCCTGAGCGCCGCGCCGATATGTGCCAGCAGCAGGACCAGCATGGCCATGTTGAGCGTTTCGTGCACTTCCCGCAGCAGATCGCCGAGTGCCTTGTCCTTGCCGATCAGATCAGGCAGGGGCAGCAGCCCGAGGTAAACGGTCTGGAACCCCTTGGCCGAGCTCATCAGCCAGCCCGAGAGGGGAATGGCGAACAGCAGCAGGTATAGCAGATGGTGCAAGCCGTTCGCAGCATGCCGTTGCCACAGTGGCATGCTGTCGGGGAGCGGCGGCGGCTTGTGGCTCACACGCCATGCCAGGCGCAGCAGGAGCAACAGGAAAACCGTCACGCCCAGCCACTTGTGATAGCTGATCAACCTGAGCTTGAGCGGGGAAAGTGCCAGGTCCGCCATGTAAACCCCGAGCGGAAACAGGGCCACGATCAGCAGCGCGGTGAGCCAGTGCAAGGCGATGGCAGTATGGGTATAACGGGCCGGGATCATGCCTGCTCCTTGCCGGCGCGTGCAGCCATGAAAGCGGTACGCAAGCGGCTCAGGTTATTTTCCATGGAGACCAGGTCCTGCGCTGAAAGTTCGGTAAAGGCCAGCGCCATGTAGCCCAGATGGGCCGGGAAAATCTGCGCGAACAGGGCCTCGCCCTGCGGGGTCAGTTGCACGATCTGACTGCGCCCGTCACTGGGCGAGGCGATTCGTTGCACCAGTTTTTTGTCAGTCAGACGGTCCACCACGCCGGTAAGCGTGCCTTTGGTGATCAGGGTTTTTTCGCCCAGTTCCTTGAGTGGCATACCGGTGGTGTTGCCCAGCGTGGCAATAATGTCAAACTGTGGTGGCGTCAGGTCCAGAGTGCGGATATGCGCTGACGAATAAGCCTCGAAGGCCTGGTAGGCCTCGGCCAGCTCGCGCAGGACCGGAAGAAAGGCATGAGTCACGAATGCTCCATCTGGTTCTAATTAGAACCATAATAGTTCTAATTAGAACCAGATGTCAACATCTCAGCCTGAATTGATGCGTTGCGGTGAATCCAGTCTGCGCCCAGCGTGCCCGAAAGATCGCTCAGGTACTGCGCGCTTGCCACGTAGGATTGCTCCTGCCGGGCCAGCGCCAGCAGTCCCGCATACTGCTCATGTTCCACCTTGGTGAGCTGGTTCTGACGCTCAAGGAAGCGCTGCAGGTTTTCCTCGTGCCGCCGCCAAAGCACCATGTCGCGCTGCTGCTTGATGGACAGCCGTTCCTGATACCAGTCGCTGGCCAGCAACGCATTGCGCGTAAACATGCTGCGGATTTCCAGGTCGCGAATACCTTTGCCCTCGTAGCTCCCGGTCGCCATGATGTGGAGGATCGCCTTGAGTGGCGGACAGGCATCATTGATCGACCCGTCATCGAGATAGTTCTGCGCTACCTTACGCTGCGCTTCGACGATGTTGTCCACACCATCCACAAAAGCCTCCAGATCCTGCGTCTCCGGCCTGAGCATGGCTTCGTCGAACACAGCCATCGGATTATCGAAAATCTTGCCAAAGTTGGCGTGCACGAAGCGGCTGGTAATGCGGTAACCGAGGCGGCTCGCGAGAATCTGCCGGCCCTGGAAATCAAAATTCGCAAGGGGTTCGAGGTAGCCGCGCTCGATCATGAGCTGCGGGTCGCGCTCGCGCACCGACATGCGGCACCACAGCTCCGGAATCAGCAGGCTGATGTCATGGTCCACGCGCCGGTTGGGGCCAATATGTCCGGCTGCGGTGGAAAAGCCGTCATAACCGCTGATAATGTAGGAAACCAGGGCATTGTTCAGATCCGCTGTCGCGCGCAGTGGGTTGAACGGCCCCTTGGTCAGCGCGCCTTCCGAACCTGCGCCGGTGGTCGAGGGGGATTTCCCGGTCAGGCTGGCGATGAAATCCATGAACAGCTCAGGCAGTTCCTGGAAGTGGATCGGGTTGTAAACCGCCAGAGGGCGAATCCCATGCTCACGATCCGGCGGATTATTGCGCCGCCCGGGCATGACCGCATTGACCGGAAAATGCACGGATTCCTTCAGCGGAACGCGCCGGTAAAGCCGGGCCCCCATCTCGGCGATATAACGGTCGCGCGGATTGACCAGATCGGGGCGCCGCTGCAGATAGCGCACGTTGGCAGAAGGCTTGCCATCCACGATGCGCGGATGCGCGGATGAGACAAAGTAGTGAGCCTCAGGCGCCATGCTGGCCGCCCGAACCAACTGATTCATTGGCGGGCTGAATAGTTCAAGGCTGATGGCGTCATTCACCATTTCTTTGGCGTCTGCAGTGGTCAGGGGGTCAAAGTTGGAAATAAAATTATCCGCTCCGGCCAGATCAGCCTCGGCCTGCAGATCCAGGCCGCGGTGAATCGCATCATCCGGGCGCTGGAACAGGCGCAGTTCGCAGTTGGCTGCCAGCTTGACGCTGGGGTTGGCGTAATCCGGGTTGAGATGGGCCAGCCGGGCTGAGGGCACGGTGATGGAGGCGGTGATATCGTCTTCGGTCTGGATTTTTCCTGCGCCGATGAAATCATGGCGCAGCTTGTACATGCGCCACGAACCGTCCGGCTCCACGCCAACACGAAGAAAACTCGCCACCAGGCGACGGCCATTGTATTTGAGCTCGTGTCCCGGATAGCCGTTCACCATGTCAACCGAGAAATACCTGCGCCAGGCGCCCCCCCATTCCGGCCGGTAAAAACGCTTGATCACGAAAACCAGCGCGCGGATGTGCTGCGGGATACTTTCCAGCCACTGGTTGTATTCGCCGGTATATGCACTCTCGGAGGGCGTCAGCAACTTGATCACCGAACCCAGCGTCCGCTCATCGCTCAATAGCGGGCGGCTGTCACGGGCTTGCGTACTGCGAAAACGGCTTGAATAATCCTTGTCGAAGATTTCCTGAACCTGGGCCAGGTCATCATGCAGGTCGCGCACGTAAAACGGCCCGGAAATGATGGTGCCGACGATGGATTTCGAGATTTCGGACTTCCCGCCGCCTGAAACCGTGCATGGCTTGTGCACGAAGGTCCCTTCGGCATCGGTCCCGATCAGCCGCCAGGTGGGCGCATGGGGATGTTTTTCCATGTGGACCTTGTAGCCGCACGGATGGATGTAGGTATGCCCGGCCAGCAGCTTGATCGTCTGTATTTCACCATTGCGCGGCCAGTGAATAGTCTGGTCGAGCAGATGCATGGTGGCATCTTCCGGCACGTAGATGATGTCCGGAAAGTGCTTGTCAATGCCATAACCCTCATCCCTGACATGCATGACCTCGCCGAACAGGGATACCAGGCCGTCGAAGTCATGGCCGTTTGTGCGGATCCGGCTGTCGGGGCGGAACACCTCGCCGAGATTGAAACTGGGGAAGGCCAGCGCACCGCCCGAGTGCTCCTCCTCGCATCCGCCGAAGAGGTTGGCCGCATAACTGATCTGCGACTTCACTTCCTTCTTGCTGTAGCCGAAATAGTTGTCGGCAATCAGGGTCACGATCACGCCGCTCATATCGCGGCAGGTGATCTTGAACGGCTGGCCACCGTTGTAGAGCTCGCCCTCATCGCGCCAGCACATGCCGTCGCGACGCTGGCGCTCACTGGCCTGATCCCAGTGCGGCAGGCCCAGTTCAGCCTTCTTCAGCCGCACCAGATGCGGCGCCAGGATGACGCAGCCGGTATGGCCGGACCAGTGAAGCACGTCGAGCGCGGCATCGTTCTCTGGCAGACAGGGGTTGCCGCCGTTGCCGAAAATGCGCTCCACGAAATCCAGGTTCGATACCAGGCTGCCGGGCGCGAAGAAGCGCGTTTCCATGGTCTTTGCTGGGCTGATACCAGGCACTTCCGGCGCCACCAGAGGGCGCATCAACAATGAAACCCAGCTCTCGGCCTGATTTTCCTGAGCACTGGTGAAAGGCAGGCGCTGCAAATCGCGAGGCGGATTGAGCGCAGCCCTCAGCAAGCCTGCAAAGACTTTTGCGGGAACTGCGTTTTTGTCTGCAGGAATCGGCAAACCGCCTTCAACGATGTGAAACACGCCTTTGGTCGTACGCCGGTCATTGCGTGGATTGTGCAATACCCCCTGCAGCAGGCGGTAGGAGTCGACGAACTCGGCGCTGAAATACTGGCCATCGACCGGCAGCGAAAGTTCGCACGCAAGACTGGGCCGGTCCAGCACGAATGTGGCACCAGGCAATGAAATATCGTTCTCGACGCCATTATTGCGGAGATAGCCATTGAGAAAATTCTGGATACGCTGGTCCGCAGGGCAGCGGTAATCCGCCAGCAAGCGCTTCTGGTGCTGATAACTGCGCAGCAAATCGGCAGCGACATGCAATGGCGACAGGTCATCAATCCCCTGTGGTGTGGGCAGGCCAAGTGCGGCCAGATGAAGATTGATGTGCTGAATCAGCTCCATCCGTTCACTCGCTGCCTCATCCAGACGCTGGTGGCCTTTTGTTACCGCACCCATGTTTTATCCCCGAGCAAAATTTTCATGATACAAAACGGGGATCACCCACGTTCCATTAGCAAAAAGCTTCTTGTACCGCTACGCAAACCCGACATTTTCGCAGCTTGAGTGAAATATCTATATCAAAAATTTTTTGATATCCATAGAAATTGGCATGCAATGGCTGATTGCCCGAGATTTTGCAATCTCATCCGGCAAGCCTTCCAAAGCCCCAAGCAGCACCTGGATCGGTTCTTCATGGGACACGATCAGAACGCGCTGTTGCGGGATCTTACGCAGCCGATCCAGAAATTTCAGCAGGCGCGACTTCATTTCGTCAAATGATTCACAGCCCGGCACCACTGCGCGAAAGCGATCGGGCACCTGCGCGCGATGCCATGCACTGCACGGCAAGCCTTCGAAAACGAACGCCCCGGTCTCGTTAATCAAAGGATCAACGATAATCGGCACACCAAAATCCTGGTTGATGATTTCCGCCGTCTGGCGCGCACGCGGAAATTCGGAACAATAAATCACATCGATCGCAGCCGATGCCAGCACCGAACGGCAACATGCCGCCTGTTCGCGTCCAGTCAAGGTCAGGTCGTTGCGCACATCAGGATGAGAATTGACACGATCCAGCAGGTTATAACCTGCCTCGCCGTGCCGCACGAAATAAAGCATTTTACCGGACAAATCAGAAATCGAGCGGCAGATAGAAAAACACGAAGCGCCCGGATTCGATATCCACCATCAGTGTGGCGCCGCGATACAGGGCGTAATCGACATAACCCGGTACGGCGCTGCCCTGATGACATTCGCTGGCGTGCTGAGGGGATTCGAAATCGCGGTCACGGTCATACCACGAAAGCAGCATGCATTCACCCAGGCGGGATCGGGCTTCAGCTTCAGCCAGACGCATCGCCGCAAGGTAATCGGCGAGCGGCGACTGGGGAGCAAGCTTCACCACGGTCACGGCAGAAAAATCCGGGGCCGTCGGCACGTCGCAGGCGCACGACTCGATTTTCCGGGCCTCGCTCACGTGCGTGCCGGTTCCAGCGAGGCATCCAGGTTGAGGTCGTCGCAATGCTCGAAAAAGTCATCACGCAGCCTGGCAATGGGTGTTCCGCCCGGTACGCCCACGGTCATGTGCACGGCAAACATCGGGCTGCCGGTATGGGGAGCAGGATAACTGTCGGTTTCCAGTTCCTCGATATTGATGCCGTTGGCGGCAAAGAATCGCGCCAGGTTGTGCACGATGCCGGGATTATCGAGCGCGACCACTTCCACCAGATAAGGCACAACGGGGATATGCCGCTCCCGCTCCTGAGTCCATTTGTGAATGATAGCCAGGCCGAGCTCATCTCCCAGCGGCCCAAGCCGGCTCTCCAACGCAGTCAGCGCCTCCTTGCTGCCGGTGACGCGCATGATCAGGGCAAACTGACCACCCAGCACGCCCATGCGGCTCTGCTCGATATTGCAACTGCTGGCGGTAATCTGGCTGGTCAGCTTTTCCACCAGCCCAACCCGGTCTTCGCCGGAAGCAGTGATTGCCAGGCTTTCGTTTCTTTCAGATTTGGTCATGGCGCATTTCCGTGCAAACAATGAGGACGCTTTAAGTATACAAGTTCTTTCAGTAGATCAGATTCAGCATCACCATCATCACGGTGATGAAAAGCAGAGTCATGATGCCACCTGCACGTATGAAGTCCGCCACCTTGTAACCTGCAGGCCCCATGATCAGGGCATTGACCTGATGAGTGGGCAGGAAGAAAGAGTTGGAGGTGGCAAGCGCCACGGTCAGTGCAAATACTGCCGGATTGGCGCCGGCGCCGATGGCAATGTTTACCGCCAGAGGCACCAGCAGCACGGTGGCGCCAACATTGGACATCACCAGAGTAAAAAGCGTGGCGAGCACCGCAATGGCCAGTTGCAGCACCCAGATCGGCAAACCGCCCAGCAGGCTCAGGGTCTGCTGGGCAATCCAGGCCGCCGTGCCGCTGGTTTCAACCGCCAGGCCTAGCGGAATCAGGCTGGCGAGCAGAAAGACCGATTTCCAGCTTACCGCGTGATAGGCCTCCTCAATGCGAAGCACACCGGAGAGAATCATGCCGATTGCTCCGGTCATCAGGGCAATGGACAGGCGCACGTCGGTAAACAGCAGCATGAACAGGGCGATTCCGAAAAATGCCAGGGCGGGAACAACCTTGTGCGGTCTCAATTCCTCATGCGGATATTCGGTGGTGAGAACGACGAAGTTCTTGTCACGCTCCAGATGGGCCAGTGCTGCCCATGTAGTGTGCACGATGAGCGCGTCACCCGCCTGAAGCGGCAGGGTGCGGATGCCGTCACCCTTGCGCAAGGTTTGACCGCCACGATGCAGGGCCACCATGGCAATACCATAAGTTTTGCGCATCCATACTTCGCGAGCTGTCTTGCCGATCAGGTCAGAACCGGGCGGAATGACCACTTCTGCAATACCCGCGTTGGTCGCGGCCAACACCTCGGAAAAGGTCTCCAGGTCATTGCGCAACTCCAGGCCGCTGACTGCGACCATGGCCTGCAAGTGCTCTGGCGAAGCAAGGATACCGAGAACAGTGTTGGCCTTGATTCCCACATCACGATCCAGGCTGCCGGGGCCGACACGCAGATCGTCGCTCCCATGGGAAAATGCGATTACCCGCACGAGGGATTCGCCCTCGACTTCATCCAGCTTCTTGCCAACCAGAGGGCTGGTCGTCGGAACCACGACCTCGAACAGGCCGTAATCGAGCCCATACAGCTCCTGAAAATATTGCATGGCATTAGCGCCGCTGGTGATGTCATCATGTTTACCGCCAGGCAGCACGAAGCGACCAGCGAACACAAAATAGGCAATGCCCGTAGTGAGTAGTGCGATACCGATGGGCGTGACAGAAAACAGCGACCAGGTCGCCATATGCTGTTCAGGCGCCAGGGCCTTGTTTGAGGTAAGAATCAGATCGTTGAGCAGGATCAGGGGGCTGGATCCGACCATGGTGATGGTGCCGCCCAGAATGGCACAAAACCCCATCGGCATCAGCAGGCGCGACATGGGCAGACCGGTTCGTGCCGAGATGCGGCCTACCACCGGCAGAAACAGCGCTGCAGCACCTACATTCTGCATAAAACTGGATATAAACCCGACCGTGCCGGAAATGGCTGGAATGACCCGGGCTTCGGTATGGCCGGCCAGTTTCAGGATAGTGCCCGCCACCTTTCCCATCAACCCGGTCTTGTCCAGGCCGGCGCCAATGATCATCACAGCAATGATGGACATCACAGCATTACTGGAAAACCCCCGGAACAGCTCAGAAGTCGGAACCAGTGGCTGAGCCAGGCCCAGTACGTGGCTGAATGAGCTGATCAGACCGAGCAGGACCATGATGCTCACCGCCGCAACGTCCACCCCCACAATTTCGAACGAAAACAGAAAAACCGTGAGTAGCAGGATACCCATGACTACGGCAATTTCAACGCTGGGGACCGCGTAGGCAGAGAACAGACCGACAAGCAGGAAGATAGATGCGGCAATAATAGTTTTGGTGGAGATTTTAGGCATGTTGAATCCAGAAACGGGCATGAGCGCAAAAACCTGGAAAAAGCCAGGCCGAAACAAATAACCAAGGAATTGCGCTATTTTACAGGGCAAACAGCGAATTTAGGCAATTCGGCACATTTCCCAATCACAGGAGCGTTATTGCTTTCGGCTTTTGGCAATCAAATCATAAGCAAGCTGCACCTCCTTTGACTGCTCGGTAGCGACTGCAATCATGTCTTCCGGAACGCCCTGCCCCATCAGCTTGTCAGGGTGATACTGGCTCATCAACTTACGATAAGCCCGTTTGACTTCTTGATCGCTGCTTTCCTTGCTCACGCCCAAAGCCTTATAAGCATCGTCCAGAGCAGTTTCAGAGCCAGCCCGGCCAGCCGTAAAGTGCGACTGATTCAGAACCATATCCAGCATGCGGGTGAATGCCGCCTGATCATAGCCGAGTTGACGCGCGACATCCGTGAGAACGCGCTCTTCGGCAGAATCAATGCGTCCATCCGCAACAGCCATGACGATCAGGTAGACCAGCAACATTTGCCTGAGGCTGTGCGTATGGCCGCAAACAGCCATAAATTGCCTCAGGCCCGGTTCAGTATCAAAATCAGGTGCAGCGCCTTTCTTGAACAGCAGGATGGCTTGCTGTCTGTGTTCGGGTGACATGCCCAGGCTTTGCATAAACTGTTCAACATGGGCAATTTCATCTTGTGATATGTGTCCGTCTGCCTTGGCAAGCTTGCCCATTAGAACAAAAACCGTTTCGAGAAAAACCGCCTGACGGTGAGCTGCGTTAAGGGGATTAATCCCGCCCATTCCGTAAGCGAGAAAACGAGTCACAAAGCTCCCAAGGAAATAACCGGCAATTGCCCCGAAAAATCCGAAGAAGTAATACCCGGCCAGGGCACCAATAAGTTTGAACAAAATCACTCCAGAGATTGCTTGCAAGGATATTCATTATAAACTCATGGCTCAGTAGCCATGACCATTACGAAAAATCCTGCTGTGCTTGCGCGGTCCATAATTGAGGCCGATCATCAAAATCGGATACCATGGCGGAAATGTCAAATGCACAAGGAAGTCTCATGCAACATAAATTAGCCACAACTGCGACCCCTATTAACGACACCCTCACCAAGCGCTGGAGTTGTCGCGCCTTCGATGCGGTAAAACCCGTCAGCCAGGATCAGGTTATTTCCCTGGCGGAAGCAGCGCGCTGGGCACCATCTTGTTTTGGGGATGAACCCTGGCGTTTTATCATATGGAACCGGAACCGAGATACGGCATCGTGGCAGAGGGCCTTCGACTGTCTGGTCGAGTGGAATCAGAACTGGGTGAAAAACGCCCCCATATTGATACTGGTGACAGCCAACAGTATTTTTCGCAAGAATGACAAACCCAACGCATGGGGGCAGTACGATACCGGGGCCGCGGCCGAAAATCTTTGCCTGCAGGCCGTTTCATTGGGCCTGATGGCGCATCAGATGGGCGGATTTGACGCCGCAAAAATTCGTGGCGAGTTCGGGGTTCCAGAACAGTTTACCTGCATGGCCATGATTGCCGTCGGCTATCAGGGGGAAGAAACCGTTCTCAACGATGAACTCAAAGAACTTGAACTTGCCCCTCGTGAACGCACGGCATTGGGTGAACATTTCTTCGAGGGCGCATGGGGCTCGCCAATCCAGAAAAAATAGAGCTCATCAACCCTTTTCATTCAAGTTGGAAACGTGCTTAAATAATCAAAATATCCGGTTCAGGAGAAAAATAATGCCCGATTCCCAATACACATCTGAAATTGAAAAGAATTTTCCACGCATCGTGGAAAAGTTAACCATGCTTTGGGGGCATGAAGGTGTCGGTGCTTTTCTGGGACATCTGCTGATCGATGACCGAGGAGACAGGCAAGGATTTACCAGTGACATCATGGCCGAAATCATGTTCCTGACCAACCTGCATGAAGATATGGAAAACGACAAAGCGCCAGTGACTGGCCAGGCCATCTGGGAAAACCCGCTGGTCAAAAACCTTAAAAACTAATGCGGTTATAACCTAAGGTTTTTCCCAGTCAGGACTAGTCTTTTAGGGGCTATTTTTCCTTCGATGGTCACTTCTCCCAAGCCCAGAAAAATGGATTCCGGGCCGAACAGACTGACAGGCCCGGTTTCAGACTGCCCAGCCTTCCACACAGACTGGCCTTGCTGCAGATAGTAGGCACTTTCGCTATCCAGAGTCACGCTCGGCAGACGTGAGAGCAAGCTCTCTGCAGGAAGCAGTGTTGCATCGCATTGTTCCGGCGACATCTTTTCCAGTTGAGACAGAGTGAGCGCTCCAGACAGGTGATAGTTTCCTGTTTCAGTTCGACGCAGGGCAATCATATGCGCACCACAGCCCAACGCTGCTCCAATATCTTCCCCCAGCACGCGAATGTAAGTTCCTTTGCTGCAATGCACCGTAACGCCCAGTTCATCACCCGAAAATTCATCCAGCGTCAGTCTGTGTATCGTCACTTCACGTGGATCGCGGTGGATTTCAACGCCGGCCCTGGCATAGGTATACAGTGCCTTCCCCTGGTGTTTCAGGGCAGAATACATTGGGGGAGTTTGCCGAATAATGCCCACGAAGCTTTTCAGCACCCGCTCGACGTCATCAAGAGACACATCAACAGGTTGCCTGCTGAGAACTTTTCCTTCGGTATCGCCTGTAGTAGTTGTGGTACCGAGTTTAAAGCGGGCCTGGTAACACTTGTCGGCATCTAGGAGATAATGCGAAAACTTCGTAGCCTCGCCAAAACAAATAGGTAGCAAACCCGTCGCGATAGGATCAAGGTTGCCAGTATGACCAGCCTTTTCGGCCTGAAACAGCCTTTTAACCTGTTGCAGTGCAGTATTTGAGCTGATGCCATGCGCCTTGTCGAGTAGCAGCACACCACTGACAGCTCGCTTGATACGCTTGAACTGCACTAGTTTTCTTCCTGCGACGGGTTGTCGCCCTCCAGAGCAACCGCCTCTTCTATCAGATGGGATAACTGGACACCACGCTCAACCGAACTATCGAAGACGAAATGCAATTGAGGCATTATGCGCAAGCGCATACGATGAGCAAGCTGGCTGCGTAAGTATCCTGCCGCACGGTTCAGACCTTCCAGTGTTTCATCAAGTGAGTGCCCCTGGCCCATCAGGGTAAAGAAAATTTTTGCATGTGAATAATCGGGCGTCACCTCGACATCGGTCAGGGTGACCATGCCAACTCGAGGATCCTTGACTTCAAGCTGGATCAGTTCAGCCAGTTCACGCTGAATCTGCTCTGCCACCCTGCGTGGACGTGATTGATCTTTAGGCATAAATAACAGCTCCCCTGTAAGAATTACAGAGTACGCGCCACCTCGACCATTTCATAGACTTCGAGTTGATCTCCAACTTCAATATCATTGAAGTTCTTCAGCGACAGTCCGCATTCATATCCAAACTTGACTTCCTTAGCGTCATCCTTGAATCGCTTCAGAGAATCAAGCTCACCCACATGCACCACAACATTGCCACGCAACACACGCACCGCTGCTCCGCGTCTCACGACGCCATCCAGCACATAACAACCGGCAACGGTACCAATCTTGGTAATGCGGAACACATTGCGCACTTCAACCAGGCCAATAACACTTTCCTTACGCTCGGGCGACAGCATGCCGGACAGAGCGGCCTTGATCTCGTCCACTGCTTCATAAATGATGTTGTAGTAGTGAACATCCACGCCCGAAGACTGAATCAGCTTGCGAGCCGCGGCATCGGCGCGGCTGTTGAAACCGATCACAATCGCCTTGGAAGCTATCGCAAGATTGATGTCAGACTCGGTAATCGCACCCACACCGCTATGAATCACATTGACTTTGACCTCAGCTGTGGAGAGTTTCTGCAACGAATGAATCAGTGCTTCATAGGAACCCTGAACGTCGGCTTTGATAATCAGTGGCAAGGTTTTGACTTCGCCTTCGCCAATCTGGTCAAACATGTTTTCAAGTTTGGCTGCCTGCTGCTTGGCCAGCTTGACGTCACGGAACTTGCCTTGACGGAACAGGGCAATTTCACGGGCTTTACGCTCGTCGGTAATGACATTGACTTCCTCGCCAGCCATCGGAACCTCGGACAAGCCCTGAATTTCGACAGGAATGGATGGACCGGCCTCCTTAACTGGCGCACCATTCTCATCCAGCATCGCACGCACACGTCCAAATACCGCGCCAGCCAGGAGCATGTCGCCCTGACGCAATATGCCGCTTTGCACGATTACTGTAGCAACCGGACCTCTACCCTTGTCCAGACGGGCATCGATCACCAGCCCCTTTGCAGGAGAAGTACGTGAAGCCTTGAGCTCAAGAACTTCTGATTGGAGCGCCACATTTTCGAGCAGGGTATCCACACCTTGTCCGGTTTTTGCCGAAACCTCGACGAACATGGCATCGCCACCCCAATCTTCAGGCACCACGCCCTGAGAACTAAGCTCCTGCTTGATTCGCTCAGGATTGGCTTCAGGTTTATCAATCTTGTTTACGGCCACCACAATAGGCACACCCGCAGCCTTTGCGTGATGAATGGCTTCAATGGTTTGCGGCATCACGCCATCATCAGCCGCAACCACCAGAATCACCACGTCAGTTGCCTTTGCTCCGCGAGCACGCAGTGCAGTAAACGCCTCGTGACCCGGGGTATCGAGGAAAGTCACCATGCCGCTCGGCGTTTCCACATGGTAGGCACCAATGTGCTGAGTAATCCCTCCCGCTTCACCATGAGCGACACGAGAACGACGAATATAGTCAAGAAGTGAAGTTTTTCCGTGATCAACGTGTCCCATCACGGTAACGACAGGAGCCCGGGGCTCAAGTACAACCTCATGGTGCTCTGTTGTTTCTTCAAGAAAAGCTTCCGGATTATCAAGCGCAGCTGGCTTGGCGATATGGCCCATTTCTTCGACCACGATCATCCCAGTTTCCTGATCGACAACCTGGTTGATCGTCACCATCATGCCCATCTTCATCATGGTTTTAATGACTTCTGCTGCCTTGACAGCCATTTTCTGGGCCAGAGCAGCAACTGTAATCGTTTCCGGCACCAACACCTCATGCACGATAGGCTCGGTTGGCATCTCGAAAGCATGCTGAGCATCCGACTGCTGACGATGAGCCTTATCCTTTCGTCCTCCACGCCAGCTTCCCGCACTACCCACATCACCACGCACCCTGAGCCCACGTTTCTTGTTCTTGTCATCAGTCCAGGTGGTCTCTTTTTGTTTCTTGGTGCCTTTCTTTTCCGCTTTAGCAGCCTTTTCTTCAGGAGTGACAGCGGGTTTATGCAGTGTTCCCTCGCTAAGTGCAGCCTGTGCAGAAAGTGTAGCGGCAGCCGCAGCGGCCTTGGCAGATGCCTCATCCGCCAGACGCTTCTGCTCGCGTTCCTGTTTCTCACGCAACTCTGCGCTTTGACGGGCAAACAATGCAGCCTGACGGCGCGCTTCTTCTTCACGCTTGGCAATTTGTGCAGCATCCAGAATAGGCGCGCGTATAGTCCGCTGCTGAGGCGCTTCCTTAACCTCAACCTCTTCTGAAATACTCTCAGCTGAGACCACTTCCGTCTCCTGTTGTTCGGATTCCAGTATCTGCTGCGGTGCCTCTTCATCAGAAACCGGTTTTGCTTCAACGATCTCAGGCACAACAAGATCAGGTTCTTGAACAGGCGACGGATGAACTTCTTCCGACTGCGCCACAGGAGGTACAACCAACTCTTCCTGAACGGGCAACCCTTCCTGAGGCTCATTTACGACTTCGTCTACAACATCACGCTTGATAAAGACGCGCTTCTTCTTGACCTCGACCTGAATCGTCCGGGCTTTGCCAGAACTATCAGATTTTTTGATTTCCGTCGTCTCGCGCCGGGTCAAAGTAATTTTGCTCTTTGCATCCTTGGCGCCATGAGAACGCCGCAAATAATCGAGTAACTGAGATTTGTCCTGTTCAGTCAACAAATCGTCATTCGTATTTTTATTAACGCCAGCCGAGCGCAATTGATCTAAAAGCGTTGCCGCAGGCAAACCCAACTCAGTAGCAAACTGCGTAACATTCATTTGTGCCATATTTCGGCCTCCTGTTTTTATACTTTAAGCAAACCACGGGGCGCGGGCGGTCATGATCAACTGCTTTGCTCGTTCATCATCCATTCCGGTCATTTCAACCAGGTCATCCACGGCAAGATCAGCAAGCTCCTCAAGTGTGGTTACACCCTTAGTCGCAAGCAAACCGGCCGTTTCATTATCCATGCCTTCCATTTTAAGAAGGCTTTCTGCTGCATTCTCAAGTTTTTCTTCACTGACAATTGCTTCCGTCAGCAACGCATTACGGGCGCGGCTACGAAGCTCATTTACGGTGCCCTCATCAAATGAATCAATTTCAAGCATCTCAGCAAGGGGCACATAGGCAACTTCTTCCAAAGTACTAAAACCTTCCTGAATCAGGATATCTGCAACTTCCTCATCCACATCCAGCTTCTGCATGAAAACCAGGCGGATTGAACTATATTCTTCTTCACTCTTCTGCTCAGCTTCTTCGACAGTCATGATGTTCAGGTTCCAGCCGGTCAGTTCGGAAGCCAAACGTACATTCTGACCACTGCGTCCAATAGCCATCGCAAGCTGTTCCTCTTCGACAACCACATCCATGCTGTGCTTGTCTTCGTCTACCACGATGCTGCTAACCTCAGCAGGTGCTAATGCGCCAATAACAAATTGAGCAGGATCGGCAGACCACAAAATAATATCGACGCGTTCACCACCAAGTTCGCCCGTAACGGCCTGAACACGAGAGCCTCGCATACCGACGCAGGTGCCTATAGGATCAATACGCTGATCGTTGGATTTAACAGCAATCTTTGCACGCATCCCCGGGTCGCGAGCAGCAGCTCGTATTTCAAGCAGACCTTCCTCAATTTCAGGCACTTCAAGCTCAAACAACTTAACAATAAATTCTGGCACCACACGAGACAATATTAGTTGCGGCCCTCTTCCACTACGGTCAATACGCAGCAAAAATGCACGTACACGGTCCCCCACACGCAGATTTTCTTTAGGGATCATCTGGTCACGAGGCAGTAATGCTTCAAGACGGCCCGATTCAATAATCGCGCTTCCCCTTTCCATACGTTTAATAACGCCTGTCACCAGATGTTCTTTGCGTGCCAGAAAATCAGTTAATATCTGCTCTCGTTCAGCTTCACGAATTTTTTGCAAAATAACCTGCTTGGCAGCTTGTGCGCCAATACGGCCAAACTCGACAGGCTCTAAAGTTTGCTCTACAAAATCCCCTGGCTGAGAATCGGCTTTTTGCTTAGCCGCATCGTCAACTGAAAGTTGACGCTCGGGGAATTCCAGTAAATCGTCGTCAATCACTTCCCAACGTCGAAATGTTTCATATTCACCAGAAGTGCGATCTATTGATACTCGAACATCGACATCGTCATGAAAACGTTTTTTTGTAGCTGAAGCCAGCGCCAGTTCCAAAGCGCCAAAAACCACTTCCTTATCAACATTCTTCTCACGCGCCAGAGCGTCAACTACCAACAATACTTCACGACTCATACATCCTCCGATCAATCATTCGGCCAGAACTATCAAATTTCTTATATTTATTAAATATAAATCAGAATTTAGGCACCAATCTCGCTTTGTCAATATTCGTAATTTCAAACTGCATAAGCTTCCCATCTACCTCAATCTGCAGCACCCCATCCGCAACCCCATGCAGAATGCCTTCAAATTTCTTTCTCCCCTGCGACGGAATTCTCAACTTAACTATTGCAGTTTCGCCTTTAAACCTTTGAAAATCAGAAATCTTTTTTATCGGACGATCCAAACCGGGAGATGAAACCTCAAGCCGGTCATAATCAAAATCCATCTCTACTGCTAGCAACCTTGAAATGTGATTGCTTACCAAAACGCAATCTTCAACATTGATACCATCTGGTTTGTCAATAAACAAACGCAGCAACTTGCCCCGGTTGCTGATCTCCAGGTCTACCATCTCGTAACCCAGTCCATCCAGCGTAGACTCAAGCAATGAATATAATTCCATATCCTCACCACAAATAAAAAATGGGCCCCGATGGCCCATCTTTATTTTTTTGCATTATAACAAAAAAACAACAACTTCTGGCAACTCAAAAAAAAACCCTCTGCCATATTTGGAGCAGAGGGTTCTTTATAAGGAGCTTGGCGGTGACCTACTTTCACATGCGTAGTGCACACTATCATCGGCGCTAAGTCGTTTCACGGTCCTGTTCGGGATGGGAAGGGGTGGTTCCAACTTGCTATGGCCGCCAAGCATA
>NSJJ01000003.1 GCA_002632355.1 Sulfuricella denitrificans
CTCACAACTATTGCCGACATGCCGCGAGCAAAGAACCGTTATCAGCGTAATTAGCTACAATAAGAGGTTCTTCAACGTAGCGAGAGCTAACCATTGCTAGTCCTGATTGACGAAAGCGGCGATGCCGGTTTCAAGATTGCAAAAGGATCAACACCTCATTTCGTAGTGGCGATGGTGATTTTCCGCGATTTCAAGGAAGCCGAGCGGGCCAGTGTTGCGATTGGCGGAGCGCGGGAGCAGTTGCGGGTCAAGTCGGAATTCAAATTCAACAAAAGCTCGCATCCTGTACGCGACGCCTTCTTTGAAGTTGTGAACCCGTTCCACTTTAGCGTGCGTGCTGTTGTTGTTCATAAGTCCCAAATCTACAGCGACAACCTGCGGGAAAATAAGGAGATGTTCTACAACTATTTCGTGAAACTGCTCTTGAAGCACGATAACGATGTGTTGCAAGGCGCTCGGGTGAAAATTGATGGCAGTGGAGACCGCGAATTCAAGCGGGAGTTGGAGCGTTACCTGAAACAGCAGATTCAGACAGGGAAAATCGCCAGCGTCAAATTTGCTGAATCACACCGGGACAATTTGATCCAACTGGCCGACATGGCTGCCGGGGCGATTGCGCGCTCTTACCGCGATGACGACAGAAAGCACGCCGACCGCTGGCGCAAAATGCTAGCCGGAAAAATAGAAGACGTTTGGGATTTCAAATAAGGAAGAGGGTCGCCCTTGCGACCTAGGCTGGCGAGATGCCAACCAAGCACACCATCCGGTGACGATTCGGATCGCAAGGACTAGGTGTGCGGACTATAAAACCGGAATCATCCCCTGTCAACACCAATTTATCCCACATTTCCCGCCTTATCCCGCTTTACCATCTGACCGCTCACCCGTGCGGGCATCACCGCCATTGTAAACCGGCCAAAGCCGGAACAATGGCGCGACAGTCACGGGGCTTGCAATAAAACCCCGCAAGCCCCGCGCCTTCGCTAGCGCGTCACGTACTCCACGCCCGCCAGAGGCTACGCCACTGGCTTTGTGGCTCCGGCCACATCCAGCAACCCTTCGTTACCGCCTCATGGCTTCGCCAACAGGCTACCCCATACCAATCTGACAAAGCGCCGAAGGCATCCACCCGCCATCGGCTATCCGCTCTTGCCGCGTTGGGCTCGCTCCGATTCCGCCGCCGCTTCACCACTGCGGCCTTCATGGCTTCGCCCAACCCCACGGCTACGCCATCAAGCCCTTGCGGTTTGCCGGCGGCTAGTTCCGTGCAGCCTGGTCATCCTGTACCGTCTCGGCGTTGGTGCATGGTCTTGTCGGGCGGCAAAGTAACATAATGCCGGAAATTATGCGCAATGGCCCAAGGGCCACAGTCCGGCTTGCGCCCGCACAATTTGCATTATGCTAAATTGCCACCCGGTCTTGTTCTTGATTCCCCGCCCGCCCAGCGGGTCAGGCTGTGCGGGGTCGCGCTGCGCTGCTCCTTTCCCGCCCATCTTGCCCCGCTCCCATCCGCCCGCCGGGCTCCCTCAAGATCAAAAAAAGCGGCTCGTGGCCGCTTTCCTGGCTGGATGCTGGCTGCGTTTAGTTCACGGCTTCCTTCATCGCAGCCGCCGGGCTGAATTTGCCGCCCCTGTTGCGCGTCCGGGAGGCACGGAACTTGGGAAGCCGGGCAGCAGGAATCCTGATGGTTGCACCGGTCTGCGGGTTGCGGCCATTGCGGGCGGCACGTTTGCCCACGTAGAAGCTGCCGAAGCCGAGCAGGGATACGACATCGCCTTTCTTTAGCGCACCTTTCAGGGCGGCCTTAAAGGCGTCCAGCGCCATCCTGGTGGCATTTGCTGACTGGCCGGTATTGTTGCTGATTTCGGCAAGCAGTTTGCTTTCGCTGAACAGGGGCGCACCTGTGGTGCGGCGATAGCCGGTGTAGGTAAGCGGTTCACCGGTGCGCGGGTTGCGCCCGGCACGTTGGGTGGCTTCGCCTCGGGTGAAGCTGCCCAGGCCACGCAGCAGTATGCGCTCGCCTGTGTCGATGTGGGTCTTGATGCTGGTTTCCAGCGCGTTCAACATTTGCTGGGCGGCGGTTTTGCTGATGGCGGCATCTTTGGCTATCTGGTCGATGGTTTCGGCTTTGTTCATTTGTAACCCCTTGATTTGTTGTGAATGACGATATATTCCTTAGCACAAATCAAGGGGAATTGCAAGATGGCGTGACTGGGCGGGTGTTGCTATCGGGGATGAGCGGAAATTCTTTTTGCTGTGGCTCATCCTGTGAGCCTTGGCGGCTGTAATCTTGTGCACATGGGCCGGAAAATATGGAGTTACAGGGGGGGCAATAATGGGCTCTGGTGCTGTACTGCCCATTACCAGACATTTGAATATAGGGGATTCCCTTATGTTCGAGTGGCCAATTAAAGATAACAATGTCTAAATTCACAATAAGGGTTATAGCATGAAAAAAACAATAGCCTCGGTGCTTTCCGCAACGATTACACTTGCTGGCTGTGCCACCGCCTCAAGAGACATTGCATCAAACTATGTTTCACCCATGCAGTTCCAGTCTTACGACTGTAATCAACTTTCCAGCGAAATGCAGCGCATCCAAGGTAAAGTCAACCAGCTTGGCGGTCGCCTCGATGAAGCGGCATCAAACGACAAAGCAATTATGGGTGTAGGTTTAATCCTGTTCTGGCCTGCATTATTTGCGCTTGGCGGCACGAAACAACAAGAGGCCGAATATTCACGCCTGAAAGGTGAATATGATGCCGTTCAACAATCTGCTGTCGCAAGAAAATGTCCTGGCGCCGTGGGGGCGACAATCGAGGCCACAAAAAGCCCTGAAAATCAGCAAGCCGACTCTCAGCCATCTTCATTAACCCTTGCCACCGCTCCAACTCAATCCAAAGAAGAAAAACTCAAGGAATTAAAGCGGTTGAATGATGCTGGCTTGATTAGCGCTGAAGTGTATTTGACGCAGCAAAAAGCAATATTGGCTAATCCATAACCGCATTGCAAAATCAGCTGAAATTGCTGGGTGGCAGAACCAATTAACTCCCATTTCGACCATGTTAAAATAGCCAACATCATATAAATCAAGGGGAATATTCATGAATAACAATTTTCTTGGCTTCGTCATTTTAGGCTGCCTTGTTTTTCTTTCTGGATGCGCTACGCCTGCCAGGGTGGAGCAAATGGTGGTTAGCGGGACACCCTCCCAGCGTATCGCCGCAACACCGTTGCGCAACAACGTCGCCGTTCACGATGTAACTGGCGGGCAGGAAACCAACCCGATGTGGAAATCGAATGTCGGAAGCAGTGAATTCTCGAAAGCCCTTGAAGAGTCGTTACGCACTGTTGGTCTACTTGCGGCCAATCGCCAGGCTGGGAGCCACACTCTGACAGTGCATCTCCAGAACGTGGATCAACCTTTCATGGGCCTTGATATGACGGTCACAGCAGCGGTTAACTATATCGTTGCCGAGCGCGCAACTGGTAAAGAGGTTTTCAATAGAACAGTCGCGGTTCCGTACACAGCGAAGTTTGGCGATTCCCTATTGGGCGTGGAACGTTTAAAACTCGCAAATGAAGGCGCTATCCGGACAAACATTTCCCAGCTAATCGAGGAATTATTCCGACTCAAAATTGATAATGTTTCAATTAATGGATCATCCTCAACAGATACTACACAATCTAATGAAGACAAGCTCAAGGAATTAAAACGGTTAAATGATGCTGGCTTGATAAGCAAAGACGTGTACCTAGAACGGCAAAATGCAATTCTTAGGTAAACCGTAACTTGGCAAATGCAATCAAGAAAATGGGGGGGCTATGTTGGGGGATACAGCGATTGGTATCATTATAGGCATCGGCGCCATTTCGATATATTTGGTGAACGATACTGTCAAAAAGAAGAAGGCGATGGACTCCAAGAAGAATGAAATGGACTCCAAACTGAAGGCACTCCCCGATTTTTGCCCTACTCACCGCATTTTTGGGTGGCTTGGTCAGTCAGGGCTTGCGGTCGATGTTACGAGAAAAAAAGTCTGTCTTATTACTAACTCGGACACAGACGTATTCTATCGGATGATTTCTTACAAGGACATTCTTTCTGTTGAACTGATCGAGGATGGTATATCTACCACAAAGACATCCAGATTGTCGCAGAGTGGTGGCGCGGCTGTCGGCGGCATTCTATTGGGCGGAGTAGGCGCTATTGTAGGCGGCCTATCCGGAAAACGAGAGACATCCGAAAAAGTCGAAAATATAGATCTACGGCTTACCGTGAACGATACGGACGCTCCATTGCATACTATCACTTTTCTAAAAGTGCCTATAGAAAAAGCCATGTCCATTTACGCCAAGCAAAATCAAGCCGCCCGACTATGGTATGGAATCATAGATGTACTCATAAAAAGCGCTGATTCTGAGAATAAATCTTTGCCTTTTTCTGAGCTTAATGAGGCATTACCCTCCACACCCGTCTACGTCGACGATGAGATCAAGAAACTCCAAGACCTCCATGCTACCAGCGCATTGACCGCAGACAAATTCCAGCAGCAAAAGAATGAAGAGAAAATTCGAATAGCCAAGTCATATATAACAGAGATTATCAACGCGCATCTATCAACCTTGGCAACCAAACACCGTCAGTCGATTGTTACTGACGAATATGGTGCGGTGGATATATCAGGATGGTCAAAGGAAATAGACTACTTCGTGGATAAAGTTCTCTGGGCTGATCCTCTTGTTGCGGCTTATCTGGGTGGCATAGACACGGGGGAACTTGTTGGTGATGCTTTGGCTGCAATTACAAAACGCCAAGATGATTTTTTCGCACAGCAAGAAAAGGGACAAAAGATTCCGCAATGGAAACTTGATAAGTTAAAACAACACGTTGATGACATTAACCGAAAAAGCACAGAGCGAATGCGTGAGGCAAAGAACCTCATAAATGAACTTGTCACAAATTACCGCATAAATGAAATAGAAAATCCTTCGCAACATTCATTGATTGATGTTGATAGTCTTGATCCGATCCAATTTGAACACTACTGCGCAGACATCCTGAGGAATGGCGGATGGAGTGCACGGGTCACACAAGCATCCGGCGATCAGGGAATTGATGTAATTGCCACGATTGGCAACATCAAGGCAGTATTCCAATGTAAAAAATATTCCCAGCCCGTGGGCAATGCATCTGTTCAAGAGATTTTTGCTGGCAAACAACATGAACAGGCTCATGTGGCAGCCGTGGTGAGTAACGCAACCTTTACTTCATCGGCAAAGCAACTGGCGTCAAGCACAGGGGTTTATTTGCTTCATTACAGCGAACTTGACCAGTTTTCTCAAGAATTGTATTCCGTGATTACCCCCCGTTGACAGGTTTAATCTGGAGAATTTCAACTTAATGAAAACAACCTCTTTGCTTGCCGCCCTGATCCTTTCTTTATCTGGTTGCGCCACCTTCCCCCAAACCCCAGAAGCCGAGGCGTCTTTCTACGTTGATGCAGCCAAATCCTCTGTCTCGAAGGGTGAGGGATACGCCGCTGCGACTAATGCTGATGTTGCACTGACTAAACCAACTGGCGGCCAGAAAGTGCGTGATATGGTCGCAGAGTATCCAAAAATTCGTGAATATTACCGCTCGGCTAAGGAGAAAGAGATTGCGGAGATGTCGCTCGTTTACCAACCGATAGCAATTCACGAGAGATTGTTACTAGCAAAATCTGCCGGCCTTTTTTCTGAAAATGACATGAATGACTTAATGGCGAAACTGAAGAAGGCAGTCTCTGACGCCAACCTGAGTGGGTCCATCCCCTTCGATTTGAGTGATAACCTTGGCCTGTTCCCCGACCTCCAGACACCGGAGCATCAGGCGATTATGCGGGATAGGACGATCAAGAACCTCCAATTAGAGATTGGATTCAGGCGTATAGTGCCTTTGGTTACGTATATCCAGAAGGTAGGCTCTACGTCCGACGAAGGTAAACGGATCGAAAGCCTACTACCTTCGATGAATATTAAACGTGATGAAATTGATATTGTTGCTAAGGTTTACCCAGCATTCGCGGCGGCGCGCAAAGAAGCAATTACGAGGCGTGTTCTTTTGAAGGTCAAAAACGGAGATCGTCTTTTTGCTGATGATATTCAGCAGGCGTTACGCTCCCAACTTCGCGGGATTGACTGGGTGACTGAGATTGGCCCGAAAGTAACAATTTTAGGGATTGAACGAGTACGCAACGATGAGCGGACGCTGCCTGAGCGAACCCAGACGATCACGTATTCACAGGGGCAGGTTAACTTTCTCAGTGGTGCGCTGCTCATGCCCCGTAACGCATCTTACTTATATGAAGTCATCTCAGGAGGTGCGGAGATCGAGTACGGGTACGTGGTTGATGCTATTTCAGAGGGCAAAACGATCTACGAAAAGGTGATTCGTGGAAAGGTGGGTGGAGAGTACCAACGTTGCCAAAATGAGCGAATTCAAAATGTATTTGGCGGCGTTAATCCAGCCACTTTTGTGGCGAATGACGACCAGAAACAACGCTGTTCTGGCCCAAGCGCTACCTCATTGGACCAGCTTCGTAACGAAGTACTGTCGAAAGTGGTAGAAGGCGTGAGAGAGATGCCAGCAATAAAAGCCGCAGAAGAATTAAAATAGTCATTGATTGTAAGAAATGAGCGGAATAATTGTACTTATAGCGTTCTTCTGGGCGCTTTCGAAACATCCAGAAGCCGCAATAAAATTATTTGGGGTTTTGTTACTTTTGTTTTTGGTTAGCATGTGCTCCTCGGCCAAAGAAAAAAAACAGCAACAACCGCAACCAATAAAAACATCAGTCAACAACATGGAGCCGCCGAAGAAACAAGCGGAGCACAAGACTGCTGAGTTGATGAAATGCACTGACAATAAAGGCAATGTAATCTTTACAACAGACCCGCAATCCTACATAGAGCCTTTGAAATGTATAGATTTGATGGAGGCGGCAAAGGGAGGAACACCCTAAACGAATGCACAGCGTTGTTATGGTGCATGCAATCTTATTTCCGCCCGCGACCACGCCGCAAAAAGCGAAGGGGCGACGCCCCACCAGCCCCGTTTTGCGGCCTTCCCCCACCGGGGGCAAGGGGGCGATGGTTTGCCTTGTGGCGGTTTTTACCCGCCAGGGCGCAAGACATAACCGCTTCTTATGCGAACCCGAAGGGCGGGCGGTTTCATGCCCGGCGTGTCGCTTTGCATAAGACGCGGTTATGTTACAAACCGCCACAGATGCCAGCGCAAGCGCGACAAGACCGCGAACCGTGGCAGGGGCACGGAACTGGCCGACTGCCACCGCACTAGCCGCCTGCGAACCGCAAGAGCCTTGCGGGGTTCTTCGCTAGGCCCGCAGTGGTGAAGCGGCGGCGGAATCGGAGCGAGTCCAACGTGGCTGGTGCGGCAAGCCGATGGCGGGTTTATGCCTTCGGCGCTCTGTCAGGTGGGTACGGAATAGCGATGGCCCGGGGCTTGCGGGGCTTATAGCAAGCGCCGTGACTGAGCGGGCAGGTGGTACGACGGTATGCTATTGCCACCCCTGGTTCAGAATAGCAGCCGAGTTGTCATCCCCGGCGCTGGCGAACATTCCACCGATGTTGTCCCAATCATCCCATTCGGATAGTTCGGATAGTTCGGATAGTTCGGATAGTTCGGATAGTTCGGATAGTTCGGATAGTTCGGATAGTTCGGATAGTTCGGAAGGTTTTTCAGGGCTGGCGTTGGTGAAGGACGAATAAGGGCGAGTTCCAGAATTACTCTCCCATCTGTCCGAACCTTCCAGAATCCCCACGCCGTAATAGGTCATGGTGCCGGATTTTTCTTTTTTGAAGCCGCGCTCACCCATTTTGAGGCCGAACTTGGTGCCGCTGATGGGGTAGCCGCCGTTGTCCTCCACCCACTGCTTGTAGCTGTTGTAAAGGCTACTGGCCTTGGCGGTGGCGTGTGTGGTGACGATGCAGCATTCCTCCAACCACTTGCCGATCAAGTCCATTTCATTCTTGTATTCTTCGGTGGCTGCGAGCACTTCTTCCGGCGGGTTAAGTCCCTGGCGCTGCCATTCCAGGCAGCCCTGCACAGCCCAAGCCAGTATACCGGGGAGTTCGTTGCGCAGTTTTTCCGGTAGTGCGCTGTCTTTTTCCTCCGGGGGGATGGTGACGGTGAAGGGGATCAGGCGGATGCGTCGCCAGATTGCGAAATCGTCCCCGCGTATGACAGGCTTATGGTTGGCAGCCAGCCAGATTTTGAAATTGGGCAGAAACTCGAAAAATTCCGCAAACAGAAAGCGGGCGGAAATGGTGTCCTGGCCGGTAAGCTGTTTAATCATGGTCTCGGCAAAGCGGCGTCCTTCCTCGGTTTCTGATGTCGCCACAAATCGCGCTCCGCGTAGTCTGGCGATGTCGTTGGAGGCGTTGCCGCTGCTTTGCTTGACCATGAGGGTTTCCGCCGGGCACTGCATGGCGTAGTCGCCCAACATTTCCTTGATGACGTTGAGCAGAGTGCTCTTGCCGTTCTGACCGCTGCCGTAGAGGAAGAACAGGCATTGCTCAGTGGTTTCCCCCGTGAAGCTGTAGCCGACGGCACGCTGGATGAAGTCTACCAGCGCCTGCTTTCCTCCCATGGTGCGCGCTATGAACCCCAAAAATATTGGGCATTTTGCGTTCGGGTCGTAGATGGTGAAGGCTAGTTTGGTAATCAGGTCTTCACGGCGAGGCTCGCGGAGCAGTCCGGTTCTGAGATTTACCACGCCGTTGCTGACGCCCAGCAGCCAGTTGTCGCGATCAAGCTCACTCTGGTGGATGGGTATGCCTGCCTCGGATTGCGCCAGCTCGATCATGGCCTTGAGGCGATTGATGTGCTGGGTTTTTCCGGCGTGGCTGGCTAGTTGTTTGGCTTTGTCGGTGTTGGCAGCTTCGGCGGCTTGCCTGGCTTCGCTATAAATCAGCGTTGCGGTGTCCTTCGAGCGGCGCATGATCGCTCCGTCATCATCCATCAGCCAGCGACGGCTGTCCCATATCAGCCAGTTTTTGAATTCGGGGACGAAGCGAATATCCGACCCATGGTATCGCACCAGGCGACGAGCATTTCCGGCGTCGGTCAGGTTTTCGATGCGCGTATCGTCATAGCTCCATGCACTATTGAGACACTTGAGCGCCTGCGCCTCGTCCATTGGTGGCGTGCAGTTGGCCGCTGCCGTCAACACCAGTATTCGCGCTTCCTCAAATCCCATGCCTCGCGCTCGCAGGCTACCCGCATAGCGGAACAGCCCATCATCGCGTTCGCCGTCTCCAAACCCGGCAATTGCCGTAGTGCGGTCGAATGTAATCAGTGTGCCAGTGCTGGCGACATTCTCCACCAGGTTCAGGCCGAGTTGGTCTGTCAGGGTAGCGACATCGTAGATAGGCAGTGCCGGGTTGTCTTGCAGGATGCGTGTCTGGAAAGCTTCGGCCTTTTGGTGCCAGTAGCCGGGCAGGCGCATCACGCGGGGCAGGTCTTTGACTTTGGGGTCGCTGTTGAATTTGACGGCCAGCGCAGCTTGTAAGGCAGTGAAACGATCCAGCGGGCAATCGGCAACCAGCCAATAAGCGTGGTAACGATCCGGGCTGGATTCGATCACGATATGGGGTGCCACCCCGCAGGCCAGCACCGGTTCCAGCGGTGCGCCATCCAAATCGACGAACAGGGCGCGAATGCCGATGACGTTTCCGGCCTTGCGGCCTTTACCGTCGCCCTGGTTGACCATGATAAACACGCCGGCACCTTGCGCGTTGAGGGCGGCCAGCGCCTTGCCATGCTGATCCAGCGTGCCGTGCAGGATGCGCGCCAGCGCTGGATTCTTGGCTTCGCTGTCGTCGAAGGTCTGGAAGCTGACGGGTTGGTCTTTCGCCAGCAGGGCGAGGAAGCGTTGCGCCTGGGCAATGTCGGGTTGGAAGTTTTGAATATTCATCGTTCCCCCTTACGCTGCTGCACGGCTGGCTTGTACGCGCTGTGCGAGCCAGTCTTCAATTTCCGATTCCAGCCAGCCGACAGCGCGGCCACCGAGGTTGACTGCCTTGGGGAAGGTGCCATCGGCAATGCGCTGATAGATGGTGGAACGGGATAGCCCGGTGCGGGCCTCAACTTGCTTGCGACGCAGAATTGCCAATGCTTTGTGTAATGTTCCAACCATACCCATGTACTCCTATTAAAGTTTGGGTGCTCCCCGGCCAATCCGGTAGGCATGGTTGCAAGATAATGATTTATAAAAACAATAGCGAAGAAACAGGGGTGGGTTCTGTTACATCGAATCTTCCCGATTGCTGGAAGATTCGCGGATTATTTTTCGCCTGAATCTTCCAGCGGTTTGGTTTTCGAGCTTCCGATAGCTTTGCGCACGTCGTCGTAAGAACAATCCAGATCTGGATCATCGAGCGCAACCATGGCCGCAATCGCCATGGCTTTCATGATGCCAACGGATAAATTGATGTGGTAGGTTTCTTTCAACAGGAAAGCAAGGCTGCGCAGATATTCGGTTTTGCGGGCACTCTTTTGGCTTGCTATTGCCGCAGCAGTAGCGCCAGTTTCCTGTGGTTCGTAATCTCGTGCTGCCTGCGCTACGGTTTCCAGCAAAGCCGGAAAGTACGGGGCATTTTGCCAGGCATAACCAACCGCTTGCCTCGTCCGTTCGCCTGGTTCTATCTGGGCGGCTTCCTGCTGTTTGCCTGCGTCAGGCAAAATAATAATGTTGATGGTGGGCGCTTCAGTAGCGCCAACATGGTTTTCCGGATTTTCATTGCGTGACGGCAAACCAAGCACAACCGGGCGCTGCGCTTGCCACATAACGCGATCATTGGGGCTTTCGGTATTATCGGTGCGCTCCAGCAGGGTGGGTATGTGGAAGAATTCCCATGGGTAATTCAGCCCGATTGTCATGCTTTCATTTAACAGCACTGCCAGCTTGTCGGCAGTTTCGGCAATTTCATCTCTAACTTTTTTAGCTTGCTTCAGACGTTCCCGATTATGTTGGTAATCCTTGCAGGCCGCCCAGGCAGAGTAAAGGAAGCGCTCCCATTGGTGGTCTTCCAGTTCCTTGGTTAAATGGGCGTAGGCACCCTTCATGTTGAGGTCTTGTGCGAAGCGCTGCATACAGGCCACCCGATCCTTCAGGTAGGCATAGCTTTCCTTGATTTCCATGCACTCTTCGCGTAATGCGCTGGTGTCATCACCTGCTGCTGCGAGTTCTGCGATACGCTGCTCGATTTCGTATAGCTCCCTGGCCTTACTGTCGCGTAAAGAGAGAAACCCGGGAGAGCCGTTAGCGCCTTCCATGAACTCGGTTACATAATCACGAACAGCAGAGGGAACATAGGCGGGGATTTTGAGTGCATTCATTTCAGGCCATCCGTTGTAGCTGCACGATATTGTCGCCTGTCACCAATTCCTCGATTCTGCTTGCCCAGGCTTTCAGCGCAGCTTCCCGCTGCGGCTCATAACTGTTGTGATTGTAATGGCCCAGCACCCCCGGCAGGACGTGATTGGCTATCTTGTGCCCGATGAACGGCTCGAATCCCAGATCGGGCAGGCGAGTAATCAGGGTACGGCGGAAGTCATGCACATGGCAGCGGGTGACGTTGGGCAGCGCGCCCTTGTTGAACAGGGTCAGCAGGGCATTGTTCACGGAGCGCCCAAAGACGGCCTGGCCGGGCTTCAGGGGCGAGGGAAAAACATGACGCGACTTGCCGCTGAGCGGTTTCACTCCTTCCAGTATGGCGATGGCCTGCGGGGCGAGGTGGACCAGATGGGCGCGCTCTTTCTTGGTTCGGGCGGCGGGAATTTTCCATAACCCGGCTTTCAGGTCGAATTCCGCCCATTCGGCATCGGTCACTTCGCGTTCGCGCTGGCCGGTCAGGATCAATATTTTCATGGCGGCGACGGTAATGGGATCAGATTTGCAGCGTGCCGGGTCATCCAGTGCGCGCCAGATTACCGCCAGTTCATCGAGGCGTAGCGTGACATCACGCTTATTCGGCTTGGCATCGAAATCCTTGCGGGTGAGCTTTTCAATGCAGGATGTTTCTATCCATTCCCGCGACTCAGCAAACCGCCATAAGCGCTTTGCCTGCGTGAGCACTTCGCCGGTCAACTGCTTGGCGGTTTGCCCTTCACGCTGCCCATCTGAAATTTTATCCAGCGCCGCGATAACACCCTTGCGGGTGACATCACGAATTTTCGTGTCGCCGATATGGGCAGCCAGCCTTTCCAAACGGTAACGGATAGCAGGCGCACTTTTCTTTCCATCCATATGCCGTGCCATGAAGGTTTCAATGGCCTGGCTCACGGTAGGCTGGGCAGCCTCGGCTTCCTCTTCGGCCTTGATAACGGCCTCCGTTGCCCGCTCCTGTGCCAGCAGATTTTCCCACTCCGCCACCGGATCATGCCCACCACGCCGTGCGACCTTCCAGCTGCCCGCAATCGCCCGCGCCTGTGTAAGCGAGAGGCGGCCATAGCGCAGCCATTCCGTTATACTTTCTCCAGGCGCGCCCCCTTGGTCGTACACCCCAAGGGTGTACTTGGTGCGCGACCCGTTGAAAATATACTCAATCAACCAGGTTTTCGTGCCATGCGGTCGCACCCGAAGAAACAGCCCATCTCCATCCCCCAGCAGCCGGTCACGGCTCTTGTCGGGTTTCGCGGTTTCGCAAGTTACAGCAGCCAGCTTTCCCATGGCGGTCTCCTTGGGTGTGGAATTGGGTGGGACTCTGGGTGGGATTATAACGGTTCTGCTCGGACGTTACAAGAATATAGATATGTAAAATACTGTTATTTTACAATGATTAAATGGCAATACAGGATAGTGAAGGAAGTTAAATGCGTTACTGGCTCATGAAATCCGAACCTTCCGATGTCAGCGTGGATGATCTCGCTGCCATGCCCGACCAGACCGTGGCGTGGTATGGCATACGTAACTATCAGGCACGCAATTTCATGCGTGACCAGATGAAAGTCGGCGACCAGGTTTTTTTCTATCACTCGAGCTGCGATGAGCCCGGCATTGTCGGGCTGGCAGCGGTCAGCAAGCTGGCCTATCCAGACCAGACCCAGTTCGATCCCGAAAATAAATACTTCGATCCCAAGGCAACGCCGGAAAATCCGCGCTGGATGAATGTGGATGTCAGGCTGGCAAAAAAAATCCGGCTGGTCAGCATCAAGGAACTGCGTAGCCATCCGGAGCTTGAGCATATGCGCATTCTGCAAAAAGGAAACCGGCTTTCGATCACGCCGGTCGACCCCAGGGAATGGGAGTTTATTCTGGGACTGCTATAAGCAGTTTATTCGAACAGGGCCGAAACGAAGTCCTGCGCTTCGAAGGGGCGAAGATCATCGAGCTGCTCGCCGACCCCGATAAAGCGAATCGGGATTGGCCGGGACCGGGCGATGGCTGCGATGATGCCGCCCTTGGCCGTGCCATCGAGCTTGGTGAGTGCCAGACCGCTTACCTGTAGCGCATCATCGAAGGCTTTTACCTGCGCCAGGCCGTTCTGACCGGTATTTGCGTCAAGCACCAGCAGTACTTCATGCGGGCCGCTGGGTTCGGCCTTGGCGATGACACGCTTGACCTTCTTGATTTCTTCCATCAGGTGCAGCTGCGTGGGCAGGCGTCCGGCTGTGTCCGCCAGCACCACATCGATACCGCGTGCCTTGGCGGCCTGGATGGCGTCGAAAATCACGGCGGCCGAGTCGCCGCTTTCCTGAGCAATCACCGTGACATTATTGCGCTCGCCCCAGATCATCAATTGTTCCCGGGCGGCTGCACGAAATGTGTCTCCTGCAGCCAGCAACACGGTTTTCCCCTGGGACTGGAAATATTTGGCCAGCTTGCCGATGGTGGTGGTTTTTCCCGCTCCGTTTACCCCCGCCAGCATGATGATGAAGGGGCGATGTCCTGAAATATCCAACGGCGCTTCCAGTGGCTGAAGCAGTGCCAGCAGTGACTGTTGCAAGGCGTCTTTCAACTGTCCGGCCTCAAGCATGCCCTCGCGCCTGACACGGGCACGGAGGTCGTCGAGCAGGTATTGCGTAGCGGTAACGCCCACATCCGAGGTCAGAAGAATGGTTTCCAGCTCTTCATACAAATCTTCGTCAATCTTGCCGCCGCCACCAAGCAGATTCGCCACCTTGCGCCCGAACTGCTCGCGGGTACGCGACAAGCCCTGCTTCAGCCGTGCCGCCCAGCCTTCAGGCTTGCTTTCTGTTTCAACCGCGGGTGCTTCGGATTTTTTGAAGAAACTAAACATGGTGGTTTCGGGTCAGTGAGATATTGCAGTGAGTGGGGATCGCTTATAATCCACCCCATTTTATCCCGAATAGACCACTAAAAGGTAGGAGGTTGCGTGCTGACAAAAGCGTTACTGGGACTGACCCTGCTCGGGCTGAGCTGGGGCGTGGCAGCCAACCCTTATGAGCATCTTCTGGCCAATGGCATGAAGGTGATTGTCAAGGAAGACTGGCGTGCGCCGGTGGTCGTGTCCCAAATTTGGTACCGGGCAGGCAGCATGGACGAACAGAACGGTACGACCGGGGTGGCGCATGTGCTTGAGCATATGATGTTCAAGGGGACACGCAAGGTCCCGGCCGGCCAGTTTTCGAAAATCATCGCTGAAGCAGGCGGGCGCGAGAATGCCTTCACTAATCACGATTACACGGCGTATTTCCAGCAACTGAAATCTGACAAACTGCCTCTGGCATTCAAGCTTGAAGCAGACCGCATGGAGAATCTGGTGCTGACAGAACAGGAGTTCGCCAAGGAAATCCAGGTCGTGATGGAAGAACGCCGCATGCGCACCGAGGACAAGCCGCAGGCCCTGGTTTATGAGCAGCTCAATGCAGTTGCTTTTAACGCGCATCCTTATCATCACCCTGTCATCGGCTGGATGGACGATCTGGAAAACATGCGAGTCGAGGATGCCCGAACCTGGTACCAGCGCTGGTATGCGCCCAATAATGCCACCCTGGTCGTGGTCGGTGATGTCCGGCACGAAGATGTGTACAAGTTGGCACAAAAATACTTCGGGCCACTCAAGGCGCATCCGCTGCCTATTCGCAAGCCGCAGCAGGAGCCGCCACAACGCGGCATCAAGCATGTTCTGATAAAGGCGCAAGCCAAGCTTCCATACCTCGCGATGGCCTATCGAGTGCCTGCGATCCGGAATGCCGGCAATGACAGTGATCCCTATGCGCTGGAGATCCTTTCGGGTGTGCTTGATGGCCATGCCGCTGCTCGCCTGAACCAGGCGCTGGTGCGTGAAAGCCGCTTGGCAACTGAAGTCGGCGCAGGCTATGGCGCTATTTCAAGGGGGCCGGGTTTGTTTCTGATTGAAGCCATGCCGAGTGAAGGAAAAACCGTACTCGAACTGGAACAAGGTATTCGCCATGAAATCAACCGTGTGCAGCGCGACGGCATCAGTGAGGAAGAGTTGCAGCGAGTCAAGGCCCAGGTCGTCGCCGCACAGGTTTATCAGCGTGATTCGATGTTCTATCAGGCGATGCTGATCGGCCAGATGGAAAGTGCAGGCCTTTCCTGGCGTGATGAAAAGACCATGCTGGAGCGACTCAATTCAGTCACTGCCGAACAGGTTCAGGCCGTGGCGCAAAAATACCTGCAGGATGATGGACTCACGCTCGCCACGCTCGATCCACAGCCGATGGAAACAAAACGTCCTGCCCAGAAAATGACAGGAGATCGTCATGCGCACTAGATTGATCAACACCTTGTTCGGCATTCTGACGCTTTTCGCGACGGGAGCCGTTGAAGCCGCCCTGCCCATCCAGCACTGGCAAACGGCAAATGGAGCACAGGTGTATTTTGTAGAAAGCCGGGGGCTGCCGCTGGTGGATGTCAGCGTTGAATTCGATGCGGGTGCGCGCCGCGACTCTCCGGCCAGATCTGGGCTGGCCAGCCTGACCGCGCAAACCCTGGTCCTGGGCGCTGGCGGGTTGCCGGAAGAAGCCATTTCTCGCCGCCTCGCTGACGTGGGCGCGCAACTTGCCGCGACTTTTGAGCCGGATCGTGCCGGGATGACATTACGCACACTGAGCAGTGATCACGAACGCATACAGTCACTGGAGATGATGGCCAAGGTGCTGCAGCATCCGGATTTCCCCGCTGCGGCCATTGAGCGCGAAAAAGCCCGCATTGTCGCCGGGTTGAAAGAAGAAGGAACCCAGCCCGGACCCATCGGGGAAAAAGCTTTTTACGCCGCTCTTTATGGCGATCATCCCTATGGACTGCCGGGTGCGGGTCAAATCGAAACGGTGAGCGCGTTGCAACGGCAGGATGTCGTTGAGTTTTACCAGCGCCACTATGTTGCCGATTCGGCGGTGATTTCTCTGGTGGGCGACGTCGGTCGCTCACAGGCCGAAGCCATCGCAGAGCAGCTTTCAGCTGGCCTGCCGCGCAACTCTGTCGCCTTGCCTGAACTGCCGGAAATTGCGCCGCTGGCACAGGCTGATATCCGTCGCATCCCCCATCCGGCCACCCAGAGCCATATCCTGCTTGGCATGCCGGGCATGAGTCGCACAGACCCGGACTATTTTGCGCTTTATCTTGGCAACTATATTCTGGGCGGTGGAGGATTTGCCTCTCGGCTAACTGAAGAAGTGCGCGAGAAGCGCGGCCTGGCGTACAGCGTATACAGCTATTTCCTGCCACTGGCCCAGCCCGGCCCATTTCAGATCGGCCTGCAAACCCGGCAGGAACAATCACAGCAGGCGCTGGATGTCGTTCGTGCCACGCTCAGCCGGTTTGTGACAGAAGGGCCGAGCCAGGATGAATTGCGGCGCGCCAAGCTGAATATCGGCGGCGGCTTTCCGCTACGCATTGACAGCAACAAGAAGATCCTCGGATATCTGGCCCTGATCGGCTTCTATCACCTGCCGCTGAATTATCTCGACGCGTTTTCTGACAAGATCGAAAAAGTCACGCTGGCCGAGATCAAAAGCGCTTTCAAACGCCGCATCAACCCGGAAAGAATGGTGACGGTGATTGTGGGGGGGAATGGCGAAAAGTAACCGTGTTCGTATTGTCGGCGGAGACTGGCGTAGCCGCTTGCTCCCCTTTCCCGATGTGGTAGGATTGAGGCCCACTCCTGACCGGGTCAGGGAAACGGTATTCAACTGGCTGGGCCAGACCATGGAGGGCAAGCGATGTCTTGATCTTTTCGCTGGCAGCGGGGTGCTCGGATTTGAAGCGCTTTCTCGAGGCGCCAGGCAGGTGGTAATGGTCGAGCGTGACAGCAAGGTAGCGCGAGCGCTGAAGGAAAATGCCGCCACGCTGAAGGCGGTAAATTGTGAACTGGTCGTGGCAGATGCACTGAAATTCATTGAGCAGGATGCGCGTCGTTTCGACGTGGTTTTTGTCGATCCTCCCTATCAGATGAATCTGCTGCCCCTTGTTTTACCCGGATTGTTGCCCCACCTAGAGGGCGATGGCTTGGTATATGCCGAATCCGATGCGCCTCTGGACTTCGAGGCGGAGTGGCAGGTCTGGCGCCAGGGCCGAGCGGGCCAGGTACATTACTATCTATTGAAGAAAGCTGACTGATACATGCTCAAGGCCATTTACCCCGGCACTTTCGACCCGGTTACCCGAGGCCATGAAGATCTGGTTCGCCGTGCCTCGCGCCTGTTTGACGAAGTCGTTGTTGCCGTGGCCGATAATCGCTCCAAGCAGCCGTTTTTCAGTCTGCAGGAGCGGGTGGAAATGGCATCGGAGGTACTGTCGGATTGCCCCGGGGTAAGTGTCACCGGATTTTCCGGCTTGCTCATTCATTTCCTTCAGCAGCAGGAAGCGACTATCATATTGCGCGGATTAAGAGCTGTTTCGGATTTTGAATATGAATTTCAACTGGCTGGAATGAACCGCAACCTGTACCCCAATGTCGAGACGATTTTTCTCACGCCTTCAGAACAATACATGTTCATCTCTGCAAGCATGGTGCGAGAAATCGCCCTGCTGGGCGGAGATGTCAGCCAGTTCGTGCAGCCCGTGGTTTGCACCCGGCTGAGCAACAGGATTATCAATCTTAACTAAACGAGGAAACTGCCATGGCACTAATGATTACCGACGAATGTATCAACTGCGACGTGTGCGAGCCTGAGTGCCCCAACGGCGCAATTTCGCAGGGCGACGAGATCTACATCATCGACCCCGCCCTGTGTACCGAGTGTGTCGGTCACTACGATGAGCCGCAGTGCATTTCCGTCTGCCCGGTGGATTGCATCATCGTCAATCCGGAGCACACGGAAAGCAAGGATGAGCTACAGGCCAAGTATGAGATGTTGAGCGCCCAGGGCTGAGTCTCGGGACGCGAAAAACGTAAAAACCCCCGCTTCGGGATGCCTGAGAGGCTCCGAACGGGGGGTTGTCTTTTTAAGGGCTGACTAGGCAGCGAGTCGCTGCGAACCGCTCTCGAAATCCAGCGCCTGCGCCAGACTCCGCTGCAGATTCCTGAGGTCGTCGAGTTGTGCGGTAATGACGGCTTCCATCTGCTCCAGTTCGGCAATGCGGTCTTCCAGCGTGTCCGTTGCCTTGTGGATGCGCTTGATGCTTTCCAGGCGGCGGCGCAACTGCAACTGGTGTTCCCGCACCTGCGTTTCCATTGGCGCCATAACCGCCTTGAGCCAGTTTTCCACATCACGATTGGCCACCTCGTAAACATGGATCACCCGGCTGGCGATGGTTTCGAAAAACTTGGTGGTCAGCGTGAACTGCTCGTTGGTCAGCATGTTCAGAGTCGTATTGAAGTGGTCGTTGTAGCCTTTTTCCAGCTTGGCAATTTCCTTCAGATATTTCAGGGTTGAGAAGGGCGGAGGCGTACTCTGCGACAGGCCATGCTCCTCACTGAATTTCTTGTACATGCTGTCCATCATGTGCTTGATTTCTTCGACCTGTTTGCCCGACTTGTTGATGTTTTCCGAAACGTCCTTGAAAAACCGGTTCATCGCATCGCGAATGCCCTTGCTGAAACGGCTGTTGACCATGGCGTCGCGAGTATTCTTCACCTCGACCTTGAGCGAGTCCATGCCGAGGAAGGTGAACAGGATATTGGTCTGTTGCGAAAATACGCTGCGCAGCGCCTGGAAGCGCTGCAAACCCTTCTCGAAGCTTTCCTTGTCGAACTTGACCTTCTCCATCATGTGCTCGATCACATCCTGGTTCTTGCCGCGCAGGCCCTTGAGTTCTTCGAGTTGCTCGCTTACGCCACCCATGCGCGCATCGAGGATGGAATGCGTGACATCCATCATGTCCTCGATTTCACTCTGAGTGTTGTCGCGCACGATCTCCTGTTTGGACGGAATCAATTCCTCGGACAGGGCTTTTTCCAAAGCCGGCAGGCGGCTCTTGTCTAGCAGCGCTTCATCCTTGTTGATTTTTGCCAGCAGCCCTTTCTGGGCCGATATGGGAAATACCTGAGTGGGCTTGATGCCAAGCAATTCGGCACTGCTGTTGACCTGCGAATGAATTTCACGCTCGATGGCTTCGCTGGTCTTGAGTTCATCCCATAAGCCATCGATCTTGTTCAGGACGACCAGGCGACCTTTCTGACGCCCCTGCGGGTTGCCGACATAATCACGCCAAACTTCGATGTCGGTCTTGGTCACGCCGGTATCTGCCGCCAGCATGAACAGCACCGCGTGCGCATTGGGCAGCATGTTGATGGTCAGCTCCGGCTCGGTGCCGATGGCATTCAGGCCGGGGGTGTCGAGTATCACCAGTCCCTGTTTCAGCAGGGGATGCGGAAAATTGATGATGGCATGGCGCCAGCAAGGCACTTCAACGGAACCGTCGGCCTGCAGGGTAAATGCGTTATCCGGGTCGTTTTCGTCGAACAGGCCGTAGCGCTGGGCGTCTTCCTTGCTGACCCGCTTGACCTGGCTGACCTGCTGGAAAGCCGTCAGCATGCCTTCGGCTGAATTGACATCAAGCGGGAAAATCTGCCATTCATCCACGTAACGCTTGTATTCCGTGGTCGTGGTGTCGGTGGCGCGGGTTTCGATTGGCAACAACTGAATACAGGGTTCGCGGCCTTCCTCGTACATCAGCTCGGTGGGGCACATGGTGGTGCGCCCTGCACTTGAAGGCAGCAGGCGCAGGCCGTAACCGGCGAAGAAGATGGCATTGATCAGTTCGGATTTTCCGCGCGAAAACTCGGCTACAAACGCCACATTGAGCTTGTCGTCGCGCAAACGGTCAAGGATGTGCTGAATGCGCAGATCGGTCTGTCCATCGTTCAGTTCCTGCTCGTTCAGCCAGTCCCGGTAGCCGCTGATGTTGTCGGATAATCCGCTGCGCCAGGCGCTATAAGCCTCGAAATGTGCGACCAGATTTTCGTTTGTCATGTGATTCCCCGTAGCCACGTATCGGCAATGCCATCGTACTTTAGCATAAAATACCAATTAAACAATGCAGTCCGGAAGGATTCTAAGCCTTCCCTTGAAGCCTGAATATGGGAAAAGCAGGCAATTTACATGCCATATCGCATCACTTCTGGCAGTGCGGGCAGTAAAATGTGGAACGTTGCCCCTGACGCAATAGCTGGATGGGGCTGGTACAGACCAGGCAGGGTTCCCCTGCGCGGCCGTAAACAAAGTACTGTTGCTGGAAATATCCCGGTTTGCCGCTGCTGTCGACAAAATCCCGCAGGCTGCTTCCGCCAGCGGCAATCGCCAGCTCCAGTACCTCTTTTACGATCTGTGCCAGCCTGTGGCAGCGATCCCGGCCGAGCCGCGAGGCTGGAAGCGCAGGCCTGATCCCGGCCCGGAACAAGGCTTCGTTCGCATAAATATTGCCTACCCCCACTACCAGATGAGCATCCATCAGCGTCTGCTTGATACTGGTCTTCTTGCCGCGTGTGATCTTGTAAAGCCAGGGGCCATTAAAATCAGAAGTCAGCGGTTCTACACCGAGTTTTTCCAGCAGAGGGTGACGCACAGGGTCAGTTTGTGTCCAGATCACGGCACCGAAACGGCGTGGATCGCGCAGGCGCATGCAGGAACCATTTTCCAGCACCAGATCGAAGTGGTCATGTTTTTCCGGCGGTGTGGCGGCGGGCAGAACGCGCAGGCTGCCTGACATCCCCAGATGCAGAATCAGCCAGCCTTCTCCGCAATCCAGCAAGAGATATTTTCCCCGCCGGGAAATGTCGCCAGCAACTCGTCCTGGCAGCATGCTGAGCAGCGCAGGGTCGACAGGAAAACGCAGGTGCGAATTGCGTATGATGACTGCCCTGATGCGTTCGCCTTTTAAATGGGGCTCAAGTCCTCGGCGTGTGGTTTCGACTTCGGGCAGTTCAGGCATGTCGGTCTAGCTGTTGCGCCGTCGGCGCCACGTCAACACGGCGGTAGCGAAAAAAACGAGAGGTAATGCCGCCAGAAACAGTGATGCAATGATTGTCATGCCAGTCTGGCCGAGATTCAGGCTGGCATCCAGCGTATTCTTGGGTTGTATGGTAATGAGCCGGGAGTCACCCGACAGCCAGTTGAAAAGGTTGATGCCGAGATCAAGATTGCCAGCATTGCCAAGCGTGCCATTAGCCAGAAAATCTGCACTGCCGATCACGACAACACGTTGCCTCACTTCTTCCAGCTGGCGCTCCAGCGCCCAACCAATCACAACCGGCCCCGGAATGTCCTGACCTTCATTGAAAGAGGCATGTTCATCCGCGACGCCATTTTCCACCCAGGTGCGTGCAGAAGTCTCGAGCAATGGCGTTACATGCCAGCCCGGGTCATCATTCATGCCTATGGCCCGTGCCTGAGGGTAGAGCGTAATGAGATCGAACTGTTCGGTCACCGGATGCGGTCCATACTGGGCGACCACCACCGTTGCCAATGCGGAACCTGATTCACGTGCAGCAGGATCGACTACTATGCCCGGCGTCAGCGCCAGCCCCAGCGTTTCGGCCACGGGCAGCAAACCTTGCAGCAAGCCGGGTTCCAGCAGCCAGAGCAGATTGCCCCCGCGTGCCAGGTAGCGCTTGATCTTGTCTGCTTCGCCCGGTGGAATGGGTGTGCGCGGCTGGGTCAGCAGCAGAATGTTAACTTCGGCTGGGACTTCCGGCACCAGCGCAAGGCTTGATGCAGTGGCGTGAAAACCCTTGTATGCCAGCTGGCGTCCAAACTCACCCAGGTCATGCGGCGCACTGCCGTCCAGGCGGCGCTCGCCATGACCGCTCACACTCATGACCTGTCGTTCATGTCCACGGGAAAGGCGCATGAGGGTGTTGGTAAAGTCCTGCTCATTCAGCGTCGCAAGATGTTCACTGCGATCACTGTAGCTCAGGATCATTTCGCCATTGACCCGGACGCCCGCGGTACGCGCCAGTCCGGGTTGAGTCAGCGGGTCGATGAATTTTAGTGCCACGTCGGATTTGAGACCCTGATAACGGGCTATGAAGTCACGAATGGGCCGCCGCAGGTCGCCAAGCTGCATGTCCTGCAAGGTGGCATAAGCGGTTACGGTCACAGGGCCCGGCATCTCGCGCAGCACGTTGCTGCTGGCCGTGCTCAGCGTGTGACGCCCGTTTTGCGTGACATCCCGTTGCCATTCATGGCGCTGCGATAAAACACCCATGGCGCTCACGACGCAAAGGAGCAGTAGCACGTAAATCCGGTGGTGGCGGCGCAACCAGAAATGAGCACGGGAGAATATTTTCATGGACCTCAGCCGCACACCCTGTCCTGATCAAGACGGCGCGCCGCCAGTGTCAGAAAAGTTAATATGAACAGTAGAAAATACGCTATATCGGCGCTGTTCAGAAATCCCCGGCTGATGCGCTCAAAATGCCACAGAAGCGACAACGCATGCCACAGGCCCAGGTCTTTCGTCACAATATCAAGTAGCCACAGGCCAAGAGACGCGCCAATGCTGCTGATGGCAGCCACGGCAGGGTGTGCGGTGAGGGCGGAAAAATACAGGCCAAGGGCGGCAAGGCAGGCTGCCAGCAACACGATACCGGCCTGGTTGGCGAGCAGCAGTCCCATGTCGAGCTGGCCTCCCATGCGCAGTGAAAACGCCATGAGCGTGGCAAGAATGACGATAAGGCAGAGGAAAATCCATAGCCCGAAAAATTTTCCCAGCACGATATCCCGTAACGAAACCGGTGCAGAAAACAGCAGGGGCAAGGTGTGGTTGCGGCGTTCTTCCGCGATCAGGCGCATGGCGAGTATCGGCGTTATTGCCAGCAGTAGCAGGGCTGTAGCCCAGTACAGGGGCGCTACCACCATTTCGGTTACCCCCGGTGGATTGACTAGCAGCGACAATTGCGCCTGGAGTCCGAGAAAGGCGTCGACCTGATTGAGAAACAACCATGCCAGTATCCCTTGCAGCACGCCCAGGGTAATCCAGGCCAGCGGCGAGCCGAACAGTTGTTTTAATTCCTTGGCTGCAATCGTTGCAATCAAGTCGCGTTCCCCTGTCCGGTCAGGCGAACGAAACAGTCTTCCAGGGTATCGTCTGTGCATTGTTTCAGTAAATCCGAAACCTGACCGCTGAAGACTGTCCTGCCCCGTCGCAGAATCAACACCCGATTGCAGAGCGCTTCGGCTTCGGGCAGAAAATGGGTAGACAGAATCACACTATGGGAGCGTCCCAGTTCCGCAATCAGGGCGCGAATTTCGCGAATCTGCAGCGGGTCCAGTCCAGCCGTCGGTTCATCCAGAATAACCACGGCAGGTGAGTGAATGATCGCCTGGGCGATGCCCACGCGTTGCCGGTAGCCTTTGGATAAGTTGCCAATCAGGCGCTTCGATACGCCTGTCAGGTCACAGCGCTGCAGCGTCTGTGCCACTGCGACGGTCATGCCGGATTTTGGTACACGGTGCAAACTCGCGGCCAGGCGCAGAAATCCGCTCACGGTCATTTCCTGATACAGCGGCGGAATTTCAGGCAGATAGCCAAGGTGCATTTTTGCAGCCTCAGGATTTTTGCACAGGTCAATGCCACAAACCTCGATGCTGCCGGAACCTGGCGCCAGATTGCCGGTCAACATCCGCATCGTAGTGGATTTTCCCGCGCCGTTTTGCCCCAGCAGTCCCATCACCTCACCCGGATGTAATTCCAGATCGAGCGCCTCCAGTGCCATGCGCTTGCCATAGCAGCGACTCAGATTGCGGGCGCGAAGGGAGGGCAATAATTCAGCCATGAGTAGCCAGTTCAAAGGGTTGTGCCTATACTTGGCAGGCACTCATTATACTCGAGACCCCGAGCTCACAAGATGCCTATCCTGAAACTCAAATCTGCCTTGTTAACTTCATCTCTGCTGGCACTGGCGGCATGCGCGCCAATGCAGGTCAAGCCGCCTGTCGCTTTAGTGCAGCAAAACCAGAACGAGGAGAAAAAACCGCCTCTTCCAAATCAGGAATTGACAGCGCAATTGTTATATCAGTATTTGATAGGCGAAGTGGCTTTGCAGCGCGGCCAGCCGGAATTGGCTGCAGAGGCGCTACTGGATATGGCGAAACAGACCCAGGACCCCCGTCTGGCAAAGCGTGCAACGGAAACTGCAATTCAGGGGCGGCAAGTTGATCAGGCTGGCGATGCTGCATCACTGTGGCAGTCGCTTGACCCTAATTCTCCCCAGGCTGCGCAGGCGGCAGCCGTACTTCTGATCAATAGCGGCCGTCTGAACAAGGCGCGGCCTTACCTTGAGAAACTCATCTCTGTTGAGGCAGGGGGGCGCACGGCAGCATTTCTCCACCTGAACCAGATGCTGTTGCGTCAACCAGACCGTGAGGCTGTGCTGGCACTGGTGCAGGACCTTGCCAAGCCCTATCAGGGGAGCGCCGAAGCGCATTTTGCAATTGCTCAGGCGGCCTGGAGCGCCGGCAAGCGTCAGCAGGCAGTTGAGGAGTTGCAGCGGGTCGAGCAGCTGCGCCCTGGTTGGGAACCCGCAGCCTTGTTCCATGGGCAGGCACTGCAGCAGGCTTCTGTCGGCGAGGCACTGGATTATTACCGTGCTTTTTTGCGCGACTACCCCAAGGCCGTTGAAGTACGGCTTGCCTATGCCCGCCTGCTGGTGAGCGAAAAGGATTATCCGCAGGCCCGCGCAGCGTTCCAGAGGGTGCTGGATGACGCACCCAACAACGCTGAGGTCGGCTTTGCCGTTGGGTTGCTGGCCCTGCAGGCTTCTGATTTCGAAGCGGCTGAAGCCTACTTGAAACAGTCGCTTGCCGCAGGATATAAGGATGAAGATCTGGTGTATTTCTATCTCGGGCAGATCGAGGATGAGCAAAAACACCTGGAACGGGCGGCCGAGTGGTTCGCTCGCGTAGGCCCCGGAGAACATTACCTCAATGCACAGATACGCTACGCCGGTGTCCTGGCGAAACAGGGCGAGATGGATAAGGCACGCGCCCATTTGCAGCAGATGCGCCCCAGGGACGTTGCTCAGCAGACCCTGCTTATCCAGGCTGAAGCGCAATTGCTACGCGATGCCAAGCAGTATCAGGACGCATTCGACGTGTTGGGAAAGGGGATGGAAAAACTGCCTGACCAGCCCGAACTGCTCTACGACCACGCCATGGCCGCGGACAAGCTCGATTTACTGGATGTGATGGAGAAGGATCTGCGTCAGCTGATACAAATCAAGCCAGATAACGCCCATGCCTATAATGCCCTGGGCTATTCTTTCGCGGAGCGCGGCATTCATCTCGAAGAGGCGCGCCAGCTGACAGAAAAGGCATTGTCACTGGCGCCTGACGACCCTCTCATCATGGATAGCCTGGGCTGGGCGCATTACCGTCTGGGCGAGCATGACAAGGCGGCCGAATGGCTGAAAAAAGCTTATGAATTGCGTCAGGACCCTGAAATTGCCGCGCACCTTGGAGAGGTATTATGGGTCCAGGGGCAGCGAGATGAAGCACGCAAGGTATGGCAATCCGCCCTGAAACTGGCTCCTGAGAGCGATGCGTTACGCAATGTCATGCAAAGATTCAAATAATTCTTTCTTGATCTGGTTGCTGATGCTGTGGTCCCTGCTGCTGGGGGGCTGCGCCACGCCGCCACTCAGCTTGCCCGCCATGTCAACATCGCAGCCTTCCGCCGAGGCATTCGAGCTGAATGGCCGGATTGGTGTGCGGCATGACGGGCAGGGTTTTTCCGGTAACCTGAGTTGGCTGCATCGTGCAAATGAAGATGAAATTCAGCTGCGCTCGCCCCTGGGGCAGACAGTGGCACGTATTCAGCGAAAATCAGGAATCGTGACTCTGGAAACCCAGGATGGACATTACACGGCAAAGAGCCCGGCAGAGTTGACCGAACAAGTGCTGGGCTGGCGCCTTCCGCTGGAGGGGATGCAGTATTGGGTGCTTGCCCGTCCATCCCCCGACAGCACGGCTGAAAGCAAGCGCGACGAAAACCTGCGCGTCATCCGTTTGCGCCAGCAGGAATGGGAAATCGAATATCAGGACTATCGTATGGAAGGAAATTTCGTCCTGCCTTCCCGGATCGTGATGCGTAACGGTACGCTGGAGCTCAAGCTGATCGTGGATGGCTGGGAACTGCCATGAGCGAGATCGACTATCCTGCTCCGGCCAAGCTCAATCTGTTTCTTCATGTGGTGGGGCGACGCCCTGACGGATACCATCTGCTGCAGAGTGTGTTCCGTTTCATCGATTATGGCGACAGCCTGCGCTTCAAGGTGCGTAACGATGGGCGAATAATGCGCAGCACCGAACTGGCGGGCGTTGTGCCGGAAAAAGATCTGGTGATACGTGCAGCGCGCCTGCTGCAGGAACATGCCGGCTGCCCACTGGGCGTCGACATTGCCGTAGAAAAAAATCTTCCGATGGGTGGCGGCCTGGGTGGCGGCAGCTCGGATGCCGCCACCACCCTTCTGGCGCTGAACCGTCTGTGGCAACTCAACCTCCCGCGCGCAGAACTGCAGCAACTGGGCTTGCAGCTGGGCGCCGACGTCCCGGTATTCGTGTTTGGCGAGAGCGCTTTTGCCGAAGGCGTGGGTGAGCGCCTGCAGCCCATGCATCTGCCTCCTGCCTGGTATGTCGTGCTGGTTCCACCTGTTTCGGTGCCGACCGCAGAGATTTTTGCTGCGCCGGAATTGACACGAAACACGACTTCGATCAAAATACCGCTCCTCCTGACAGCCGATTTGCGCAACGATTTGCAAATGGTGGTTTGTGAGCGGTATCCCAGGGTGGCGGAGTATCTGGATTGGCTTGATCAGTACGGGGCCGCCAGGATGACGGGATCCGGCGCATGCGTATTTGCTGAGTTTGATTCGGAAAACGAAGCAAACCAGGTACTGGCGCGCAAGCCTGCAGATTGGCAGGGTTTTGTGGCGCAAGGCATGGACCGGCACCCGTTACGGGATTATGCAGACTAGATTTTTTGGGGAGTCGCCAAGTGGTAAGGCACCGGATTTTGATTCCGGCATTCGTAGGTTCGATCCCTACCTCCCCAGCCAAATTCCAGGGGCGGGCATTCAAAACCCCGCCCCTTTGTTTTTTTATTCGCTGAGATAGGCACCTCATGGCGTACGGCAGCATGATGGTTTTTACCGGCAATGCCAATCCACGGCTTGCCGAAGAAGTGGTTAAGCACCTCAATATTCATCTTGGGCGCGCGGTCGTCGGGCGCTTCTCGGATGGCGAGGTGATGGTCGAGTTGCTCGAAAACGTGCGTGGCAAAGACGTTTTCGTACTGCAATCCACCTGCATGCCAACCAACGACACACTAATGGAAGTGATGGTCATGGTGGACGCGCTGAAACGCGCATCCGCTGGACGCATCACCGCCGCCATTCCCTACCTTGGCTATGCCCGCCAGGATCGCCGCCCGCGCTCTGCCCGCGTGGCAATTACCGCCAAAGTCGTGGCCAACATGCTGCAGAGCGTGGGGGTTGACCGGCTGCTGACCATGGATCTGCATTCAGATCAGATTCAGGGCTTTTTCGACATTCCGGTGGACAATGTTTATTCCGCTCCAATTTTGTTGGGAGACATCTGGAAGCATGACCACAAGAACCTGATGGTGGTTTCGCCGGATGTGGGCGGCGTTGTGCGTGCACGCGCCCTGGCCAAGCGCCTGGAGTCGGATCTGGCGATCATTGACAAACGTCGCCCCAAGCCCAACGTGGCAAAGGTGATGCACATCATTGGCGACGTTTCGGGCCGCACCTGTATCCTGATGGATGACCTGGTGGACACCGCCAACACGCTGTGCGAAGCAGCCTCTGCGCTCAAGGAACATGGTGCAGAACGGGTGCTGGCTTACTGTACCCACCCGGTCCTGTCCGGCAGTGCGATCGAACGGATCATGAATTCCCATCTCGACGAACTGGTGGTGACCGACACCATCCCGCTGCGCGAGGAAGCCAAACAGTGTGGCCGCATTCGTCAACTGTCGGTCGCCGAACTGATGGCCGAAACGATACGCAGAATCAGCAACGAGGACTCGGTCAGTTCCTTGTTCATGGAATAGTTGGCAAGCCGGCTCGGCCGGTTTGCCTGCTTGTAACACCGCCTGGTCGCGGGCGGTTTTTTGATAACTTTGGAGTAATGCAATGACTATTGAATTTAACGCAACCTTGCGCACGGTGCAGGGAACGGGTGCGAGCCGCCGTCTCCGCCATGCCGGCAGAACCCCTGCCATCGTCTATGGTAGCGGCGAGGAAGTCGTCGTGATCGAACTGGATCACAATGAAATCTATCATGCCCTGCGCCATGAGAGCTTCCACTCCTCCATTCTCACCATGAACCTGAATTCCAAAAAGGAAAAGGTTCTGTTGCGTGATTACCAGATGCACCCTTTCAAGCAGTTGGTGTTGCATGTCGATTTCCAGCGCGTCAATCCGAAACAGAAGATTCACATGAAAGTGCCGTTCCACTTCGTCAACGCCGATGTCGCACCGGGTGTGAAGCTGACAGGCAGTACCGTGAATCACGTCATGACGGAAGCTGATGTCAACTGCCTGCCCAAGGATCTTCCCGAATTCATCGAAGTGGATTTGTCCGGCCTGGCTGCAGGGCACTCCATCCATATGTCGGAAATCAAACTGCCCAAGGGTGTGGAATTCGTACAGCTGTCTCACGGCGATGATGCCGCAGTTGTTACCATTCCGACTCCACGCGGTGGCGCAACGGAAGTTGCGGGCGCAGAAGCCGCTTCCTGACCGGGCGCCTCTGGCGCTAAAATCGAAAAGCCCGTCATGTAGCATTGACGGGCTTTTTTGTTAACAAGGAAAATACCTGATGGCATCTGTTCGGTTGATCGTGGGACTCGGTAATCCGGGCCTGGAATACGAGGATACCCGCCACAACGCGGGATTCTGGTGGGTGGATCGTTTAGCTGCTGCTCGGGGCGCATCGCCCAATATGGACAAGAAATTTCATGGCCAATCTGCTCGATTTCATCTTTCAGGACAAGAAGTCTGGCTGCTGAAGCCGGCTACATTCATGAATCGCAGTGGTCAGGCCGTAGGTGCTTTGTCCTCATTTTACAAAATCACTCCGGAAGAAATTCTGGTCATCCACGACGAGCTTGATTTGCCTCCGGGTGAGGCACGCCTCAAGAAAGGCGGTGGTCATGGCGGTCACAACGGCCTGCGCGACATCATCGCGCATCTTGGCACCGCTGATTTCTGGCGTCTGCGCCTGGGCATCGGGCACCCCGGCGACAAATCCCAGGTTGCGGATTTCGTGCTGCACCCCGCACGGCGCGAAGAGCAGGAGTTGATCGACGCCGCTATTGAAAAAAGCCTGACTGTGTTGCCTCAACTACTGTCAGGTGATTTTCCTGCTGCCATGCTCAAATTGCATACCAAGACGGCTAAAGCCGTGACATAAAAATGGACAATTCATTCTTTTCCTGTCAACCGGGATTCAGGCCGCAGCGTTATTCGCTCCATGGTGGATTGCCACCGGACATTCAACGGAGGGTATGATGGGCAGCCTTAGCAATGAATCCTTTGACGTTTTTCTGGATTCCCTGAAAAAAGCCGGCATTGAAATCAGCAATGAGCAGGAATTGCGTGAACGCCTCGCCGAGGCGCAGTGGTGGCGTTATGCTTTTACCACCTTGGCATCGAATGGCCGGTCCATCGGCATCCGTTTCGAAGACCGCAATGCGGCATGCAACAAATCGGAAGTTTATCGTGCCTTTTCGGAATTCCAGTTTCCGGAAAATGCGGTAGCGATTTTCGATGCAAGCCTGAAAAGCCAGCACTGATGTAACAGTCTGCAGATACGTGGTGCGAAGACCCGCTCCATGGCGGGTCTTTTTGTTATGAGATAGACTGCGGTCCTGATGGATTTTTCCGATTACGGAGAGGCAAAAGGCTGCCAGTGAGCAAACAGACTCTGGACCGTATCCTGCAATCGCAGGGTTTTGGCACCCGCAAGAGGTGCCGTCAACTGATCGCACACGGAGAGGTCACGATTGCTGGCGAAACCGTCATGGATTATCGTGTCAGTTTCGAAACCACCGGCCTGTCATTCAAGCTTTTTGATGAGGCGTGGGCTTGCCGTGAGCATGTCTATATCGCGCTGAATAAACCCGCCAATTTTGAATGTTCCAGAAAGGCCAGTCACCATCCAGGTGTGCTGAGCTTGCTGCCAGAGCAATTTACCTGGCGTGACGTGCAGCCGGTAGGGCGTCTCGATCATGACACTACCGGCCTGTTGCTGATGTCGGATGACGGACCTTTCATTCATGCCCAGTCTTCCCCGAAGCGACATGTACCGAAAGTTTATATTGCTGCCACGCATGATCCTGTTACGCCGGAACTGATCGAACATCTGCTCTCCGGGGTACAGCTCCATGACGAACCCGCGCCGCTGGCGGCAGTGAGTTGCCGTGCGCTGGATAGGCATCACCTTGAAATCGTTCTGGAACAGGGCAAGTACCATCAGGTCAAACGTATGTTGGCGGCGGCGGGCAATCACTGTAGCGCCTTGCAGCGCTCGGCCATCGGTCTCTTGACACTGGAATCTCTCGGACTGAAAGAAGGTGAGTGGTGCTATCTGGAAGAAGATCAACGCAACTTGCTGGTGCCTGGGACATCAGGCTGACACTTCCATCTCAGGTGATTGTCATGTGGATAAAAATCATATATTCTCATTTAAAACAATCTGTTGTTGACGTTGTGTCATGTATCCAGAAAGAAAGGCGGAGAGATGTCAGGTAGCAACAAAACAAGGTCAGGTCGGGACCGTCGCAACCACGACGAGGGGCCTCCCGGTGGGTGGAAAGAACGCAGGCGAAACCCGGAACGCAGAATGCCGGAAGTAGAGGAAATTTCCATCGCCGAATTCAAACGTCTGATGTCCTCGAATATTCTGCCAGGCGAAAATGCCACAGAACAAGCGATTTTCGATTGGGGTGAGGTCAGGAAGCTTTAATTGCGCTATAAGCGCAAGCTCCCTTGTCACCTCACCATTGTCAGGAACTGGGTTGTGAGCTTACTTCTTGCCAAGCATGCTTTGCACGGTTTGCATGATATCCGCGGGCAGCACCACAGTTTTGCTATTGGGCGACGAGGCCAGTTCACGCATGGCCTGGATGTATTTTTCGCCCAGCAGGTAGTAGGCAGGAAATTCCCGGTCCGGGATGGCTTCGGTGACCTTGCGGATGGCTTCGGCAGCGCCCTGCGCCATGGTGATCTGGGCGGCGGCGTCGCGCTTGGCTGATTCAAGACGGGCTTCGGCTTCAAGAATGGCCGCCTGTTTGTCGCCTTCCGCCTTGGTTACGGTGGCTTTCCTTTCCCGTTCTGCCGCTGCCTGACGTTCCATGGAGTCCTGCATCGAGCGAGAGGGTTTGATGTCCTGGATTTCCACCGATTTCAGCGTCAGTCCCCAGTCTGCCACGTCATCTGAAATCGACTCCTTGAGGCGAACTTTAATCTGTTCCCGTGAGGATAGCGCCTGATCCAGTTCCATTTCGCCGACGATGGAGCGTAAAGTGGTCTGGATCATATTGACGATGGCCAATTCAAAGCTGGTGACGCCATACACGGCGTTCTGCGTATCCGTTACCTTGACGAAGGCGATGGCGTTGACGACCAGCACCGCGTTGTCCTTGGTGATGACTTCCTGCTGCGGGATATCGAGGATCAGATCCTTGGTGGGCACCTTGTAGGCCACGCGGTCAATGTAGGGAATGATGATGTGCAGACCGGGCAGCATGGTGGTGTGGTACTTGCCGAGGCGTTCCACTACCCATTCTTCGCCCTGCGGCACGATGCGCACGCCCTTGGCCACGGTAATGGCGACAAAGATGAAAAATACAAATGCCAGAAAGGTGAGTTCCATTGCCTGCTCCTATTTTTTCGAAACTTTGAGGGTCTGTCCCATGACGTCGACGATGCGTGCCCGTTCCCCTGCGGGAATAGTTTCATCGGCGATAACCGGCCAGGTGTCCGAGCCCAGGATGGGCTTCTGGAAACGGATCTGGCCTTTGTTCAACTCCGTTACCTCGCGGATGATCATACCGGTTTCGCCCAGAAACGCTTCCTTGGAGAGGCCGGATTTGGTGCGGTCCGGGTTCTTGAAGTAGCGCATCCACAGGAACACCATGGCGCCGGAGGCAATGGCCCACAAGGTGAACTGGGTTGCCAGCGAAATGGGCATCAGCAGCACGAGTATACCCACCAGCAATGCGCCCAGCCCGAACCAGATGATAAAGAAGGAGGGAATGGCCAGTTCCAGCAGAATCAGCAACAAGCCACCCGCAATCCAGTGCCACCATGCGATTTCCATTGCGTCCTCCGGTAGAATATCGCTACACATTAACAAAAAACAGACCTTATGCCCACTTATGCCATCGGCGACCTGCAGGGGTGCCACGCCGCGCTTGAAAAACTGCTTGAGCACATTGAGTTCGATGCGAAGAAGGACAAGATCTGGCTGGTCGGCGACCTGATCAATCGCGGTACCGGTTCTCTTGCTGTTCTGCGCTGGGCAATGGGGCTGGGCGATGCGCTGGTCACGGTACTGGGCAATCACGATCTGCACACCCTGGCCGTGGCGGAAGGGTTTGTGCCATTGCACCGCAGCGATACTATCCAGGATGTGCTGCAGGCGCCCGACCGGGTTGAGCTGCTGAACTGGCTGCGCCAGCAGCCGCTGGCTTACCGTGAAGGCGAATATTTCCTGGTGCATGCCGGCCTTTTGCCGCAATGGACGCCGGAACAGGCCCTGGCGCTGGCAGGTGAAGTCGAAACGGTATTGCGCGGAAAGAAGTACCGCGATTTTCTTGAGCATATGTACGGCAACGAGCCGCGCCGCTGGCGTGACGATCTGCGTGGCAAGAACCGCTTGCGGTTGATTACCAATGCAATGAGCCGTTTGCGTTTCTGCACCGCAGACGGAAAAATCGAATTTTCCCACAAGGGGGCGCTCGGTAGCCAGCCTGAGGAACTGATGCCATGGTTCGATGTGCCTGGTCGGGCCAGCCAGGGGGTGACCGTGATATTTGGCCACTGGTCGGCGCTGGGGCTGATGCAGCGGCCCAATCTGGTGGCGCTCGATAGCGGTTGTCTGTGGAGCGGGGCGCTTACTGCGCTGCGGCTTGAGGATCGTCAGGTGTTCCAGGTGTCCTGTGCAGGTTTGCCAGGTTCAAAGCGCTGGAAATAGCTGACTCCGCTTGCCGTGCCAGTTCGCGGCGGGATTTTCCGCGGCAGGGTATGGGCTCGAGAAACCGCACTTCGGCCCGGATCTCGCGCTGCGACAGGATGTTGCGCAGGGAGTCCAGCATCGACATGTCGTCAAAGTAGGCGGCCAGGGTGTTGATGCCGCCATCGGGGCTGGGGTAGCGAATCGCGACCGGGCGCAGTTCCGCACCCGCGTCGATGGCCGGCTGCAGCAGGGATGCAAGAAAGGGGCGCAGGCGGGTACCATCTGTCGTGGTGCCTTCGGGAAAGAAAGCCACACAATCTCCGTTGTCCAGCGCGATGCCTATGGCGTTGTTGATGCGTGCCGCATCGCGCCGTTTTTCCCGTTCCAGAAACAGCGTTCCCGTTACTTGCGCCAGCCAGCCGATCACCGGCCAGTTGCGAACCTCGGCTTTGGATACGAAGCGCACCGGGCGTGCTGCGTTGAGCAGATAAATGTCGAGCCAGGATATGTGGTTGGCAACCACCATCGCCTTGCTGCTGGAATCATCCAGCGGCGTGCCGTGAATCATGAGCCTGATTCCAAGCAGCACCAGAAGACTGCGCGACCATTCCCTGATAAGCGCCAGACGCAAACGCGGGGTGCTCCATGGCACGATAATGGCGGCGGTCAGCAATCCGCGCAGAATGTGCAACGCGAGACGGAGCGAGCGCCATGTGCGTGTCGGCAGGGAGGTGGGGCGAAAACTCACTCCAGATTCGTGCCGAACTGCTCACGGTAGCGGTTGATGATTTCATCCCGGGAATGGGCGTGATTCTGTCCGCCGCGGCTGGCAATCTTGAGCGCGCCCATGAGCGCAGCCAGGCGTCCGGTGGTTTGCCAGTCCATGTCGTTGACGATGCCATAGAGCAGTCCGGCACGGTAGGCGTCGCCGCAGCCGGTTGGGTCGATGACCTGTTCCGCCTGCACGCAGGGGATTTCCTGGACTTTGCCGTCGCTGTAGATCATCGAACCTTTGGCGCCCAGCGTGACAATCAGGGCGCGCACGTTTTGTGCCAGTTGTTCCAGGCTTTTGCCGGTGCGTTCCTGCAGCAGCTTGGCCTCATAGTCGTTGAGGGCGACGTAATCCGCCAGGCCGACGAAGTGCATCAGTTCCTCGCCGTTGAACATGGGCAGGCCCTGGCCTGGATCGAAGACGAAAGGCACGCCTTTTTCGTGGAACTCGCGCGCATGCTGCAGCATGCCATCGCGACCATCGGGCGCAACGATGCCCAGTGCGACGTTGCTGGCATCATGTACATGGTTGTGGTGCGAGAAGCTCATCGCGCCGGGGTGGAAGGCGGTGATCTGGTTGTCGTCCAGGTCGGTGGTAATGAAGGCCTGCGCGGTATAGGAGCCGGGGGCGCGGCGCACGTGGGTCTGTGCCAGCCCCAGACTTTCCAGACGCTGGGCATAAGGCTCGAAGTCATCGCCGATGGTGGCCATGATGAGGGGTTTTCCATTCAGCAGCTTGAGGTTGTAGGCGATGTTGCCGGCGCAGCCGCCGAACTCGCGCCGCATTTCCGGCACCAGAAAGGCGACGTTGAGAATGTGGATCTGTTCCGGCAGGATGTGGTTCTTGAACTGGTCGGGAAACACCATAATGCTGTCGTAGGCCAGCGAGCCGCAAATCAATGTGTTCATTTGTTGTGTTCTCTCACGTTTCAAGGGCAATCCGCAGCAAACCTTCCAGCACAAGCTGTTCGGCTTTTTGGGCGGGAATATTGAGCAAAGGCAGCAGGATATCCGCATCCCCGCCGCTGATCAAACACAACGGGCGCTCGACAAGCTGCCTGAAGCCGCGCTCCACCGCACCGGCAATGGCGTTTGTCGCGCCGCTCATCATGGCGTCCGGGGTGTTGCAGGGGAAGTCGTGGATTTTTCCGTCCTGCCGCACCAGCCCTGCCGTGTTGTGTGCCAGGGTGTCCAGCATCAGCCCGAGCCCGGGCATGATCATGCCACCGCGGAAATGGCCGTCTGCACCGAGCGTGTCGATCGTGACAGCGGTGCCGCTCTGCACCACCAGCACATCGCGTTCCGGGTAGAAGTGGCGCGCGGCGATCAGCGCCGCCCAGCGGTCGCTACCGAGCTGTTGCGGGGAGGTATAGCCGTTGCTCACGCCGCACTGGGATGATTGTGAACGGATGAACAGGGGGAAAACGCCCCAATGCTGGCAGGCGCTGGTGATGGTGAGTTCGGTTGTGGGGCCTGCGACGTTCGAAACAATGATCCCATCCGGAGGCGTCAGGTCTGCCCATTGCGCTTTCAATTGCGGCTGCGAGGTTGGCGTCCAGCCCGTCTCCTGCCATGCCTCGTGCTCATGACGAGCCCATTTGATGCGGGTGTTGCCGGCATCCACGGCAAGAATGTTCATGCACCGCTCCGCATGCTGATTTCGCCGGCGGTGAAGCGCCGCTCCCCATTTGCGCCGCGCACCAGCAATGCGCCATCCTCTGCCACGCCCGTTACCGTGCCGTGGTATTCGCTGCCGTCGGGCAGCAGCATGCATACCGGCCGGTTTTGATAAAAATGATGACGGCTCCATTCCTCGCGCAGTCTGCCGAAACCCTCATTTTCAAACTGCAGCAGCACGTCGCTGAGATGATTCAGGATCAGCGCCAGCAGATGATTGCGGTCGGGCAAACCGGACTTGATTGCAGCAATGTCGGTGGCCGCCTGATCAATATGGGCTCTGGTCTGCCCGCTAAGTTTCAGGTTGAGGCCGATGCCGATCACGGCGGCGCTGGGGCCGAGCATGTCGCCTTGCAGTTCGATCAGGATGCCGGCAAGTTTTTGTTCGTCATGCAGTACGTCGTTCGGCCACTTAAGCCGGGTATCGCGGATTCCCGTCTGCTCCAGTGCGCGCATGATCGCCACGCCAACGGCCAGACTGAGGCCAGACAGGGCGCTTGCTCCCTGGTTGAAACGCCACAGTAGAGAAAAGGTCAGACTTCCCCCGAGGCTGGTGTGCCATGTCCGTCCGCGCCGGCCGCGCCCTTGCGTTTGCAGTTCAACTGCTAGGCAACTGCCGTGTTCTGCGCCCAGCGCGGCTTTTTGCATCAGGATGCGGTTGCTGGAGTCCGCAGTTTCTACCACTTCAAGCTGGATGAGGCGGGCCTTGCAGCCAAGTGCGGCAAGAATTTCGTCACGGTTCAGCCAGTGCACCGCTTCGGCCAGGCGATAACCGCGTCCCGGCAGGCGAAACACCTGGATGCCGTACTGGTCCAGGTCCTGCAGCGCCTGCCAGACAGAGCCGCGTGAAATACCGAGCTGGCGTGCAATGGCTTCCCCCGAGCTGAATTCGCTGCTGGAAAGCTGACGTAATACAGAGAAGGTGAGTGCTTTCACGCGTGGCCAAAGACCTTAAAGCGTGCCGGATTCTTCCGCGAACAGGCCGGCCAGCCCCTTCCTGACCAGCGTCAGGGCGTTGGGTACCTCAATTTCAACGACCTGGTCTATGGTCCAGGATTGGTCACGTCTGGGCATCAGTTCGAGAATCTTGCTGCCGAGAAAACGGCGACAGGGATAGCTGGGTTCGCCATCTTCATAATCGAAGGTGGCATACTCCGCCAGGCGCTCGACCAGCAGGTCGATGAAGCGTTGCTGGTAACTGTCCGGTGAAGGGCCCATGAAGGCAATCTGGTTGTCCTCGAGGATTTCAGCCAGACGCCTGACCATGATATTGATGAGTTCGCCGCGGTATTCGTCGTCCACACGCGGATAGACAAAACGGTCAGTGTACTGGACGAGGAAGGCAAGGTATTCGGCAATCATCGCGAATCCCTGCTCCTTGGAGTTGATCTCGAATTTTTCCTGTTGCATGTGGGTGGCTTTTTCCTCCGCCACCCGGAAAATCAGGGATGCGATTACGGTTGCCACCTGAAATGGGGTCTTGGGTGCGCCCCGGGTGTGCCATTGGGTTCTGACTCGAATTGCCATGCCTGATTATTCTCCAGTTTCGACCGGCCGGCCGGGATCGGTAATCCATTCGCTCCAGGAACCGGGGTAAAGCCGTGCGCCCTTGAGCCCGGCGTGTTCCATGGCGATTACGCTATGGCAGGCGGTGACGCCTGAGCCGCACATATGCACCACGCGTTCGGGCTCGATTCCGTTTAGGAGGTCAATGTAAGCTTCCTTCAGTTCTTCTGCCGACATGTAGGTGCCGCCCATGTCGAGATTGTCTTCGAAAGGGTAGTTGACGCTGCCTGGAATGTGTCCGGCCACCTTGTCGAGAGCTTCGCGTTCGCCGCTGAAGCGTTCTTCGGAGCGTGCATCAATGATCAGGCACTTGTCGCTGCGCAGTGCGTCTTCGATGCATTTTGCGTCCACCCACATGCTGTCGTCAGGATGCGCCTCAAATGTTACCGGGGTGATCTCCGTCATCTCGGCAGTCATCGGATGTCCATCGCGAATCCAGCGTTGGATGCCTCCATCGAGCAGGGCGACCGACTCGTGCCCAAGCCAGCGCAGATCCCACCACATGCGGCTTGCCATGGAACCGAAGCTGTCGTCGTAAACCACGACCTGTTTGCTGCCGTCCACGCCCCACCTGCCAAGTTTCTGTGCCAGTAGCAGTGGGTCCGGCAGAGGGTGGCGGCCACTGGTGGCCGTGACTTCAGAGGAAAGATCGTCGTTGAGGTGGGCGTAGCGCGCACGTGGGATATGCCCGGCCTGATAGGCTCGGCGGCCTGACTCGGGGTCGCTCAGGGTAAAACGGCAATCAAAAATGACCCAGTCCGGATCATTCAGATGTTGCGCCAGCTGCGCTGCACTGACGATGGTAGAAAATTTCATGAATGGGTTCCTGATTCCGGATTCCACAGTTTAACCCGAAACCCGGAACCCGGAGATTTGCTGCTTTTCTTAGTAACCGCCTTTTCCAAACGGCTTTGGCAAGCCGGCTACTTTGGCGGACTGCCGGTTGGGCTGCATCGGGAACAGGGTGTACAGGTGCTTTTTCCAGTCGGTGCCGGGATGGTCGGCTTCGAAATCCTTGCACATATTGCGGAAGTTCGGGGTCTGCCCATCTTCCTTGTACTTGGTACGCATGTAGTTGACTACCGTCCAGTGTTCGTCAGTCAGTTTGATGCCTTCGGCTTCAGCGATTACGCTGACCACTTCATCGCTATAGTCCGGCTCCAGCAGAAAGCCGTCATCATCTACTTCCAGTTCGGTGCCGTTTACGACGTAGCCCATAGTTTTCTCCTTAGTTAAGGTCGTTGAGTTAAAAAATTACGCTCAAGTAAGCGCGGTTATGGATTTGTGAGGGATGAAAATGCCACAACCAATTTTGCGGTATTTTCCCAGCCCCTGTTGCTGTATCAGTAACGAATGCTCCAACGGCAGGCCATGCAGCATGAGGCTGAAGCCACTCACGTTGCCGTCCTGCGTACGGATGGTCTGACGCTTGCCGCAGATGAAGCGGGAGTCAATTTTCATTTCATCCAGCAGGCGAATAATATCATTGGTGAAGTCTAATTCGTCCTCGCTTCCTGTTGCTACGCAATGTGCAAACAATGGAGTGTGTTGAGACAGTGGACGCATTTTGCCGGCCCCGATTGTAAGCATGTGGTTGTCAATGTTAATGGTTTTGCCAGTCAGTTGAAGTAACTCAGGTAGACGCGCTGAGGCAATGCGGATCGTTAGCTTGGTGCGTCGGCTGAGTATTAGCTCCCCGTGTCCGGTGTCAGCTCCGGGAATGGCATGCACCCCACCGAGCGGCTCATCGGGAAACCAGGGCAGCAAGCGCGCCACTTCGGAATAAAGATAAAAACCATGGTCAATTGGCAGCAAAGTGCCCCTAACGTCGAACTGAACGTCGGTTACAAGCAACTCATCTATGGGTTGAGGGTCCTGATTGTAGCTTAGCCAGCCGATTTTGAAACTCCTTGTTCTTGTGTTTTTGCCCAGTCCAGCAAAGCCCTGCCCCAGTGTTGAGCGGTTTCGCTGTCTATCTCAAATATTGTGAATCGCTTGATCTCACGAATGCGCAACCGCAATGTGCAAAACCCGGCATCGTGATTCACCTCTTGCAACTCGATCTCCTGTCTGTAGGGTGTCGACAGGAATTTGTCCAAACTTATGAAATCATCCATAATAAACTTTTCGTTCTCAATAGTGTTTTGCAAGATTGTAACGAAATATAGGTTCTGCGCCCGATACTGCAAGGTGTATAACCCATATTGGTAGTGCCGGCATACTCCCAATGGGGTGGTTGGGTACTCCCTGCTAAGCGCTAGGGTAGCCGTGAAGAATGATGGAAAACGAATGCATAACGGTTGTAGTATTCACCAATCTGCTGGAGTTCAAGCGTGATGACGGTGAATGGTCGTAAGCACGTGGACGCAGTATTAAGAATCACACAAAAGTTGTAGCATAATTTGAGTCGGCTGCTGCCGGGGAAAGCCGGCATGGTCGGACGTTACTTTTTTTTGGAGAATATCTATGGCTAAGAAATTGCACGATACGCCGATGCTGGACCAGCTTGAGAGTGGCCCGTGGCCCAGTTTTGTTACTGGTCTGAAGCGCGAAGCCGCTAAAAAAGACATTATGGTTGATCTGTTGGGTCAGCTGGAAACGTCTTACAAGACCAAAAAAGGTTACTGGAAAGGTGGTACGGTGGGTGTGTTCGGCTATGGTGGCGGCGTGATTCCACGCTTTACCGAGCTGAAGGACGAAAACGAAAACCCGGTATTTCCTGACGCGGCTGAATTCCATACGCTGCGCATCCAGCCGCCTGCCGGTATGCACTATGACACCGCCACCCTGCGCAAGTTTGCCGACATCTGGGACAAGTATGGTTCCGGCCTGATCGGACTGCACGGGCAGTCCGGGGATATCATGATGCAGGGTTGTACAACTGCCAATGTCCAGCCGGCATGGGAAGAAATCAATGCCATGGGTTTCGACATGGGTGGTGCGGGTCCTGCACTGCGTACTTCCATGTCCTGCGTGGGTGCTGCCCGCTGTGAAATGTCCTGCTTCGACGAGGCCAGGGCTCTGCGCACGATTATTAATGCCAATATTGATGACATGCACCGTCCGGCGCTGCCTTACAAGTTCAAGTTCAAGTTCTCTGGCTGCCCTAATGACTGCGTGAACTCCATTCAGCGTTCTGACATGGCTACCATCGGCACCTGGCGCGACAACATTCAGGTCAACGAGCAGCAGGCTCGTGACTACATGAAGGGTCACGGCATGGACAAGCTGGTAAACGATGTAATCAGCAAGTGCCCAACTCGTGCCATTACCTTGCGTAACAAGGCTGATGCCGTATCCGGCGATAGCATTTCTACCGTGGCGGTTGACGACCAGCATGTGATGCAGATCGAGAACCACGACTGCGTACGTTGTATGCACTGCCTGAATGTCATGCCTGGCGCATTGCTCCCCGGTAAGGATAAGGGTGTTACCATTCTGGTTGGTGGTAAGAGCGTGCTGAAGATCGGCGCAACCATGGGTACGGTGATCATCCCGTTCATGAAGCTCGAATCCGACGAAGATTTCGAAAAAATCAATGAAATGTCTCGCAACATCATCGACTTCTTTGCTGAAAATGCACTGGAGCATGAGCGCACGGGTGAAATGATCGAGCGTATCGGTCTGGTGAATTTCCTCGAGGGTCTGGATATCGATGTTGATCCGAACATGATTAATCACCCTCGTGCCAACCCATATGTGCGTATGGACGATTGGGATGAGGAAGTCGAGAAAGCGAACGAGCGCAAGGCTGCTGCCTGATCCTGCGTCGAAATTTGTTAATCTAGTGAATATTTGGAGAATAAATAATGGCTGAATTGCGTGCACCTGATGAGTGCGGCGTACCGGATCCGATGCCCTTCATGCATCCTACGTTAAGAGATAACTACGGCAAGTGGGTTTTCCATTCGCATCCGAAACCGGGTGTTCTGTATCACCGGGCCGAGAACGGCGCTGAAGTATGGACTGTCAAGTTCGGCACTGCCCGTCAACTGGATGGCTACACCATTCGCTTGCTGTGCGACCTGGCTGACAAGCATGCAGATGGGCATATGCGCTTCACAGCACGTAGCAATGTGGAGTTCATGGTAACTGCCGAGAGCAAGATTGATCCCTTGATCAAGGAATTGAACAGCCATGGATTCCCGGTGGGTGGTACCGCCAACTCAGTGTCCATGATTTCTCATACTCAGGGTTTCCTGCATTGCGATATTCCTGGAACGGATGCTTCCGGTGTGGTCAAGGCGCTGATGGATGAATTGCATGAAGAGTTTATCAAGTGCGAGATGCCTAACCGCGTCAAGCTATCAACTTCCTGCTGCGAAATTAACTGCGGCGGCCAAGCGGATATCGCGATTATCATGCAGCATACCAAGCCGCCAAAGATCAATCACGATCTGGTAGCTAACGTTTGCGAGCGCCCTACTGTTGTTGCGCGTTGCCCGGTTGCGGCTATTCGCCCCGCACTGGTGAATGGCAAGCCTTCTCTGGAAGTGGATGAGAAGAAATGTATCTGCTGCGGCGCTTGTTTCCCTCCTTGCCCACCGATGCAGATCAACGATCCTGAACACTCCAAGATTGCAATATGGGTGGGTGGCAAGAACTCCAATGCGCGTTCAAAGCCAACTTTCCACAAGCTGGTTGCTTCGGGTCTGCCAAACAATCTTCCTCGCTGGCCAGAAGTGGCGGCTGTCGTGAAGAAAATCCTTTCTGTTTACAAGGCTGACGCACAGCCATGGGAACGCATGGGCGACTGGATCGACCGTATCGGTTGGCCACGTTTCTTCGAAAAAACTGGCCTGCCTTTCACCAAGTATCACATTGATGACTGGCGTGGCGCACGTACTACCCTGAATGCCTCGACTCACATCAGGTTCTAATTGGGGTTATTCCCTGCCATTGCTTGGTTGCAATGGCAGGGTTTGCTTCTTTTTTGTTATATATTGATACAGGACATTCAGGGATGAAATTCGGAATATTGATTAATGAGGGGCCATACAATCATCAGGCCTCTGATTCTGCATATCAGTTCTGCAAGGCGGCAATAGAAAAAGGTCATGAAATTGATCGTGTGTTTTTTTACCATGACGGTGTGAATAACGCGACTAAGCTAACAGAGCCGCCTCAGGACGATCGCAATATCGTTCAGCGCTGGGGTAAGTTGGCTGAAGAACACAACGTAGACTTGGTGGTGTGTGTTGCAGCTGCATTGCGCCGTGGTATCGTCGAGGAAAATCTTGCCCCAGGGTTCAGGATTTCAGGCTTGGGTCAGTTGGTTGAGTCCGGCATTCGCTCGGATCGTCTTGTGACTTTTGGCGATTAAGTTAGGGAGTTATTTATGAGTGAAAGCACGGGAGGTATCGAAATGGAAGAAGACATGTCCGGTACCGTAAAGAAGTTCGCCTTCATTAATCGCAAGGCGCCATATGGAACGATCTATGCTCTCGAATCGCTTGAGGTTGTGCTGATCAGCGCTGCATTTGACCAGGATGTAAGCTTGGTTTTTGCAGATGATGGCGTGTACCAGCTTAAAAAAGGGCAGGCGACAAAAGCGGTAGGGATGAAGAATTTTTCACCAACTTATCGCGCGCTTGAAGGCTACGACATCGAAAAGCTCTATGTCGAGAAAGAATCCATGGAGGCCCGAGGCCTTACCGCTGACGATCTGATCGTTGACGTGGAAGTGCTGGATGCCGCTGAAATGGCTGCGTTGCTCGAAGAGCAAGACGTGGTTCTGAGTTTCTAAGAAGGGGATGCAGATGTTGCACATCGTGAATAAATCGCCGCTGGAAAGAAATGCTTTTGACGGCGCCTTGCGCATGGCTAAGCCGGGTAGCACCATTCTTTTGATCGAAGATGCTGTCTATGCGGTAACAAAGGGTAATAAAGCCGAAGGCCAGCTAAAAGAGGCCATGAAGAACTGCTCCGTATGCGCGCTATGGCCGGATCTGGAAGCACGCGGCATGCAGGATACCGTGATCGACGGTATTAAGCAGGTGGACTACAACGGTTTCGTGGATCTGGTGGCAGAGAGCAAATCCGTGATGTCTTGGTTGTAATTGCAACGCTTTTGATTATTTAGGAGAAACATATGGGCTTCGAAATTAACGGTAAGACTTATGAAACGGACGAAGAAGGTTACTTGGTTAACCTGGCAGAGTGGGACGAAGAAGCTGCCAAGTTCCTGGCCATCGAAGAAAAAGTAGAGATGACAGATCAGCACTGGGAAGTCATCAATTTCCTGCGCGAGTACTATAACGACTACCAGATCGCTCCGGCGGTGCGGGTTCTGACCAAGGCTATCGGCAAGAAACTTGGGCCTGAGAAAGGAAACAGCAAGTATCTGTACGAACTGTTCCCATATGGCCCAGCCAAGCAAGCGTGTAAGATTGCTGGCCTGCCTAAACCAACCGGCTGTATCTAAGCAATAAAGCAAGGCGAATTCACGAATGACCGTATTCCTTTGGTAATGCGGTCATCTCCTGAATTCCCAAGAATAACTACGGCAAGCGTTGCTTGCTGAACGAACTACTCCAGGGGATGTACATGTCGTTTCTGACCGTACTGTTTGCGTACCTATTTTACGCAGCCACCGCAATCTTGGTGGGCGGACTTTTTTTTAAGATCCGCACTTATGCCCGCACGCCGGCGCCTTTGAAGATTCCAACTACGCCGGCTCCAATTACAAAAACCGGCGTGGTTTTGCGCATGACGCGTGAAGTAACCCTGTTCGAAAGCCTGTTCAAATCTAACAAATGGATCTGGCTGTTTGGCTATCTATTTCACGTTTCGCTTTTGCTGGTAACATTGAGGCACTTGCGCTATTTCACAGAGCCGGTTTGGTTTCCAGTAGAAATGATCCAGCCTTTTGGTATGTATGCTGGATTTGCTATGGTGGCGGGCCTTGGAGGACTCTGGGCAAGGCGCTTTCTTGTCGATAGGGTGAGATATATTTCAACGCCGTCTGACCATTTGATCCTTGCCCTTTTGGTCGCTATCGGCTTGTCCGGTTTGGGAATGAGCTTTGTTGCGCACACAGATATTGTGGCAGTTAAGGCATTCATTCTTGGCTTGATGGTTTTCGATTTGCATCCCTTACCTGCAGATCCTGTTTTGCTGGTACATCTTTCGTTAGTCGCTTTGCTGATGTTTATCTTTCCAATTAGCAAGCTGCTACATGCACCAGGTATTTTCTTCAGCCCGACGCGTAATCAGGTTGACGATCCGCGTGACCGGCGTCATATAGCCCCGTGGGCTGCAAAACTGGAAGCCGGTGCTCAGGGCAAATCGGAGTAATCAACATGCAGGTATATTTGAAAGTTAGCAGGAGGAATAGTGGCTGCCCCAAAATTTGAGGTGCCTAGTCTTACGGGCTTTATTGAAGTTCCTAAGATCAAGGAAAATGCGAGTGCGCATGTAAAGTCATTTCCTGCGAGTGCGGAAATACAGGAGAGAATTGGTTTTCCTGGTCCGCTGGTTGAGGATTGGCATGATAAGGCGATTGCCAAGATGGGAGATCTTCTGGGCAAGTACCGCTCACTCCAGGTCTTCATGGATGCGTGCGTGCATTGCGGGGCATGCACAGATAAGTGCCATTACTTTCTTGGTACTGCCGATCCAAAAAATATGCCGGTTGCAAGGCAGGAGTTGATGCGTAGCGTTTATCGGCGACATTTTACTTTTGCCGGTAAATACTTTCCGTCTCTGGTTGGTGCGAAGGACCTTACCGAGGATATTCTTCAGGAATGGTATAGCTACTATTATCAGTGTTCAGAATGTCGTCGTTGTTCAGTATATTGTCCATATGGCATAGATACAGCAGAAGTGACCATGGCTGGCCGTGAAATCCTCGACACTGTTGGGATTGGCCAGAAATACACTAACGAGATCATGGGAAAGCTGCACCGTATTGGGAATAACTTAGGTCTTCCCGGACCGGCCCTGGAAGATACGTTGCAAGGTCTCGAAGAAGATATTTTTGATGCGACGGGTGTGCCAGTGAAGATGCCGCTGGATGCGGAAGGCGCAGATATTTTGTTGATTACTCCATCGGCAGATTTTTTCTCTGAGCCTCATGTCGAGAGTTTGATCGGGTATGCAAAAGTTTTTCATGCGGCTGGCGTGAAATGGACACTAAGTACTACCGCCTCTGAAGCAGGTAATTTTGGTTTGTTCATCGGAAGCTATGACAATATACGCAAAGCTGCGATGCGAATTCGTGATGCTGCCCTGGAACTGGGGGTGAAACGTGTTGTGGTCGGCGAATGTGGGCATGCATGGCGAGTTGCTTATAGCTTCTGGAATACCTTGACCGGAGTGGGGCATGGCGGGAATGATCCTTTCGCCAGACAGTTGCAGCAGCAATTGGATCCGAATTATCCAGCGCCACAGCATATTTGCGAGTTTACTTATGCTCTGATTCAGGAAGGCAAGCTTAAGTTTGACAAGTCACTGAATGACCACCGAGTAGTTACATTTCATGATTCTTGTAATGTGGCACGAGGGTCACGTATGGGGGATATGCCAGGCGGCCAGTTTATTATTCCACGTGAAGTTATCAAGGCGGTAGTCAATAACTTTCAGGATATGGCTGAGGAAACAATTGGCGAGGCCACTTTCTGCTGTGGAGGTGGGGGAGGGATACTGACTGACGATCTGATGGAGATTCGTGTAAAAGGCGCTTTGCCTCGCATGGAAGCCTTCAATAATGTTGTCAAGGAAAACAAGGTTAACTTCCTGGCTCTAATTTGCGCAATCTGCAAGGCGCAATTTACCAAGGTGGTGCCATATTACGGATTTGATATGAGCATGGTGGGTGGCGTGCATCAACTCGTGAGCACGGCCATTCTGCTTGATGTACCCGAGGGTTCAGAGCAAGAAACTGAAACCGAAGAATCTGAAGCATAGTTTTTTTACGTATAGTGCATGCGCCATTGGGCGTACGCCACTCAATATTTGTAGATTAGGAGATTTAATACATGTCCGCCTCATCCGAAGAAATGAAAGACACGAAACTGAACTACCGCCGTTACAAGGACGGACAGAACCCCAATGACTGGCGTCAGCTGCAGGACAAGATTTTTCAGGCCGGCTGGACCCACAAGTGTCCGGAGTATGTGCTTTCTACACCACCCTGCCAGGGGAGTTGTCCGGCCGGTGAGGATATTCGTGGTTATCTCGATATCGCACGTGGGGTTGAAAAGCCGCCCAAAGACAGCAATTGGCAAACATATGCTTTCCAGCGCATTACTCAGGCAAACCCATTTCCTTCTGTTATGGGTCGTGTTTGCCCTGCCCCTTGCGAAAGTGGCTGTAACCGTAATCAGGTTGATGACTTTGTCGGCATTAATTCTGTCGAACACTTTGTTGGCGATTACGCGATTGCAAACAAACTTACCCTGCCACAGGCAGGTGCCAGCACAGGAAAGAAAGTTGCACTGATTGGTGGCGGTCCTGCTTCTATGTCCGCAGCTTACCAATTGCGGCTCAAGGGCCACGCATGCACGATTTTTGATGACCATGCCCATCTTGGCGGTATGATGCGTTACGGCATTCCTGGTTTCCGTACGCCACGCGATGTTCTTGATGCAGAAATCCAGCGCATTATTGATCTTGGTGTTGAAGTTAAGCTTAATACCCGGATTGGCGTTGATGTCACCCTTGAACAATTGGAAAAAAACTACGATGCTATTTTCCTTGGCATGGGTGCGCAATCAGGTCGCATGTTGCCTGTCCCCGGTTTTGATACGCCAAACTGCGTAAACGCAATGGCTTTTCTACGCGCATTTAACGACGGGCGTCTACAGCACGTTGGTAAGCGTGTTGTTGTTATCGGTGGTGGCGATACATCAATTGACGTTGCAACGGTTGCCCGTCGTCTGGGTAACATCACGGTTGCAACCGAATCTGACCGCCCGGAACACATTATTGCAGGCCAAGTCGCCCATGATGTGGCGGCAGTTTCTGCACGGGAAGGTGCTGAGGTTATTCTGGTTTCCCGTTCGACAATTGACAAGATGAATGCCAATAAGCATGAAATTGATCAGGCGCTGGCAGAAGGTATTGAAATCATTGGCGGAGTGACGCCGATTTCCGTTGTCAAGGGTACGGATGGCCGTGCTACAGCATTGCGTGTGGCTGAGTTCGATGTTGTTAAGGGTGAGACAGTCATCAAGGCCGGAACTGAAAAAGATATTCCCGCTGATCTGATCGTCTCCGCAATTGGTCAGGCTGTGGATTTCACGGGCTTTGACGGTTTCGACAACGGTAAAGGTTTGATCAACGCAAATAAAAATTACGAAGTGCCTAATAAGAAGGGTTACTTCGTAGGCGGCGACGTAATTCGCCCACATTTGCTGACCACGGCGATCGGTCACGGGTCGATTGCAGCAGAGAGTATTGACATCTATCTGAAGGGTGAAGCGCAGGACAAGCGTCCTAAGATCGACGTTCATCACTGGGACTTGGTACGCAAGTTGATTGAAACGGAACATGCACCCGTTGAGTTCAAGTCGACAGCAAAGGAAGAGATTGCAAAGACTGAGGGTTATGCCAAGGAAATCGACCTGGGTGTGCGTGGTACCGATAGCAACAAGTTCGCTGTACACAATTTTGAAGACCGATCCGACAAATATGTGATTCCATCGAATGAATTGTTCCTTGGGCATTTCCCGTTCGTTGCCCGTAACGTTCGTGAACACATCACCCTGAACGCAGAACAGGCTCTTGGCCACTTCGAAGAACGTCTGATGAAACTGGATGACAAGCAGGTGGTGGCTGAAGCCAAGCGCTGCATGAGCTGCGGGCTGTGCTTTGAATGCGACAACTGCGTTGTTTACTGTCCTCAAACTGCTGTGTTCAAAGTTAAGCGTACTGACTCGACAACTGGTCGCTATGTTGATACTGACTATTCGAAGTGCATCGGCTGCCATATTTGCGCAGACGTATGTCCAACCGGTTATATCAAAATGGGTATGGGTGAGTAAACAATGGTCAGCCTGGCAAAACTGCGCGTGGTGCTGAACTGGCAGCGGGGCGGCCTGCTGGCTGCTTTGCTGGCTTTGGGCGCCTTCGCGACGGCATCAGTAAATGCCCATGAGAGTACTCCTGCTGGTCGCGTGGCGTTGCCCGTTCATGCAGAGGCATCTGGTGATAAATGCGTAAGAGATACCTCGTACATGAAGCGACACCACATGGACGAACTCAAGCATCACCGCAAGGAGACCATGCGCAAGGGCATTCGGACAACAGAGTTCAGCTTGCAGGGGTGCATTAATTGCCACGCTGATAAGAAAACCAATAGCGTTCTTGGCAAGGAAGGGTTCTGCCAGAGTTGCCACTCTTATGCGGCTGTGAAGCTAGATTGTTTTGAATGCCACGCCAGTAAACCAAAAGCAGCAACGGCATTAAGCAGCATGCCGGCATCCAGTGCAGACACGCCCGCAATAATGCCGCAGCAAGTACAGGCCGAGTCTGTCGATCTCAATTCAACAGGCGGGGTAAGGAAATGAGTAACAGTATGGACAAAACCCCTGAAAATAACTCACCTGATAAAAAACGCCGTCAATTCATTGGGTATAGCGCTGCCATGGCTGGATTGGCGATAGCGCCTGGTGTTACCTTGTTTGATCTGGCCCATGGCCGCGCTCCGGAAGAAGCAGCATCAAGCAAAGTGCGCTGGGGCATGTTAATTGACAGCGGAAAGTGTGCGAGTGGGTGCAATGATTGCGTTTCGGCTTGCGGTACGGAAAATGGCTTTTCCGGATCTCGTGAGACAGATTCACAGTGGATACGCAAAGTGGAAATCAAGGATTTGCGTATCGGTCAATCGCATAGCCTGCCTATGATGTGCCAGCATTGCGAGCACCCTCCTTGTGTCGATGTCTGCCCAACAGGGGCTTCATTCAAACGCGCTGATGGGATCGTGCTGGTGGACCGCCACATCTGTATCGGTTGCCGTTATTGCATGATGGCTTGTCCATACAAGGCGCGTTCGTTTGTGCATGAAGAGTTGCACGATCAGAACCCAGATGTGCCACGAGGTAAAGGTTGCGTTGAATCTTGCACATTATGTGTGCACCGTATCGATCGCGGAGGCCAACCTGCTTGTGCGGATGCGTGTACTGCAGCCGGACATAATGCAATCCTGTTTGGAGATCTGAATGATCCAAACAGTGAAATTTCCAAACGCGTTGCGACGCTTGCGACAACTCAGGTGCGAGCTGATCTGGGACTTAATGTTGGCGTTCGTTATCAGGGAATCTAAGCGACATGAATATTGAAGCGTTTCGTAAAATTGAGGGGCAAGCGTTTTATGCACTTGCCGGGTTGCTTGGACTGGTTGTCCTGATTGGGTTTGGGGCTGCTCACTATATGGAAACCCATGGGCACGTCGTAACAGGGATGACCAATCAGATTGTCTGGGGTCTGCCGCATGTTTTTGCGGTATTCATGATTGTAGCTGCATCAGGTGTCCTAAATGTTGCATCAATCGGTTCAGTGTTTGGCAAACCAGTATATAAGGCTCGCGCACCCCTTTCCGGTTTGCTTGCAATAGCCTTGCTTGCCGGTGGTTTGACCGTTCTTATGCTGGATTTGGGACGGCCTGACCGGTTGATTGTTGCTATGACGCACTTCAACTTCAAGTCAATTTTTGCGCTCAACGTCATACTTTATACTGGATTTTTTGCAATTGTGGCAGTCTATATCTGGACTATGATGGAGAGAAAAATGCATGCATATTCCAAATATGCGGGTTTTTCTGCTTTTATCTGGCGCTTGGCACTGACCACGGCTACCGGATCTATCTTTGGGTTTCTGGTGGCACGACAAGCTTATAGTTCAGCAATTCTGGCCCCGATGTTTATCATCATGTCCTTCTCCTACGGACTGGCAGTTTTCATTCTTGTACAGTCGTTCATGTATTTATGGAACGGACTTGAGCTTGACCCAGCTATTCTGCGCCGCATGAAAAATCTTCTGGCAACTTTTGCTGGAGCAGTGCTTTACTTCACAATCGTATATCACCTGACAAACTTGTATTTCGCCAAGCAAGCCGCATTTGAACAGTTTATTCTAGTTGATGGCGGGATCTTCACTACGCTGTTTTGGGTAGGACAGATTTTTATCGGCACGCTGATTCCAATTGCTCTTTTGCTACATCCTACTCTCGGTGCTAATTGTAAAACTGTTATCTGGTCAGCGCTTCTGATTGTCGTAGGTGGTTTTGCGCAACTATATGTAATCATAATTGGGGGGCAGGCATTCCCTCTTGAGTTGTTCCCAGGGATGCAGGAATCCAGCACTTTTTTTGATGGCGCAATTCATTACTACCATCCAAGCCTTCCAGAACTACTTTTGGGTATTGGCGGTATCGGAATGGCATTGTTGATAACCACTATCGCAGTAAGAGTTTTGCGCTTTATTCCTCAGGATGATTTTCATCATGTCAGCAAGGAAGCATTGACCGATTAAACCAGGAAATTCTCGGTCTAACCCGAAGCACACCAAAGGTAGGAGCGCTACTTGATTAGCCTCTTAACATTGCCTCAGGTGGCTTCGGGTTAATTATTTCTGGAACTCTTTAATCCATGTCTCGTTTGCTTATCTCAGCAGCACACAAGTCCTCAGGTAAAACCACTGTCAGTATCGGTTTGTGTTCTGCGTTTACACAGCGTGGACTCAAAGTACAGCCTTATAAGAAGGGTCCTGATTATATCGATCCAATGTGGTTAGGCGCAGCAACAGGCCGCCCATGCCGTAATCTGGATTTTTACCTTATGGAGCCTGACGAGATACTTGACTCGGTTCGGCAACATTCAATCAGTGCTGATCTAAGCCTGATCGAGGGAAATAAAGGCCTGTATGACGGGCTTGATCTTAATGGCAGTAACAGCAATGCCGCTCTTGCAAAATTGCTACATGCACCCGTGGTTCTGGTGATCGACGCACGAGGTATGACGCGTGGCATCGCGCCACTCATTCTGGGTTACCAGGCTTTTGATCCAGAAATACGCATCGCAGGCGTCATTCTCAACAACCTTGGCGGTGCGAGGCATGAAAGTAAATTGAGGGCGGTGATTGAACATTATACGGATATCCCGGTGTTGGGAGCCGTGCATCACGACACTCGATTACAGATAACCGAAAGACACCTGGGCTTGATGCCAAGTAATGAATCTAGCGTGGCTTTGCAACATATTAGCGAAATTGGTCAGTTGGTCGGAGCTCAGGTAGACCTCGATGCCTTGATTAAAATTGCGGATAGCGCGCCGTCGATAGGCGAAAGCCTCAATCAAGACCACAAGCCGATAGAGCTTGCGCCCACTGCAATAAAAGTCCGGATTGGCGTGGCAAAGGATCAGTCGTTTGGTTTTTATTACGCCGATGATCTGCAGGCTATGCAAGTGGCGGGCGCAGAAATCATTAATATTGATACGCTTCGAGATCATGAGTTACCTGATCAACTTGATGGTTTATTTATTGGCGGAGGTTTTCCTGAGCTTTTTATGGAACGGCTGGAAAGTAATTCCACGCTGCGCCAGCAAATGCGTGACGCCATTGAGAATGGGCTACCAACGTATGCGGAGTGTGGGGGATTAATGTATCTTGCCCGGAGTTTGTCGTGGCAGGGGAAAACCTGCAAAATGGTCGGAGTGATTCCTGGTGATGTGGTAATGCACGGCAAACCAGTTGGCCGGGGTTATGTTCGTGTACGATCGACCGGAAACTGTCCTTGGCCAGATGAGATCGCGGGCAGGGAATTGCTTGCACATGAATTTCACTATTCAAGCTTGGAAAATGTAGATTCTGACCTCAAATATGCGTTTGAAGTCGAACGTGGACATGGTATCGACGGCCAATCCGATGGCATCGTCTACAAGAACCTGCTTGCCTGCTACACGCATTTTCGCTCGCTTCGTGGTTATAACTGGGCGGGTCGCTTTGTGGATTTTGTTCGGGAAGTTAAGGCTGCAGGGCCGCAGCCACATCAGTAATGACTAATTAAGGAGAATTATATGGTAAAAGTAACCGCTGAGGCCGTTGTGCAAATCCAGAATGCTGCAGGTCAGGCCGGTGCTGAGGGCATGGCGTTGAGAATTGCCGCCAAGCGTGATTTTGATGGCTCCATCCAATACGGAATGGGCTTTGATGAGCAAGCGGATGATGACATGCTGATCGACGCTGAAGGGATTCAGGTTCTGGTAGCAAAGCAAAGCCAGCCACTTCTGAATGGCGCTGTGCTCGACTTTGTTGAAATGAGCCCGGGAAATTTCCAATTTATATTTATCAACCCCAATGACACTGCCGGCTCATCTTGTGGCAGTTCCTCTGGAAGCTCCGGTGGCGGATGTGGTGGTTGTGGAGGCGGTTGCCATTAACGCTGTCTGCAGTTAAGCCGTTTGACCTCAGCGTCATTGGCAGTGGGCGAGGTGATTTCAAGACGGCTTTAACTGTGACCAGCTTTCGGGTTTCGTCCTGCCTTGATTGAATAGAAGGTTTTCCGGGTGGTTCGCGGAAGATTGTAAAGGAAATGGTACAACTGCGGCTTGAGGGTCAGGAAGCGTATGACTTAAACGGCGATTCGTCGTGTCCATATTGGCATACACCGACCCTCGCATCTGCTGGTTCGCGAAACCATGCTGATGTTGTGCTAGAAGCTTACATTAACCAGTTTCATCGGGAGAAACGAAGGTCACGGTTCTTCGGATTTCTGTTTTAGCATTTCGGCATGCTTGTTTACCTGCCTTTCGACATCCTTAGCCTTTTCCAGCGCCTGACGCTCGCTCTGGAGCATAGGTGTGGCCGGAGTTTGAGGCACGGGCTGCTTATAGGGTTTTTTGTCTTCACCACAAGAGGCAAAAAACAAACATATAACAATAGATATCCAAAGCAGCTTCATGGCGAATCTTCAAGATTTGTTAACGGTTCCATTCTCGCTTGCTATGCCACTTGAAGCAAGCACAAGGGAGATTTGCAATGCTGAGCAGCAATAAGAAGCCAGTGCTTGCGCGTCAGATGGGTGTGCGCAGCAAGGGGGACAAGAAAAGGCTTCGCCCAAATCTTGCCAGATTTCTGGGTAGCCAGTATTTATGCCAGTCTCTTAAATCTTCCGAAATCAAGACACTACTGAAATATCTGACATTGCGTCAATTCAATGAGGGAGACATTCTTGCGGATATTGGAGAGGTGGGAGAAGCGCTATACCTGGTCGTGCAAGGAGAAATCGCGCTGGTTGTGGCTGAAAAGAAAAAGGAATATGAGATCGTGCGAGAAGGCCCGGGGGAAATGCTCGGCATCATGTCTTTTTTCGACCGGAAACCGCGCTCTGTCAGACTGGTGGCGCGCGCACCGGATACTCAGGTGCTGCGTCTTTCACGTGCCATGTACAAGCGCATGAAAGTGGAGCATCCCTTCATCGCGATCAATCTTGTGGAACATGCGCTGATCAACCTCGATTGCCTGTTCCGCAAGGTGAGTAATGATTTTGCCCAGTTCGCGCACCACTTGTATGGGACAGGTGAATAGACAGGATTATATTCAGGCAAGCAGCCCCTGCTGTGCCAGAAAAGAGTGCAATATCTCGATTCTGACCACGCTGTCATTCATTTCCAGCATGTTTTGACGCGCCGAAAGTTTGAGTGGAAGCAATTCAGCCAGCCGGTAACTTACCCATACTGCGTCGTCATAGTTCAGTGGCGGATTAAAGCGCTCCTCTCCGAGATGCTCTACCAGGCGGCGCAACAAAGTAGCACAGGCATGATGGTTGGTGGGTAAGGGTTGTGGTGCTTCGGGCGCGATATACACGGCTCTGGCCACAATCAACCCATTCGATTCGATGCGGGAGTTTTCGATATAAAAGCGCTGGGTCCCGAGTATATGAATATTCATCACACCCAGTTGTTTCATGTCCCACTCAGTGATATCCGCAATACATCCAGTTTCAACATGTTGTGCAGGCTTACCGCTTTCTTCGCCCTCGAGAATCAGACAAACACCGAAGGGCCGCCTGTTCCTGAGGCAAACACTCACCATTTCCATGTAGCGCGGTTCGAAAACCTTGAGAGGGAGCTTACCGCCCGGGAAAAGAACGGTATTTAGTGGAAAAACCGGAATTTCGAAGGATTCATGGTGTTTTCCCCTCTTCAGGAAAGCCGACATGTATTGATTTAAAACGTGAGACACGATGCGTGTTCAGGTTCCGTCTTTTCCCCATCGCGCCATAAGCTGATGGGGAACGTCAAGATGGTCGAGTATGCGTGCTGCCACGAAATCCACCAGATCCTGAACGTTGGACGGATGATGATAAAAACCAGGATTGGCTGGCAGGATGACCGCACCGAGGCGTGCCAGTTTAAGCATGTTTTCCAGGTGTATGGCTGAAAATGGCGTTTCTCTGGGCACCAGAATCAACTTGCGATGCTCTTTCAAGCTGACGTCCGCAGCACGCTCGATCAGATTGTCGCTCATGCCTGTGGCAATGGCTGCAAGCGTGCCCATTGTGCAGGGGCACACAACCATGGCGTCAGCAACACCTGTGCCGGATGCGATGGGTGCAAACCACTCGTCACGCCCAAAAACCTGGAGCCGACCGGGCAAGTGGCGGTATTGTTCACGTAGCTGGTGCTGAACTTCCCGGCTGCTGGACGGGAGAGAAAGCCCCATTTCTTGCTGGGCCACGATCTGGGCGGCCTGAGAGTAGAGCAGGTAGACGGATTTGTCTGCGATCAGCAGGGATTCCAGCAAGCGCATGGCATAGGGCATGCCAGATGCGCCTGTCAGTGCAAGAGTGATGGACTGGCGAGGATTCATAGCGTGTGATTAAACCACGAGAATGATTAATTCACCACCGGAGGAGACGGAGAGACTGGAGGTTTCTGTTCTTCATCCGGCCCCATGGACGGTGTTTTTTCTACCGGTTCTTTGGTTTCTGAGTCCGAAGCCTGGGTGGCGGGTACGGGGTCAGTCTGGATGTGCTCTGGTTTTTTTTCATCGGCCCGATTTTTTTGCCGTGCCTGTTCCATTTTTTGTCGAACCAGATCGCAAACGGTTTTTTCGAATATATCTCCCACAGTATCTGGGATGATTGGGGCTGCTTCACCCTCATGGTTGGCGATGTACTCGATGGTGCTGCCATCTGCAGCGTAAAGCAGATGACTGATCAGTTTCAACGTGTGTTCGGCGCAGTGGATACGTTCACGATAAAGTCCGCTGACGGCTGCTTGTCCTTTCAACGTGACAGGTATTTTGAAGGCCACCTTTTTCCAGTATGTGATTTCGTCTCCGCTGAAATATAGCTTGGATCGGTCGTAGAAATACTGGTCACCCTCAGCCAGCGGTCGCACCCTGATCCATTCCGCAGCGGCGGCAGGCAAACTGAGCAGAAGGAGAACTGCGAGAGCAAGCCGTTTCATTTCAGTGCGGGCGCTAATTGTTCATGGACTGGCTCTTCAAGCAAACGTGCTGCAATCAGCCCATTGACAATGCCGAACAGCAGAGCAGCGGTGGCAAAAACCGGCGCGAGATAAAGCACGCCAGCATGCGGGATCAGCCAGAAATACACGACACCAAGTTGCGCGGCTATATGCGCAAAGGCAGCAAGGATGCTATGACTGACCGGGCCAAAAAAATTCGCAGGAAGCCTGCATGCAGCTCCCAGAACGAGCAGGCTGAGTAGGCCGCCAGAAAAACTCAGGATAAAACCGGGCGAGAGGAAAGTGCCGAGCAACAGGCTGCCGGCCACGACACGCAGCAGTGAAACCCAGGCAGCGGCTCGCCATCCGAAACGCTGCAGTACCAGCAGGGTAATGATGTTGGCCAAGCCGGGCTTGACGCCGGGCAGTGGCGACGGCAGTGCGGCTTCTGCCAGCGATAACCCTATGGCAAAAGCGGCCAGCCGGGCAATGCGGTGATCATCCGTGCTGGCGGGCAGCTTAATAACTGAGTGAGTCATAGGCTCGGTCTGCACCGATCAATTCCACGCTGACCTGATTGGGCAGGCATAGGGCAGATTCTCCCGCACGTGAAAGCCAGCCTTGTTTGACGCAGTATTGACGCGGGCTGGGGTCTCGGGTAACGCGGACACGCCGGTTTTCGACTGTGATCAGGGTCGTGCCGAGCGGGCCGCTAATTTCAAAGTCATGGTTTCGTGTCAAATCGGTTTCTGTCACGATTTTGCCGCCGCTACGGATGATCAGGCTGATGCCCTTGCTTCCGCCCCACAATGAAGTGAAAAGGTAAATGACCAGTATCATGCCAGCGAGCACGGTCAGCCAGTCTCCCATCCTGAGCCCCGGGTTCACGATAGCTCACGGTGTCGGATCAGCACCTGATATTCGCTGCTGAACTGGGCTGCCAGTGTTTCTGCAAAGAAAACGGAGCGATGCTGTCCCCCGGTGCATCCCAGGGCGATGGTCAGATAATTGCGATTGTCGCGAATGAAACAGGGTAGCCAGTCGGCAGCAAAGCGACTGATATCGCACAGCATTTTCTGCACCAGCGGGTCTTTCTGCAAAAAAGCGCGGACCTTAGGATCCTTGCCCGTCAGTGGTCTCAATTCCGGGTCGTAATGTGGGTTGGGCAGGCAGCGGACATCGAACACATAATCGGCGTCCAGAGGAATGCCGTGCTTGAAGCCGAATGACTGGAATAGCAGCGTCAGCCTGGAGCGGTCGAGTGCGATAAAATCCTTGATCCATGCACGCAGGGTGTTGGGCGATATTTCGCTGGTATCCATGCGATGGCCGAGGCTGCTGACCGCCTCCAGTTGCTCCTGCTCGCGTTCGATGCATTCAGTGAGCGTGCGTCCCTGATTGCTCAGGGGGTGGCGGCGCCGGGTTTCGCTGAAGCGTTTGACCAGGGCGTCGGTTTTGGCTTCAAGAAACAGAACACGCACATCCAGCCCCTCCTGCCTCAATGCCTCGAGACTCATCGGCAACTGATTCAGGTCGCTGCTGCTGCGTGCGTCGACACTGATAGCCGCCTGCGTGACGCCACTTTCGAGAAGGTAGTGGGCTGTCTGAGTGAGCAGTGGCAGGGGGAGATTGTCGACACAAAAGTAGCTGCTGTCTTCGAGAACATTGAGTGCGATGCTTTTTCCAGAACCGGATAATCCGCTGACTAGGATGAGCTGCATGGGTGTTAGCTGGGGAGTTCGTTTTCGGACATCATGCGGTCATGGCGTTCGATGAACTGCTGGGTGCTGTTGATTCCTCGCAGTTGCAGGATGTGATTGCGCGCAGCCACCTCGACCAGCACTGCAATATTACGGCCAGCCGCGACAGGAATGCGCACTTCCGGAATGGTGATATCCAGAATTTGCTGGGAGTAGGCGTTGATCTGGAGCCGGTCGAGAGACATGGTTTGCTCCGTCAGCTTTTCCAGGTGCACGATCAGCCGGATATTCTTTTTTAACTTGATCGCGTCTTCTCCGAACAGGGCACGGATATTCAGTACACCGAGGCCACGCACCTCAAGGAAGTCCTGCAGCATTTCCGGACAGCGTCCTTCAAGCGTGTCGGGGGAAACCTGATAAAACTCCACTACGTCGTCGGCCACCAGGCGATGGCCGCGAGTGATCAGTTCCAGCGCCAGTTCACTTTTCCCCACGGCACTGTCGCCGGTAATCAGTACACCCATACCCTGAACTTCCATGAATACGCCGTGACGTACCGTGGATTCAGCCAGAACCTGCGCCAGATAATGGCGCAGTATGTTCATCATGTCCGGGCTCTGCTCGTGGGAGGTGAATAATGGCGTCAGCGTACGGTCGGCTGCCTCCCTGAGCAAAGGGGGTACGATTTCCCCGTTGGCAACAATGATCGCTGCCAGTTCGGTGCTGAACAGGTTGTTGACAGACTGCGCCAGTGCTTCCGGCGTCAGACTGCGCAGGTAGTCCATTTCCGCGCATCCCAGCACCTGGACGCGGTTGGGATGGACGAAATTGAGATAACCGATCAGCGCCAGGGATAATTTCTGTACCGTGTCACTGGTTAGCAGTTTGTTTCCACCGGCCTTGCCGGCAACCCACGTCAGGCCAAGCTTGTCACCCTTGTCTGCAAAAAGCTGATTAACGCTGATTTGCGGCATGGGGAGCCCATGAGGTGAGGAGGCGGTGCAGGGCCTCTTGATCCTGGCTGGCATTCAGTTGATCACGTAAGTGGTGGTCGCTGAACATGTGTGCCAGTTCACCAAGAATCTGCAGATGCAGGTCGGTTGCCTGCTCTGGTACCAATAGCACGAATAGCAGTGATACAGGCGCGCCATCAGGGGCATCGAAAGGAATCGGCTCCTTGAGGTGTACGAATACGCCCAGTGTGTCCTGCAAGCCCTTGATTCGCCCGTGCGGGATGGCGATGCCATGGCCGAGACCGGTAGAGCCCAGTTTCTCGCGTGCGAACAGGCTGTCGAATATTTTTCCTCGACCAAGATGCAGGCGTTGTTCCAGCATTTCGCCGACATGCTCAAAAGCCCGTTTTTTGCTCCCTACATCGAGTTCTGCAATGACATTGTCGAGCGGGAGTATTTTTGCGATGAGCTCCATGGTTTAACCTCGGGCATCTGATGGCAGGTGTTATTCTTCGACTGGCTGATGTTTTACATCGCTGTGATGAGCGCCATTCTTTTCCTTATGTTTGAGAATCTGGCGGTCCAGCTTGTCCACCAGAGAGTCGATCGCGGCGTACAGGTCAGCATCTTCAGATTGTACGAACACGTCGTTCCCACGCATGTGAACGCTTACCTCTGCCTTCTGGATGAGTTTTTCGACAGTCAGGATTACCTTGACATCGATGACCTGATCGAAATGGCGAGTGATTTTTTCCAGCTTGCCGGTGACATAGTCGCGAATGGCAGGGGTAACTTCAATGTGGTGGCCGGTGATAGTCAAGTTCATGATGAATGCTCCTTGTTATAAAAAGAACCTGGTGGTTAGAGAGACTTACGAAGTGTTACCGCGGGGATTTGTAATGCCTCGCGATATTTTGCCACGGTACGACGTGCGACTACGATACCCTGCTGTGACAGAATTTCGGCAATCTGGGTATCGCTGAGGGGTTTCTTGCTGTTTTCCGCGGCAACCAGTTGCTTGATCAGGGCGCGGATGGCTGTGGCGGAGCAGGCGCCACCGGTTTCAGTGGCAACATGGCTGCCGAAAAAATATTTTAATTCGAAAATGCCTCTGGGTGTGAGCATGTACTTCTGCGTGGTAACGCGTGAAATCGTGGATTCGTGCAAGCCGACTTCTTCTGCAATCTCGCGTAGTACCAATGGACGCATGGCAACTTCACCATGTTCAAAAAAATGCTTCTGCCGGTCGACGATGGCTTGCGAGACCCGCAATATAGTGTCAAAACGCTGCTCGATGTTTTTGACCATCCAGCGCGCTTCCTGTAACTGGCTGGCTAACTGCTGCCCCCCGCTCTCACGGTTGCGGCTCAGAATATCCGCATACATGCGGTTGACTCGCAATTTGGGCATGGCTTCGCGATTCAGGCTGGCGATCCACATTCCCTTGATTTTCTTGACGATGACGTCGGCCACGACGTAGCGCGTGTCGGCAGCAGCAAAATCGGCGCCAGGCCGGGGATTGAGTCCGACGATCAGATGCTGCGCGCCACGCAGGCCGTCATCGTCGCATTGCAGCAGTTTTTTTAGCTTGTTGTAGTCCCGGCTGGCTAGTTGTTCCAGATGTTGCTGCGCAATTCGCAGGGCAATATTGCGATAAGGCGTTTCTGGTGGCAAGGCCTCGATCTGCAGGGACAGGCATTCTCCCAGATTGCGGGCGCCGACGCCAAGAGGGTCGAAATTTTGCAGGTGCTTCAATGCAGTCTCAATCTCGAGCGGGTCGATCTCCAGTTCCGTAGGCAGCATTTCGGCAATTTCTTCCAGGCTCTGGGTCAGGTAGCCGTCGTCGCTAAGGGCATCGATCATCAGCGAAACAATGGTTCGATCACGCAGCGGAAGTTGAGTAAGATTGAGTTGCCAGTTCAGATGGTCGCGCAGGCTGGTCGTTCCCGCATCCTGTTGCGGATAATCCGGTTCGTCATTGTCATCGCGGATACCGTGGGATGGACTGACTTCATTCCAGATGTCCTGGTCATCACCGAAACTGTCTTCCTGACTCGATGCTTCGCTGCGTTCATCTGCCGGCGTCGTTGTGGCTTCCTGGCTAACCAGGGTAAATGGCGTTGCCTCTTCCTCGCTGCCCGTATCCTGATTTGGTTCGATGCGCTCCAGCAGGGGGTTGTTCTCGATAAACTGTTCAAGCTCCTGGTTGAGTTCCAGAGAGGACAGCTGTAGCAATCGAATGGACTGCTGCAGCTGAGGTGTCAGGGCCAGATGTTGGGAGAGCTTGAGCTGGAGGCTTTGTTTCATGGGTAATGGGTTCCCGAGAGCGGAAGCTCAGGGCCGTGTCATAGACGGAAATGCTCACCGAGATATACTTTTCTCACGGTTTCATTATAAACGATTTCTTCGGGTTTTCCGCTTGCCAGCACCAGGCCATCGTTAATGATATAGGCGTGATCGCAAATGCCGAGGGTTTCGCGCACGTTGTGATCTGTGATCAGGACACCGATATCGCGCTCAGAGAGAAAACGGATGATTTTCTGGATTTCCAGCACCGCGATCGGGTCCACGCCGGCAAAAGGTTCGTCAAGCAGTATGAAGCGCGGATTGGAAGCCAGTGCCCGGGCAATTTCAACTCGCCGCCGTTCTCCGCCTGAAAGGCTCATGGCGGGGTTGTCACGCAGGTGATGAACATGCAGTTCGTGCAGCAATTCATCCGTTTTCTGCTCCACTTCTTCGCTGCTCAAGCCACGCAACTCGAGAATGGCGGCTACATTTTCTGCCACTGTCAGTTTGCGAAAAATCGAGGCTTCCTGGGGGAGATAACTGAGCCCCAGGCGCGCGCGGCGGTGAATCGGCATGCGGCTCAACTCGTTGCCGTCCAGCAAAATACTGCCGCCATCCAGCGGGACCAGTCCAACCATCATGTAAAAGCTGGTGGTTTTTCCCGCGCCATTCGGCCCCAGCAGTCCCACGACTTCGCCGCTGCGGACGCTGAGAGAAACATCCTTGACGACGGCACGAGATTTGTAGCGCTTTTTCAGGCTGCTTACCGTAAGTTCACTCATGGGCTTATTCGGTTCGCGGGTTGGCGATGTTTTCTGCATCCCGCAAGGGGAGCGAAGATGGTGGAAGTGTGTTGATTGCCTTGGGCTTGGGTTGAATCACGGCACGCACACGCCCTTTTTCCCTGCCTGGTGAAGCCGCTTCCCTGCCTCCACCGATGACCTGGAAAAGTTCCGTTTTGGCATCATAGGAAATGTAATTGCCCCGGACTTCATCCTGGTTGCGTTTCATCCTGGCCTGGGTGAAAAGTTCGGCTTTTTCAATTCTGGCATCATATTCGATGCGCAGGCCATAGCCTTCGATATATTCATCCGTGCCCTCGCGCTTCTGGCGAAAACTGGCCGGGTTGCCATAGGCGGTGGCATGCTGCAAGCCTGCAGTATCCTCTTTGATCACCAGTTTGTCTGCGCGAATCAGGAGCGTGCCCTGAGTCAACTGTACGTTACCCTGGTAGACGCTGACCTTGTTCGCATCATCAAGATTGACGGTATCCGCTTCAAGGTTGATCGGCTTGTTGCGATCCGCCAGTTCGGCATGTCCTGCGGCTGAAAAAAGGATGAAAATCAGGCAGCCAATCGCAGCGGTTGGCCTAGTTCTTGGGTTTTTCATAATGACCTTTCACGCGGGAAAGCAGTTTGATCGTCTGGGTCCGGTTGTCGAATTCCATTCCGGTGGCGGTGATGAATGCGGCTGGCGTTTTAATCCTGACTTCATTGTCGGTGCGGGCTAGCTCCTGATCAGGCGTAATGTGCAGGGAGTCGGTGCTGACTGTCAGCCAGTCCTTTCCTGTGCCGGCTTCGCGCCTGATTTCGACTTCATGGGTAAAATATACCTCCCCGCCATCGCGGGAGACCAGCCCTTGCTGAGCCTGGATATGTACCGGGGGTTTGTTTTCATTCATGGCTGTGAAATGCGGACGGGTCAGATGCGCGGTGTCATCGTCCGGAAAATGCTCGAGTTTGGTGGCGGCCAGGGTATGCTGAGGCAGCCCATCTGGCCCCATGCGCCGGGCAAAAAAGTTCTCTACCCAGTAATCCGGGTCGTGGCGGGTACTGCCATCGCGTTTCGACAACGGCGCCTGAACGGTGCTGTTGAGCCAGAAAGTGAGCAGCGCGAGCAGTCCCAGCAGCGCGAGCGGGGACCACAGCGAGAGGCGTTCGCTTATTTTAGATAAACGGATAGCTGGGCCTCCAGGGTGTCTTGCGACTGCATGATCAGTTCGCAGATTTCACGGGCAGCACCGTGCCCCCCTTCCTTGACGGAAACATAATGGGCATGCTGTTTTACCCGATCCGGCGCCTGAGGTACCGTGAGCGCCAGACCGCAGCGGCGCATGGCGGGCAGGTCCACGACATCATCCCCCATGAATGCGCATTGCTCGAAGCGCATGGCCAGCTTTTCCGTGAGGTGCTGAAATGCTTCCAGCTTGTCATGTACACCCTGATAAACATGGGTGATGCCGAGATTCTCGGCGCGGTGAATCACGACTTTCGAGGTGCGCCCGGTAATGATGGCGATTTCCACACCGCTGTTTTTGAGCATCTTGATGCCATGCCCATCGTGTGAGTTGAAGGCCTTGTATTCCTGGCCATCGTCGCCGAGGAACAGGCTGCCATCGGTGAGCACGCCGTCCACATCGAAAATCAGCAGCTTGATGTTGCGCGCCAGTTCGTAAACCGCTTGCATTGCAATGCTCCGTGATCAGACCACGCCTGCACGCAGCAGGTCGTGCATGTTGAAGGCGCCAACCAGTCTGCCCGATTCGTCGGCAACCAGCAGCCCATTGATCTTGTGCTGTTCCATGAACTGTACTGCCTCCGCTGCCAGACGTTCCGGCCGGATGCTGAATGGTTTTTCAGTCATGATTCCGCGAATGGGCGTTGTGCGGATATCCAGTGGCGAGTCGAGGTGGCGGCGCAGATCGCCGTCGGTGAACAGCCCGAGGATATGGTCGCCTGTATCCACAACCGCAGTCATTCCCAGCCCCTTCCTGGTCATCTCCAGTAGCGCTTCGCTCAGGCTGGCGTCCGCATGGACTTTGGGCAAATCTTCGCCCTGATGCATCACGTCCTGCACATGCACCAGCAGGCGACGGCCAAGTGCTCCGCCGGGATGCGAACGGGCGAAATCCTCCTTGCCGAAGCCGCGCGCATCCAGCAGCGCCACCGCCAGCGCATCGCCCAGCGCCAGTGTCGCCGTTGTGCTGGCGGTCGGCGCCAGACCCAGCGGACAGGCTTCCTGGGTTACGCTGGCATCGAGATGAATATCGGCTTCGCGCGCCATGGTGGACTGAGGATTGCCGGTCATGGTGATGAGCCTGGCACCAAGGCGCTTGATGAGCGGCACGATGGATACCAGTTCCGGGCTTTCTCCGGAGTTTGACAAGGCAATGACTACATCCTGTGGCGTGATCATACCCAGGTCGCCGTGACTGGCCTCGCCCGGATGGACAAAGAAGGAAGGTGTTCCGGTGCTGGCAAGTGTGGATGCGATTTTGCCTGCGATATGGCCGGATTTCCCCATGCCGCTGACAATGATGCGGCCAGTGCAGGCCAGGCATAATTCGACCGCATGGGTAAAGTTGGAATCGAGGCGCGCACTCAAGGCATGGATCGCATCGGCTTCGATGCTCAGAACCTGGCGTGCCAGGCCCAGTATTTTTTCGGGTGTTGTCATTCGGTTGGGCAGAGAACGAGGCTCGACTGGCGTTAAATAAAGTCATGATAGTATAAGGCCGAACGCACACGGGAGAAAGCTGTGCCGCTTTTCAAGGACCCAATGTTTCATGCCGCATGACGCTCCAAACACTCTCCAGGCTGTACTGGTGCTGCTTGGAGCCGCTGTCTTTGCGGTAGCCCTGTTCCGCAGCCTGCGTCTGCCCCCGCTGCTTGCCTATCTGCTGGTAGGCATGGTGGCGGGTCCCCATGCACTGGGGTGGATCTCAGATACGGAAGAAACCCGCTATCTGGCAGAATTCGGCGTGGTGTTCCTGATGTTCAGTATTGGCCTGGAATTTAGCCTGCCGCAGCTCAAAGGCATGCGCGGCGTGGTGTTCGGCCTGGGGGGCGCGCAGGTGCTGGTAACGCTGGCACTGATTCTGGCGGCTGTCGTGTTGTCCGGGTTTTCCTGGCGTGCAGGGGTCGCGCTGGGGGGTGTGCTCGCCATGTCATCCACGGCGATTGTCAGCAAGATGATGGCCGAACGCCTCGAATTGCAGTCGCGCCATGGGCGGCTGGTGATTGGCGTTCTCTTGTTCCAGGATCTGGCAGTGGTGCCCCTGCTGATCCTGATCCCGGCTCTGTCAGCTACCGGTGGAGACCTGACTCAGGCAGTAGGCGCGGCTTTTCTTAAAGCGCTGGTGCTCCTGATCGGCCTGCTTTATTTCGGGCAGCGCCTCATGCGCCGCTGGTTCCACTGGGTGGCACGGCACAAATCGCCCGAACTGTTCATGCTCAATGTGTTGCTGGTGACACTAGGCTTGGCTTATCTGACCGGTCTGGCCGGACTTTCCCTTGCGCTGGGTGCGTTTCTTGCGGGGATGTTGATCTCCGAAACGGAGTATCGCTACCAGGTGGAGGCGGACATCCAGCCTTTTCGCGATGTCCTGCTGGGGCTTTTTTTCGTTACAGTCGGAATGCTGCTGGATATGGCGGTCGTTGCGGCGAACCTGGGCTGGGTAGTGCTTGCGCTGCTGATCATGGTCCTGGGGAAGGGCGCGATCGTGACGCTGTTAAGCCGGCTTTTTCGTCACGATCTCAGCGTGTCGTTGCGGACCGGATTGTTTCTGGCCCAGGCGGGCGAATTTGGCTTTGTTCTGATGACACTTGCCAATGAAGGCAGACTGGTGCCGCCCTACATTGCGCAGATAATTCTGGCCGCGATGCTGCTTTCCATGGTGGTTGCCCCTTTTCTCCTGCAGCATAGCGCTGCTATCGTGACACGCCTGTGCCGCAACGACTGGAACTACCGCGCACTGGAGCTGCACGATATCGTGGTTAAGAGCGCGGGCAAGGAAGGGCATGTGATCGTTTGCGGCTATGGCCGTAGCGGCCAGAACCTGTCGCGTTTTCTCGAACTTGAAGGCATCTCCTTCTTTGCCCTGGATCTCGACCCGCAACGTGTACGCGCCGCCGCCGCTGCAGGCGAGAACGTGGTCTATGGCGATGCCTGCCGGCGGGAAGTGCTGATGGCTGCAGGTTTGCAGCGCGCGCGGGCAGTCGTGGTGTCCTACGCCGATACGGCTTCGGCGCTTAAAGTGTTGCATCAGGTGCATGAACTGCGTCCGGACTTGCCCGTGGTTGTGCGAACCCTGGATGATTCCGATCTTGAGCGGCTGCAACAGGCCGGCGCGGCAGAAGTTGTGCCCGAAGTGCTGGAGGGCTCGCTTATGCTCGCTTCCCATGCCCTGATGTTGCTGGGCGTACCGCTCGCCCATGTTTTGCGGCGCATTCGCGAAGTGCGCTCACAACGTTATGGGTTGTTTCGCGGCGTATTCCGTGGCGAAGCCGAAACCAGCCTGGAAGAGCATGAACAGCCACGCCTCTCTTCCGTGTCACTGGGAGATAATGCCGCAGCGATCGGCAAGGCCCTGTCAGAACTTGAACTGGACAGCCTGCTGGTGGAAGTCACGGCGATTCGCAGAAGGGGGATCCGTGGCGTGGAGCCTTCTCCTGATATGAAGCTGATGGCGGGGGATATCGTAGTGTTGCTGGGCGCGGCAGAAAATCTGGCTTTGGCGGAAGCCAAACTGTTGCAGGGCTAGGCCGGCAAGTTTATAACCTGCTAATTTCAGAAGAGATTCGCGCCGCCACAGTTGTCAGAATTGCTGTCCACCCTCCAGTTTCCATTGTCAGTCGAGTAACAGAGGCTTTCGTCCGGGGCTGTGGTCGCACCGTTAAAGGCGCTGTAACGAAAGGCGCCCTGCATGGCATTGCCGTCGTCAATTTTCCTGTCGATTTCAGCCAGAATATCCACCGGGATTCGATTCCCCGTTTTGATGTTGTTTCTTGCGGTTGAAGCTGTCTGGGCAAAGTTTTCATCGTGCGCGATTTGCAAAAACGCATTGAAGATGTTTTTTGGCGTATTTTTAATCGTGACGCTTTCAGTGGCGCTGCTCATGGAATATTCCGCAGCCAGAAAACCGGCTTTCGACAGGTGGGTCCAGGCGATAGTTTGTTCATTGCTGGATGTGTTCAGGATTTTTCCATCGCCGTTTCCGCCAATACCCGGCGCAACGTCTTTAATGTTGCGCGAGGCATCCACTCCGGGATAATCGCCGGGCAGGGCGCGGAAACGGTCCTGGAAGCCCAGAAAAGCGGCCCGGATGGCGTCCTGTTGAGCAATGACATTCCGCGCTCGACTGTTTGAGATCAGTTCCGCACCTTTAAGCGCCCCGCTTAACAGCATGCCGATGATGACCATGACGATGGCCATTTCAATCAGGGTAAAACCGTGCTGGAAATATTCTGGTCTCAAGCCGAGGGGCAATAAAAAACCCGCCGCTGCGGGTTTTTTATTGGGTAGCCGGTCTGACATCAGAAAATGCTGGCAGCGCCGCAATTGTTTTCTTCACCGGAAACCTTCCAGCTTGCCGGAGTGGTCGTGGTGTCGATGCAGGTTGCAGCAGTCGGTGCAGTCGCGCCACCTGCATACACGGAGAAGCGGAATGCGCCACCTTGTGGATTGCCATCGTCAACCTTGCGGTCCACTTCGGCCAGAATGTTGACCGGGACTTGTATGCCGGTTTTCAGGTTGTGGCGTTTGGAGGCGGTGCCCGCGTCGCTGTAGACATCGTCATAAATGAGTTGCAGATAGCCGGCGTATGGATTCTTTGGTGTGGTGGTGTCGTTTACCGTGCCTGCGGTGAAAACATAGCTGCCGTTGATGAATCCGGCATGGCTCAGGTGGTCCCATACCATGATGGCTTCGTCACCCAGAATCTGGCCGTCGCCATTGCCGTTGGCCGTGGCAGCAACGCCCTTGATGTTCGTGGAAGCCACTGCATAGTCGCCAGGCAGCGCGCGGTAGCGATCGAGAAAGCCAAAATAGGCTGCCTTGATGCCGTCCTGCTGCGAAATCATGTTTCGCACACGAGCGCTGGTAATCAGTTCCTGGCCCTTGAGCACCCCGCCCAGAAGCAGGCCGATAATCACCAGCACGATGGCAATCTCAATCAGGGTGAAGCCTTGCTGTCGGTTTTTCATTTTGTTGAGTATCCTAAAATAACTGAATATATGTTTGCCTGATTGTTTATCAGCAATTTACGTGCCTGAACTTCCAGGCTCTACATGACTGATAAGTTTGGTGTGCGAATTTCAGTCTTGTTGCATTTTCGACAGGGGTGGTGATTTCTCGACGATCCCTGTTTCCATTTCTTTAAGCCGCTCGGTCAGGAATCGAATCTCGTGCGGGTCGTCGAGGGTGTTGTTGGCAAGCAAGCCGCCGAGCAGAATCTTAGCACTTTCTGTTTCACCCATCTCTTGCAGAATGAAAATTGGCATCTGCTGCGCCCAGTGGGGAACGCCCGGCCCATTGGCATGCCGGGCGATGGCCCGGGAATACTTGAGCGCAAGGGGCAAATCGTGCAGACGGTGTTTTGCGACAATGGCAGCGTGGGCCAGCCATTGCCAGCGCAGGTCGGGGGCAGCAAAAAAATGCCGGTAGGTGAATTCCAGCATTTGTTTCTGCCGGGCAGGGTCCGGTACCTGGGTGTAGAGATGGGTGGCCATCAGCAGGGGATATTGGGCACGGGAATCCAGTTCAAGCATGCGATCGAGCCACTGGATTACTGTCGCATAATCCAGGTTCTGGAAAGGGATGCTGATGCCCGGCTGATTGTCGAAGGCCTGCAGGTACAGTGCCATCGATTGAGATGCCACGATGCTCTCGCCGAAACTGGCGACAGCGATTACCTCATGATTGGGGGGCGGCGGAAGGGCTTGTGCTTTTGCCTGGGGCAGGGGGGTCCGTAGGCCCCAGTAGATTTGCAGCACAAGAGCCAGCGTGAGCAGGGCCAGTATCGGGATTGGAACAGCAGAGAGCGGGCGTTCGGTCATGACGGCGCTACAGATTTCTGCGTGAAATATCGAAAAGAGCGCCTGCCAGCAAAAGCGCCAGATAGATCAGGGTTTGCAATGCGATAGGCCCGAGTTGTGCCCAGGAGCCACTGTTATTCACAAGCCAGGCAGTCTGGGTGAAAGCGTCGAGCCGCGGCAGCAGCAAGGCAATGGCGTCAAGGGCATGAACCATGTATAGCTGTACCGTGCCGGTTTCATTGATCGGGGCATGGCCGATCATCTGGATGGCGGTCATTGATCTGGACAGGAGATAAAATCCCAGCACCAGGCTCATGGCCGGCACGATCTGGCTGAAAGTGAGCAGGCAGAACAGGCTCAGAGCGGCCATGATCCATAGTTCACCAAGCAGCGACAAACCCCATAACAACACTTGCCCTGCCGGTGCATAGGCAGCCAGTAGCAGGGAAACCGCGCTGGTCAGAAGCAGCGCGATCCCCATGAAGCCGAGCTGTTTGCCGATGACGTAACTGGTGCGCGGCAGATCCAGTGATAGAATGAGTTCCAGTCCTTTTTCGTTGAATTCCCGTGCCAGGCTGCTGATGATGAACAGGCTTAACATGAACACACTGGCGGGGCGCAGGGATGCAGCGAGAAACGCAGTCTGGATGCGCTGGCTGTCCGCAATGGCGATTTCGTTGAGGAACAGCCCGCCGGCAAAAGCGGTTAGCACAACCAGCAGCAGCAATCGCACAAGGCGTGCGCGTGCCGCCTCAAGAAAGGTGAAATAGGCAATGGTAAAAATGGCTCGCGACATGCGACTTGACTCGATTGGCAGCGTAATTACTGCCAAGTATATCCAAACCATGACACCGAAGGGGTGGCTATGAGCGGCAAAGTTTCCGTTATGGTGCAACGCATCGGCAGCGAGCGCCCGCAGTGGTTGCTGGCCGGCATGTTGCTGTCCCTGCATCTGGCGCTTGCCTGGGGCGTTGCCGCATGGTGGGGCAGCGCAGCGCTGTTGGTACATATTGGCTTGTTCCTCCTGTGGCAGCCGATGTGGCGTAGTGAACGCAGGCTTTCCATGAGTCACGTTTTGCTGGTCGTCCTGGGCGGGAGTGCGCTGATTCTTTTCTGGCATAGCTGGTGGACGGCCACATTGTGGCTGGGCATTATGGTGGGCCTGATCGGGGGCGACGTGGCCGGCATGACGGAGCGCCGGCAGCGTATGGGGCACCTGTTTGCCCTGCTTTACCTGCTTGCCATGCTTTTGTTGTGGGTGGTGCCTCACCTGTTTGGTGGTACAAAAAGCAACGCCGAGCTGTTGCTGCTGGTGCGCTATGTACTCGTAGCGGCAATCGTTCTGGTGGCCGTGTGGCCTGTGGCGCGGCAGAAGGCCAAGCCATATTATTCAGTCGATTTTTTCTACACCCTGATGCTGTTTCTGCTGGTCGTGGTGCTGGTTCTGGGCAGCTTTACCGTCAAGATGATCAGCCAGGGAAATTATCCCATGGCACTGGCGCAGACCCTGCTGGGGATTGCGGGTGTGCTGATTGCCCTGAGCTGGTTGTGGAATCCGCATGGCGGGTTTGCCGGCGGTGGTCAGCTGATGTCGCGTTATCTGCTGAGTGTGGGGCTGCCATTTGAGCGCTGGCTGCGCAATCTTGCGTCCCTGGCTGAGCAGGAACGCGATGCTGCAGGTTTCCTGCGGCTGGCGCTGGATGATATTGCCGCCTTGCCCTGGGTGTCTGGTGGGCGCTGGGAGGCGCCGGGAGGCGGCGGCGAGTTTGGCCAGGTTTCGAAATATTCTGTGGAATTTACCTTTCACCAGGTTCACCTGGTGCTTTATGCCCGCTGGTCTCTGAGCCCGGCGCTGGTTCTCCATGTCAAGCTGCTGACGCAGTTGCTGGGGTATTTCTACGAGGCCAAGCAGCGCGAGCAGGAACAGAAATACAACGCCTACACTCAGGCGATTTACGAAACCGGAGCGCGCCTGACCCATGATGTGAAAAATCTGCTGCAATCCCTGAAAACCCTGAGCGCAGCCGTGGAGAGCAGCGACGCAGGACAGGCGCAGGCGCTGCAGGCGCTGATGCAGCGGCAATTGCCACAAATCGTGCAGCGTCTGCAACTGACGCTGGATAAGCTCAAGTCACCCAATGTGAATGTGGCAGAGGCCATGGAGCGCGTATCTGCCCGTTCGTGGTGGGACGCACTTCAGCTGCGTTATGCAGGGGAATTGTTCGAATTCGCGACTTATGGCATGACCAAGGGAGAGCATGTGCATCTTCCCGGCGAGCTGTTCGATAGCGTGGCGGACAATCTTTTGCAGAATGCGCTGGAAAAGCGCAAGCTGGAACGCGACCTGTCGATCCGGGTCGGCTTTTCCTGCGAGGGAGGCGGCCGCCTTACTGTGTGCGACGATGGTTCAGCGCTGGAAGAGGATCTGGCCAGTCACGTGCTTACCGCACCCGTGCAGTCTGAAAATGGACTGGGTGTCGGACTGTATCAGGCGGAGCGGCTGGCGCGTCAGGCGGGCTATCGCCTCAGCATGACCAGCAATCAGGCTGGCCGGGTATGCTTTGAGCTGATCGGCTCCTCCTGAGTATGTTGATGCGGGCTCAGTCCTCAGCCATTCTCGGATGGCGCTTCTGCCAACGTTCGATGCCGCCTTCGACCAGGGAATAGACCGCCGGCACCACCACCAGGGTGAGCAGGGTCGAGGTGATCATGCCGCCGATCACAGCCACGGCCAGCGGGCCGTTGGTTTCCGCTCCAGCCCCCAGTCCCAGCGCCGCAGGCAGCAGTGCCAGGATGACCGTGAGCGAGGTCATCAGCACGGGCCGCATCCGGATCGGGCACGCTTCAAGCAGTGCAGCGTCGATTTCTTTGCCCTCTTCCCTGCGCTGATTGGTAAGGTCCACCAGCAGAATGGAGTTCTTCGCCACCAGCCCGATCAGCAGCACCAGCCCGATCATGGAGTAGATGTTCAGGGTATGATTGAACAGCCACAGGGCCATCACCCCGCCAATGATGGCCAGCGGTTGCGCCACCATGATGATGAAGGGCTGGATGAAGGAATTGAACTGGCTGGCGAGCACCATGTAGAGCAAGATCAGCGCCAGGGTAAAGGCGAAGATCATGTACTGCACGGTCTTGCCGAATTCTTCTGCCTGACCCACCATTTTGAGGGTATAGCCCATGGGCAGGATGGATGCGGCAGCGGTTTTGACCTTGTTTACAGCATCGCCCAGCGGAACGGTTGGCGTGGCGTAGAAAGTCGCCGCGTACTGCAGATCGAAGCGCCCGATAATCGCCGGCCCGAGGGTTTGCCGGATGCTGGCCACGGTATCCAGCCGAACCAGCGATCCATCGCGCGAGCGCAGATAAATCCTGCCCAGGTCATTTGCTTGCTGGAACGATCCGTCTTTTGCCTTGACACGGATATCGTAACGCTGACCATCACCGGGCTCGTCGTTGTATTTGGCGATATCCACCCCGCCGCTGAGCATGTTGAGCGTCAGCGCCACATCCTGGGTTGTCAGGCCGGCTGCGCCAATGCGCGTGCGATCCGGGTTGAGCACCAGCTGCGGCAAGTCGAGCTGCAGGTCCAGATCCATGCGTCCGAGGCCGGGGTCGCCCGAGAGTTTTTGCTGCAATGTTCTGGACAGCCGGCCCACCTCATCCAGAAGGGGCCCGCTGATGACGAACTGCAATGGCTCGCCGCGCTGTCCGCCCACCATGGGGTAAGGGGCGGCAAAGGCGCGCGCACCGGGGATCTGCGCCAGCTCCTTGCGGATGACGGGGATGATCTCCTGCTGCTTGATGGTGCGTTCGCCGCGCGGTTTCATCCTTGCCACCACCATCGCCTGATTCACCTGCCCTGCATTGCCCAGGCCGATCAGGGCAAACTCGGTGACGATTTCCTTGTGACCGAAAAGAATGTTTTCGACCATGCGCAGCCGGGTATCGGTGTATTCGATGCTTGAACCGAGCGGGGTTCTCAGGTTGATCAGGAAGCGTCCTTCGTCTTCATCCGGCACGAAAGTCTTGCCCACGCTGGAAAAGAAATAGCTGCTTCCCAGCACCGTCAGCAGGGTCAGGAACACCACTTTCCAGCGGTGCCGCAGGGCCTTCTCGAGCAGGTAACGGTAGATGTTGTCCATGCCATGGAAAAAGCGGTCGAGGACGTAATACAGCCTGCCGTGCTGTTTTTCCACCCTGAGATAGCGCGAGCACAGCATCGGCGTCAGCGTCAGGGAAACGAACAGGGATACCAGCACGCCGAAGGTCACCACCACGGCGAAAGATTTGAAAAACTGGCCGATGATACCGCCGAGGAAGATCACCGGGGCAAAAATCGACACCAGAGAGAGCGTGGCAGCGATCACCGCGAACACCACTTCGCGGCTGCCATTGACGGCGGCGGTGACGGGGTCGTGGTCGATTTCCTGGCGGTGACGGAAAATGTTCTCCAGTACCACAATCGCGTCGTCCACCACCACGCCGATCAGCAGCAGCAGGGCGAGCATGGTGAGCGAGTTGAGGGTGAAACCGAAGAAATAGATCACGGCCACCGCCCCCATCAGGGAAACGGGAATGGCCGTGGCAATGATCAGGGTGGAGCGGATCGAGCGCAGGAACAGCCAGACGACCAGCGACGCCAGCAGGGTGCCTTCAAGCAGGTGTTCCTTGAGCGAATTGATGATTTCCTGGATGAAAATGGCATCGTTGGAAACGACTTCCAGCGTCATGCCTGGTGGCAATTGAGGAATAATCTCGCCGTTGATACGCTTTTTGATGGATTCGACGATTGCCACGGTGTTGGTGTTGGATACTTTGACAATGCCCAGACCGATGGTGGTCTTGCCCATGAAGCGGGCCAGCTGGCGGTAATCCGTCAGGCCATCTTCGATTTCAGCGACATCGCGCAGCAGTATCGGTGCGCCATCCCGGTAGGTGATCACCATTTTTTCCAGGGCATCGAGCTGATGGAATTCGAGATCGAGCTTGATCAGGTTTTCCGTCTTGCCGCTGACCAGGAAGCCGCCAGCCAGTTGCACGTGCTCATTGGCAAAGGCGAGGTTGATGTCCTGTGCGGTGATCTTGAGCGCGGCCATGCGTGATGGCAGCAGATTGACGCGGATAGTACGGTCGCGCCGGCCGCCCAGGCGCACTTCGCCGACGCCGTCGATGGTTTCCAGGCGTTTCTTGATGATGTTTACAGCATACTGGTTGAGTTGCTGCTGGGTGCGGTCGCCGCGCAAGGCCAGCCACATGATCGGCATTGCATTGGTTTCCACCTTTGCCACCACCGGGGGGTCGGCATCCTTGGGCAGGCGCCGCAGCACCTGGTTGACCTTGGCCTGCACCTCGTTGAAAGCGACATCCACTTTCTTGTCGAGGGCGAAAGTGATGTTGATGACCGATACGCCGGGAGAAGACGTCGACTGAATATGCTCGATGCCCGGCACGCTGTTGATGGAGGTTTCGAGCACGTTGGTGACGCTGGAATCGACGATATCCGGGTTGGCGCCCTTCAAAGTGGTGGCGATCGAGATGATGGGAAATTCAATGTAGGGAAACCGGTCCATGCCGATGCGCTGGTAGCTGATGTAGCCGAACAGGACCAGTACGGCGGACAGCATGAATGCCAGCACATGACGTTTGATGGCAAGTTCTGGCAGGGTCATTGCTTCTGGCCTTTCGGGCTGTCGCTGGGCTTGACGCTTACTTTTGCCTGATCAGTGAGAAAACCGGCCCCGTCCACGGCGACAGTCTCGCCAGCCTGAAGCCCCTTCAGTATTTCAACCTCACCGTTTTGTGTCACGCCGGCAGTGACGATGCGTTGCGCGACCTGATCGTTGGCGAGCACATAAACCACCTTGCCGGCGGGGCGCAGCACCACACTCACAGCAGGAACCGCGACTGCCTGTTCATGCTCTTCGATGATGACCATGCCATTGACCGATGCGCCGGGCTTCCAGTCGCCCGGGTTTTTGATTTCGACCACCGCGTTGAAGGCGCGATTGCTGCTGCCAACCAGTTGCTGGATTTGCTGAACCTTGCCGGAAATGCCTGAATCCGGTGCGGTCGGTGTGGAAAGTTTCACTGTCTGGCCAATCTTGATTCTGTTTGCCACGGATTCGGGGAATGGCAGGCGGATACGCAGATTCTCGCCGGTGGATAGCTGGAAAACCGGCTTCCCCAGTTCGATCCAGTCGCCTACCGAGACCATGCGATTATCGACCCGCCCATCAACCGGAGAAACGATACGGGTACGAGACAGATTCTTTGCACCACGAGTGAGTTGCTCGCGCGCGGCAATATTCTGGGCGTCATAATTCTCAAGCGCAGAAGGGGAAATGAACCCCTTTTTTGCCAGTTCGCGATAGCGTTCGGTCAGTTTTTGCTGGCTGAGTGCTTGTGCTTCAAGCCGTTTTGCATCGGCAGAATAATCCACCGGATCGATCTCTGCCAGCAACTGGCCTTTCTTTACCGGATCGCCTATGTCGGCGTAAACCCTGATGATGCGTCCGGCAACCTCGGCACCCACTTTGGGTGCGGTAACACTTTCCGCTTCTCCGATCGATTGTTCATAAACCCGCATGGTGCGGGACTGGGCCTGGACAACAGTGATGATGGCAGGCGGTGGGCCGGATTTCTTTTCTTCGGGTTTTTTCCCGCAGGCCGAAAACAAAAGTGCAGTGCAGATATATGCAAGTGCCAGGCGTAAATGTGCGGAGTTCATTGTTGTGGTCCTGTCTGTGTGCGTTGTTGCGTGACCTGGCCGTAGTATACCGCGCAAAATAATGTCTTCAGAGGGAGATGCGAATAAGTTTCGCCTGCGGATGAACACGGTGTTTATCTGCATGGCGCAGGCAGACCGGCTGTACTTTGAATGGGCGAAAAAAAACCGGCGCAAGGCCGGTTTTTTCTTGATCATCCAGTATCTTAATTTAGATGAACAGGCTGATGTCTGCTTCGCCGCCGTATTCGAAGTAGGTGGCTGCACCGACGTATTCGATGCCGTCGATGAAGTCGCTATGCTCGAAACCAAACAGTTCGACTGTCATCTGGCAGGCCAGGAATTTCACTTCGGCTTCCTGGCACAGTTCACGCAATTCTGCGATGGTGGCCACGCCATTATTGGCGATGGTTTTTTTCATCAGTGCAGTGGCCACGTCTTCGTACCAGGGAATGGATGCCTGAATGATGTTAGGGATATTCCAGTTGATATCCTTGAACCATTTTGGTCCGAACGGCATTTTCATCGGCATGCCAGGATTGCCCAGGGGGCTGACCTTCAAGCAGGACAGATCCTTGCGCAGGCATTGCAGGCCGTAGAAGGTGAAGAAAATTGTCGCTTCGTAGCCCAATGCCGCCGCCGTGGAAGCCAGGATGAAGGGCGGGTAGGCCCAGTCCAGTGTCCCCTTGGTGGCGATAATCGTCAGTTTCTTTTGATCATCCATTTCTAAACCCCTTGTTGCTGTCTATTTATGAGTATTAGCGGACGCATGTTTCTGTTCGGTTATATTTATTATTATTTTTTCTTCATGAAGAAGGTGTACTCGCCGCCAGCTTCGGTGGATGACATCAGTTCATTGCCGGTCTGCTTGGCAAATGCCTGGAAGTCTTTTACGGAACCTGGATCGGTGGACAGGATTTTCAGTACTTGACCGGAGCCGATCTCGGCCAGGGCTTTCTTGGCGCGCAGAATCGGCAGGGGGCAGTTCAGGCCGCGGGCGTCCAGTTCTTTATCAGCATTCATGTAAGTCTCTCCTAAGCAGGTTAATTGTTACCAACGAAAAAGGGGATTATTTATAGTTTGGCGAATTATTGCAACCTAAAATTTAGGCGGGCACGGCTAACATCTGGCCGGAACGCATCCAGGCCATGATGCCGCCTTGCAGGTTCATGACGTTGCGGAAGCCCTGTTGCGACATGAATGCCGTGACCTGGCCGGAACGTGCGCCGCTCTGGCAATAAAACACGGTTGGCGTCTCGCCGCAAAACTCGCCGGCCCTGATCGGGATGAGATGCATCGGAATGTGTTCGGCGCCTTCGATGTAGCCACGTGCAACTTCACCTTCCGAGCGGACGTCGATTAGCTTGATCCTGCCTTCCGATTTCAGTTTTTCCAGGCCGTTAATATCAATTTCAGGAATGCCGAACATGATTTCTCCTTGCGTTAAATCAGGTTGAATTTAAGTAACTGCTAATATACCAAATTCCGACTATTATGCAAGCCCTTAAATATAGGGAGTATTTCTGGCCCGCTCAGGATATGGCCTGATAGTAGAGGTTCTGTGGATGATTGGCCTGGGCGAAAAAGAACCATCGCTCGGCGATCAGGCCTGCATATTGCACGGCAAATGTCAGCACGAGCATGCTGGCTGAATTGATCGACAGACTCCAGGCGAGAAAAACCAGGGGCAGGGCAAAGGTCAGAACAATAAATATCCATTTTACCGAGCGCAACATGCTGGGAGATTTGCCGTGGAAAAACTCGCGGGTATTGAATGACCCGCCCATGAAGCCCTGGGCCTTTTGCGCAATTTTCGTGTGGCGCACGCCGATAGCGCTTTGCAGGGTGGATTTGGGCTTGAGCTTGTGGTTCCTTACCAGTGAGGCGAGTCGCGAGGCAAAGGCAAGCAGGGTGATGATGAGCGTCCACTTGCCGTAAAAGCCAGTGAGTTCGGGTGCGGCGTAGGCGGCGTAGGCGGTGGCAAGCGCAAAGCCGGATGCGCCGCCCAGTAATATGAAGTTGCTCACGGTGAGCGGAGTGTGCCATTCCTGCAGGAAGCGCAGGCAGGCGTAAATCATGCCGGTGCAGATGAATAGCGCAAAGCAAAAAAATGTAGCGATGGCGCCGGTCAGCATGATCAGATCGATCTGCAGGGTTTCTCCCAGCGAAAACAGGGGGGCATTCCAGCCAAAGTAATGCGCCATGCCGTACATGAACACACTTGCCATGAATAATGGCAGTACGATCACTTCACGTGATAGCCATGATGTCCGCCATTGGCTGGCGGCACGCCAGGCGCGTTCAGGGCGTCCGAGATGAAAAAACGAGGCCACCAGTCCCGCTGCCAGAAAGGCCAGAACGATGACGCTTCCCACGGCATAAAACCTGTGGTCTCCCTGTGCGGAAAGCACCTGGAACAGGGCATACACCTGGCCGGTATACAAGGCCAGGAATAAACCCTGACCGACGCCGATCAGGGTAGTAAGAAAAATTACGGAAAAAGCGGGATGCACGGTCTGTTACTCCATATGTTCAGATAGCGATTACCATGAAATGGCATCGTCCAGCGATGGCTCATTCTTGTCCGGTTTGGGCAGCAGGCGCTCCTTCTTGAGCGGATTGTCTGCACGAACCAACTGGTCGTCGTGGATGCGCAACTGTGTCTTGCGCCGCGGCAGATAATGGTTGGAAGGGTTGGTACCCCATTCCGGCATGAGCTGGTAGCCGTTGCTTTCGCGGATCGCCACCGAAACTTCGGATTCCGGATTGTGCACGTCGCCAAAAAGGCGTGCGCTGGTCGGGCAGGCCAGGACGCAGGCGGGCTTGCGTTCTTTTTCCGGCAAGCCCTGGTCGTAGATGCGGTCCACGCACAAAGTGCACTTCTTCATCACCTTCTGCTTCTCGTCGATTTCGCGCACGCCGTAAGGGCAGGCCCAGGAGCAGTACTTGCAGCCGATGCACTTGTCGTAGTCCACCAGCACGATGCCGTCTTCCTTGCGCTTGTAGGATGCGCCGGTCGGACACACCGGCACGCAGGGCGGTTCCTCGCAATGCAGGCAGGATTTCGGAAAATGAACGGTTTCCGTATTGGGGAAACTGCCGACTTCAAAGGTCTGCACCCGGTTGAAGAAAGTCCCCGTCGGGTCTGCGCCATAGGGGTTGAAATCGGACAGCGGCCCGGCCATGCCGGAGGTATTCCATTCCTTGCAGTTGGTGACACAGGCATGGCAGCCGACGCACACGTTAAGGTCGATGACGAGGGCGAGTTGGGTCATTTCCAGTCTCCTTTTCCGGCAAAGAAGGCAAACCAGTTCGGTCTCTTTTGTGCCATTCCCGGTGCCGGTTTGAGGGGGGCGAATTGCGGCGAGGTTTGTTGCGGCTCACCCTCTTCGGCGGGGTAGATACGCACCCGCACATCGAACCAGCCGGCCTGCCCGGTGATCGGGTCGGAGTTGGAAAGATGGTCACCGGCCTCATGAGGCGGCAATTCTTCGCCGATCAGGTGATTGAGAAGGAAGCCCTTTTGCGACTCGTTGGCATCGGCATCCAGACCCCATGCGCCGGCAGCCTTGCCGATGGCGTTCCAGGTCCATACCGTGCCCGGCTCTACCGCCTCGGAGTAGCGGCACATGCAGCGTACCTTGCCATGCATGGACTCGGTCCACATCCAGCCGCCGTCGGCAATACCCTGCGCGGCAGCGGTTTTTGGATTGACGAAGAGGAAATTATGGGCGTGGATCTGACGTAGCCAGGCGTTCTGCGAATCCCACGAGTGATACATCGCCATGGGCCGTTGCGTAATGGCATTAAGCGGATACTTCTGGGTATCGGAGAGCTGGGACTCGAGCGTCTCGTAATAAAACGGTAGCGGATCAAAATAGGTCTCGATGCGTTTTTTCAGATGCGGCGGCGGCTGGCGGCCATCCGTCCTGCCTTGCGCGGCCATGCGGAATTTCTGCAGCACTTCCGAATAGATATGGATCGAGATCGGCTCGGCGTAGCGCGTGATACGGTTGCGTTGCGCCCATTCCAGATAACCCTGGTTCCAGTTGCGCATGTATTGGTAGGAGCGCGGCAGTTCGTAATGGAAAAAGCCGCCATTCTGGGCGTACATTTCCCACTGGCGCGGGTTGGGCTCGCCGCGCATGGTTTTCTCGCCGCCCTTGCCGCGCCAGCCGGAGAGGAAGCCGATGCCGGAACCGGGTTCCGTCTCATAGTTGACGATGAAGTCAGGATAGTCGCGATATTTGCGTGCGCCATCCGGCTGTGTGAAAGCGGGCAGTTTCAGGCGCGTCCCCAGCTCGATCAGCACTTCCTGGAAGGGCTTGCAGTCACCCTTGGGCGGCACGATCGGGATGCGCACCGCATCCACCGGGCCGTCGAATTCGGAAATCGGCCGGTCGAGGATGGACATCACATCATGGCGTTCCAGATAGGAAGTGTCCGGCAGCACCAGATCTGCGAAGGCGGTCATTTCGGAGTGGAACGCGTCGCACACGATCAGGAACGGGATTTTGTATTCGCCGTCCTCACGCTTGTCGTTGAGCATGTCGCGTACCGAAACAGTATTCATGGTGGAATTCCATGCCATGTTCGACATGAAAATCAGCAAAGTGTCGATGGTGTAGGGGTCGCCACGCCATGCGTTGGTGATGACGTTATGCATCAGGCCGTGTACCGCCAGCGGGTGCTCCCAGGAAAATGCCTTGTCGATGCGTACCGGTTGGCCATTTTCGTCCACGAACAGATCGTCCGGTTCTGCCGGCCAGCCCAGCGCCATGCCGTCGAGCGGCATATTCGGGCGCACGCCTTCCGGCCCCTTGGGCGTTTTGGCGCAGGGTGGAATGGGGCGCGGGAAAGGCACCTTGTGGCGGAAGCCGCCGGGGCGGTCGATGGTACCGAGCAGCGACATCAGAATAGCCAGCGAGCGTATGGTCTGAAAGCCGTTGGAGTGTGCTGCCAGGCCGCGCATGGCATGAAAGGCAACCGGGTTGCCGGTAATGGTTTCGTGTTCCTTGCCCCAGGTGTCGGTCCAGGCAATGGGCAGCTCGATGCGCTGGTCGCGCGCGGTGACGCCCATCTCATGCGCCAGACGGCGGATGGTGTCGGCGGGAACGCCGGTAATGCTTTCTGCCCATTCCGGGCTGTAGTCCTTGACCCGCTCCTTCAGCAACTGAAATGCGGGCTTGAGCGGTGTGCCGTCCTTGAGCTGGAATTCGCCCAGCAGAAAGGGGTCTGCGTCCGGGGTATGGGTCACCACCGGCTTGTTGCTGTTTCGGTCCCACCACAGTTTGTTCTGGGGGTCGAAGCAACCTTCTTCCTCTGGCACTTCGGTGCGCACGAACATGCCATATTCGCTGCTGGATTCATCCAGGTTCACCAGTTCTGCCGCATTCGAGTACTGCACCAGAAAGTCGCGGTCGTACAGGCCCTGGCGAATGATCTCGTGAGTCAGTGCCTGCAGCAGCGCGCCATCCGTGCCGGGGCGGATCGGTATCCACTCGTCGGCGATGGCGGAATAGCCGGTACGAACCGGGTTGATCGAGATGAAGCGGCCGCCGTTGCGCTTGAACTTGGACAGGGCGATTTTCATCGGGTTGGAATGGTGATCCTCGGCAGTGCCGATCATCACGAAAAGCTTGGCGCGGTCGAGATCAGGACCGCCGAATTCCCAGAACGAGCCGCCAATGGTGTAGATCATGCCCGCCGCCATATTGACTGAGCAGAAACCGCCGTGAGCGGCATAGTTGGGCGTGCCAAACTGCTTGGCGAACAGACCGGTCAGCGCCTGCATCTGGTCGCGCCCGGTGAAAAGGGCGAATTTCTTCGGGTCAGTGGAACGGATCTGGGCCAGTCGCTGCTCCATCATGTCGAACGCTTCATCCCAGGAAATCGCTTCAAACTCGCCTGCACCGCGCTCGCTACCTGGTTTGCGGCGCAGCGGTTTGGTGAGGCGTGCCGGGGAATACTGCTTCATGATGCCGGATGAACCCTTGGCGCAAATGACGCCCTGGTTGAGTGGGTGGTCCGGATTGCCCTGGATGTAGCGCACTTCGCCATTTTTCAGCGTGACGCGAATGCCACAGCGGCAGGCGCACATGTAACAGGTCGTGTTTTTGACTTCCTGCTTGTCGTGGTTTTCGAACTGTACCTGAGCGTTCATCTAAGAGCCTTTTTGTCGTTGGCGAGCCCGGAATGCACAAGGCTCTTTGCGTCCACAAGTATCAGACGGCTTCCCGTTTATTAATAAAACAGGGTTTTCTAATTTAGTGGATCAAACTCTTCCCCTCGCCGGTCTGGGTTCCGGGCGCAGATTTTTCCATTATTTCGGGGGAAATCAGGCGGCTTGAGTTTGATCGTACTCCCATGGCTGAACCACGGGGTGGGCAGAAAGGGCATGGCACATTCCCGCTACATCGTTTGAATTTATCAAGAAAAGCTGCATATACTCAACCGAAATTTTTTAATCAGTCAATAAGTAGACCTGATCTAAATTTTCGGGCGCTCGCTAGCGTTTGCACACTGGGCCATCTTCGGGGTTTTCCACGCTGAGGGCAATAGCGTTGACCAGTTCCTGCATTTCCTCCAGCGTAAATGCAGCAAGCAGGCGATTGGCAAGAGCGGGTTCGAGTTTGATCATGCAGGGACGCCCGTCGGAGAGGGTGACGCGAACTCCTGCCGCCTGATGGGTTGCTTCTCCATCGAGCATATCCACCCGCTCGGCCTGTTCTTCCATCAGTTCGTCGTAATAAGCATCAAGTTCGTCATAAACAGCTTCTTCCATATCTTCTGGCGCGGCGGCCAGTAGTCCCATCCCGTCTGAGGGAAGGGTGCATTCAACACCCCGGGAGCGGGCATGAGTGACAAAACGCTGACGCAGCTCCTCATCAAAAAACATATACTCGAACATGGGGAAGACCTTTTGCTGGTGTGGTGTTATGGGGTTGCCATGGCCACGCGGTTGCGGCCATCCTGTTTGGCGCGATAAAGCGCTTTGTCGGCGGCGTTGTTGATGGCTTCCGGCGTATCGAACCCAGGATAAGAAGCAACGCCGCAGCTGAATGTGACGCTAAATTCCGTTTTCTCTCCATGCTGGCGGATCTGTTCAAGATCCTTGCGGATGTTATCCAGAATGCGGACTGCGTCAGGGCCGCTGGTGTCGGTTAGAATAACCGCGAATTCCTCGCCCCCGTAACGCCCGATGACATCCACTTTGCGCAGGCGTTGCTGTAACAGGCGCGCCAGGCTTTTGAGCACCTTGTCGCCGGTAGGGTGGCCATAAGTGTCGTTGACGTGCTTGAAATGGTCGAGGTCGATCATGGCAAATGAAAGCGGGCGTTTCTGACGCCTTGCCCGCTCGAATTCGACATCCAGTTGTTCCTTGATTTTGGTGTGGTTGAGCAGGCCTGTCAGGCTATCCCGCACCATGAAATTGCGCAGCACCCGGTAACGCTCGATACGGCTCCTGACAGCCGAGATAAGATGTGCAGGCTGTATCGGTTTGACGAGAAAATCGTCCCCGCCAAGGCTCATGGCGGCAAGCTGTTTGTCCATGTCTTTTTCGCCCGAGAGAAAAACGATGGGCACGCTGGCATGAATATCCTGCTGTCGCAACACCTGCGCGACTTCCTCGCCGCTGGCGCCCTGCATGTTGATATCCATCAGGATCAGTTCGGGGTTGAAGTCGTCGAGTGCTTTCATGATCTGCATCGGGTCGGTCACCTGGCGCGTCACCATGCCTGCCTGTTCCAGTGTTTCGGCATAGAATGCGGCCAGAATGGCGGCGTCATCCACGATAAGCACCCTGAAGGGCTCCGCTTGTGCCGTCGATGTCAACTGGTCGAGCTTGTCGATCAGTCCGCTGATATCCACGGGCTTCCCGAAATAAGCCAGGCCTCCGGCCCTTATGGCTTCCAGTCGTGTCAGGAAGTCTGTGCGCGAAGAGATGAATATCAGCGGCGGCAAGGCTAACCCCTCGCGGCGCAGGGCTAGCATGGACTCGATACCGGCTTTTTCCCCCTCGACAAAGGTGATGTCCGCAATGATGGCGGCAGGGATTTTCTGACGGATATGTTTCAGCGCCGTTTCAGTTTGGGAGCAGGTGCGCACGGTATAACCAAAGTGGCCGATCTGGGTGGTCAGATGTTCGGCAAGAAGCGCATCGTCTTCAATCAGGTAGATCAGGCGTTCATCGTCCGCCTGAAAGGTTTGCCGGGTCGGTGCGTCCTCTGTGCCGAGCATGTCGATCAGGCAAACCTCTGGATTCGATTGGGTACTATTGCGTACATGCTGCAACAGTGTGCTGATCTGTGCGCGTTGTTCTTCCCCGCAGGCGGAGCCGGAATCCAGCAGTTTTTGCAACACCAGTTCAAGGGTGCGTGAAACTCGGCTCAATTCGGTAAAGCCAAAAGTCGCTCCCGAGCCTGCCAGACTGTGCACGCACTGGTGCAGTCTGGGTAACAGGCTCAAGTCTCCAGCCTCGATCATTTTCCAGGTGGTATCGAGTTGCTGGACTTTTTCCGGTAACTGACGTGCGAACTTATCCTGCAACAACTGCAACCGCTGAGCGAGATCGGTTTTGATTAAAGTCATGACCCGGCCTCCTCGGCCGATGTCAGGTTCAGCCAGAAATTTCCGGATGTCTGGTAAATCTTCATTTTTGTGCTTGCGCCCATGTAGCACTGACTGTCGCAGCCAGCGTCATCGGGTCGAAAGGTTTCGGGATCACACCCAGTGCACCCATGGATTTGTAGTCCTGTATCTCGGAAGGCTGTACCTTGGCCGTCATGAAAATGACCGGCGTTGCTTCCAGGCTGGGAATTTCACGCATTTTTCTGAGCGTGTCCGGGCCATTCATGCCGGGCATCATGACGTCCATCAGGATCAGTTGTGGCGCGCAGGATGGGGCTTTTTCCAGCGCTTCCTGCCCGCTGTTGCAGACCTCCACCGTGAAGCCGCCAATGGCTTCCAGTGCCAGACGGGCGACTGCCTGGATATCGGGCTCATCTTCCACGTAGAGGATGCGCTTAAGATCAGTGCTCATTATCGGGCTTCCTTGCGAAGGTAACTGTTATCTTAACTTCGTCTGGATCGCTAGGGTTGTTTTTTCGAATACACCAGGCTGCGAATGGTTTCCAGCAGTTTCTCATTGCTGGTACGTGATTTTACCAGTGCCGCACTGATTCTGCTGGCCATATCCTTGCTCATTTCCTGTGCCGAAAAGATCAGCGCGGGTACGGCCGGGCTGCAAGCGGACAAGAGTGGCAGCAACTCCAGTCCCGAGCCGTCCGGCAGGCCGACATCCAGAATCACCAGGTCAAAGCGCTGACCGGCAAGCTGTTCTTTTGCCTGAGCCAGATTTTCTGCCGCGAAGATGTGCGCCTGCCCGTTCAGCAGGGTGGCTGTGACCTGACGGATATCTGCATCGTCCTCGACATGCAGGATGCTCGGCAGTTCGTTTTGGGCGCGCGTTGCCCTTTGCAGTGCTGCCAGGAGGCGCTGCGGCTCGATGGGTTTGCTGATCCAGTCGCTTACAGCGAAACTGGCGCTGTCGAGCTGGTGCTTGCCCTCGCTGGCGCCGGCGGAAACCACTACGATAGGCAAGGTTCGCGTGCCTTCCTGCGTGCGCAGTTCGTGAATAAGCGCGAGGCCGTCCTGTCCCGGCATGGATAAATCCAGGGTCATGGCGTCGAACCGGATCTGGCCGAGCAGTTTCTTTGCCTCTGCTGCGCTATATGCCAGTTCGCAGTCAAAGCCATCACCTTCCAGCATGATGCGCAACAGGGCGGCAATATCCCGGTCATCTTCGCAAATTAAAATGTGCGCTTTGTTGCTGCCCGCGTCAGCGCTGGGCTGTGATGTAAGGGGGGTTTGCAGGGGAAGATCGAAAAAGAAAGTCGTGCCGCTGCCGGGTTCGCTTTCAAAGTCGATGAAGCCATGCATTTTTTCCACCAGTGTCTTGCTGATGCTGAGCCCCAGTCCGGTTCCCCCTTTCTGGCGCGTATCCGAGGAATCCGCCTGGGCAAATTTCTGGAAAATGCGTTCATGGAATTCAGGCGGGATGCCGGGGCCATGATCTTTTACCGCCACTCTGATCCATTCCGGCCGGGGCTGGCTGACAACCACGCTGACCGTTTCGCCGTGTGGAGAAAATTTTGCGGCATTGGAAAGCAGGTTGGCCATGACCTGCAGCAGGCGGTCGCTATCAACGTCGACCACTGCGTCAGGAATTTCCTGCGTCAAGGTGAAGCACACGCCCAGTTGGGCCCCATAAGCGTGGTTGGCAGCCAGGGACTGTTCCAGCAGCGGAATCAATTCATGATTCTGGTTGCGAAACTCGAGTTTTCCGGATTCGATCTTATCTACATCAAGAATGTCATTGATCAGGCGCACCAGACGCTCAGCGTTGTTATGGGCGATGTCCAGCAGTGTTTTTGCCTGGGGTGGAATTTCCCCTGCCACTCCGCCCGCAATCAGGCCCAGCGAGCCGCGAATGGAGGTCAGCGGTGTGCGCAGTTCGTGACTGACAGTGGAGACGAATTCATTTTTCATGCGCTCGATCTGCTTGCGTTCGGTGATGTCCTGGCCGATACCGAGAAATCCGCTGATATTTCCTTCCGGGTCGCGCAGCGCGGTTACCGATAGCTGAACCGGAATGCGGCCCCCATCCTTGCGGATATAGGACCATTCGTTTTCGTCCGTGCTGCCATGTTGCGCCTTGGCAACGAACACCTCGAAACCGGGCTCGATTTTCTTGCCAAGCTCGCGCGTCAGTTCGTGAGCCCGCCTGATCACTTCCTGAGGATCGTGGAGGATGGCCGGGGTCATTCTGCCGATCATTTCCCCCGCGGCATAACCCAGCATGCGCTCCGCAGCGGCGTTGAATGTCAGGATCAATCCTTCGGGATCGGTGGCGATAATGGTGTAATTGGCACTATTGAGGATTGCATGCTGCAGGGTTGTGGTTTCCCGCAATATCGCGGCATCGCGTTTACGTTCGGTGATGTCGCGCACGATGCCGGTAAACATGGGTTGGCCGTTCAGTACCACTTCATTGACCGCCAGATCCATCGGGAAGGTACTGCCATCCTTGTGGCGTCCGGTGACCTCACGACCGATACCGATGATCTTGCGCTGCCCGGTGGAGACGTAGTTGCGCAGATAACCGTCATGAGCGCTGTGATAGGGCTCGGGCATCAGCATTTTGATGTTTTGCCCGATGACTTCCTGTGCCATATAGCCGAAGATTTTTTCAGCTGAAGGGCTGAAGCTTGCGACGATCCCATGCGTGTTGATCGTGATAATGCCATCCAGCACGCTGTCCAGAATGGCCCGGGTGCGGGTTTCGCTGCTATGGAGTTCTCCTGTGATGTCTTCAGCTATTTTTTGCGCGCGGATCTTGGCATTAGCCAGCGAGCGGATGATGCCAAAGGTCAGCAGCGTGATGCTCAGGCCTGCCAGCAGGACGAACAGGGGAAGGGATTCGCGGGTATTCAGGTCGCGCCTGCCACCGCGATATTCCAGCATCCATTGGCGACCGCCGACAAGAATTGTGGTGAGGTATTTCAGTTGCGGATCGAGAGAAAGATCTTTGGTTTTTACCATATTGTCAAAAATAGTTACGCCACCTGTACCGGGGTTTGCGCTAGCCATGCCGCTATCGGTGATCTGCAATTGATTCCGGGTCAGCAAGTCTGAGGTAAAGACGCCGTTCATCAGATCGCTCATGACAAAGGCGGCATAGAGCACGCCCATGAATGCAGAACGACGCTGTTCTTCGGTCTGTACCGGCTGTCCGCGCTGGTATAAGGGCAGCATGAGGATAAAACCGGATTTACGGGTTTCGTCCTGCACCAGAATGATCCTCCCTGTGGCTGCTGCTTCACCAGTATCACGCGCCCGTTTCAGGGTGGAAAAACGTTCTGTTTCACTGCCAAAATCGAGGCCGAAGGCTTTTTCATTTCCAGCCATGGGCTGAAGGAAGGTGATCGGAAAATATTCAGGGTGTTCTGCTGCCGGGCGGATAGCAAAGTGTGGATAACCGCCCGGGTCGATCGAGGTGTCTTTCCTGACGTTTTCTTCGTACAGACTTTTCTTTTCTGGTGCCACACGTGGGGCAAAGCCGATGACACGGAATCCGGGATAGCGCTTTTGCAGGTTGAGTTGCATCAAATAACGACGGAACTCTTCACGACCGATTTCGTTTGCTCCATTGAGGTGACCCTGCAGGCCACGCAGCACCTCGGCGTAAGAATCCATGCGATGGCGCAGGTTCTGTGTGGCGGACTTCATGTGGTATTCGAAAGTGCTCCTGGCTTCCTGCTCCACGTTTACGCTGGTGTAGCGCCAGCCCAGGAATGTGGCAATCAAACCCAGCAGCAGGATTCCGGTCGCCAGCAGGTGGGTCGAACGCGTCATCCGGTTTGCCTGAGCCAGTGTCCGGATTTTCCACCCTGTTTCTCCAGCAGGCGAATGGCGTCGATCTGCATGCCGCGGTCAACGGCCTTGCACATGTCGTAAATGGTCAGCAGTCCGACACTGACAGCAGTGAGCGCTTCCATTTCCACGCCGGTACGGCCCAGCGTTTCGGCTGTTACCACGCATTCGATGGACGAGTTGCTCTGGTCGATGCTGAATTCGGCGGCCACGCGGGTAAGGGCCAGCGGATGGCACAGGGGAATCAGGTCGGCGGTGCGTTTCGAGCCCTGGATGGCAGCGATGCGTGCGATGCCGAGCACATCCCCTTTCTTTGTGCTTCCGGAAAGGATGAGCTGCAGGGTTTCCGGCAGCATGCGGATCTGGCCGGCGGCGCGGGCAATGCGCCGGGTTTCTGTTTTTGTTCCCACATCCACCATGTGAGCCTGCCCTTGCGCATCGAAATGAGTCAGTTGATTCACCACGTTTCCTCATGAACTTATCTAGGTAAGCGGCTATCATAGCACCATGAAATTGATTTATTTACTACCCTTTCTGGGGGTCTTGCTGGCGCAGGCGGGGGCTAGCGAGCTGCCCGATCTGGGCGAATCTTCACAGGCCGTTTTTTCTGCCCAGCAGGAGCGTCGTATCGGTGAATCGATCATGGCGGATATTCGTCGCAGCCGCGACCTTTATGACGATGCCGAAGTCACTGACTATCTCAATGCTCTGGGCGCCCGGCTGGTGGCCAACAGCCCGGATTCGGCGCGCCCTTTCGAATTTTTTGTCATTCGAGACAGCACGCTCAATGCTTTCGCGCTCCCCGGCGGGTTTATCGGCGTGCATACCGGGCTGATCCTTTCTGCGCAGAGCGAGTCAGAACTCGCCAGCGTCCTGGCGCACGAGATTTCGCACGTCACCCAGCGCCATCTGGCGCGCGTGATCGCCGGGACCCAGAAAAACACGCTCACTTCTCTTGCCGCCGTTGCCGTCGCCATTCTGGCGGCGCGTTCCAATCCTCAGGTGGCGAATGCGGCTGTGGCGACGGCAGCGGCGACCGGCGTCCAGAGTCAGCTCGATTACACCCGCGAACACGAACGCGAGGCGGATCGTATTGGTCTTCAGCTTCTGGGGGCTTCCGGGTTCGATCCCCATGCCATGGCGGATTTTTTCGGGCGTATGCAGAAATACGGGCGCTTGTACGAAAACAACGCCCCGGTGTATTTGCGGACTCACCCGCTGACTTCGGAGCGTATCGCCGATGTGCAAAATCGCGTCGAGTCCTTGCCATACCGCCAGGTGCCGGACAGCCTGGATTTCCAGCTGGTGAGAGCCAGGCTGGAAGCCGAAGAAGGTCCGGCCCAGAATGCGGTCAGTGTGTTTGAGGCAGCACTGGCTGAAAAGAAATACAGCAGCGAAGTCGCGCAGCATTATGGCCTGGCCAGAGCGTTGCTGCGCACCAAGGATTACACCCGGGCAGAGCGTGAGCTGGCCTTGGCACGCAAGTCGGGAGCGCATCCCATGTTCGATGTGATGGCATTGCAGATCAAGCTTTCAGCGAAGCAGCCCGCGGCAGCGCTGGATGTCTGCCGCGGTGGACTGAAGCGATTTCCTCAACACCGCGCCCTGATTCATGGTTGCGCGGAAACCATGCTGCAAACGGGGGCGGCTGCAGAAGCTTTGAGCCTGCTGAGCAGCGCTCTGAAAACTCGCGATAACGATGCCCGCCTGTATCTGCTCCAGGCCCAGGCCTATGCGGCCCTGGGCAAGGCTGTTCCGCAACACCGTGCCCTGGCGGAGGCTTATGTTCTGCAGGGACATCTCACGGAAGCGGTTGTACAGTTGCAGATGGCGCTAAAAAACCGGGATGGGGATTTTTACCAGCTTTCAATGGCGGAGGCGCGACTGCGCCAACTGCGCGAGCTGGAAAAGGAATTGCGAAAACCGCCTCAGCCCTGAACAGAGGCAAGCGCAAGATAGTGCTGATGTAGCTGTTCTGCCTGCCTTTTCAGGGCGGAAAGTTCGCCATGGTTGTCAATGATGTCGTCAGCCTGGCGCAGGCGCTCCTGGCGGCTGATCTGATGGGCCATGATGGTTTTGACTTCTTTTTCGGTCAGCCCGCTGCGCGACACGACTCTTTCTACTTGTTGTGCTTCGCTGCAATCCACCACCAGAACCCTTTGTACGATCTCACGATAGGCCCCGGTTTCGAACAGCAGCGGTACGGCAACCATGACATAGGGGGATTGCGCAAGCTTGATGCGGCGCCTGACCTCGCCCCGGATCAGGGGATGAAGAATGGCTTCAAGCCTTGCCTTGGCTTCAGGCGATGAAAAAATCAGATGTCGCAGGCGGATTCGGTCCAGTGCGCCGTCCGGCAGCAGACATTCCCTCCCGAAAGCATCGCAGATGGCTTCCAGTGCAGGTGCCCCGGACGCGGTGAGTTGGTGTGCGATCTGATCGGTGTCGACAATGGGGACGCCCTGTTCGGCGAACAGGCCAGCCACGGTGCTTTTCCCGCAGCCGATCCCCCCGGTCAGCCCGATTGCCAGCACGTCTAAAGTGCAACGCCGAGGTAGGCTTGGGTGATGGTCTGACCCCAGAACAGTGCGATCAGGCCACCGCCTGCAAGATATGGGCCGAAGGGAATGGGGATCTGGCGGCCATGGCCGGCGAAGAGGATGAGCGCGATGCCCACCACCGCGCCAACAAGGGAAGAAAGAAGGATGGTGAGTGGCAGCATCTGCCAGCCCAGCCACGCGCCGATGGCGGCAAGCAGCTTGAAGTCGCCGAAACCCATGCCTTCCTTGCCGGTGGTGAGTTTGAACAGCCAGTAAACACACCATAGCGTCAGGTAGCCAGCAATGGCGCCGATCACGGCAGACTGGAGTCCGGTGAATGTGCCGCTGAAGTTGACCAGCAGGCCAAGCCACAGCAAAGGCTGGGTAATGCTGTCGGGTAGCAGGTGGGTATCGAAGTCGATGAAGGTCAGGGCAACCAGTGCCCAGATGAATACCAGGGCTGTCAGCGCGGCGGCGCCGAAGCCGAAATGCCAGGCGGCAAAGGCGCTAAGTAATCCCGTAAGTGCTTCCACAAAGGGATAGCGTGGGCTGATGCGGATTTTGCATTGCGAGCAGCGTCCTCCAAGCATCAGGTAGCTCAGCACGGGAATATTTTCCAGCGCACGGATCTGGTGCCCGCAGGCAGGGCAGGCTGAGCGCGGCACGACCAGGTTGTAGCGCGGCCCAACTGGTTCCGGCGGGACCAGCGCCGGATCCGCATCCAGCGAGGCGCACTGCTCGCGCCACTCCCGTTCCATCATCATGGGCAGGCGGTGGATGACGACATTCAGAAAACTGCCTACCATCAGTCCCAGCACGCCACAAGTGACGATAAAGGCCATAGGGGCAGTTTGGAACAGTTGCAACATTTCCATGGGAGGATTACCCGAAGTTGGCTGGCGCTTCGGGTCCTGAATTCAAAACCCGAAGCTGAACACCTGTATTAGAACACCGAACCCAATTTGAAAATTGGCAGGTACATGGCGACGACCAGGCCGCCGATCAGCGTTCCAAGGACTACCATGATGATGGGTTCCATCAGGCTGGACAGCGCTTCTACAGCATCGTCTACCTCTGCCTCGTAAAAGTCGGCTACCTTGCCCAGCATGGCGTCGAGTGAGCCGGATTCCTCGCCGATGGTCACCATCTGCAGCACCATATTAGGGAAGAGGTTGGTGTTTTGCATGGCTACCGTGAGACTGGTGCCGGTGCTGACTTCGCCCTGAATTTTCTTGGTGGCGTTGTAGTAAACGATATTTCCGGAAGCGCCCGCGACAGAATCCATGGCCTCTACAAGAGGAACGCCGGCGGCAAACATGGTCGCCAGGGTACGGGCCCAGCGTGCAATGGTGGCTTTCTCGATCACAATGCCAAAAATCGGAAGTTTCAGGAACAGGCGGTCCATGACTTCCTGCATGGCACGCGAGCGTTTCCAGGTATAGAAAAAGAACCAGGATGCGCCGCCGATAGCGCCAAAAATCAGGTACCAGTAAGCAACGAAGAAGTCGGATATGTTCATCACAACCAGGGTTGGTGCCGGCAGGTCGGCGCCAAAGCTGGTGAACAGTTCCTTGAAGGCGGGCACCACGAAAATCATGATCACCGCGGTAATTACAAATGCCACAACGATAATCGAGATCGGATAAAACAATGCGGATTTGATTTTTCCCTTGATGGCCTGGATTTTTTCCTTGTAGGTGGCCAAACGGTCAAGAATGGTATCAAGAATACCTGCCTGTTCGCCGGCGTTGATCAGGTTGCAATAAAGCGCGTCGAAATACAGCGGGTATTTCTTGAAAGCCTGGCTCATGCTGCTGCCGGTTGAAATGTCGGATTTGATGTCGAGCAGGAGTTTTTGCACCGCCGGGTTGCTGTGACCTTTTCCCACGATGTCGAACGACTGCAGCAGCGGCACGCCGGCTTTCATCATGGTGGAGAGCTGGCGGGTAAAAAGGGTGATGTCCTTGTCGGTGATTTTGCCACTGCGTGAGCGCTGCTTCTTGATCTTGGCATTCAGCAGGCCTTGCCGCCTGAGCTGCGCGCTGACAACGGTTTCACTCGCCGCCACCATGTCGCCTTTGACAATTTTCCCCTTCTTGTCCTTGGCTTCCCAAGTGAAGTTGAATTCTTTTACGGCTGCTTTTTTTGCGATTGCCATGGGTGCTTTCCTGTTTCGTTGGTCACGCTTATTCGTTGGTCACGGCTTCAACTTCTTCCAGCGAGGTCAGTCCGTTCCGGACCTTGCGCAGCCCGGCCTGGCGCAAATCCTGCACGCCTTCACGACGGGCCTGGTCGGCGATGTCATGTGCCGTGCCATTCTTCATGATGAGGCGGCTCATGTCTTCGGTGATGGGCATGACCTGATAGATGCCGACCCGGCCCTTGTAGCCCGATCCCTTGCATTTTTCGCAGCCGACATGACCATAAGGCTGCCAGCTGCCATCCAGTTCTGCTTCGGTAAAACCGGCGCGTAGCAGGGCTTCACGGGGAATGTCGATCGGTTTTTTGCAGCTGCACAAACGGCGAGCCAAACGCTGCGCGGTGATCATGATCACCGATGAGGCGATGTTGAAAGGCGCCACGCCCATGTTCATGAGCCGCGTCAGCGTGGCGGGTGCGTCGTTGGTATGCAGGGTGGAAAGGACCATGTGGCCGGTTTGTGCTGCCTTGATGGCAATGTCCGCCGTTTCCAAATCGCGAATCTCACCCACCATGATGACGTCAGGGTCCTGGCGCAGAAAGGATTTGAGCGCAGCGGCAAACGTCAGCCCCGCCTTGTCGTTGACGTTGACCTGGTTGACGCCGGGCAGGTTGATTTCGGCCGGGTCCTCGGCGGTGGAAATGTTGACGCCGGGTTTGTTGAGAATGTTCAGGCAGGTGTACAGCGATACTGTCTTGCCGCTACCGGTCGGCCCGGTGACCAGCACCATGCCATAAGGGCGTTCGATGGCGTTAAGCAACGCTTCTTTCTGATCCGGATCGTAACCCAGTGCATCAATACCCAATGTGGCGCTGGAAGGATCGAGAATACGCATCACGATCTTTTCGCCATATAGCGTGGGCAGGCTGCTGACACGGAAGTCGATGGCACGGTTCTTGGAAAGAACCAGTTTCATCCGCCCGTCCTGGGGGACGCGCTTTTCGGCAATGTCCAGCTTGGAAATCACCTTGATGCGTGAAGAAATCTTGTCCTTGATGGCAAGTGGCGGCTGAGCCACTTCATATAGCACACCGTCGGTGCGGTAGCGAATACGATAAAACTTTTCATAGGGCTCGAAGTGAATATCTGAAGCCCCGCCGTTGATGGCATCCATGAGGATCTTCTGAAGATACTTGACCACCGGGGCGTCGTCGATTTCTGCGCTGGCGCTTTCATCCTGCTTTGCCAGGGTTTCGTCGTCAGTGAATTCGAGATCGCCAATGTCCTCGACATTCAGGGTCTTCATCGAGGTGTCACTGGATTCGACGAATTTTTCGATCAGTTTGCCAAGCTTGTTGTCTTCCACCACCACCTGTTCGACGGTGTGATTGGTCTGGAAACGGACATCATTGAGCGTTTGCAGATTGGTGGGGTCGGAGGTGGCGATGAAAAGATGGGTGCCTCGCTGGTAAAGGGCGAGAATGCGCCGGCTTTGGACGATCGAGGGGTCCAGCACGCCTTTGGGGAGATGGTCTGCGTCAACGGTGCTCAGGTCGAGCAAGGGGAAGCCAAAGTTCTGAGAGGCAAATTCTGCTATTTGCAGTGCATTCAGCTTGTTGCTCTGGATCAGCTGGCTGACGAAGCTGATTTTCGAAATTGCCGCCTGCGCCTGGATGGCATCCGCGTCAGCATCCAGCAACAACCCCTCTTGCACAAGGGAACGAGCCAGACCGCTTAATCCAGTTGGAACCGTCGCTGCGACCATCTTGAGTTCTCTGCCCCATTAAGTGAAATGATTATCAAATGATGCCCCCTGCATGTTTTTTTGTAAAGGCAGAGCGCTAGTGCTCATCTGGTGCGGCGGGGGGGAATATCCGGACGCCTTTTACCGATCGGTCCTGGGTTTGCATGATTTCCAGCGTGACGCCGTTGATTTTCAGGCTGATGCCGGCTTCCGGAATGTCTTCGAGGTGCTCGAGAATCAGGCCGTTCAGGGTTTTTGGACCATCCAGAGGGAATTGCAGGCCAAGCTTGCGATTCAGGTCGCGTAACAGGCTGCTTCCGTCAACCAGCCAGCTGCCATCCTCCTGCGGGCGATAAGCGCCAGCTTGTGCCGGGGCGTGGGTTGTGAATTCGCCCACGATTTCTTCCAGAATGTCCTCCAGGCTGACCAGTCCGAGTAGTTCGCCGTACTCGTCCACTACCATGCCCATGCGACGCTGGTTTTCCTGGAAATGCTGCAGTTGGGTAAATACAGCGGTGCTGGCGGGAATGAAATAGGGTTCGCGCATGATGTCGCGCAGCGCCTCTGCGTCGAGTTCTCCGATCTGGGTCTGATGCAGCACTTTGCGCACATGGACCAGGCCGATGATATTGTCCAGTTGCCCCTGGTAAACCGGGATGCGCGTGTGATGGCTGGTAGAAAGCTGGCGAAGAATTTCTTCCGCTGGCGCATCGATATCGATGGCCTCGATCTGGTTGCGCGGCGTCATGACGTCGTCGACGGTGATGTTTTCCAGCTCGAACAGATTGATCAAAATGCTTTGGTGTTTTTTCGGGATGTAATGCCCGGCCTCCAGTACCAGTGTGCGCAACTCCTCCTGGCTCAGGCTGCTGGCGGTAGCTGACCCAGGATTCAGGCGCAGGATCCACAATAAGCCCTGAACGAACAGGTTGACGAACCATATGATGGGGTAAAAGATTTTGAGCAGGGGGGTCAGCACGAAGCTCAAGGGCAATGCAATTCGCTCCGGGTAAGCCGCGCCCATGACTTTTGGCGTGATTTCGCTGAAGACCAGAATGGCGAAAGTGACGGTCAATGTGCCAATCGTCAGGGCAAGCTCCCCTTCGCCGAGCAGGCGGACCGTGATGATGGTGACCAGCGTTGCCGCAGCGGCGTTGACCAGGTTGTTGCCGAGCAGGATTACGCCGAGCAGCTTGTCTGTTCTGGCCAGTAGTTGCGTGGCGAGCCTGGCGCCACGGTGGCCGGACTGGGCAAGATGTTTGAGGCGGTAACGGTTGAGCGCCATCATGCTGGTTTCGGAAATGGAAAAAAATCCCGAAAGAATCAGCAGTGCGACGAGTGCGCCAAGCAGCACGCTGGTGGGGGTGTCGTCCAAGGGACGGAGTCCTTATATGAAGAAAAACAGGAAGTGTCTTGAAATGCCAGGCATCAAAAATTCAGTCAGCGGCCAAGAAGGATTTCGAGAACGAATTTGCTGCCGATGTAGGCCAGCAGCAATGCCACGAATCCGCTCAGTGTCCAGCGTATGGCAGTGCGGCCGCGCCAGCCATAGCGCAGGCGGCCGCCCAGCAGGGCAGCATAAATGCCCCAAGAGATCAGTGCAAATATGGTTTTATGGCTGAGTTGCAGCGCCTTGCCGAATAACTCCTCCGAAAACAGCATGCCACTCAAGAGCGTCAGCGTGAGCAAGGCGAAGCCGGCCCACAGGATGCGGAATAACAGGTGTTCCATGGTGAGTAGCGGAGGGAGTCTCTGTAGCAGGGGCGCAGGTGATTTGGAGTGCAGATGTTGCTCGGCAACGGCCATCAGAAGCGCATGCATGGCGGCGATGGTAAACAGGCTGTAGGCCAGGATGGCGATGAACAGGTGCACCTTGAACAACACTTGCCCGGTATGCAGCAGGGTATGGGTGGCGGGGAATAGCAGGGGGGCCGCTAGGCTGAGTGCGGCAAACGGCAGCACGAATCCTTGCAGTGCTTCGATATTGTTACGCAGGCTGCCCAGCCAGTACACCAGCACCGTGAGCCAGGCAATGGCGGAGATGGCATGCCCGACGCCGAGTTTGATCCCGTCGGGCTGAATCACGAAGTGCAGCAGCAGCCAGGCGTGGAGCAACAGGGGAAGAAGAATGGCAGCTTTTTCCCAGGACTGGGGAGCTGCGGCAGCATTCTTCCCCAGCCAGAGCACACGCCAGAAATAGGCGCTAAGTCCGATATAGAGAAGTGCGGTCAGGAAAAGAGGTAATAAATCCGGCATGGTTTAGGATAAAATTCGATTTTCCGATTCTACACCAACCGCTTCCGTCGGCAACACGAGAGCTTGAGGAATTCAAATGTTTGACAACCTCTCCCAGCGCCTTTCCGGCGTTATCAAAAATCTGCGCGGTCAGGCGCGCCTGACCGAATCCAATATTCAGGACGCCTTGCGCGAAGTGCGCATGGCCTTGCTGGAGGCGGACGTTGCGCTGCCGGTGGTGAAAGACTTCATCACGCAGGTCAGGGAGCGTGCGCTGGGCCAGGAAGTGCTGTCCAGCCTCACGCCGGGGCAGGCGGTGGTGCAGGTGGTGTATGAAGAACTGATTCGTCTCATGGGCGAGCACAATGCTACCCTCGATCTGGCAGCAAGGCCGCCTGCCGTGATTTTGCTGGCGGGTTTGCAGGGCGCGGGTAAAACCACTACTGCCGGCAAACTGGCGAAATTTCTGCGCGAGCAGATGAAAAAGAAAGTCCTGCTGACCAGTTGCGACGTGTATCGCCCTGCCGCGATCGAGCAGTTGAAAACCCTGGCGCAGCAGCTTGAGACAGATTTTTTCCCGTCCGAGGTCGGACAGCAGCCGGAGCAGATCGCCCTTGCTGCGGTGGATTTCGCGCGCAAGCATTTCCATGATGTGGTGATTGTCGATACGGCTGGCCGTCTGGCGATCGATGAAGCCATGATGGACGAGATCAAGCGCCTGCACGCGGCGCTCGATCCGGTGGAAACCCTGTTCGTGGTTGACGCGATGCAGGGGCAGGATGCGGTGAATACCGCCCGTTCTTTCAGCGAGGCGTTGCCGCTCACCGGCGTGATTCTGACCAAGCTGGACGGTGATGCCCGTGGCGGCGCGGCGCTTTCGGTGCGGCAGGTGACTGGCAAGCCGATCAAGTTCGTCGGCGTGGGCGAGAAGTCGGGCGGACTGGAAGCGTTCTACCCCGACCGGATGGCCTCCCGCGTACTGGGCATGGGCGACGTGCTGTCGCTGATCGAGGATGCGCAGCGCGGCGTGGACCAGGAAGAGGCGCAAAAACTGGCGAAGAAACTCAAGTCCGGCAAGAGCTTCGATCTCGAGGATTTCAAGCAGCAGATGCAGCAAATGAAAAAAATGGGCGGCATGGCCGCCATGATGGACAAGTTGCCCGGCCAGATGGGAAAAATGGCGGGTGACGCACAAGTGGGCGACAAAATGGTCAATCGCCTGGAAGGTATCATCAACTCCATGACCCCGCTGGAACGGCGCAAGCCGGAACTGATCAAGGCTGCACGCAAGCGACGTATTGCAGCGGGGGCGGGTGTTCAGGTGCAGGACGTGAATCGTTTGTTAAGCCAGTTCGAGCAAACCCAGAAAATGATGAAAATGTTTTCCAAGGGCGGCGGGATGGCGAAAATGATGCGCGGCATGAAAGGGATGCTTCCCGGCATGTGAAAACGCCCTTGCCATCTGTGCCGGTAATGTCGTAAAATCGCGCTCTTTTTCAAGAATTTAAGCAGGCTGAAACTATGGTTATCATTCGACTCGCCCGTGGCGGCGCTAAAAAGCGCCCATTCTATAATCTGGTAGTGGCTGATTCGCGCGAGCGTCGCGACGGCCGTTTCATCGAGCGCGTGGGGTTTTTCAACCCCGTAGCGCCTGAAGGCCAGGAAGCAATGCGCATCAATTCGGAACGCGTGGCCTACTGGCAAAGCCAGGGCGCGCAGTTGAGCGATGCCGTGGCCAAGCTGGTCAAGCGCGCAGGCGCCGCAGCCTAAAAACCTTTAGGTGCCGCAGCCGCCTGATAATCTGGTTGTCATGGGGCACATTGGTGTCCCGTTCGGAGTGCGCGGCTGGGTCAAGATTTACGCACACACCGAATACAGCGACAGCCTGCTCGATTACCCGGCATGGTGGCTGGGCAAAAATGGCCAGTGGCGTGAAGTCAGGGTTCAGGATTCCGAGGTGCACAGCAAGTCGCTGGTCGTGCATCTGGAAGGCTGCGATGACCGGGATGCGGCGGCTGCACTGCGCGGCAGTGAAATTGCCGTGCCGCGTGATGCGCTGCCGGAGCCGGCCGAGAATGAATATTACTGGGCTGACCTGATCGGCCTGAGCGTGCTCAATAGCGAGCAGCAGGCCTTGGGTATGGTGAGCGAACTGCTGGAAACCGGTGCCAATGACGTACTGGTGGTGCAGCAGGGAGAGCAGGAGAGGCTGATTCCTTTCGTGCCTCACGTGATACAGGAAGTGAACCTGGCTGCCGGCACGATCCGGGTGGACTGGGGTCTGGATTGGTGACACCTTACCAGTTCGACGTTATTACCCTGTTTCCGCCGATGTTCGAAGCTGTGACCGCAAGCGGCATCACGCGGCGGGCGCAGGAGCAGTCGAGCTACCAGTTGCGCTTGTGGAATCCGCGTGATTTCACCAGCAACAATTACCGTACGGTGGATGACCGGCCCTATGGCGGCGGTCCCGGCATGGTGATGCTGGCGGAGCCGCTGGAACAGGCCATCACCGCGGCACGTCAGGCGCAAAGCGATGCGGGGGGCACGAAACCCCGCGTGGTTTACCTTTCGCCGCAGGGTAAATTGCTGGATCATGCGCTGGTGATGGATCTGGTAGGCACGGGCGGACTGGTTTTACTCGCCGGGCGTTACGAAGGGGTGGATGAACGCCTTCTGCGGCGTCAGGTGGATGAAGAAATTTCCATTGGCGACTATGTGCTTTCGGGGGGTGAACTTCCGGCCATGGTGTTGATGGACAGCATTATCCGGCAATTGCCGGGGGTGCTGGGCGATGCGGAATCGGCCGAGCAGGATTCCTTTGTGAATGGCCTGCTGGATTTTCCACACTACACCCGGCCCGAGGTTTACCAGGGCGAGCGTGTCCCGGAAGTATTGATGTCCGGAAACCACGCCCTGATACAGAAGTGGCGGCTGAAACAGGCGCTGGGACGCACCTGGCAACGCCGCCCTGATTTGCTGGCAAAACGCCAGTTGACCAAAGAGGAGTCTCGGCTGCTGACTGAGTATCAGCAGGAACAAGACACCGTAAAATAAAAGGAAGCAAACATGAATCTGATTGAACAACTCGAACAGGAAGAAATTGCCCGCCTGGGCAAAACCATTCCCAGCTTCGCTCCTGGCGACACCGTCGTGGTGCAGGTCAAAGTGAAGGAAGGCAACCGCGAGCGTCTGCAGGCCTATGAAGGCGTGGTGATCGGCAAGCGTAACCGTGGCCTGAATTCTTCCTTCATCGTGCGCAAGATTTCTTCCGGCGAAGGCGTGGAGCGTACTTTCCAGACTTATTCCCCGCTGGTGGCGAGCATTGAAGTGAAGCGCCGTGGCGACGTACGTCGTGCCAAGCTGTACTACCTGCGTGACCGCTCCGGTAAATCCGCACGTATCAAGGAAAAACTGCCTAACCGCAAGTAAGCGGCAGCGTTATTTCCCGCTGGTTTTTCTGCTGCCCGGATTGCTCCGGACAGCAGGGAAATCACACAATCTGTATGGATACATTAAAATGGCGCGATGCGCCTATTTTTTCGACATTTTTTTGTGGTGTCGCGTGTGGCTGAAGATCTACCCTGTTCCGGAATGATTCTGACCAGAATGGCGAGGGTACTGGAATGAAGGTTTACCATGCGCAAATGGCCATGCCTTTCGGCGTGCTGGGGATCGTTACAGAGGATGAATACCTGACGGGAATCGATTTTCTGCCTCCTGCAACGACGCCCCTGACGGCACAAAACGCTTTGGCAAAAGAAGTCTGCGACCAGTTGCAGGCTTATATCCGCGATCCGGCATTTCGCTTCGATCTTCCGCTTCAAGCTCTTGGTACACCCTATCAGCGCAGGGTATGGCAGGCATTGATGGAAATCACTGCTGGCAAGACGGAGAGCTACGGCTCACTGGCAACGCAACTCGGCTCCGCGCCGCGTGCCGTCGGCCAGGCTTGTGGCGCAAATCCTATTCCGGTGATCATTCCCTGCCATCGCGTGCTGGCGAAGGCGGGCCTGGGCGGTTTCATGAACCACGCAGCTGGCGGACCGCTGCAGATCAAACGCTGGCTGCTGGAGCACGAACATGTCCGACTCCGCCCTGCTGGATGAGTTCTGCGATGCGCTGTGGCTCGAAGACGGGCTGGCGCGCAACACGCTGGAAAGTTACCGCCGCGATCTGGTCCAGTTTGCCGCATGGCTCGAACGAGAGCGCCAGTTAAGCCTGCCTGAAGCGGGGCAGGCCGAGTTGCTGGCTTACCTTTCGCACCGCTTTGCTGTGCACCGCAAGGCAACGACAAGCGGCCGCCTGTTATCCAGCCTGCGCCGTTTTTACCGTTACCTGTTGCGTCAGGGAAAAATCCAGGCGGATCCGACGTTGCAGATAGAAATGCCGAAATTGCCGCGCTCTCTGCCCAAATCCCTGAGTGAGGCAGATGTGGAGGCCCTGCTGAATGCGCCCGATGTTACCCGACCGCTCGGGCTGCGCGACCGCGCGATGCTGGAAACGCTCTATGCCACCGGCTTGCGCGTATCGGAACTGGTGACCTTGCCGCTGCAGGGGGTCAGCCTGGAGATGGGCGTGGTGCGCGTGATGGGCAAGGGTTCCAAGGAGCGCCTGGTACCGCTGGGCGCCGAAGCAGTGGACTGGCTGCAGCGCTATCTGGCGGAAGCCCGCGCCGGCTTGCTGGCGGGAAAGCCCTGCACTGCGGTGTTCGTGACCCAGCGCGGTGGCGCCATGACACGCCAGGCATTCTGGCATCTCATCAAACGCTATGCGGCAGAGGCGGGCCTGGCCTGCACCTTGTCGCCGCACACTCTGCGGCATGCCTTCGCCACCCACCTGCTCAATCACGGAGCGGACCTGAGAGTGGTGCAGATGCTGCTGGGGCACTCGGATATTTCCACAACGCAGATTTACACGCATGTGGCGCGGGAACGCTTGAAACAACTGCATGCCGTGCACCATCCTCGTGGATGACGCAGATTTGTGGTGTTTAAACGGGTACGCTCTGCACCGTTTTTCGGAAGGGGGCTGAATGCATGATGACGGCAACGGTTGTAAAATCCTGGACAGATTTCGCCTGCGAGTGTTGCTTCAGAGCGGAATTTTGCGCTAACGCCATACCCGGAAAATCAATTTCACAGGAGAGCTAACCATGTTCGATATCCAGTCTGCCTCCCGCTACCGTGCTGCGGGCGTGCACCTTTCCATCAGTGCCCTGATCGGCGCCGTTACGCTGGCGGTCATGCTGTTCCTGTGGTATCCGCCTCCACTGTTTTTTGGCATGGGTGGCAATGAGCTGGCGCTGCTGATCGTTGGCGTCGATATCGCCATCGGTCCGCTGGCAACGCTGGTGGTCTTCAATCCCGGTAAAAAAACTCTCAAACACCTGCTGTTTGATCTCTCTGTTATCGCCGCGCTGCAACTCGGTGCCCTGAGCTACGGCATTTACGCCATGCATCAGGGCAGGCCGGTATTCACCGTGTTCACCGGCGAGCGATTAGCGGTGATAAGTCCGACGGAAATCGAAGCCGATGATCTGGCAAAGGGAAGCGCCGAGGAATACCGCACCCTGAGCCTGACCGGCCCGCGTCTGGTTGCGACCGAGGCACCTGCCGACCCCGAGGAACAGTCGAGAATTGCTTTTGCGGCTTTTGGCGGCGGCGGTATCCAGAATTTTCCAAAATACTATGTGCCTTACGCAGGCAAGACCGTCGAAGTGCTTGCGGCCTCGCGTCCCTTATCCGATCTGAATCCCGCTCCGGCAGACCTTGCGGTGCTGCAGCGCTATCTGGCTACAGCAGGGCGCGCCCCTGAACAACTGCGCTGCCTGCCGGTGAGCACCAAGCGGGAAACCATGACCGCGATCATTGATGCCCGCAACGGCGAATTGCTGAAGCTGCTGGATATCAGACCCACCCTGCGCGAAGGTGTTGCAGCCGGGCAGTCCTGAGTGAACGGACAAAAAAAAGAGGCGCCCGAAGGCGCCTCTTTTTTTGCTAGCAGACTATATCTGCTTATTTCTTTTTGCACCAGCCCTTGGCTTCGCAGGTGCCTGAATTTTCCCAAGTTATTGGATCGGTCGAGGTTGCGCCTGGAGTTGGGGTCAGGATCGAAGTTACGCTATCGGCCTTGGGTGTGGCAACGCCAGTAATGATGCCATCAGCAACAGTAAGGGTAGCAGTATTTTCTGTTGCTGCAGACATAGCCGCCGGTACGCCCAGCGCACCGTTGCTGCAGCCAATCCGGGAGTTGCTATTGTCAGCAATACAGTTGCCGATATCAACCTTGAGCGCATCGCTCAGGCTCAGCACTTCAGAGAAACGCGCTTTCTTGGTGTAATCCTGGTAGCTCGGAATAGCCACTGCAGCCAGAATGCCGATAATGGCGATAACGATCATCAGTTCGATCAGGGTGAAACCTTGCTGTACTTTTTTCATGGTGTTTCTCCTCTGGGGTGGTAAATATACAAAACACGAAAGTGTTTGAAATAGATTAGAGCACAATGCGTGCCAGCCATGACTGTACATCGGTATAGCGGGGTTCGCGCGCGATTTTTCGCTTGCGGCGCGAAGATTCCGGGGCTCCAGGCGAATTTATTTTGTTGAATGATGTTCGCATGGGGTCAGGATGTGACGCTCAGCGTCACTTAGCTGCTCTTGGTGCAATGCCTGCAATGGCGCACGCCCAATAAAAACGTAGTAACGTTACTACTCTAAGGAGGCGTTGGCATGACAATCACAACCCTATCAAGCCGTGAATTCAATCAGCACGCTAGCGAAGCCAAGAAGGCGGCCAGGAATGGCCCTGTATTTATTACGGATCGAGGTCGTCCTGCGCATGTGCTGTTGACTATCGAGGAATACCAGAAAATGACTGGCGAGCTGGCAAGCATTATCGATATGCTTGCAATGCCTCGGCGTAGAGGATGTTGAGTTCGAGCCGATACGTGCAAAAGCGCTTTATCGGCCGGCAGATTTATCCTGATGTTTATTCTCGATACCAATGTCGTTTCCGAGTTGCGTAAAGCGAAGGCTGACAGGAACGTAACAGTTTGGGCCGCCAGTGTGTCGCCGGGCAGCCTGTTCCTGTCGGCTATCACGATCCTGGAGCTGGAAACCGGAATACTTCTGGTTGAGCGTCGCGATCCGGCACAAGGTTCTGTTCTCCGTGCCTGGATGGGTGGTCACGTCCTGCCCACCTTTTCTGGACGTGTGCTGGCGGTCGATACGGCCGTTTCGCTTCTGGACGTGTGCTGGCGGTCGATACGGCCGTTTCGCTGTGTTGTGCAAGATTTCATGTGCCCCATCCGCGCGCAGACCGGGATGCCTTGATCGCTGCGACAGCGCAGGTGCATGGCATGACGGTTGTTACGCGAAATGTTGCAGATTTCGAGCCGACGGGCGTAAGAACCTTCAATCCATGGGCCGGCAGTCCGGATCAGTAATAGCTCGACGAACGGTCATGGTGAGAGCCACCCCTGATGATGATTTGCGCCATGACCGTTTTCTTCACCCCCTTGTCAGGGGGAGAGAAAAGGCGCGTACCCCATGCGCCCGTAGGCAGAAAGAGGCCGGGCTATGACGGAATTAAGGTCCAAAGAATGCCTTGACCTTGTCCATCCACGATTTCGCGCGCGGGTTGTGGCGGTCGCCGTCGGCCTGGTTGAGGGTTTCGAGTTCGCGCAGCAGTTCCTTTTGCCGTTCAGTCAGGCTGACCGGGGTTTCCACGATGACATGGCACATCAGGTCGCCGTGGTGCTGGCTGCGCACGCCCTTGATGCCCTTGCCGCGCAGGCGGAAAACCTTGCCGCTCTGGGTTTCGGCAGGGATCTTGATCTTGGCGTGGCCGTCCAGGGTGGGGATGTCGATTTCTCCGCCCAGTGCGGCGACGGTGAAGCTGATCGGCATTTCGCAGTGCAGGTCGTCGTGATCGCGCTGGAACACGCCATGCGCCTTGATCTGGATGACGACGTAGAGGTCGCCCGGCGGGCCGCCGTTGACGCCGTCTTCACCTTCGCCGGAGAGACGGATGCGGTCGCCTTCGTCCACGCCGGATGGAATCTTGACTACCAGCGTCTTGTGTTGCTTGACGCGGCCGGAGCCCTGGCAGGTGCCGCAGGGGCTTTGCACCATTTTGCCGCTGCCGTGGCAGCGCGGGCAGGTTTGCTGGATGGAGAAGAAGCCCTGTTGCATCCTGACCTGACCGTGGCCGCCGCAGGTGGTGCAGGTGGTCGGCTGGGTGCCGGGCTTGGCACCGGAGCCGTTGCAGGTTTCGCACTTTTCCATGGTGGGGATGCGAATCTTGGTTTCTGCGCCCCGTGCCGCGTCTTCCAGCGAGATTTCCAGGTTGTAGCGCAGGTCCGCGCCACGATAGACGCTGGAACGCCCGCCGCGTCCGCCGCCACCGCCGAAGATGTCGCCAAAGATGTCGCCGAAGGCATCGGCAAACCCGCCCATGCCCGCACCGCCAGCGCCACCCATGCCAGCTTGCGGGTCGACCCCGGCATGGCCGTATTGGTCGTAAGCGCCGCGCTTGCCGCTGTCGGAGAGGATCTCGTAGGCTTCCTTGGCTTCCTTGAAATGCTCTTCTGCCTTGGGATTGTCCGGATTGCGGTCCGGATGGTGCTTCATCGCCAGCTTGCGGTAGGCTTTCTTGATTTCATCATCCGAGGCGTCGCGATTGACACCAAGGACTTCGTAATAGTCGCGTTTGCTCATTTTTGGGGTGAAGTGTGAAGTGTGAAAGGTGAAATGTGGGGCATCATTCTCGTTCCTTGAGTGATTTCATGAGCGCATGGGTCAGGGCGGAAACTTCATCAATCTTGAGTTGCACCGCCGAAGTGTCCTGGCAATAGCCAAGGTTTGGCGACAATTCAAGTTGTGTGTCCAGTTCTGCCAAGGAACCGCTTGCAATCACCAGAAAACGTGTCAGGTCTTTTGTGCTCTGTCTTGCAGCACCTTCAGCGATGTTGGATGGAACTGAAACAGCGGCGCGACGCATCTGGGAAGAAAGTCCATAGATTTCCTCCTTTGGAAAAGTGGCCGTGAGACGGTAAACCATTTCGACCAGTTGCATGGTTGATTGCCAGGCACGCAGGTCTTTGTGATTCCGTCTCACGCTTCACCTTTCACTTTTCACGCTTCACTTCTTCTCGTCCTTGACTTCTTCGAACTCGGCATCCACCACGTTGTCGTCTTCAGCCTTGTGCTCGCCGCCACCCGCTGCCTGGCCCGGTTGCTGTTCGGCGTACATCTTTTCGGCCAGTTTGTGCGAGGCTTCGGCGAGGGTCTTGGTCTTGGCTTCGATGGTGTCCTTGTCGTTGCCCTTGAGGGCTTCTTCGGCATCTTTCAAGGCGGCTTCGATGGCGGATTTCTCGTCGGCGCTAATTTTGTCGCCGTATTCGCCCAGCGATTTCTTCACCGAGTGAATCATGGAATCGCACTGGTTACGGGTGTTGACCAGTTCCACGGTCTTGCGGTCGTCTTCGGCGTGGGCCTCGGCGTCCTGCTCCATGCGGCGGATTTCCTCGTCGGAAAGGCCGGAGCTGGCCTGGATCTTGATCTTGTTTTCCTTGCCAGTGGCCTTGTCCTTGGCGGAAACGTGCAAAATACCGTTGGCGTCGATGTCGAAGGTGACTTCGATCTGCGGCATGCCGCGCGGTGCCGGCGGAATGTCGGAAAGGTTGAACTGGCCCAGGCTCTTGTTGCCCGAAGCCACGTCGCGCTCGCCTTGCAACACATGGATGGTCACGGCGTTCTGGTTGTCGTCGGCAGTGGAGAATACCTGCGATGCCTTGGTCGGGATGGTGGTGTTTTTCTGGATCAGCTTGGTCATCACGCCGCCCATGGTCTCAATGCCCAGCGACAGCGGGGTCACGTCGAGCAGCAGTACGTCCTTGACTTCGCCCTGCAGCACGCCGCCCTGGATAGAGGCGCCAACCGCCACGGCTTCGTCCGGGTTCACGTCCTTGCGCGGCTCCTTGCCGAAGAATGCCTTGACCTTCTCCTGCACCAGCGGCATGCGGCTCTGGCCGCCGACCAGGATGATGTCCTCGATGTCGGTGATCTTGACGCCGGCATCCTTGATGGCCTGCTTGCAGGGAGCGATGGTGCGCTCGATCAGGTCTTCCACCAGCGATTCGAATTTCGCCCGGGTGATCTTGACCACCAGGTGCTTCGGACCGCTCGCGTCAGCCGTAATGTAGGGCAGGTTGACTTCGGTCTGCTGGCTGGAGGAAAGCTCGATCTTGGCCTTTTCGGCGGCTTCCTTCAGGCGCTGCTTGGCCAGCAGGTCGTTGCGCAGGTCGATGCCCTGTTCTTTCTTGAATTCGTCGGCCAGATAGTCGATGACGCGGTTGTCGAAGTCTTCGCCGCCGAGGAAGGTGTCGCCGTTGGTGGACAGCACTTCAAACTGGTGTTCGCCGTCGATTTCCGCGATCTCGATGATAGAGATGTCGAAAGTACCACCGCCCAGGTCATACACGGCGATCTTGCGGTCGCCTTCCTTCTTGTCCATGCCGAAAGCCAGCGCTGCCGCAGTTGGTTCGTTGATGATGCGCTTGACTTCCAGACCGGCGATGCGGCCTGCGTCCTTGGTGGCCTGACGCTGGCTGTCGTTGAAATAGGCCGGTACGGTGATGACGGCTTCAGTGACTTCTTCACCCAGATAGTCTTCGGCGGTTTTCTTCATCTTGCGCAGCACTTGTGCGGAAACTTCCGGCGGGGCCATTTTCTTGCCGCGCACTTCCACCCAGGCGTCGCCGTTGTCGGCTTTGACAATGCTGTAAGGCATCAGGCCGATGTCTTTCTGCACTTCTTTTTCATCGAAGCGGCGGCCGATCAGGCGCTTGACCGCATACAGGGTGTTCTTCGGATTGGTGACGGCCTGACGTTTGGCCGGTGCGCCGGACAGGATCTCGCCGTCTTCGGCGTAAGCGACTATTGAGGGCGTGGTGCGCGTGCCTTCGGAGTTTTCGATCACCTTGGGCTGGCCGCCTTCCATGACGGATACGCAGGAGTTGGTGGTGCCCAGGTCAATACCGATGATTTTTCCCATGATTATTCCTTGTAAGCAAGATTCATTAAATTGAGCGGGTCTGAAAAACCCTTGCTGCTAAAGTGGGGTTGAGTGTGCGGCTTTCAAGCGGCTTATTCGCTTCAGGCTTCGCGACCTTTTGCGACCATCACCAGCGCCGGGCGCAGGATGCGGTCATGCAACTGGTAGCCTTTCTGCAATACCGTGACCACCGTGTTGGGTTCGGCATCGCTGTCCACCATGCTGATGGCCTGGTGTTTGTGCGGATCGAATTTCTCTCCGGCCGGATTGAGTTCGGCGATGCTGGATTTTTCGAAGGCCGATACCAGTTGCTTGAGGGTCAGTTCGACGCCGCTCTTGAGGCTATCCAGAGTGGCAGTCTCCACCGCCAGCGCAGCTTCGAGGCTGTCTTTCACAGCCAGTAGTTCATTGGAGAAATTTTCCACGGCATATTTGTGCGCATTGGCGACATCGGCCTGTGAGCGCTTGCGAATGTTCTCGGCATCGGCCTTGGCGCGCAGCCAGGCATCGTGGTGTTCCTGAGCGGCCAGTTCGGCCTGTTTCAGGAGTTCTTCCATGCTCGGCATGGTTTCCACAGAGTCGGCGGCATCCGGGGTTTGCGTGACGCCGTCTTTCTTTTCCAGTTCGGGGGTGTTCTGTTCGTCTTGCATCAACGGGCTCCTTGTTCAACTCAGAGCGATATGGGAACGGACTTTCCCATTTCAAGCGTAGGGATAAAAGAAATAGGCGGGGAAGTGGGGGCGGATTTCGGGAAATGCCGGTTCGGTCAAACTGGTCTGAAAGGCAATACATAAATCCCGCTGGAACTTGGGGTTATGTTTCAGGGCGGATTTTTCCGCCCCCTGCTGTTTAATGCCCGTTTTCAGGTTTCAGCAAAGCCGTGATTTCATCGGGCGGCACGGGCCGGCCAAGAAAAAACCCCTGAGCGCGGTCGCAGCCCAGTTCGTGCAGGCGCTGAAGCTGTTGTGCCGTTTCGACGCCTTCGGCAATCACCTTGAGACCCAGGTTGTGCGCCATGGTGATGATGGCAGTGACAATGGCCGAGTCGTCGCTGTCGGTCATCAGGTCCTTGATAAAGGAACGGTCGATTTTCAGCGTATGCAGCGGCATTTTCTTGAGCTGGCTGAGAGAGGAATAGCCTGTGCCAAAATCGTCGATCGCAGTCTGCACGCCGATCTGGGTGATGGATTGCAAGGTGTGCATGGAGTGATCGGTATTTTCCATCGCCACACTTTCAGTGATTTCCAGTTCCAGAAACTCCGGAGGCAGTCCGCACAGGTGCAGGGTGCGGGTTACCAGACCAGTAAGGTCCTTCTTGTGGAACTGGCGCCCGGAGAGATTGACTGCGACCTGCAGCGGGAACCCCATGTCAAGCCAGTTCCTGGCCTGGCAGCAGGCTTCTTCCAGCACCCATGCGCCTATTGGCTGGATCAGGCCGGTCTCTTCCGCCACCGGGATGAATTCGATGGGCGGAACCAGACCCAGCGTGGGGTGTTGCCAGCGGATCAGGGCCTCGACACCTATGATTTCTCCAGTGACGATATTGGTCTGGATCTGGTAGTGGAGAATGAATTCGTTGCGATCCAGCGCATTGTAGAGCTGATTCTGCAATTCCAGGCGGCGCATGGTCTGCAGCGACAGGTCGTTGGTGTATAAATGAAAGCCGGCACGCCCCTGGCCCTTGACGTGGTACATCGCCGTATCGGCGTTCTTCATCAGGGTGCCTACATTTTCGCCATCATTGGGGTATATGCTGATGCCGATGCTGACTGTGACAAAAATCTCCTGTTCGGAAAGGATGAAAGGGTGCTTCATGCTTTCCAGTACCTTGGAGGCGACCAGTATGGCTTCGTCAGCGTGATCCACCTCGGGTAGCAGGATGGTGAATTCGTCACCGCCGAGGCGAGCGACAGTGTCGGTTGCGCGTACGCATTTGCGCAGGCGTTTGGCGACTTCCTGCAGAAGGTGATCGCCGGCATCGTGCCCCAGGGTGTCGTTGATAAACTTGAAGCGGTCGAGATCCATGAACAGCACTGCCACATTCTGATGGTGGAGGCGTTGCGCGAAGGCCAGCGCCTGTTCCAGCCGGTCCTTGAAAAGCACCCGGTTGGGCAGGTTGGTGAGCGCGTCGTGATAGGCCTGGTGGATGATTTTGTCTTCGGACCGTTTGCGCTCGGTAATGTCGCTGAATACGCTGATGTAGTGCAGGGTGTCGCCATCTTCGCTCTTGACACTGGAAACGTTCATCCACTCGGCGTAGATCTCGCCGTTTTTGCGCCTGTTCCAGATCTCGCCCTGCCATTGTCCGGTGGTTGCCAGGGAATGCCAGAAATCCATGTAAAAATCGCTGTCATGCTTACCCGACTGAAGAAGGCTGGGGTCCCGGCCCAGCACCTCATCACGGCTATATCCCGTGACTTCGCTGAATACCCGGTTGACGGTGAGGATTTTCCCCTCGCCATTGGTAATGATGATGCCATCGAGCGAGTTTTCGAAAACCTCGGCGGCAAGGCGCAGGGAGAGTTCGTCCTTCTTCTGCTGGGTGATGTCGTGGATGGTGAGCTGTATCAGGGTTTCTCCATCCAGCTGCGCGGCGCCCATCACGGTATCAGCTGGGAAAATATCACCGTTGTGGCGTTTGAACAGCCACTCGAAATGCTGTGTCTGATTAATGCCGGCAAGTTCGATGCGGTGCTGGATTTCGCTATCGGTTGGCCTGCCGCCAGTCTGCTTTGGTGCGCTGATGTCGCTGAAAGAGAGTGAGCGAAACAAGACGACAGAGGGAAGATGAAACATGATCAGTGCCGCCGGATTGCAGTTTACGAAGCCACGTGAGTCCAGCACCAGGATCGCATCATTGGAGGATTCGAACAAAGCCTGATATTTTTTTTGCTCACGCAAGAACCCGGCATCCAGCTTTTCCCTGCTGGACACGAAGCGCCAGGCAAAAATGGTGACTACCGTAAAAAACAGGCCGGCAAATATCACGGCAAACAGCAGAATCAGTTTGCTGCGATGATGATTGGCCATGCTTTCCTGATAAACCTGATCGGTGCGAAACATCAGGTTGCTCGCAGCATCGTCAAGCAGGGTCTTCATCTGCTGGTACAGGGGGCGTCCCTGTTCCTGAAAGCGCTCCGGCGCATTTTTGGGGTCGGTTTCCTCCTGTTGCTGGAGGACGCTCTGCATGGTTAGCAGTTCCGCGTAGGTCCGCTGTATTTCAGTCATGATGCCGCGGTTTCTGGGACACTGACAATTGCGCTGCAGTTCGGCAAGATCCTCTTTGGTTTTAGTGGCCAGATAGGCCATTTGGCCCGACTTGTTCTGATTCCGGCGTGGACTTTCCTGCTGGATTTGCATGGTATTCAGGCTTTGGTGGATCTTTGCCATCAGGTTGATCTGAAGAAGACTGTTTTTTTCTATCCAGGTGATGTGCTGACGCGATTGCTCCATGCTCCAGTAGCCGATACCGGAAACCAGCATGCCTGCGCCGTTGCCGAACAGAAATAGCAGCAACAGGACTTTCTTTATGCTGAAACCTGGCATTTAAAGGTTTCCCGCGGGAAACTCAAGTGGAATCTGGCTGCTCCAGCAGGTGCTTGGGGCGGCTGTTTCCCTCTGGCGCAGGAGGATATGGCCAATGTTTTTTGCCGGCATCGGAGGGAAAAAGTAATAACCCTGCACTTCATGGCACTGATAGGAGCGCAGAAAAATGAGTTGTTTTTCGTTTTCGACGCCTTCCGCTACGACCCTGACACCAAGATTTTGCGCCATGGCGATCACGCCGCGAGTGATGGCCGCATCGCTGGAATTTGTGGTGATGCCGCCTATAAAAGATCGGTCGATCTTGATGCTGTGGATCGGGAAGTGCCTGAGGTAGGTGAGGGAAGAATAGCCGGTGCCGAAGTCGTCGATAGCAAGTCTGACGCCCATGTTCTTGAGGATCTTCAGGGTCTCGATGGCAGCGTCGATATCGTGCAGGGCAATGGTTTCGGTCAGTTCCAGTTCCAGCCAGCGTGGCGCCAGGCCGCTTTCCGCAAGCGCTTCATGAACCAGCCGGTCGAGACCTGGCTTGCTGAACTGCTGTGCAGATAGATTGACTGCCATGCGCAGGTCGTTGTGTCCCTGTTTGTGCCAGGCGCTGTTCTGGGCGCAGGCACGATGCAGCACCCATTCGCTGATGGGGTGGATAAGACCAATTTCCTCAGCCAGCGGAATGAATTCTGCCGGAGAAATTGTGCCCAGTTCTGGATGCTCCCAGCGCAGCAGGGCTTCAACGCCGCGCATTTCTCCGCTGTCGAGGTCGATTTGTGGCTGGTAGTGCAATATCAGTTGCTCTTTTTTCAGTGCGTGGTGCAGGGCCTGTTCCAGTAAGGCGCGGCGTGTCGAGCGGCGGCTCTGGTGATGTTCCGGATCGAAAAACAGATGGCTGTCGCGCCCGTGGTCCTTGATCTGATCCATTGCGGTCTTGGCATTTGCGATCAGCTCACAGACGGTTTTCCCCTGGCTGGGGTAGTGACTGATGCCGATGCTGACGGTGATGAAGGCTTCCTCGCCTTCGATCAGGAAAGGGGTGGAAAGACTTTGTTTGATCTGTTCTGCCAGAGCGGTGATTGCCTGTCCGTTATCCGAGTTGCCCACCGCCAGGGCAAAAGTATCGCCGCCAAGGCGTGCGAGCGCGCAACTTTCTGCCTGGAATTTTGCAAGACGCCTGGAACTGGCCTGAAGCACCAGGTCTCCGGCAGCATAACCATAGGTATCGTTGACCTGTTTGAAGCGATCAAGCCCGATGATTACAAGGGCCATGTTTTGTGACTTGTGTTCGGCGCGTGACAGGCACAGGTCGAGCTGGTTTCTGAATAGCGTATAGTTGGGCAGCCCGGTCAACGCATCCAGGAACGCCGGCGCGCTTGGCAGATCCAGATCTGGCGGCTGTTCTGGCAGGTCTTTAATGCAGGCGGCAGTATTGTTTTGAAATTGCATCAGTGTTGCTCGATAAACGGATGGGATTGTCCCGAACGCAAGGATAGCTGTTAATTTCTGTCAGCGCTGCCAGCGCAGTCTGAAAGCGCTGTAAGGTTTGTCGGCCAGGCTGTAGGAATAGTCTTGCATTGCTCGGGTCACACTGAAATGGCTCTTTAGTCAAAAAGCTGGTGCTCAAGGGCATGGCGAATCAATTCAGCATTATTCGTCATGCCCATTTTTTCCAGAAGGCGTGCGCGATAAGTGCTGATGGTCTTGATGCTGAGGGAGAGTTCCTGGGCAATTTCGGTCAGCGATTTGCCCGCCACGATCTGGCGGAAGACAAGATGTTCCCGATCCGATAGCAGGGTGTGCAGTTGTTGCCCGTTGCTGTAAAGCGAATGCAGCAGGTGGTCCGCCAGCGTGCGGCTGGCGTACCTGCCACCTGCGGCGGCTTTGCGAATGGCGATGAGCAGTTCGTCGGCGTCGGTATCCTTCGAGAGGTAGCCGGACGCGCCGAGCTTGATGGCCCTTACCGCGTATTGTTCCTCAGGATGCATGCTGAGAATCAATACAGGCAGATCGGGTTTTTCCGTCTTGATCTGTTTCAGCACGTCCAGCCCGGATTTGCCTGGCAGGTTGATGTCCAGCAGAACGACATCCCAGTGCCTGCTTCGCATTTGTTCGAGTGCTTCGTGGCCGCTGCTCGCCTCGTCGCCGACTTCGATGTCGGCGGTATCGGCAAAGATGCGCTTCAGGCCCTCGCGAAAAATATTGTGATCATCCGCGATGAGGATTTTGATCATGGCGGGCTATTCTCAGCCGATGCAGGGGGGAGCTGAAGGTGGACGGTAGTGCCATGGCCTGGCGTGCTATGAATGTTCAGCTTGCCCCCCAGTTGCTTGGCGCGTTCCTGCATGCCGAGGATGCCGTAGGACTGGAAGGAGGGTATACGGTCCGTATCCATGCCGCTGCCATTGTCGCTGATGATGATACCCAGGGCATCCGTGGTCGGCATGAGTTCAATGGTCACGGAGGTCGCTGCTGCATGGCGCACGACGTTGGTAAGTGATTCCTGGAAAATGCGGAAAATGGTGGTGGCGCGCTGGTCGTCCAGTTCGACTTCCTGTTGCGGCGGGATGAGGCTGTAGGCGATCCCCCGTTGCCCAAGCAGCGTTGCCGCATGTTCCTCCATGGCTGCAACCAGACCCAGGTTGTCCAGCGCGGCTGGGCGCAGGTCTGCGGCAATGCGCCGTGCGGTGTGCAGCGCTTCCATGGTCAGTTGCGACATGGCTTGCGTGCGTTCCAGTAGTGCCTGATCGTGCATGCGCTTGGCCAGCCAGCCGAGATCCATCTTCAGCGTGCTGAGGATGCCGCCCAGTTCGTCGTGAATTTCCCGCGCGATCTTGGTGCGCTCGTCCTCCCGTGCGCTTTGTACGTGACCGGAAAGTTTCTCCAGCAATTCCCGTGCATGCAGGCTTTCATCCTCACGCTGTTTGGAAAGGGTGATGTTGAGAATAATGCCGTCCCAGAGAGTGGAACCGTCCGTCACGGTGCGGGGTACGGCACGCAGGTTGATCCATTTGATATCGCCCGGAGGCACGATGACCCGGCCTTCCCAGTTCCAGTGGGTCTGTTTCTGGGCGGAAAGCCGCATCGCATCGAAGAAGGACGTCCGGTCGTCAGGATGCAGGTTGCTGATGCAGGGGAGCCAGGGAATATCGGAATCCGGATCCGGTTCGCTGCATACGGCTTTTACTGCCTTGCTGGTGAACAGTGATTTGAGGCCGCCGTCGGCATCTTGCTGTAGCTGGAACACCAGGGCCGGAACGTTGGCGGTGATGGCCTCGATCCGCAATCCGTCGTCATGCAGTGAGGCGTCTTGCGCAGAGAGTGTCACGCGTTCAAACCTTGAATCGGCTAACCGTATTTTGCAAAGATTCAGCCAGCTGCTCCAGATGTTGCGCTGCGTTGGCCGTCTGGCCCACTGCCAGGCTGTTTTCTGCGGCCATGGCGGCGATCGCCTCGACATTGGCGGCGACCTCGCTGCTGGCAGTGCGCTGGCGTTCCGCAATGACCGCCACATCGGCGACCTTGCTGCCGACCTCGTTGACTGAGCTATTGGCTTCAGACAGAACGACGGCCACGGTCTCCATCGAATCCTGGCTGGAAAGCAGGTGGGACATCCCTCTTTCGATTGCCTGGTCGACCACGACGGACTGCTGGGCAAGGGACTGGGTGACAGCGTCGATCTGGCTGGCTGAATGCGCGGATTTTTCCGCAAGTTTTCTCACTTCATCGGCGACCACGGCAAAGCCGCGTCCCTGCTCTCCGGCCCGGGCAGCCTCGATCGCGGCGTTGAGCGCGAGCAGGTTGGTCTGTTCGGCAATGTCTTTGACCTGCCGGGTCATGGTATGAATGGAAGCGGTGCTGCGGGTAAATTCGTTCACTGCGGCAGCAATTTCCTTGACTGCGGATTCTACCTGGTCGATCTCGCCCACCAGCTCGGAAATGCTTTCATTGCCCCGGTGCGAACGTTCAAGGCTTTGTTCGGAGAGGTGCTGCACTTCATCCGTGCTTTGCGCCACGGTGGAGATGCTGGACGCCATTTCCTCCACGGCGGCGGCCGTGGCCGCGGATTTGTCGCGTTGCTGCGCGGAGCCGTCGGCGACCTGCTGCGCGCCATGGGCGAGTTGACTCGCTGCTGCTGATACCTGATGCGCGGAGTGGTTGACTTCGCGAACCAGGTGGCTGAATTTTTCCATCACCTGGTTGAACAAACCGGAGGCCTCGCCGATTTCGTCCGTGCTGCGTACCTTCAGGCGGCGCGTCAGATCGCCCTCGCCTTCGGCAATGTCATGCAGGCCGTGGGTCATTTCCTCCAGCGGCCGGGTAACGAAATGGCGAATGAACAAGTAGATGAAAGCCAGCAGCGGCAGGCTGATCAACACGGCGGCAAAGAAAATCCTGGTTCTGAAATCCGCCACGGACTGGTTGACCTTGTCGAGAGAAATTTTCATGCTGACTGCGCCAAGTACCGTGCCTTCAGGTACGGTATGGCACATCAGGCAATCCTTGCCAAGATAGTTCTTCGAGGCAGTGACGGGAATCACGGCGTGCAGGCTTTCCTTGTCCCCGCTGTTTTCCTGAAGCACCTGAAAGTAGGGCTTTGCACTTTGCATGACCTCTTTTTCCAGCTCGTCGGCGCCACTTTCCTCTGCGCTGCCCTGACCAAACTGTTTGGTCACCGCTTCGCCCCGCAGCACTTTGAGCGAGGTGACGTTGTCAGCCTGCTTGACCTGGTCGAGAAACACTGCGCGTTGCGCAATGGTGCCGGTAATCATCATGCCGGTGAGGCTCGACATGGTCATCTGATGTATGGCGAGAGAGAATCCCTTGGCTTCTTCAATGGCGGTTGCGCGCTGTGCATTCGAAGCCCAGATGATCACGCCTCCCCAGGCCAGACCCAGCATCAGCCAGATCACGCCCACCAGACGGACCCAGATTTTCAGATTTTTGATTTTGCCAATGCTTGAGCCGGACATACTCAGGGATTCTCTTATGTGTTGATCAGGGGAAAGCCTAATAAGGTCACTTACTATATCAGCCATTCAGAAGAAATGGGATGGGACAGAAAGACTAGCTGGCAATATTTATTGATAGGGCTGTCCGAAATCTTAGATGGCAAGGTCGATTTGCTGCAAGGTGCCGACAGAACCGTTTTCGTTCAGATAGATACCGCTGGCGCGTAACTGGCCATCGAGCCGGTTTTCCGTGTTCTTGAGGCTGAATTCGGTGGCGGCGCTACCCAGATATAATGCGCCCACCCCCGCTGCTTTCAGGCTGGTTAGCTGGTCATTCCCCTGGGCGTCTTTGCTCCATATCCCGAGATGCGAATACACGGCATCATTTTCGTCGATCCACTGGTTGCCATCCTGATCGTAGGCAGCCAGTTCGCTGAAGCCATTGCCGCTGGTTGGGCCGAACAGTTCGCCGCCATTGTTGATTTTCCCGTCCTGGTTTTTGTCCAGCGCAAGAAAGCCGCTGCCAGGCGCGACGAAGGAAATCTGTTCGGAATGCCCGTCGGAATCGAGGTCGAAGCTGAATTTCGTGGCGCTCAGTTGCGCTGTGTCGCCATTGAAGTTGATCACCAGCGGGTCTTTTGCCTGACGCGCGGCATCGCCCAGACGCACGCTGACATCGTTTTGCTCCAGATGTTCGCGGCTCATGGAAAGTTGCAGCTTGAAAGTGATTTCCCTGCCGTCGGCGGTTTTGACCACGCCCTGGGCCTGGAAGCGGGTCTGCTCGGCTTCATAATGGGTTTCATGGCGTTCGTATTCGGCGCTGAAACCGGCTGGTCGCGATGCTGCCGGTTTGCTGGTGCTATCGGGGGGGTGCGGTAATTCCGTAGGCGGCGCATCGGTGGCTTGCAGGTCCTTCAAGGAAAGGATGCGAATTTTTTTGCCGGTCATGGCTTCCACCATGCTGATGAGCAATTGCATGCGCGGGTCGTTTTCAACCGCATCCTGTGGTTCCGATACGGCATCCGGTTGCTGCGCCGACCTGCCTTGAGCAGAAATCGAGACCGTGTCCGCCAGCGGGCGGTTTTTGAGTCTGTTGTGCCCATCGGAGTCCGGGCGTTCCGCGCTGATCCAGGCGCGTAGCGACTCGCGCAGCGAATGCCTTTCCACGCTGAGGTGCTGGCTGGACAACAAGATATCCGAGTTTTCGATTTTCATGATCAATCCCTAATTAAAGAAAGACGCAAGTCTCCTGCTTTTTTTGGGATTGTTGGATGGGGAAGCTTGCCCTGGTTTCAACGGCAAGTTGGAGCAGAACTTGAGCGCTTAATTCTTTGCGCCCATGGCCATTGCCCGTGCCTTGCTTTCCTCCCCGGATGCGGGATCGGGTGTTTCCTGCAGCCAGCCCTGCAGGTGGTTGAGGGTGATGTCGCACAAGGCGCGTAACCAGTCGTCACGCTCGTTGAGGCAGGGAATGTAGTGGAATTCCTGGCCGCCGGCACGGAGGAAGTCCGCTTTGCATTCCATGGCGATTTCTTCCAGGGTCTCCAGGCAGTCGGCTGCAAAGCCGGGGCAGATCACGTCCACCCGTTTGACGCCTTTTTTACCCAACATTTTCAGGGTGGGTGCGGTGTAGGGCTGAACCCATTCGGCGCGCCCGAAACGTGACTGGAACGTGATCTGGAAGTTGTCGGGCTTGAGGCCCAGCGCCTCCGCCAGCAGGCGCCCGGTCTTGTGACATTCGCAGTGGTAGGGGTCGCCCTTGTCCAGTGTGTAACGGGGCACGCCGTGAAAACTCATGATCAGCTGGTCCGGGCGGCCATGCTGTTGCCAGTGCTCGCGCACGCTGTTGGCGAGAGCTTGTATATAGCCGGGGTGGTCGTGGTAGTGTCGTACGGTGCGCAGTTCCGGCATGTTGCGGCTCTGCAGCAGGGTCTGGAATACCGCATCCAGCGCCGATGCGGTGCTGCTCGCCGCATACTGCGGATAGAGCGGCAGGGCAAGGATGCGCTCGCAGCCCTGTTTGCGCAGCGAGGCGATTGCCGATGGCACGGACGGGTTGCCGTAACGCATCGCATATTCCACCACCAGCGGCACCTGCGTGCGCTCACCCAGATAGCCTTGCAGCATCTTCGCCTGCTTGCGAGTGTGTGCAAGCAGAGGCGAACCTTCCGGGGTCCAGATCTGGGCATATTTCTGTGCCGATTTGCCGGGACGGGTGTTAAGGATCACGCCGTTAAGTATCAGCCACCACAGCCAGCGCGGGATCTCGACCACGCGCGGGTCGCTGAGAAATTGCTTGAGGTAGGGACGCAGCGCCTGCCGGGTAGGGGCCTCCGGGGTGCCGAGGTTGATCAGCAGGATGCCGGTTCTGGATGGAATTCCGTGTGTGTGAGGCGGTTCGGCGAGGAAGGGCATTATTTTTTTCAGTGATAAGAAAGCGCGCTGCCCAGCAGCTTGGCGGTGACATCCACGATCGGAATGACGCGTTCGTAGGCCATTCGGGTCGGGCCGATGACGCCCAGGGTACCGACGACCTGCCCATCCACTTCGTAAGGTGCAGTAACGACGCTGCATTCATCGAGCGGGACGTGGCCGGATTCGCCGCCGATGAAGATTTGCACACCCTGGGCGCCCTGGCTGACATCCAGCAACTGGATCAGCGTGGTTTTCTGCTCGAAGGCATCGAACAGCTTGCGCAGTGATGTCATGTTGGAAGACAGGTCATCGACATGCAGCAGGTTTTTTTCGCCTGACAGAACGTAACCTTCGCTGGGCTGCAGTGCCTGGCTGCTGGCGTCGAGAGCGGCGGACATGAGTGCGGTCATGTTGATGTGCAGGCGTTTAAGTTCCTCCTGCATGCGGGTTCGCGCGTCTTCCAGGGTGTGGCCGGCGTAATTCTGATTGAAAAAATTGGCGGCCTGGGTCAGTTCTCCTGCGGTATAGGCTTTGTCTGTCAGGAGAATACGGTTCTGCACGTTGTCGTCGGTGGTGACGATGATGAGCAGGATGCGTTTTTCCGATAGCGGCAGAAACTCAAGATGGCGGAAGGCTGGCGAGTGGCGTTTTGGCGTCATCACGATGCCCGCGAACTGGGTCAGGTCCGATAGCAGTCGCGAAGCAGAGGCAATAAGCTGCTGCCTGTCAGCCGGATGCAACTGGTTTTCAAGCTGGTGCATCTGGGCCGCGTCGAGCGGCTGTATTTTGAGCAGGGTGTCGACGAAGAAGCGGTACCCGCGCGGCGTCGGAATTCTTCCTGCAGAAGTGTGCGGGCTGATGATGAAGCCCATTTCTTCCAGATCCGCCATGGCGTTGCGGATGGTGGCGGCGGAAAGGTCGAGGCCGGAATATTTGGACAAAGTGCGCGAGCCGACAGGCTGACCTTCAGCGATATAGCGTTCGATCAGGGTCTTGAGCAGGAGTTGTGCGCGTTCGTTAATCATCGTTCCATTTTACTGATGACCTTAACTTCCGGGCAAGGCTATAATTCGAGTCATGAAAACGCCCTTCCAAACCGTTGCCCTGATTGGCAAATACAATAGTGCCGAGCTCGGCGAGCCGTTGTTGCGGCTGGCCTCGTTCCTCAAGCAGCGCAATCTTGAAGTGCTGCTGGCGCAACAGACTGCGGAGCGCATCGGTTCTGTTCCCTATGAGGCAGTGAGCATGACGGAAATCGGCGCACGCGCCGATCTTGCCGTGGTCATGGGGGGGGATGGCACGATGCTGAATGTGGCACGCGAGCTGATCGAGTTCAACGTGCCTCTGGTGGGCGTGAACCAGGGGCGTCTGGGTTTTCTGACCGATGTTTCCATTGAGCATATGCTGGAGACTATAGACGAAATCCTCGCGGGAGAATACGCGCCCGAGGAGCGTTTCCTGCTTCAGACTGCCGTGCGCCGCCAGGGGCAGATCATTTCAGAGGCCTACGCCTTCAATGATGTGGTGGTAAGCAAGGGCATGTCAGGACGCCTGATCGAACTGGAAGTCTTCATCGATGGGCAGTTTGTCTATAGCCAGCGTTCTGATGGCCTGGTGGTAGCTACGCCTACCGGGTCGACGGCTTATGCCCTGTCGGCCGGCGGCCCCATCCTGCATCCCACGCTGGAGGCGATGGCGCTGGTGCCGATCTGTCCGCATACCCTGAGCAACCGGCCGATTGCGATCAATAGCCACAGCGTGGTGGAAATTCTGGTGCTGCACGCGGTCGATGCCAGTGTTCACTTCGATGGTCAGAGCCACATGGACTTGCAGCAGAATGACTGGGTGGTGGCGCGGCGCTCCGAAAACAATGTCCGTCTGCTTCATCCTCTTGGGCACAGTTATTACGATACTTTGCGCCAGAAGCTGCGCTGGGGCGAGAAGCTTTAGATGCTGCTTTCCCTGAGCATTCGCGATTTTGTCATTGTCGATCGGCTGGATCTGGAATTCCTGCACGGTTTCACCGTGCTTACGGGTGAAACCGGCGCGGGAAAGTCGATTCTGATCGATGCGCTGGCGCTGGTGCTGGGAGAGCGGGCGGATGCCGGAGTGGTGCGGGCAGATTGTCAGCGGGCTGAATTGTCGGCGGAGTTCGATTGCACAAAAATCCCCGCACTCCAGGCGTGGCTGGACGAAAATGGCCTGGTGGACGATGCCGGCTTATGCCTGATGCGTCGCGTTATTGATGCGAGTGGGCGCTCACGTTCTTTTATCAATGGCAGTGCCGTGACCCTGCAACAGCTACGCGAGGCAGGGGAGTATCTGGTCGATATCCATGGCCAGCATGCGCATCAGTCCCTGCTCAAACCCTCGGCACAGCGCGAACTGCTCGACGGTTACGCCGGGCTGGGGGATCAGGCGCGTGAAGTGGGCCGTTATTATCGTGAATGGCAGGGGTTGCGTAGCCGCTGGCAGGCGTGGGAGAAGGATTCGGCTGCGGCTGCGGCTGAGCTGGAGCAGCTCGAGTGGCAGGTGCGCGAACTGCAGGCGCTTGATCTCGGACCGGAGGAGTGGCTGGAGTTGCAGGCGGAACATGCCCGTCTCGCCCATGCCGCGAGCCTGCTGGAAAATGCTCAATATGCGGTGGAGCTGCTTGCAGAGGGGGATCAGGCCATGTTGTCCCAGCTTAATGGCCTGATCGGGCGGATCAACAAGGTGGTGGAGTTTGATCCTGGTCTTGGCGAGCCCCTGGCGATTCTGGATTCGGTTGCTGCGCAGATGCAGGAGGCGGCCTATGGCTTGCGACACTATCTGCAGCGCCTCGATATGGACCCGGATCGGCTGCGTCAGACCGAGCAGCGTCTGGAGCAGGTGCATGACATGGCGCGCAAGTACCGGGTCGCGGCCGAGCAACTTCCTCAGTTATTAAGGGAGGGTTCGGCCCGGTTGAGTGAATTGCAGCAGCTTGGCTCTGCAGATGCCTTGCAGCGCCAGGAAGCCGGGGCACAGGCGGCCTATTTGACCCAGGCCCAAGCGCTGAGCGCATCCCGGAAGCGGATGGCGCAGGAGCTGGGATTGAAAGTGAGCGAGGCGATGCAGGCGCTGGCAATGGCCGGCGGCCGCTTTGAGGTCGCGCTTCATGCGCTGGCAGAGGGCAATATGCATGGCCTGGAACAGGTGGAATTTCTGGTGAGCTCGCATGCCAGTCTGGCACCCAGGCCCCTGGTGAAGGTGGCTTCAGGCGGCGAATTGTCACGCATCAGTCTGGCGATTCAGGTGGTGACCAGCAAAGTGGCGGCCGTGCCAACCCTGATTTTCGATGAGGTGGATGTGGGGATTGGCGGTGGTGTGGCGGAAGTCGTAGGGAAGATGCTGCAGGGACTGGGGGGCGAACGCCAGGTACTGTGTATCACCCATCTGCCCCAGGTCGCAGCGCTCGGTCGTCAGCACTGGCAGGTGAGCAAGGATGCATGCGATGGTCAGGTGGTGAGCCGGATCGCGGTGCTGGAGCCGTCACAGCGCATCGAGGAGGTGGCACGCATGCTGGGTGGCGTGACGATCACCGATACGACCCGGCAGCACGCTGCGGAGATGCTGGGGGTGCAGTAAACCTAAACCTTGTGCGGGCACTTGTCCTTGAGACAGTCGGCGTAGAGGTAAAGCGAGTGCTCCTGGATGCGGAATCCGCGTTCCTTTGCAATCTGCTCCTGACGACGTTCGATTTCCGGGTCGTAGAATTCTTCCACCAGTCCGCATTGCAGGCATACCAGATGGTCATGATGGTGGCCCTGATTGAGCTCGAATACGGCCTTGCCGCCCTCGAAGTGGTGGCGTACCAGCAGGCCTGCGGCCTCGAACTGGGTCAGAACGCGATAAACCGTTGCCAGGCCCACATCGACATCCTCTGCAAGCAGGATGCGGTAGACGTCCTCAGCCGTCAGGTGACGCACTTCGCTGGTCTCGAACAGATTGAGGATCTTCAGCCTTGGCAGCGTGGCCTTGAGGCCGACATTCTTCAGGTCGTTGGGTTGGCTCATAATTGGCTGGCTCGAATGTACCCGGAGGAATAAATTAAGCTATCATAATATAAGACCTTCATGAACAACAAAAGCTCATCCATGCGCCTATCCATTATTGCTCTGGCCTTGCTCCTGCCAGCCTGTTCCTATATTCCCATGGCTCCATCCGTTTACAAGATCGACATTCAGCAGGGTAACGTGGTGACTTCGGATATGTTGTCACGTCTCAAGCCCGGCATGACACGATCGCAGGTGCGTTTTGTCCTGGGGACGCCGCTGGTGACAGACGTTTTTCATCCCGACCGCTGGGATTATGTCTATCGTTACCAGAAGGCCGGGAAAGTGACGGAGCAGCACCGGGTCACGGCAGTGTTCGAAAAGGACCTGCTGCTGCGCATGGAGGGGGATGTGGCGGTGGAAGGAAACGCCAGTCCTGAAGTTGCAACCACCCCGCTTGAAACCAAGCCGGTGCTTAAGGCGGAATAATCATGCTGAATATTGCGATTGCAGGCAGTTCGGGAAGAATGGGGCGCGCGCTGCTCGAGGCGGTGGCGCAAATGCCGGATATGCGCGTCCATGCCGCGCTGGAGCGTGCGGGCAGCCCTTATGTTGGCAAGGATTCAGGCGAACTGATTGGTGCGCCCAATGGCATACTGATTCGCGATGATGCAGCGGCTGCGCTGAAAGGCAGCGATGTTCTGATCGACTTTTCCCGCCCCGAGGCGACGCTGCAGCACATGGAGCTGTGCCGAATGCAGGGCGTGAAGATGGTGATCGGCACGACCGGCTTCACGCCGGAGGAAAAAGAAAAAATTTTCGAGGTCAGCCATGACTTTGGCGTTGTTTTTGCGCCCAATATGAGTGTTGGCGTCAATCTGCTGTTCAAGTTGCTGGATACGGCAGCCAGGGTGCTGAACGAAGGCTACGATATCGAAGTGCTTGAGGCGCACCATCGTCACAAGGTGGATGCGCCCTCGGGCACTGCCTTGCGTCTGGGTGAAGTGGTGGCCGAGGCGCTGGGGCGTGATCTGGCTGAATGTGCCGTGTATGGCCGGGAAGGTGTGACCGGTGAACGCTTGCCGTCCACTATCGGCTTCGCTACCGTGCGTGGCGGCGACATTGTGGGGGATCATACTGTATTGTTCGCCGGTACTGGCGAGCGTGTGGAAATTACGCACAAAGCCAGCAGTCGCGCCACGTTCGCCCTTGGTGCCTTGCGCGCCGCGCGTTTCCTTGCCGGACGGGGCGCCGGGCTTTATGACATGCAGGATGTGCTCGGTCTGCGTTGAATTAAGTCCACGATTACAGTATAATTTTTCGGAATTAATGGGAGCGGGACGGGCAGCAAGCCTGTCCCGCTTTGCATGTCCGGGGGCGGTTCGCGCCCCCCGATACAGATTCGGAGAGTTCTTGTGCCGCAACACCAGCCAGCCATACTCGTGCTCGCAGATGGGACAGTGTTTCGCGGTATTTCCATTGGTGCATCAGGCCATGCCGTAGGTGAGGTGGTATTCAATACCGCACTTACCGGGTACCAGGAAATCCTTAGCGACCCCTCATACTGCCGTCAGATCGTTACCCTGACCTATCCTCATATCGGCAATACCGGTACCAATCCTGATGATGCGGAATCCACAGGGATCCACGCGGCGGGGCTGGTGATTCGCGATCTCCCTTTGCTGTCCAGCAACTGGCGCGAGACGGAATCTTTGCCGCAATATCTCCAGCGCCACAATGTGGTGGCGATTGCCGATATCGATACCCGCAAGCTGACCCGCATCCTGCGTGACAAGGGTGCCCAGAGCGGTTGTTTGATGGCGGGAGAGATTGATGAATCCAGGGCGCTGGAACTGGCGCGCGGTTTCGCCGGCCTGGCGGGCATGGATCTGGCCAAGGTGGTGAGCCGTGCTCAAAGCGAGGTCTGGCTTGAGGGTGAGTGGCGTCTGGAGGGCGGCTTCGGGCAGCAGGAATCGCCAAAATATCACGTCGTGGCTTACGATTATGGCGTCAAGCGCAATATCCTGCGCATGCTGGCCGAACGCGGCTGCAAAGTGACTGTGCTGCCCGCCCAGACGCCGGTTGAAGAAGTATTCAAACTCAATCCGGATGGCGTGTTTCTTTCCAACGGCCCGGGTGATCCCGAACCCTGTGACTACGCCATCAGTGCGATTCAGGCCGTGCTGGAGAAAAAGATCCCTACTTTCGGCATCTGCCTTGGACACCAGTTGCTGGCACTGGCTTCCGGCGCAAAAACCATGAAAATGAAATTTGGCCACCACGGCGCCAATCATCCGGTGCAGGATCTGGATAGCGGCCGGGTGATGATTACCAGCCAGAATCACGGTTTTGCAGTCGATCCGGCAACGCTGCCCGCCAATCTTCGCGTCACGCATAAATCTCTGTTCGACGGCAGCAATCAGGGTATTGCCCGCACCGATGTGCCGGCGTTCAGCTTTCAGGGCCACCCTGAAGCGAGCCCAGGGCCGCACGACGTGAGTTATCTGTTTGACCGCTTTATACAATTAATGAGGGAAAGATCGTGAAATGTGAAATGTGAAATGTGAAATGCACAATTCCTGTGCTTCACCCTTCACCCTTCACCCTTCACCCTTCACGCATTCATGCCAAAACGTACCGACATAAAATCCATTCTCATCATAGGTGCCGGACCGATCGTTATCGGCCAGGCCTGTGAATTCGATTACTCCGGAGCCCAGGCTTGTAAAGCGCTGCGCGAAGAGGGGTATCGCGTCATTCTGGTCAATTCCAATCCCGCTACCATCATGACCGACCCGGGCATGGCAGATGCAACCTATATCGAGCCGATCACCTGGCAGGTAGTGGAAAAAATCATCGAGAAAGAGCGACCTGATGTGCTGCTGCCGACCATGGGTGGTCAGACCGCGTTGAACTGCGCGCTAGACCTGGCCAAGCATGGGGTGCTGGAAAAATACTCGGTGGAAATGATTGGCGCCACCAAGGAAGCGATCGACAAGGCCGAGGACAGGGAAAAGTTCAAGAAGGCGATGGAAAAAATCGGCCTTGCCTGCCCACGCGCGGCCATTGCCCACAGCCTGGAAGAGGCTTTCCAGGTGCAGGCCATGGTCGGGTATCCCACGATTATCCGGCCTTCCTTCACCATGGGCGGCTCCGGCGGCGGCATTGCCTACAACAAGGAAGAATTTGTCGCTATCTGCGAGCGCGGCCTGGAAGCCTCGCCCACGCGCGAACTGCTGATCGAGGAATCGGTGATCGGCTGGAAAGAATACGAGATGGAGGTGGTGCGCGACAAGAAGGACAACTGCATTATCATCTGTTCGATCGAGAACTTCGATGCCATGGGCGTGCATACCGGCGATTCCATTACTGTCGCGCCGGCCCAGACGCTGACTGACCGCGAATACCAGATCATGCGCAACGCGTCGCTGGCGGTGCTGCGTGAAATTGGCGTGGAAACAGGCGGATCCAACGTGCAGTTCGGCATCAACCCGAAAGACGGGAAAATGGTGGTGATCGAGATGAATCCGCGCGTGTCGCGTTCCTCGGCGCTGGCATCCAAAGCCACCGGCTTCCCTATTGCCAAAGTGGCGGCCAAGCTGGCGATTGGCTACACCCTGGACGAACTGCAGAACGATATTACGGGCGGCGCCACGCCAGCCTCGTTCGAGCCCAGTATTGATTATGTAGTGACCAAGATTCCGCGTTTCGCATTCGAAAAATTTCCCCAGGCCAATGACCGCCTGACTACCCAGATGAAATCGGTAGGCGAGGTGATGGCGATGGGGCGCACTTTCCAGGAATCGCTGCAGAAGGCGCTGCGCGGTCTGGAAACCGGCAATGACGGCCTGGACGAAAAGACGACGGATATCAATGTGTTGGAAACCGAACTGGGCGAACCCGGCCCGGAACGCATCTGGTATATCGCTGACGCCATGCGCTGCGGCATGACGCAGGAACAGATCTACCAGTTGACCCATGTCGACCCCTGGTTCCTGGCGCAAATGAAGGACCTGATCGTGCAGGAGCAGGCGCTGTCCGGGCGCAAGCTGGCCGAACTTTCACGCGACGAGATGCGACGTCTCAAGCGCAGCGGATTCTCTGATAGCCGTCTGGCAAAACTGCTGGGTGTAACGCAGCATGAAATGAGAAGCACGCGCCAGGCACTAGGCGTGCGTCCGGTTTACAAGCGCGTGGACACCTGTGCGGCCGAATTTTCCACGCACACCGCGTACATGTATTCAAGTTACGAGGAAGAGTGCGAGTCAGCGCCTACGGGCAATAAAAAGATCATGGTGCTGGGCGGCGGCCCCAACCGTATCGGTCAGGGGATTGAATTCGATTACTGCTGCGTGCATGCGGCATTCGCGATGCGCGAAGATGGCTACGAGACCATCATGGTCAACTGCAATCCGGAAACCGTTTCCACGGACTATGACACTTCTGATCGCCTGTATTTCGAGCCGCTGACGCTGGAAGATGTGCTGGAAATCGTCCACGTCGAGAAACCCTACGGCGTGATCGTGCAGTATGGCGGCCAGACGCCGCTCAAGCTGGCACGCGATCTGGAAGCCAATGGCGTATCCATCATCGGCACCACGCCGGACATGATCGATGCCGCCGAGGACCGCGAACGTTTCCAGAAGCTGCTGCACGACCTCAAGCTCAAGCAGCCGCCCAACCGCACGGCGCGCGCCCCGGAGGCTGCCATCCAGGCAGCCGAGGAAATCGGCTATCCCCTGGTGGTGCGGCCTTCCTACGTGCTGGGTGGTCGCGCAATGGAAATCGTGCACCAGCAGTCCGATCTCGAACGCTACATGCGCGAAGCGGTCAAGGTCTCGAATGATTCCCCGGTGCTGCTCGACCGTTTCCTCAATGACGCCACCGAAGTGGACGTGGATGCCATTTGCGACGGTACCGATGTACTGATCGGCGGCATCATGGAACACATCGAGGAAGCGGGTGTGCATTCCGGTGATTCTGCGTGTTCCCTGCCGCCCTACAGCCTGTCGCAGGAAATGCAGGATGAATTGCGGCGCCAGACCGTTGCCATGGCCAAAGGGCTGAACGTGGTCGGCCTGATGAACGTGCAGTTCGCCATTCAGGGTCAGACGGTCTATGTGCTGGAAGTGAACCCGCGCGCTTCGCGTACCGTGCCCTTCGTTTCCAAGGCCACCGGCGTGCCGCTGGCCAAGGTCGCGGCACGCTGCATGGTGGGCCAGAGCCTGAAACAGCAGGGCGTGACACGCGAGGTGATTCCGCCGTTTTTCTCGGTGAAGGAGGCGGTATTCCCCTTTATCAAGTTCCCAGGCGTGGATCCTATTCTTGGGCCGGAAATGAAATCTACCGGCGAGGTCATGGGCGTGGGAAATACCTTCGCGGAAGCTTTCCTCAAGTCGCAAATGGCGGCAAGCGTGAAGCTGCCTTCTGGCGGTAAGGTGCTGATCAGCGTGAGGAATTCGGACAAGGAAAGAGTGGTGGATATCGCCCGCAACTTGGCTGAGCTCGGTTTTGGTCTTTATGCCACGCGGGGCACTGCCGTGGCGATTCAGGAGGCGGGTATTCAGGTTACCGCCGTCAATAAAGTACATGAAGGCCGTCCGCATATCGTTGATCTGATCAAGAATGGCGAAATCAGCCTGATCATCAACACCGTCGAGGACAGGCGTGCAGTGCAGGATTCCTATGCCATTCGCCATGCCACCCTGCAGCAACGGATTACCTACTACACGACCCTGTCCGGCGCGCGCGCAGCGTGCATCGGGATGCAGCATATGAAAGAATTGCAGGTGTATGGTTTGCAGGAATTGCACCAGCGCCTGGGGTGACCAACTGGAAGCATGAATTGTGCGGATTGGGGCGACCCAATCCGCATTGTTATTTGATTTCAAGGAATATGAATTATGAGTAAAGTCCCACTGACTGTCATCGGAGCCGAACTGTTGCGCAGCGAACTGCAGAATTTGAAAAACGTCGAACGGCCCAATGTGATTGCCGCCATCGCGGAAGCACGTTCGCACGGAGATCTGTCGGAAAATGCCGAATACGATGCGGCCAAGGAGCGCCAGAGTTTCGTCGAGGGTCGTATTGCCGAAGTCGAGGGGAAACTCTCCAATGCCCAGATCATCGATCCCAAACTACTGGATGCTGAAGGCCGCTGCGTGTTCGGTGCGACTGTGGAACTGGAAGATATGGAAAATGGCGACAAGTCCACCTATCAAATCGTGGGGGACGATGAAGCCGACATCAAGCAGGGAAAAATATCCATCAGTTCCCCGATTGCGCGCGCCCTGATCGGCAAGTATGCCGGTGATGTGGCGGAAGTCATGGCGCCGGGCGGTGTTCGCGAATATGAAATTCTGGATGTGAAATATATCTGATGAACCGTTTCGCCGACAAACTGGCTTTGGTATCCATCACGCTATGGGTCGGTGCACTGTGGGCGATCGGTTATCTTGCGGCGCCAGTGCTGTTTTCAGTGTTGGACGACAAGAGCTTGGCTGGCATGCTGGCGGGCAGAATGTTCACGCTGGTCGCCTATGTCGGCATGGGGAGTGGCGCCTATCTCCTGGTTCACCGGCTGGTGGGCTTTGGCAGTGGCGCACTGAAACAGGGGTTTTTCTGGGCTGCACTGGCCATGCTGCTGCTGGCTGTCGCCGGACACTTCGGCATTCAGCCCATTCTTGAAAGCCTCAAAAATCAGGCGCTGCCGAAGGAAGTCATGGAAAGCATGTTCCGGGACCGTTTCGCGCGCTGGCACGGCGTTTCCAGTATCGTTTACCTGATACAGAGCCTGCTTGGCGTGGTGCTTGTCCTTGCGCCGCGCCGGGGCTAGTTCTTTGGCAATACAAGTTTAGGTTGTCTGGCGGCCTTGTAAATAACCAGCGTTTTTCCAATGTGCTGTGCGGGCGCGGCTTCCAGGGCATTGCATATTTCCGCTAACATGGTTTCACGCTGTTCGTGATCGCCGCTGGCAACCTTGATTTTGATCAGTTCATGGCTGTTCAGGCTGCGCTCGATTTCCTTCATTACGGCTTCGGTGAGACCTGCGTCGCCGATCTGGACCACGGGATTGAGCGAGTGGGCCTGCGCGCGCAGAAAGCGGCGCTGACCGGAGGTTAAATTCAACATGCTGTTAATGATCCAAAAAATGCGACAGTCTACCTTATGAAACGAAGCCGAACCAGCAAAGCATGGATGCGCGAACACGTCAATGATCCCTACGTGCTACTGGCGAACAAGGAGGGATACCGTTCACGGGCTGTCTACAAACTGATCGAACTGGATGAGCGCGATCATTTGCTTAAGGGCGGGATGACCGTGGTCGACCTCGGAGCTGCTCCCGGCGGATGGACCCAGGTGGCGGCAAAAAAGATTGGGCCATCCGGTGTGCTGGTGGCATTCGATATTCTGCCGATGGAACCCGTGCATGGAGCGCACTTCATTCAGGGCGATTTCCGCGAGGATGCCGCGCTGGCCAAGCTCAACGAAGCATTGCATGGCCGCCCGGTGGATCTTGTGATTTCGGACATGGCCCCCAATATCAGCGGTGTCGGCGTTGCAGATCAGGCGCGCAGTATGCATCTTGCCGAGTTGGCGCTGGAGTTTTCTGGCCAACACCTGAAACCGGGGGGGGGCTTCCTGGTCAAAGTATTTCAAGGTGAGGGTTTTGACGACTTTGTTCGCGAGATGCGCGTGCATTTCGAACAGGTTTTTGTGCGCAAGCCCAAGGCGTCGCGGGGCCGCAGTACGGAAGTCTATATGCTGGGTAAAGGCTTGCGCGGGCAAGGGAAATAAATCTTACCTCCATAGGGGTAAAGCGTTTAAAATTGAACGCAGTGATGTATTTTTGCAAGGAATGAGCTTGAATAATCTGATGAAAAACGTGGCCATCTGGCTGGTGATCGCTCTGGTTCTGATGACGCTGTTCAACCAGTTCGGAACGCGGCAGACGGCGCAAAGCCAGTTAGAATATTCGCAGTTCATTGATGAAGTGAAAAGCGGGAAAATCGCCAAGGTGACGATTGAAGGCCATACGCTGAAGAGCGTGACTACCGATGGCAAGCGTTTCACGACCTATGCGCCTTCTGACCCGTGGCTGGTTTCAGATATGCTCAAGAGCGGTGTGGTCGTCGAGGCCAAGCCCGAGGAAGAACCTTCCTTCCTGATGAATATTTTTGTTTCATGGTTCCCCATGCTGCTCCTGATCGGGGTGTGGGTGTTCTTCATGCGCCAGATGCAGGGGGGCGGCAAGGGCGGGGCTTTTTCTTTCGGCAAGAGCAAGGCTCGCCTGCTGGATGAGGCCACCAATACCGTGACTTTCGCTGATGTTGCCGGTTGCGATGAGGCCAAGGAAGAGGTTTCGGAACTGGTCGAGTTTCTGCGTGACCCGAGCAAATTCCAGAAACTGGGCGGCAGGATTCCGCGTGGCGTACTAATGGTAGGTAATCCCGGTACCGGCAAGACCTTGCTGGCAAAGGCCATCGCCGGCGAGGCAAAGGTGCCGTTTTTCAGTATTTCCGGTTCCGATTTCGTTGAGATGTTCGTCGGCGTGGGCGCTGCGCGTGTGCGCGACATGTTCGAGCAGGCCAAGAAAAATTCACCCTGTATCATTTTTATTGACGAGATCGATGCTGTCGGTCGCCAGCGTGGTGCAGGCCTGGGAGGCGGCAACGACGAGCGTGAACAGACGCTTAACCAGTTGCTGGTGGAAATGGACGGGTTCGAAGGCACTTCGGGCGTCATCGTGATTGCTGCCACCAACCGCCCTGATGTGCTGGATCCGGCATTGTTGCGTCCGGGTCGTTTCGATCGCCAGGTAGTGGTGCCGCTGCCCGATATTCGCGGCCGCGAGCAGATTCTCATGGTACACATGCGCAAGGTGCCGATAGCACCCGACGTGAAGGCAGATATTCTGGCACGTGGCACGCCCGGCATGTCCGGCGCGGATCTGGCCAATCTGGTGAACGAAGCCGCCCTGTTTGCCGCACGCTTCAACAAACGCCTGGTGGATATGGATGATTTCGAGCGAGCCAAGGACAAGATCATCATGGGGGCAGAGCGTCGCTCCATTGTGATGCCCGAAGAGGAGCGTAAAAATACTGCGTATCATGAATCCGGCCATGCCGTGGTAGCCCGCCTGCTGCCCAAGACCGATCCGGTGCATAAAGTCACCATTATTCCGCGTGGTCGTGCCCTGGGCGTGACCATGCAGTTGCCGGTCGAAGATCGCTACAGCCTGAATAGTGAGGGAATCCTGCAGAATATCGCCGTACTCTTCGGGGGGCGTATTGCTGAGGAAGTGTTCATGGGGCAGATGACCACGGGTGCCAGCAACGACTTCGAACGTGCTACCGAAATGGCGCGACGCATGGTGACCCAGTGGGGCATGAGCGATGCTCTGGGACCGATGGTTTATGGCGAGAACGAAGGCGAAGTGTTTCTTGGCCGCTCGGTGACGACGCACAAGAACATGTCCGAAGCGACCATGCAGCAGGTAGACAAGGAAATTCGCCGTATCATCGACCAGCAATACGCCCTTGCGCGCAAGCTGATCGAGGACAATCGCGACAAGATCGAAGCGATGGCAAAGGCCCTGCTGGAATGGGAAACCATCGATGCAGAACAGATTGGCGATATCATGGAAGGCAAATCACCTCGTCCGCCCAAACCGAGTCAGGGGAGCGCAAGTCCGCCGCCACATGACAGTACACCAAGTGCGCCTGCAACGAACACTTCCTCCACGCCGGCGCAGGAAATTTGAGGATGCGTGAAGGGTGAAGCCACTCGACTTCGCCTTATTGTGAAAAGTGAAAGCTAATCTCTTCACCCTTCACCCCTTCACCCTTCGCAAACATGCTCCACTGCGGCCGTTTCACCCTTCCCCTTGATCGCCCCCTCATCATGGGTGTCGTCAATGTCACGCCCGATTCCTTTTCGGATGGCGGTCAGTTCTATTCTATTGAACGTGCCATCGAACATGCCAGACAGTTGATCAGGGAGGGGGCAGATTTGCTCGATATCGGCGGCGAATCGACCCGCCCTGGTGCGCAGGCGGTTGGCATCGATGAAGAACTGCAGCGAATTCTGCCTGTGCTCGAAGGCTTGAGTGATTGTGGTGTGCCGCTTTCGGTAGATACACAGAAGCCTGATGTGATGCGAGCAGCAATCCGGGCTGGCGCCGACATGATCAATGACGTCAATGCGCTGCGCGCCGAAGGCGCGCTGCGGGCAGTGGCGGATTCGGCTGTCGCGGTATGCCTGATGCACATGCTGGGCGAACCGCGCACCATGCAGCAGAACCCTGTTTACCAGGATGTCACGGCTGAGGTGGGGGCTTTTCTGGAAGAACGTATTGCCGCAACGGAACAGGCCGGAATTGCGCGTAAGCGTATTGTTGCCGACCCCGGCTTTGGCTTTGGCAAAACGCTGGAACAGAATCTGGCCATGCTGAAACACCTGGATTCCTTCATTGCGCTGGGTGTGCCCCTGCTGGCGGGACTGTCGCGCAAATCAATACTGGGGTCATTGACTGGGCTGCCGGTGGAGGAAAGAATGGTTGCCAGTGTTGCCGCCGCCGTCATTTCGGCCATGAAGGGCGCCAGAATTTTGCGTGTGCATGATGTCAAAGAGACCAGGCAGGCGCTGCAGATTGTCAGTGCAGTTGAGGGAATGAGATGAGCAGAAAATATTTCGGTACGGATGGGATTCGTGGCAAGGTGGGTGAGGCGCCGATTACTCCGGATTTTATTATGCGCCTGGGGTATGCGGCAGGACGTGTATTGGCTCAGGCCGGGCAGGGGGAGCGCGCCAGCGTACTGATCGGCAAGGACACGAGAATTTCTGGCTACATGCTGGAGTCGGCGCTGGAAGCCGGTCTGTCAGCAGCCGGCGTGGATGTTCTGTTGCTCGGGCCCATGCCGACACCCGGAGTGGCTTATCTTACCCGCGCCCTGCGTGCCCAGGCCGGGGTAGTGATTTCGGCATCGCACAATCCATTTGAAGATAACGGTATCAAGTTCTTTTCAGCCAGCGGCAACAAGCTGTCTGATGAAACGGAACTGGCCATCGAGGCCGAACTCGAACAACCCCTGCGCACCATGCCGTCGGCCTCGCTGGGCAAGGCGCGGCGGATTAACGATGCAGCTGGGCGCTATATCGAATTCTGCAAGAGTGCCTTTCCAAACGAACTCGATTTGCGCGGGATGAAGATCGTGGTGGACTGTGCACATGGCGCAACCTATCACGTTGCGCCTCCAGTCTTTCATGAACTTGGCGCTGAGGTGATCGCGGTGGGTAACCAGCCGGATGGCCTGAACATCAATCAGGACTGCGGCTCAACCAGACCGCAAACCCTGGTTGCTGCGGTTCGCGAGCATGGTGCTGATCTCGGCATTGCACTGGATGGCGATGGTGACCGGGTGATGATGGCAGACAGTGCTGGCGAACTGTTCGATGGCGATCAACTGGTTTATGCGATCGCCAAATATCGCCACAAGCAGGGGGTGCTCAAAGGCGGCGTGGTGGGTACGCTGATGACCAATCTCGCCATGGAGCACGCTCTGGCAAAGCTCGGCATTCCCTTTGCACGCGCCAAAGTGGGTGATCGCTATGTGCTAGAACTGCTGCAGGAACGCGGTTGGCAACTCGGAGGTGAAAATTCCGGTCACATCCTGTGCCTTGACCGGCATACCACCGGAGACGGCATCATTTCCGCCCTTCAGGTATTGCAGGCGCTTAAGCTGAGCGGCAATAGCCTGTCCGGATTCACGCAAGAACTCGTACTTTACCCTCAGATTCTGATCAATATCCGGGTCGAAAAAGGGTTCGATTTCAATTCCAGCGTCCCGGTTAAGGAGGCGCTGGCGCTCGCTGAGCAGGCACTGGATGGCGAGGGCCGGGTGCTGTTGCGGCCATCGGGAACTGAACCCCTGTTGCGCGTAATGGTGGAAGGCCGGGATGAATCCAAAGTGCGTTACTGGGCCGAAACCCTTGCCGCCAGGGTGCGTGAAGTTGCAAACTAAGTTTCTCGCTATGTCTGGAATTGCCCTACGCTTGTTTCGAAGTTCAGTGCCAGTTCCTTGAGTTTATGAACGGCTCTGGAAAGAGTGCTGATAGAACGTGAATTGTCTTCTGCCATGACCGATATTTTCTCAACATTACGAGCAATTCCCTGACTCGCGCCATGCTGTTCATATGTCGCGCTGGCAATTTCACCAATGCTTTGTGCGGTGCGTTTCGCGCCGGTATCGATCTCGCATAAAGAGGTTGTGGCCTGATGGGCCAGCGTGACGCCTTCACTTACTCTGGTTCGGCTATTCTCCATGACTATCATGGATTTTCTGGTGTTGTCCTGTATCGCACTAACCATTTGATTGATTTCGGCAGTTGCCTTGCTGGTGCTTTCTGCCAGCAGGCGCACCTCATCAGCCACCACAGCGAAGCCTCGCCCTTGTTCCCCGGCGCGCGCCGCTTCGATTGCAGCATTGAGAGCTAGCAGGTTGGTCCGATCCGCAATGCCTTTAATGACGTCCGTTATCTTTCCTATTTCTCCTGAACGCTGCTTGAGAGCATCAATCATTTGTGCGGATTCGGTTACTGCTTCAGAAATGCTGCTCATTTCAATGGCAGCTTGATTGACGACATGTTTTCCCTCTTCACACAGATTGCTGCCGATGTGAGAGATGGATAGCGATTCTCGCGCATTCTGAGTAACTTGTTCGATGCTGACTGCGATTTGCTGGACCGCTGCCGCGGTTTCGGCTGCAGCCAATGACTGAATGCGTGAACTTTGTTCAACCTGGGTCACTGTTTCAGATAAAACATGAGCTTCATACGTGATCGTTTTTGCGGCTTCGCTCATGCTCGATACCATGTTTCTCAAACTCTGCAACATACTTTCCAGATGAAGTGCCATTGCTCCAAATTCATTATCATGCTTATATTCAACTCGGGTTTGAAGGTCTCCGGAAGCAATTTGTGTCAACGCCTTTAACAGATATTTCGTTCCCCTGTCCATACTGCGTATCATCAGTGCGGTTATAGCTGTAGAGGAAAGTGCGATAAATGCACCTGCCAGCAGGGTGATTAGTACCATCATACGCATTTTTTCGGCGGTTTCTACGCTGGAATCATGTTCCGCCTTGATCCGGTTGTTCTGTATCTGGACCAGTTGTTTTAACGGGTCCAGCAGTCCTGTTTCGATGGGGGGCCAGTCATCATCCAGCACCGAGCGCGCCATGATCTTATCGTTTGAGGAATAGGCTGTTTCAAGCAACTTGCAGAATGGCTCCAGTAATTTTATCCGGGATTCAATGGCATCAATCTGGCTTTGCTCCAATTCACTCGCGTGTCCATATTTTGCCTGTTTGAAACTGCCCCAAAGTTTTGGCAGACTGGACCTGACATCTGAAAGTTGAGTGCTGGCCTCCCCAAAAGCGACTTTGTCGAACATAACCGCAGCCATGTTGAAACGAGTTTCCTTGAGTTTTCTGTCGATCTCCAGTAATGCAGCGGAGGGAACTACAGATTGTTCATAGACTGCCTGCATGGCTGAATCACTTTTGCGTAGCACCAGAAGATTTTCGGTTGCAAGGATGCAAAGCATAACAGACGTAAGCAGAGCGCCTGTAAACAGGCTTGTCTTGATACCAGGTTTTTTCATGTCGTTTTTACATCGGATATTAGTGTCGGTGGATTGTGACAGGCCGATGTGACATTTATATGTCAGCACAAACGAAAACGCCCGCAACAGCAATGAAAGCGGGCGCAGGAAAAAATGGCGGATGGGATCAGCCGAACTTGCCGGTGATGTAGTCTTCCGTTGCCTTCTGCTTGGGCGTGGTGAAGATGGTGTCGGTGTCGCCGAATTCGATCAGTTCGCCCAGGTACATGTAGGCGGTGTAGTCCGATACGCGCGCAGCCTGCTGCATGTTGTGCGTCACGATAACGATGGTGTAGTCCTCCTTGAGTTCGAAGATCAGTTCTTCGATACGCGCGGTGGAGATCGGATCGAGCGCCGAGGCGGGTTCGTCCAGGAGTACGACTTCGGGCTTGACTGCAATTCCCCGTGCGATACACAAACGCTGCTGCTGGCCGCCTGACAGGCTGGTGCCGCTTTGCCCCAGTTTGTCCTTGACCTCATCCCATAGCGCCGCCTTGCGCAGAGCCCACTCAACACGTTCAGCCATTTCACGGCGGCTCATGCTCTCGTATAACTTGACGCCGAAGGCAACGTTATCAAAGATCGACATGGGGAATGGCGTGGGTTTTTGAAATACCATGCCCATTTTTGCGCGCAGGATATTAAGGTCCTGCTTCGCATCGAGAATGTTATTGCCATCAAGCAGGATTTCTCCTTTGGCTTCCTGTCCCGGATAAAGCTGGTACATGCGGTTAAAGGTGCGCAGCAGGGTCGATTTGCCGCAACCGGAAGGGCCGATGAAAGCTGTGACCTTCTTTTCCGTGATGTCCAGATTGATGTTTTTCAGGGCATGGAACTTGCCATAGTAAAAATTCAGGTCACGCACGGTGACTTTTGGCGGTGTGGCGTGAGAGTGGGGCATGCTCATCTCGGATTCTAGTTAAACGACGATTTCTTGCGGAACATGACTCGGGCCAGGATGTTCAGGCCAAGTACGCTGATAGTAATCAGAAGCGCGCCAGCCCAGGCAAGGTTTTGCCAGTCTTCATAAGGGCTCATGGCGAACTGGAAAATGACAACAGGCAGGTTGGCCAACGGCCTGTTCATGTCTGCGCTCCAGAACTGGTTGTTGAGCGCGGTGAATAGCAGCGGAGCTGTCTCTCCGCTGATGCGGGCCACTGCCAGCAGCACGCCGGTGACCATGCCCGCTTTGGATGCCCGCCAGGTGACCAGTGTGACCACCTTCCACTGGGGCGCGCCAAGCGCAGCCGCCGCTTCGCGCAACCCATTGGGAACCAGGCGTAACATGTCCTCAGTGGTACGCACTACAACCGGGATAACAATCAGGGATAACGCCAGGGTGCCGCCCCAGCCTGAGAAATGGCCGACTTTGGCCACATAAACGGTGTATATGAAAAGGCCGATGACGATGGAGGGCGCGGATAGCAGAATGTCGTTGATGAAGCGGGTGGTGGGGGCAAGCCAGCCACGCTGGCCGAATTCGGCCAGGTATGTGCCGGCCATGATGCCAATGGGGGTGCCGATCAGGGTGGCGAGCGTAGCCATCATCATGCTGCCAGCAATGGCATTGAGAAGGCCTCCTGCGCTACCTGGTGGCGGTGTCATCTGGGTGAACAGAGCGATGCTGACGCCACCCAGCCCTTTCTGGAGAAGGGTAAAAAGAATCCAGGTCAGCCAAAAAAGGCCAAATGCCATTGCCAGCATGGAAGCTGTCAGGTTGAAGGCGTTAATGATCCGGCGTCGCGTATAGATAGAAAGCATAGGGGTTCTCTCAGGTAACCTTGCCTTCACGTTTCTTGAGCTGGGCGAGCAGTATTTTGGAGCTGGCCAGGACGACGAAGGTAATGCAGAACAGAATCAGGCCAAGTTCAATCAGCGACGCAGTGTAAAGCTCCCCGTCTGCCTCGGTGAATTCGTTGGCCAGCGCAGAGGCAATGCTGTTGCCGGGTTTGAACAGCGAGGCGTGCAACTGGTGTGCGTTGCCGATGACAAAGGTAACCGCCATGGTTTCTCCCAGCGCGCGGCCTAGTCCGAGCATGACACCGCCGACCACGCCGATCTTGGTGTATGGGAGCACGACGTTCCAAACGACTTCCCAGGTCGTGGCGCCCAGTCCGTAGGCGGATTCCTTGAGCATGGGCGGGACAATTTCGAAAACATCACGCATGACCGCAGAGATGAAAGGGATCACCATGATGGCCAGAATGATGCCGGCAGTCAGCATGCCAATGCCCATCGGGGCACCCTCAAACAAAAGACCAATGAAAGGAATGTCGCCGAAAGCATTTTTGAGCCATGGCTGCACATGTTCAGCAAAAACCGGAGCAAACACGAACAGCCCCCACATGCCGTAAATAATGCTGGGAATGCCTGCCAGCAGTTCCACTGCCGTGCCCAGCGGGCGGCGTAGCCACGGTGGCGACATTTCGGTGAGGAACAGTGCGATGCCGAAACTGACCGGAATGCCGATGGCGAGCGCAATAATGGAAGTGACCAGCGTACCGACAATGGGAACCAGCGCACCAAATTTTTCAGTAACAGGATTCCACTCGGCGCTGAACAGAAAGCCCAGACCAAATTCCTTGATTGCGGGCACACTGCCGATGACGAGGGAGGTGATGATGCCCACGAGCAGCGAAAAAACGAGAAAAGCGAAAAAAAGTGTGGAGTAGCGAAAAATCTGATCAAACAGATAGTGTCTGTTAAGAGGTGCTGTAGAGAGTGGTTTTGACATTGTCTGGCTTCGCTGAACTGAAGAAGCTGGTAATTATAACCAGTTTGGGTTGCTGGGCTAGCGGTTGCCTGGTAATTTGTTGTACTCACAAACATGGCTCTGAAGCATTTTCGGTGCTATTGCAGTCTGGACGCCGGAAATGCTTCAGGGTCATGAACATGAAGCAGGCCGGGTGTGCAGCTTTTCCCGGCCTGCTTCTCATGATGGCCTGCGATTAATAAACGGCTTTACCGTCCATGCCCTTGATGTTGGCTTTCCAGGAATGGTTGATCATTTTAACGACATTGTCTGGCATCGGAATATAGTCCAGATCCGCTGCCATTTTGTCGCCATTAGCGTAGGCCCATTCAAAGAATTTAAGCACTTGGGTAGCCTGGGCTGGATTGGCCTGTTGCTTGTGCATCAGAATGAAGGTTGCACCAACGATTGGCCAGCTCTTCTTGCCTGGCTCATTGGTCAGGATTTCATAGAAACCGGGTGCTTTTTCCCATTCGGCGTTGCCAGCCGCTGCCTTGATGGTTTCTTCATCTGCCATCACATATGCGCCATCCTTGTTCTGTAGCTGGGTCGCAGTCATTTTGTTCTGCTTGGCATAAGCGGCTTCCACATAGCCGATAGAGCCTTTGATCTGCTTCACGAAGTTGGCTACGCCTTCATTTCCTTTGCCGCCGGTGCCCACTGGCCAGGCTACAGAGGCGTCTTCACCGACTTTGGATTTCCATTCTGGGCTGACTTTCGACAGGTAGTTGGTAAAAATGAAGGTGGTGCCAGAGCCGTCAGCACGGTGAACCACGGTGATCTCGTTAGCGGGCAGGGCAACACCTTTGTTCAGGCTGGCAATGGCCGGATCGCTCCACTTTTTGATCTTTCCCAGGAAAATGTCGGCCAGGATGGTCGGGGTCAGTTTAATCTGATTGTCTTTGATGCCATCCAGATTCACGACAGGCACGACAGCGCCGGTCACAGTAGGGAACTGGGTCAGGCCGTCTTTTTCCAGATCTTCTGGCTTCAGGGGCTTGTCTGATGCACCGAAATCCACAGTTTTGGCCTTGATCTGTTTGATGCCGCCACCAGAGCCGATGGACTGGTAATTCATGCCGATGCCGGTCTTGGCTTTGTATGCTTCCGCCCATTTTGCGTAAATCGGGTAGGGGAAGGTAGCGCCGGCGCCAGTGATGTCAGAGGCAAAAGCGGAAGCGGAGGCGCTCAGGGAGAGCACAGCTGTTGCGATCAGGGTACGGCCGAATTGCAGTTTCATGGATGACTCCTGTTGGTTAAGCGTTGCAGAATCAGAAAGTGCAGGCAGTTTATGGCGGAAATGTTACAGAATTATGAATGTCTGTTGCGCGTTTTCGCAGACCAGACGTAAACCCATCATCAGTAGAGCAGGCGGGGGAGCCAGAGTGAAATCTCCGGCACATAAGTAATCAGGCCGAGGTAAAGCAGCATGACGCCTACCCAGGGGAGAGCAGCGATTGAAACCTCGGTCAGCCCCATCTTGGCAAGGTGACTGGCAACGAAAAGATTCAGCCCGACTGGCGGATGGATCATGCCGATTTCCATGTTTACCACCATGATAATACCGAGGTGGATGGGGTCGATGCCCAGGATTTTAGCGATCGGGAGGAATAGTGGTGCCAGGATCAGGACAATGGAACTGGGTTCCATGAATTGTCCTGCAACCAGCAGGGTGAGGTTCACCACCAGCAGAAACATCCATGGCTCGAGGTTCTGTGCCAGAACCCAGGCCGACATGGCCTGCGGGATCTGCTCCGAGGTGAGCAGGAACGAAAATAATATGGCGTTGGTAATGATGTAAAGCAGCATTGCGCTGGTATTGGCCGCATTCAGTAATACTTTCGGGACTTCCCTCCATTGCAGGTCACCGTAGAAGAATTTTGCTGCAAGAAAGGCATAGACGGCAGCAACTGCGGCAGCTTCGGTAGGGGTGAAAATTCCGCCGTAAATCCCACCGATAATGATGATGACGAGCAGCAGTCCACCCCAGGCGTCCTTGAACGAATCCCAGAACTCCCTGCTCGTCGGTTTGGGTTGAGTTGGAAAATCATGCCTTTTGGCCTGAATGTAGACCAGTCCCATCATGATGGTCGCGAGCAGGATGCCTGGCACAATGCCCGCGATAAACATCTTGCCGGCACTTTCGGAGGTGGCGACGGCATAAATGATCATGACGATGGAAGGGGGAATCAGAATGCCCAGCGACCCGGAAGACGCAATCACGCCGACACTGAAGCGCTTCGGGTAGCCGGCTTTGACCATGGCGGGCAGCATGACCGAGCCGATCGCCATGACCGTGGCCGGGCTGGAGCCGGAAATGGTGGCAAAGAATGCGCACGCCAGCACTGCGGCCATCGCCATGCCACCAGGCATCCAGCCAACCAGGTTGTTGGCGAAGCGGATGATGCGCGAGGCGATTTTGCCGTCAATCAGGAACTGTCCGGACAGGACGAAGAACGGCACTGCCATGATGGCAAAACTTTCCAGGCCGGTGAACAGGCGCTGGGAGATGATGTTGACGGTGTCGAACGAAAAAGAGGAAAAGCCCAGCAGGAAGACCAGCACGGTCATGCCCAGCGCAATGGAAATCGGCGTGCTGGTAATCAGCAGCAGCAGCAGTATCGAAATAATCAGCAGGAATGTCATGGCAGCACCTCCTGGTCTTCGACGACAGGGTCCGGCGTGCCATGAGTGTGGCTATGAATCAGCCCGGTCTCGAAGAACAGGATCAATGCCTGGATGAAGCGGTAGCACATCAGGCCAGAACCGAGCGGAATGGCCAGATAAATGACCCACATGGGCCACTCCAGATCAGGAGATATCTGCCCCGTGCCATAGATGAAAATGACCCAGCGCGCGCCAAAAAAGGAAATTACGCCGGTAAAGGTTACGCCCAGCAGCATGGATGCGATGACCAGAAGGCGCTTGATCGAAGGTCGCGCCGCGTTTGCCACGAAATCCACGCCGATGTGAATGCCAGTACGGACACCGTAGGCAGCACCGAATTTCGCCATCCAGATAAAGAGATAGATGGTGAGTTCCTGTGCCCAGCTAATGCCTCCACCAGTGGTGTATCTCATCATCACGGCCGCAAATGCCACCAGGGTGGCAGCGGCCATGAAGGTGCTGATCAGCCATTCTTCAAGATGGTTCAGGGCGCGGTTGAACATGGTTCAGGATGCCTCTGGTCTCCGGGTTCGGACTGGAGGTCTGGCCTATTTTGCAGCGGCTTTTTCTTTTTGCACCTGTGCTGCAATGGCGTAGGACATCTGGATCAGATCCCTGCCGATTGAACCCTCGAATTCCTTGTGCACTGGCAAAAGTACTGCATGCCATTTGGCGCGTTCTTCATTGGGAAGAATGTAGATTTCCGTTGTTTTGGCGGCACGAACCTTGTTCAGCGCCTCGTCGTTTTCTGCCTTGGCAATGCCGCGTTCGAAGGTGGTGGCTTCTTTCATGGCCTGATCTAACGTGGTGCGTATGTCTGCAGGTAGCCCTTCCCAGAACTTCTTGTTGACGATCACTGCATAACCCAGGAACCCATGGTCGGATACGGTAAGGTATTTCTGGACTTCATGCATTTTCTGGGTGTAGAGGTTGTCGGGCGGGTTTTCCGTGCCATCCACCACGCCCTGCTGCAGCGCGGTGTATACCTCGGAGAATGCCATGACTTGCGGATTTGCACCCAACGCCTTCATTTGTGCATCAAGCACTTTGGAAGACTGGATGCGCATTTTCAAGCCCTTGAAATCTGCAACGGTATGCAGCGGCTTGTTGGCGCTCATTTGCTTGAAGCCGTTATCCCAGAAAGCCAGGCCCAGAAGGCCTTTGGTTTCAAGTTTGGCAAACATGCGTTTGCCGACTTCTCCATCCATGACACGGTGGACAGTTTCATAATTGGGGAAAATATAAGGCAGGTCGAAGAGTTCGAATTCGGCTGCGCCCATGGGGCGGAATTTGGACAGGGAGGGAGCCAGCATCTGTACCGCGCCAAGCTGAAGCGCTTCCATTTCCTCACGGTCCTTGTAGAGTTGGCTGTTAGGGTAAACCTCGACCCTGACCTTGCCTTTGGTGCGTTCCTCGGCCAGTTGCTTGAATTTTTCCGCTGCCCGGCCCTTGGGAGTGTCGGGCGCAACCACATGGCTGAACTTGATCACGATTTCATCTGCAGCCTGCGCCATGCTGCCTGCGCTCAGGGCTAGAACCATCAACAGCGCTGTGCCTAGTCTCATCTCGTACTCCTGATCTTGTGGTTTTTGAGGTGCGGGCCTTTCGCCTGATGTTATCGGTATGCCCCGTTCTAATCAAGCAAATCAGCTGCTTTCCATTCAAGCATGATGCCCGACTCGTCGGGACGTGCCTGAAAACTGCAGTCTATTCCAATTCCAAGGCCTGCAGCCAGATTTTCCCCGCTGAAAAGCAAAGGTCGGGTCTGACGTATCCAGGGCGGAATTCCTGCTTCCTGAAAAAGATTTTTCAGGCTCCTTCCGGGGCGTTTGCAATCGGGCTGCAGCCTTTCTCCTCCTTGTCGAAGGCGCAGGGTTACAGGAGCCTGTTCGAGCCGGGTACGGCTGATTCCCTGTCCATGCGCCGGCCAGAATATCAAAGTGCCGCCCAACTCACCCAGTTCGAGTTTGTTTTCTCCGCGCCATTCATAACAAAGCCCGGGATTCGGCTGAGGCAGCGCTGGAATGATCCAGGCATGGTCCAGAAAGCGGCGCAGCTCGAAAGATTCGAGCGGGACTTTGATTTGTGCGTCTGTTTTAGCGCTCAGCAACTGATGCAGCATGTCTTCCAGGCGCGCTGCACTGGGCGCGGTGATACCATGCTGTTTCAGGAAATAACGTAACAGGTTTTTGGCGCGAGGCAGGGAAAGATGCGCGAGTGACCGAACAGAAAGCTTTTTCTCATGGATTGCACCCACTGCATCGTGGTGGGCGAGTTCTTCAAGTAAAAGCGCGCTTTCTGAGAAGTTGCGGCTTGCCCGCAAAAATGTTTCTCGGTATGCGGGGAAACGTTCCGCCAGCACGGGCAGTGCGCGGTGTCGCAGGAAGTTGCGGTCGAACCGGGTATCCAGGTTACTTTCGTCCTCCACCCAGCTTAACCCCCGTTGGCTGGCATATCTTTCAAGCCGGCTACGCGGTATTTTCAGAAATGGGCGCAACAGTCGGCCATTCTGCTCTGCCATGGCGCGGGCACCATCCACGCCGCAGCCGCGCAGGAGTTGCAATAAAAAGGTTTCAGCCTGATCGTCGAGATGGTGAGCCAGCACAATAAAGTCTGTAGTGGATTTCGCTAGCGCGGCGTGGCGTGCAGTGCGGGCAGCTTCTTCAAGACTGTCACCCTTCAGGCAGTCAACCTGCACCACGGCAACATCCAGTGGAATCGCATAAGCCTGACAAAGGGTGGTACAAAAGTCAGCCCAGTTCCTTGCATGTGGGCTGAGCTGGTGATTAACATGAACGGCGGAGAGTCGAAATCGCAGAGTCTGCTGGAGTCGTACAAGCAGGTCGAGCAGTACGATAGAATCCAGCCCGCCGGAAAGGGCCAGCGTCAGTCGTTGGCCGGGGAGAACCCTGAGGTTTAATACTTGTGCAACATGAGTGACGAGATCATCAGGCAGTTTCTTTGAACTTGCCATAGCTCATCAGTCGCTGGTAACGGGCTTTCAGCAATTCATCCAGAGAAGGGTTTTTCTGAATCTGATTCATGCTTTCCTGCAGCGCCTTTTTGAGGGTTTGCATCATGGTTTCCGGGTCGCGGTGAGCGCCACCGATGGGTTCGCTGATGATTTTGTCGACCAGGCCGAGAGTCTTGAGACGGTTGGCGGTAATGCCCAGCGTTTCGGCCGCAAGGGGGGCTTTTTCAGCACTTTTCCACAGAATCGAAGCGCACCCTTCAGGGGAAATGACAGAATAGCTTGAATACTGCAGCATCAGGGTGACATCGCCGACGCCAATCGCCAGTGCGCCGCCGGAACCACCTTCACCGATAATGGTGCAAATAATCGGCGTGCGTAATTCGGACATGACGTAGAGGTTGCGGGCAATGGCTTCGGATTGCCCACGTTCCTCAGCGCCAATGCCGGGGTAGGCGCCAGGCGTGTCAATGAAAGTCATGACCGGGATGCCGAATTTTTCCGCCATGCGCATCAGGCGCAATGCCTTGCGGTAACCCTCTGGTCGAGGCATGCCGAAGTTGCGGTAAATTTTTTCCTTGGTGTCGCGGCCCTTCTGGTGCCCGATTACCATGACCGACTGGCCGTCAAAGCGTGCCAGTCCGCCAACGATAGCGGGGTCGTCAGCGTAGGCGCGGTCCCCGTGAAGCTCTTCAAAGTCGGTGAAAATATGCTGCAGATAGTCCAGTGTGTAGGGGCGCTGCGCATGGCGTGCCACCTGGGAGATTTGCCACGCGCCAAGTTTGCTGTAGATGTCCTTGGTAAGGATCTGGCTTTTCTTGTTTAGCCGCGTGATTTCTTCCGAAATGTCGATGTCGGAGTCGTCGTGAACATTTTGCAGTTCTTCGATCTTTGATTCTAGCTCGGCGACTGGCTGCTCAAAATCGAGAAAAATGGTTTTCATGGGCGAGGTGATGTCTGATTAATCAAATTCATAATACAGAGGTGACGAGCAAAAAAGAAGGGGCAAAAAGCCCCTCTCCATCTGTGTCAGAACTTAGATAAGAACCGGGGCGCCGCTCTGTTCAAGGTTGAACGCCTTGTGCAGGACGCGAACAGCCAGTTCCAGGTACTTTTCGTCGATCACAACAGAAATCTTGATTTCGGAGGTGGAAATCATCTGGATATTGATGCCTTCCTCGGCCAGTGTGCGGAACATGGCACTGGCAATGCCGACATGCGAACGCATGCCGACACCAACAACAGATACCTTGGCGATTTTGTCGTCACCGCTGACTTCACGGGCGCCGATGTGCGCCTGAACATTCTTCAGAATGTCGATGGCCTTGGCGTATTCATTGCGATGCACGGTAAATGTGAAGTCGGTGCTGCCGTCCGCGCCAACGTTCTGGATGATCATGTCCACGTCGATATTGGCTTCGGCAACGGGCCCCAGAATCTGGTAGGCGATGCCTGGCTTGTCAGGGGCGCCCAGCACGGTGATCTTGGCTTCGTCGCGGTTGAATGCGATGCCCGAAATAATCGCTTTTTCCATGTTGTCGTCATCCTCAAATGTGATCAGGGTGCCATCTCCACCTTCTTCGAAGCTGGATAGCACGCGCAGTTTTACTTTGTATTTTCCGGCAAACTCGACTGAGCGTATCTGTAATACTTTGGATCCCAGGCTGGCCAGTTCGAGCATCTCTTCGAAGGTGATGGTTTCGAGACGGCGAGCTTCCGGGACGATGCGCGGGTCGGTCGTGTATACGCCGTCCACGTCAGTGTATATCTGGCATTCGTCGGCCTTGAGTGCGGCTGCCAGCGCAACGCCTGTAGTATCCGACCCACCGCGGCCCAGGGTGGTGATGTTGCCATTTTCGTCCACGCCCTGGAAACCGGCGACCACTACGGCATGGCCGTCGTTCAGGTCGGCGCGGATGCTGTTTTCATCGATGGAGAGAATACGCGCCTTGGTATGCGCGTTATCCGTAACGATTCGGACTTGAGCGCCGGTGTAGCTTTTGGCTTTGACGCCAAGTTCCTTGAGTGCCATGGCAAGCAGGGCGATGGTGACCTGTTCGCCAGTAGAAATCATGACATCCAGTTCGCGCGGGTCGGGATTGGCCTGAATCGATTTCGCCAGCGCGATCAGGCGGTTGGTTTCGCCGCTCATGGCTGAAACCACGACCACAACCTGGTGTCCCTGGCTTTGGAAGCGCGCAACACGACGAGCGACATTCATTATCCGCTCCGGGTCGCCAACCGAGGTGCCGCCATATTTTTGTACGATTAATGCCATCACGAACTCTGCAAAAATCCGAGATTCTAGCTTAATTGCGTATGAAAAACGAGAGGGCCGAGGACTTGGCTTTGATGGCCAACAAAAAACCCACTGAAATAGAAACTACTAATTATTTATTCTGTCTATAGGGGAAACCACTATTTTGTGGTAATATTTTTATGTCATTTTAGGTGTTGTTGTATATAACTCATTTAAATCATTTGTTTACTAAAGGTGCGAAGCCATGAAACTTTTTGACAAGATTGCCAACCCCCGTGAGATTCGGCGCAAGCTGGGCATGAATCAGCAGGAATTCTGGACCAAAATCGGCGTGACGCAGAGTGGTGGATCGCGCTACGAAAGTGGTCGGGACATGCCCAAGCCAGTTCGCGAGTTGCTGCGTCTGGTGCATATGGAACATGTCGATCTGACCAAGGTGAGACGCGAAGACTTCGAGATCGTGGAATACATGAAACAATCTCACGCCGATCTATACAAAAGCATGAAGAAGGCCGTGCGTTCCACCCACAAGAACGGCGATCTGCACTAAGCGCTGTTTCTCGTCTCCAGTCCCAGTGCCTGGATGTCTGCAGCAAGGGCCTCGATCCAGGTCCTTGGTAGCGGGGTCAGGTGCGGGGCTTCCGGTTGCATGGAGGGTCGTGCCAGGCCGTAAAGCATGACACCCTTTAATGGGATGTTCTGCTCCCTGCAATGTGACAGAAACTGAAGGTAGGTATTACGCTCGTCAGTATCGGGCGCTCGGCCGTTGAATGCGAATACCGCAGTCTGAATCCATGTGGCGCATAGGCTGGCGGCGATGCGCAGATTGTTCATGGCGGTTTCAGGTTTCTGCCGGCTGTGGTTTATGCGCAGTCTTCCTTTCTGTGTGGCGCTGTCCAGTTTGAACCAGATCTCTCCATTCAGGCTGGCGATTTTTCTTAGCCCCCTCTGTACGTTAAGTCGATGTATCAGGCTGCCATTGGTGATCAATACCAGTTTGATGTGACCTGCCAGGCTGAACTCGTCAAGAATTCGCCCAATTAGCTCTATGACGGCCTCGAACTCGGGGGCGCTGGTGGGTTCTCCGTTGCCGGAAAGTGCGATATCGTTCAGTCGCCGCGCTTCCGGAGCGACATGCTCGGTCATGAAGCTGCCGTGTAGCAATTCGTGCAGAAATTCCCGTAATTCCTTTTCCAGTAATGACAGGTTCACGGGCGGTGCACTGCCGCGCTGCAGGCCGGGCACCTGGCAATAGATGCAGCGCCAGTTGCAGGCATTATTGGTGTTCAGGTTGATGCCTACGGATACGCCACCAGCGCGCCGTGATATGACCGGGTAGACATAGGTCAGTCCGGCACTGTCTCTGCTGTGGTCGTGAGTGCTGAGTGGGGTTGGGCTCTGTGTCATGGGGCGATTGAACCACTGAACGCGGCTTCGGGCAAGAATGCTATAATCAGCTCACTTTTCTTGAGCGCGTTTTTTCATGCAGATTACCCGCCGACTGGAGTTCGATGCCGGTCATCGCATTCCTAACCACAACAGCCAGTGCCGCCATCTTCACGGCCATCGATATGCGATTGAGATTACCTTGTCCGGGCTGGTTATCGCTGTCGAGGGCATATCCGAACAGGGCATGGTGATGGATTTTTCCGAGGTAAAAACCATTGCGCAGAAGACCGTAGTCAATCAGTGGGATCATGCTTTTCTGGTTTACCGGGGTGATGTTGATGTCGTGGATTTTCTTGGGACGCTACCGGAGCACAAAACGGTTGTGCTGGATGTGGTGCCAACGGCGGAAAATCTTGCTGCGATTGCCTTTCGCATGCTTGATGGGGCTTATGTCGATCGCTATGCCAACCAGCTCCGTCTGGAGCAGGTGCGCCTGTATGAAACTCCAAACAACTGGGCGGATGCGCGACGCCAGGTTTGATCGGCTTGTGCAGCGTTCTTTCGCGTTATGGCTTTGAGGTTCTGAACCTTTCCCCAGTCAAATCGTGTCACCTTTTATGCGCTTCTTGCGCAGCAGAGTCAGGCAAGTATTTCAATGATGTTCAAATCGATAATTCTGGCTTTCTTGATATTTCTGCTTTCTCCGGCGAATGTTGTAGCCGGCAGTGCTGATGAAGAATTTATGTCGGCGCGGGATGCGTTTCGCAAGGGGGATGCTGCGCGCCTGAATGTTGCAGCAAAGCGCCTCGAGCATTATGTATTGGCGCCTTATCTCCAGTACTACCAGATGCTGATGCGGCTCAAGGACGCGAGCGAGGAGGAGGTTCGCGGCTATATTGCAGCCAATGCGGATTCTTACCTTGCAGGTCGGCTGCGTGCCGACTGGCTCAAGGTCTTGGGGCAGAAACAGGAGTGGACGCTATTTCTGGAAGAGTACCCCTTGCTGGGCGCCAACGAGGATGCCGAGCTTTCCTGTTTGGCCTTACAGGCAAGGTTGCAACGCAATGATCCTGCCGCATTTCAGGAAGGGCACCGCAAGTGGCTGAACGGGACAGAATCCGCTGCCTCGTGCAGACCGGTATTCGAAGCCATGTTCGCAGCTGGCGAACTGAAAAAGGAGGACGTCTGGTCGCGAATTCGACTGGCGCTGGAATCAGGAAATTTCAGCGTGGCGCGTAAAGCTGCTGAATATTTACCGGAGGCACAAAGATCCGGATTTAAACATATGGAAAAAGTTGCTGAAAATCCGCAGCATTTTCTTGAATCGGCGGGGGTCGCTCCGCAAAGCCGCCCTGAACGTGAACTGATCCTGTTCGCAATCTACCGGCTGGCGCGGAGTCAGCCCATGGTTTCACTAACCTACTGGGAGCGGGTGCGCCCGCAATTCAGTCTGGACGAACAGCACTATGCATGGGGGCAGATGGCTTTCCATGCGGCGCGTCGTCATGATCCGGTCGCGCTGCAATGGTTTCGCGAGGCGGGGGATGCACCCATGAATGAACTCCAGTTGACATGGCGTGTCCGCGCAGCATTGAGGGCTCAGGACTGGCAGCAGGTGTTGTCAGGAATTGCCGCGATGCCAGAGGAATTGCAGAACCAGGGTCCTTGGCGATACTGGAAGGCGCGCGGGCTAAAGGTTAACGGGAAAGCAGCCGCCGCGAATGCGATACTTGCCCCGCTTTCACTTGAGCATAATTTTTATGGTCAGCTGGCGCTTGAAGAGCTGGGTGCCGTTGTCAGCAATCCGCCGGTCAATTATGAGCCGGACGAAGCCGAAATCAGGCAGATCAGGGCGGTTCCAGGTATTCAGCGCGCGCTGACGCTCTATCAGCTCGACCTGAGGACCGAGGCGAATCGGGAATGGCTCTGGGCAAGCCGCAATTTTGGCGATGAGCAATTATTGGCGGCGGCAGAACTGGCGAAGCGCAATAACTGGCTTGATCGTGCCATCAATACTGCAGACAAAACCCGGAATCTGCATGATTTCAGCTTGCGCTATCCTGCGCCGCACCGCGATTTGATGCAGGTTTATGCACGTGAACATGGGCTGGATGAAGCGTGGGTGTATGGCCTGATTCGTCAGGAAAGCCGTTTTGTGCAACAGGCGAGATCCAATGTGGGCGCTTCCGGCCTGATGCAACTGATGCCGGCGACTGCCAAATGGATTGCTGGCCGGATGGGTATGAAGCACTTCCGTCAGAGCCTGGTTAATCAGATCGATACCAACATTTCTTTTGGCACCTATTATCTGAAATATGTACTCGATACCAATGACGGTCAGCCGGTGCTCGCGACGGCGTCCTATAATGCCGGACCATCGCGAGCCCGGCGCTGGAAGGACGAAAAAGTTCTGGAAGGTGCGATTTACGCCGAGTCCATTCCTTTTACTGAAACACGTGGCTACGTTCAGAAGGTCATGAGTAATGCCAGTTACTATGCGAATCGTTTTGAACGCCACGTGATATCCCTGAGGCAGCGCCTGGGAACGATTGCAGGAAGAGGAGCTAATAATGAATGTCAGAACCCTGACGAGCGGAGCCCTTCCTGCGATCCGTGACGGGGATAGGGTATCAGGCTAGAATATTTCCAAAATAAATCCGGTTCGGACCTATTTTGTTTCGAATGGCGAAGTAACCTGGATACAGGTATTTTCTACAAGAAAGCGGTAAATACGTTATGAATATCAAGAAAGTATGCGTTCTGGGCGGCAGTGGCTTTGTCGGCACCCATGTTGTGAACAAGCTGGAAATGGCAGGTTATTCCGTTCGCGTGCTGACCAGAAAACGCGAGCATGCCAAGAATATTTTTGTCTTGCCTTCGGTGGAAGTGATCGAGGCAGATATTTTTGATCCATCCGCGCTGAGCCGATATTTTTCCGGCATGGATGCCGTGATCAATCTGGTGGGTATCCTGCATGAGAAAAAAGTAGCCAAGGGGGGCAAGTCCATGGCCGGCCATGGGGATTTCCACGAAGTGCATGTGGAATTGCCGCGCAAGATTGTTCAAGCCTGTGCGACCTCTGGCGTCAGGCGGCTGCTGCATATGAGCGCGCTCAATGCCGGTCCCAATGGCCCAAGCAAGTATCTTCGCTCCAAGGGCTTGGGGGAGTCGCTGGTGCGCGAAGCCGGGGTTCAAAATCGGGAGCACGAACCTGTACATGGGAGCGGACTGGCTGTGACGGTATTCCGGCCGTCCGTGATTTTTGGTCGTGAGGACAGTTTTATCAATTTGTTTGCCGGCTTGCTGAAAATTGTGCCGGTTCTGCCACTGGCCAACCCGGATGCGAAATTTCAACCGGTATTTGTCGGCGACGTTGCCCAGGCTTTTGTGGCAAGTCTAAATAATCAGGCGGCTTTCGGGCGGGTTTATGATTTATGCGGCCCTAGCGTCTACACCTTGCGTGAACTGGTCGATCTGGTTTCAAGAATGACAGGCCGTAACCGCCAGATCATTAACCTCTGCCCTCAATTATCCTATCTGATGGCGCTGATGATGGAATGGATGCCGGGCCCCAAGCTGATGACGCGCGACAACTATGATTCGATGCAGGTCGATGCCGTATGCGACTGCGAATTCCCGAAGATTTTTGATATCAAGCCCAGTACGCTGGAATCCGTGGTGCCGGATTACCTGTCTCCTGCACACCATTATCATGGATTCCGCTCGGCTGCGGGCCGCTGATTCAGAAAATGAAGGTCTATCAGGTTGGCGGAGCAGTACGCGATGAATTGCTCGGCTTGCCGGTAAAGGATCGGGATTATGTGGTGGTAGGCACCACACCTGAGGAAATGGTTAAACAGGGATTCCGCCCCGTAGGTAAGGATTTTCCTGTTTTTCTTCACCCCCGTACCCATGATGAATATGCGCTCGCCCGCACCGAGCGTAAGACGGCTCAGGGATACAAGGGGTTTCAGGTTCATGCTGAACCGGATGTCACGCTCGAAGAGGATCTTGCCCGGCGTGACCTGACAATCAATGCTATCGCACGGGATGATGCGGGCGGGGTCATTGACCCCTATCATGGCGTGAGCGATATCGAGGCCGGCGTTCTGAGGCATGTCAGTCAGGCCTTTGTCGAGGACCCTGTGCGGATTCTGCGCGTTGCGCGCTTTGCAGCGCGTTTCGAAAATTTCTCGATTGCGCCCGAAACGCTGGAACTGATGCGTGAAATGGTCCGGAATGGCGAAGTCGATGCGCTGGTGCCTGAGCGGGTGTGGCAGGAACTCGCCAAGGGTTTGATGGAGAACAGGCCTTCACGCATGATCTATGCGCTTCGCGAGTGCGGGGCTCTGGCGCGTATCCTGCCTGAGCTTGACTGCTTATTCGGCGTGCCTCAGCCTGTGCAGTATCACCCGGAAATCGACACTGGTACTCATGTCATGATGGTGATGGACTATACGGCGATTCATGCCTGCCCGATCGAGGTTCGGTTTGCAGCGCTGATGCATGATCTGGGGAAGGGGACTACGCCCCGGGCCGAGTGGCCACGCCACATCGCCCATGAGCAGCGCAGTTTTGATCTGATCAAGCCGCTGTGCGAGCGTCTTAGAGTGCCTAATGCGTGTCGCGACCTGGCACTGGTGACGGCGCGCTTCCACGGCATTGTGCATCGTGCTTTGGAGTTGCGTCCTGAAACGCTGTTGAAGCTGTACCAGGACGCCGATGCGCTGCGCCAGCCGCAACGTTTCGAGCTTTTTCTAAAAGCTTGCGAGGCCGACTTCTGCGGCCGCGCAGGTTTTGAGCGGCAATCCTTTGTGCAGGCGGACGAGTTGCGTCGTGGACTTGAGATTGTTTTTGCGGTGGATGCCGGAGCTGTGGCAAAGCAGTGCATGGATTCAAGCCAGATTCGGGATCGAGTGTATCAGGCGCGATTGCTTGCGCTCAGGCAGTGGAAGCGGAAGCAATCCCCGAATTCAGCATAAACTCGTTTAAAATAGTTACTGTCTCGACTGAGTATCCCTTTTTTTATCCGGAAGTTTCCCGATCATGCAGACTCTAGGTCAATCCCCCTCCAGGCGTATGCGCCGTATGCGGCGCGATGATTTCTCCCGCCGCCTGATGCGCGAAAACCAGCTTAGCAGCGCCGATCTGATCTATCCCGTTTTCGTGCTGGACGGAAATGATCGTGTCGAAGTCGTTGCATCCATGCCGGGTGTCGAACGCAAGACGCTGGACCACTTGCTGCGTCAGGCTGAACAGTGCCTTGAACTGGGGGTGCCGGCGCTGGCGATTTTTCCGGTCGTTGACGCCGGGCTGAAAAGTCTCGACGCGGCTGAAGCCTATAACCCGGATGGCCTCGTGCCGCGTGTGGTGCGGGCGTTGAAGCAGCGTTATCCGGAGTTGGGCGTGATTACCGATATTGCGCTGGACCCTTATACCAGCCATGGCCAGGATGGCCTGATTGACGCAGACGGCTATGTCCTGAATGATGAAACTGTGGTGGTACTGGCCCGGCAGGCGCTGACCCATGCGGCTGCCGGCGCGGATGTGGTGGCGCCATCAGACATGATGGATGGCCGCATAGGAGCAGTGCGCGCGGCACTGGATGCGGAGCGATATATTCATACCCGCATTCTGGCTTACTCGGCCAAGTATGCTTCCCGTTTTTACGGGCCGTTTCGTGATGCGGTGGGTTCATCCGCCAATCTGGGGGGCGGCAATAAATACACCTATCAGATGGATCCGGCCAATAGCGATGAGGCTTTGTGGGAGGTGGGGATGGATCTGGAAGAAGGGGCAGACATGGTGATGGTCAAGCCAGGCATGCCTTATCTGGACATCGTACGGCGCGTGAAGGATGAATTCAAGGCGCCTACCTTTGTCTATCAGGTCAGTGGCGAATATGCCATGCTCAAGGCCGCAGCCCAGAATGGCTGGCTGGACGAGAAAGCCTGCGTACTTGAATCGTTGCTGGCATTCAAACGTGCCGGAGCAGATGGCATCCTGACTTATTATGCTCTGGATGCGGCGCGCTGGCTGAAAGAGAGCTGAGCACTGGTGGTCATAACTATTCCGCAAGTATGGAGCGGCGTTCTCGGTCCAGTTTGATGATGTAGCGCTGGATCATGGCCTGCTGACTTGGGTGAAGATCGACAAACATACAGCCTGCGCGATGGTTCTGGGTGCCGTTCTTCATCGTAATCTCTTGCTCGTTGCGAATCTCCAGGTTCGTGGTGACGGTTCCGATGCTTGGCAGCTGAATGCGGCAGGCGTCGAAGCTATCGCCTATTTCCAGGCGCAAATATTCCTGATAATGGGTAATCGCGATGCCGCCAAGGCTGATGTCTGCGATCGCCACGTCTAGTCTTGCTTTTCCCGACTGTGGAATTGAGCATTTGATTGGGTTGATTACCGGTGTGGTAAGTCTATAGTATTCGCGCCGTTGCAATTTCAGAAGATCGCCTGGAAGCGGGGCGCTAAAAGCGGGACGGCCAAGGTATTCAATGCGGTGCATGCGCCCTGTAGTGAATTGCACCTTAACTTTATCCTGCGTCGTTACCAGAATAATTTTGTCGCTTTCCAGAATTCGCTTGTTGAGAAGTTCGTTTGCGCCATAGTCAAAAATTACCATGCCATTTTCTGGATCGACATCAATGATCGAGGTCAGGAGAAAGTCCTGTCCCTGATTGAAATAGGCAGTAACGAGCTCGTTTTTGTGCTGGAGAGCACGCAGAATGTAGATGATCTCCATTCTGGAATGAATCGTGTAGTTGCTGAGGTCTGGGACAGCTTCGGTTTTCAGGGGGGGCTGGTTTGCCATCCGGTCATCTATCTGCTTGACTTAGGCCCAGAATTTAGCCTGAACCCATTTGTTTGAAAGTTACTGTAACGCCGTTATTCTGCCTGAGATTGCTGCTGCTTTCCAGCAGTAGCCCTATGATTGATTGTCGGGGTATCGCTCTGCAGCAAGCAGTATTTCCAGCTGTTTGATTTTCGCCCGCTCAAGAGGGCCGCCTTCAATCGGGTCATAAGCAGATTTGCGCAAGTCCCCGCTTGAAAAAACAGTCAGTCTGATTTCGCCTGTTTCGCCCCTCAGAGTAAAGGTTGGGACTGAGACTGTTTCATCGTTCAATTTGTAGCGAACTTCTCCTGTTTCATACGGGGTATTGCGATTAAGAAGAAATAGCTCGACGTCTTTGGCGCTGTCAGCGAAAAGCTGGAGGTTGATGTCGGAATGTCTTGTCGCAGTGCCTGTGAGCACAGGACCGGTCAAACAGGGATTAAATCCCTCCAGCAGACGCATGGCGGCCAGGGCTTCGGTGCGCAGTTGAAGCAGTCGAAGTGCTTGTTCATCTTTTTGGTACAGTCCCTGATGCAAACGCAGGGCCTGCAAAACTTCGCCGTTTGAGGGAAGGCTGTGTGTGTCTGCTGCACCCAGCTGACGCGCTGCTTTGCGTTTTGCCAGGGCATAATCCTGAATCCCATCCTCCGCAATCATGCGTGCAGCAGCCTGAGCAATCAGTTCGCGCATTTGGCGGCGCTGTGCCATATGGTCTTTGAACATGCTGAGGGGGTTATCAATCCAGGCAGGCGAATACGGCCGCTAGAATAGTTGATCCTTGATTTCGTCAGTGCTCTTGCCGCCCATAATGCTCCCAGGCTCTTCACCCCACATGCTTTGGGCCGGGGGAGGGAACTCTTGATAGAAAAACTCAGGGATGCCCTTGTCGTCGATCTGGCCATTTTGCGGATTGATCTTGATGACACTGATGCCTTCCGGTGGGGGATAGTTACTTTCAGGTACGTTTTTCAATGCTTTTCCCATATAGCTGACCCAGATAGGCAAGGCCGCATGTCCGCCGGTTTCATTGCCGCCAAGCGAGCGCGGGCGGTCAAATCCGATCCAGGCCACAGCAACCAGTCTGGAATTGAAACCGCAGAACCATGCATCGATCTGATCATTGGTTGTACCTGTCTTTCCTGCAAGGTCTTGGCGGCCCAGCTGCATCGCTTTTGTGGCTGTACCCAGGCGGACCACGTCCTGCATCAGGCTGGTCATGACAAAAGCGTTGCGGGCATCGATTACGCGTTCGGCGGATTCGCCCGCGCGTGCCGGTTTGCTTTGCATGAGCACCTTTCCATGGGAGTCGACAATTCGGTCAATAAAGTATGGCTGCACGCGATAACCTCCATTTGCAAAAACGGAATAGCCGGCTACCATTTGCAGGGGTGTTACAGACCCGGCCCCCAGGGCCATGGTGAGGTAGGGTGGATGCTGAGCAGCATCAAAGCCAAAACGGGTGATGTAATCCTGAGCATACTCCGGTGTGATGGATTGCAAGATGCGGATAGAGACCAGATTTTTGGATTTAGTCAGTGCAGTACGCAACCGGATTGGGCCGGCGTAACTGCCATCAAAGTTTTTGGGTTCCCATGCTTCTCCCGCAGCTCCTCCTGGAAGAGAAAGTGGCGCATCGTTAATAATCGTGGCGGGAGTAAAGCCTTTTTCCAGCGCAGCAGAATAGACAAAAGGCTTGAAACTGGATCCTGGTTGCCGCCATGCTTGTGTTACATGATTAAATTTATTTCGGTTGTAATCAAAACCACCTGCCATGGATCGAATGGCGCCATCCAGGGGGTCAACTGAAACCAGCGCAGCTTCAGCCTGGGGCAATTGCGCAATCTGCCATTTTCCTTTGTTGTCCTGAGTAATCCGGATAATCGATCCTCGGCGAATGCGCTGCTTGCTGTCGACATTGGCCACCAGAGATTTTTGTGCGAAGCGCAGGCCATCCCCGTTGATCTCGATTTTTTCCATGTCCTTGGTATAGGCAAGTAATCTTTTTAAATTTGCGTCAAACACGACAGCCGGCTCCAGGCCGGCAACCTCGTCCAGGTCTGCTAAGGCACTCTCCACGGCCTCATCCATGCCTGCATCGTTTTTAGGCAAGTCTGTAAACCCCTCGGGGCCACGGTAACCGTGACGTCTGTCATAATCAAGGACGCCTTGGCGCAATGCTTCATTGGCTGCTTCCTGATCTGTGCGACGCAACGTGGTGTAGACTTTGATACCGCTGCTGTATATCTGCTCGTGATAGCGTTCATATAAATTTTGCCGAACCAATTCGGCGATGTGATCGGCTCTGACTTCTGCGACTTGCAGGTCATGGCGTATATGAAGCGTTTGCTTTAGCGCTGTCTGATATTCGCCCTCCTTGATGTAACGCAGACTAAACATGCGTTTGAGGACGTATTGCTGACGAATTTTTGCGCGTTTGGGGTTGACTACCGGATTGTAGCGGGACGGTGCCTTGGGAAGCCCCGCGAGCATAGCTGATTCGGCTATGTTAAGTTGAGAAAGCGGTTTGCCAAAATAGAGTTGAGATGCTGCCGCGAAGCCGTACGAACGCTGACCAAGATAAATCTGGTTAATATAAAGCTCAAGAATCTGATCTTTGGAAAGTTTGTGTTCGATTTTCATCGCCAGCATGACTTCGCTCACCTTGCGTGTCAGTGTTTTTTCGCTGGAAAGAAAGAAGTTACGGGCGACCTGCATGGTAATTGTACTTGCGCCTTCGCGTGCGCCGCCGGCTGTGAGATTGGCGATAGCCGCGCGCGCCACGCCCATGTAGTCAACGCCACCATGCTGGTAAAATCGATCGTCTTCGGCGGCGAGAATGGCGTGGCGCATCGTGGTCGGGACGTCTTCGATTTTTACCAGAGCTCGCCGTTCCTCGCCAAACTCGCCAATCAGGGAGCCATCGGCAGTGTAAATTCGAAGCGGTATCTTTGGACGGTAGTCGGTAAGAATTTCCAGGGATGGTAACTGGGGGTAGATCAGGCTGACAATCAGTGCGGCCAGAATTGCAGCTAACAAGCCACCTGCAAGCGCCACAAGCAGGGCGTAGCGCCACCAACGGAGAATCATAATTGAGATTTTCTATAACTAATGTGTGTAAAAACGACTTTGATTATAGATGGTAATTCCCGGAAAGAGAAAACTTGTACAAAATTTGTTTACACTGTTTGAAGTTGCTGATAGCATTTAATGTAAATTATACGTATCGCTTATAACTGGGCTATGCGGAAGGGGAAATTTACTTGCGATTCGATTTTCTAGAAGCCAAGTCACCGCCACTTATAGGGGTAGACATCAGTTCCTCTTCGGTAAAGATGGTCGAGCTTGCGGGGGCTGGTAAGGATGTATACCGTGTTGAGCGGTATGTGGTCGAGTTATTGCCAAAAGACGCGGTCGTGGACGGCAATATTGTCAACCTCGAAGTCGTTGGCGAAACTATCAGGCGCGCATGGAAAAAGATGGGCTCCCGCATCAAGAATGTTGCCTTGGCGCTTCCTTCGGCTGCAGTTATCACCAAAAAAATTGTAGTTCAGGCCGGGTTGCGAGACCAGGACCTCGAATACCAGGTCGAGGCGGAAGCTAATCAGTACATCCCTTTTGCACTGGATGAGGTTAATCTGGATTTTCAGGTTATAGGGCCCAATCCAAACAACCCAGAAGAGGTCGAGCTCCTGATTGCCGCTTCACGCAAGGAAAAAGTGGACGACCGGGTAGCCGCTGCTGAGGCCGCCGGTCTCAAGCCCCTGGTGATGGACGTCGAGTCCTATTCAACACAGCTTGCGTACGATCTGATCGCGCGTCAACTGCCGGGCGGAGGGCGAGGGCAGACTGTGGCAATTGTCGATATCGGCGCCGCAATGACTCATATCAACGTGCTACACGATAATCAGTCCGTCTATTTGCGTGAACAGAGTTTCGGCGGAAATCACCTGACACAGGAAATCCAGCGACGGTACAGCTTGTCAGCCGAAGAGGCCGATATTGCCAAGCGCCAAGGTGGGCTGCCTGATACTTATGAGCCCGAAACACTTCAGCCCTTCATGGATACGCTGGCTCTGGAAGTTGCACGAGCGCTACAGTTTTTTTTCTCCTCCACGCAATTTAACCGGGTGGACCATATATTGCTGGCAGGGGGGTGTGCCATGATTCATGGTTTGGATGAGGTGGTTGCAAGCCGCACCCAAGTAAGCACAATGATTGCTAATCCTTTTGCCAATATGGCCTTGTCATCCCGCATCAAGCCGAAGCAACTGACCGCCGATGCTCCCGCCTTGATGATAGCTTGCGGATTGGCCCTGCGGAGATTTGATTCATGACCGTCCGCATAAATCTACTTCCACATCGTGAACAAAAACGCGTTGCACGTCAAAGGCAGTTTGTTCTTTTGGCTGCGTTGACATTCGGCTTAGGCGCTGTTATCGCAGTTGCCGGCCACACTTTCATTGCCTCCAGAATATCTGGTCAGGAAGGGCGAAATGCATTCTTGAAAACGGAGATTTCCAAGTTGGATAAGGAGATCGAGGAAATCAAGGTGCTTAAGGAGAAAACGACAGCACTTCTTGAAAGAAAGAAAATAGTTGAAGCTTTGCAGTCAAATCGTTCACAGGTCGTACATCTGCTGGACCAGCTTGTTCGGCAATTGCCGAGCGGCGTCTATTTAAAATCAATCGAGCAAAAAGGCAATGAAGTGAAGCTCGTTGGTTATGCGCAATCAAACGCGCGCGTCGCGTCCCTTATGCGCAATTTGGATGCTTCCGAGTGGCTCGATGGTGCAGTATTGATCGAAACCAAAGCGGTCATCCTGAACAATCTTCGGGTCAGCGAGTTTTCCATGAGCATCAAGCTTTCGCAGCCCAAGTCAGCGGATGAGGCTGATAAGAAAATTTCTTTGCCAGCAAACGACAAGGATAAGAAGGCATGAATCTCGAAGAATTGAAAACACTGAATATTCGAGACGTCGGCGGATGGCCCGTTTTGCCGAAGGTGCTTGCGCTGGTGGCTTTTTTGATTGCGATTGTGTTTGCCGGGTACTGGTTTGACTGGAGAGTAGAGCTAGATCAATTGGAAACGGTTAGGCAGGAAGAGTCGAAATTGCGAGAAACCTTTCTAAGCAAAAAGAAGCAGGCGATCAATCTCGATACTTACCAGCAACAACTTAAAGAGATTGATCAGTCTTTCGGTGCGTTGTTGAAACAGCTACCGAACAAATCCGAAATGGATGCTTTGCTGGTGGATATTAATCAGGCTGGCCTGGGAAGAGGATTGGAGTTTGAACTGTTCAAACCAGCAGCTAGCGAGGTTATGTCTGAATTTTATGCGCAACTCCCTGTCACTATTAAGGTTACCGGGGAATACCATGACCTTGGTAATTTTGCGAGTGATATAGCCCAAATGCCAAGGATTGTAACGCTTAACGATATAAAGATTACGGCCTCAAAAGATGGCAGGCTGACCATGGATGGCGTCGCAAGAACATATCGCTACCTGGATGAAGAGGAAATTGGTGCGCAGAAAAAAACTGCAACAGAGGTTAAAAATAAACGTGCTGGAGGGGCGAAAAAATGAAACGGCTCCTTTTTGTTTTCATGACTGCAGGCTTGTTCGGTTGCGGTGGTGGGCAGCATGATGATCTTGATCAATTCGTACGGGAAGCGGGGCAAGGCTTGCGGGGCAAAGTGGACCCGTTGCCAGAAGTAAAGCCTTACGAGCCGTTTATGTATGCAGCATTTGATATTCCAGATCCGTTCAAGCCGCGGAAACTGAAGGCCTCGTTGAATGATGGTGCAGGAGGCGGTCTAGTGCCGGATATGAACCGGCGCAAGGAGCCTCTTGAGGCTTTCGAGTTGGAAAAACTCAAAATGGTGGGCTCGATTCAGCAGGGCAATGAAATATACGCGCTAATCAAGGCTCCGGATAACAGCCTGCATCGTGTTAAATCTGGAAATCATATGGGTGTGAATTATGGCAAGATCACCAGCGTGAGCGAGACGGAGGTCCGTCTGACTGAAGTTATTGAAGATAGCTCTGGTGAATGGAGCGAGAAACAAAATAGTGTCACCCTGGTCGAGGAATCGACTCCAGGTCAACAGCAGAAATAGAGGTTGCCATGACGACAGTGAAATCAATAATGAACCCAATGTTCCGTATGGCCTGCGCTGTACTTTTAGCCTTCAATGCTTTGGTGGTTGTGGCGGCAGACGATAAAGGGGGCGGGGCGGTCCTGCAAAACAATATTGAAAAAATAACCTACTCAGTTATACAAGGTGGAAAGCTTGAAATCAAAGTCAGCCTGAAGCAGCCTCTGACTGCGTCTCCAGCGGGTTTTACGACGAATAATCCGCCACGCATTGCTCTTGATTTTCCGGAAACGGGTAATGCACTGGGGCGCAGTTCCATTGAGGTAGGTGAAGGCTCTCTTCGTGCAATGAATATTGTTCAGGCAGGCAAGCGTACGCGGCTGGTAATGAACTTGGTAAAGCCAGTCAGCTATGAAACCCGAATTGAAGGCAATGGGTTAATCGTTGTTCTTCAAGCTGCTTCTGAATCGGCAACGACCACTAATGAAACCACTCGCTTTGCTGATGCTGGTACAGGCTCGCAAAAACATACAGTAAATGAAATTGATTTTCGCCGTGGAAATAATGGTGAGGGGCGTGTGGTTGTGGGCCTCTCGGATTCAACTACCGGAATTGATATTAGAAAGCAGGGTAAGAATCTCATCGTTGATTTTGTAGATGCAGGCATAGCGGCAAACCAGGAACGCAAACTTGATGTGGTGGACTTTGGCACGCCAGTCCGTATGTTAACCACAGCAAGAAGTGGCAAGAATGTCCATATGGTGATTGAACCTCAGGGGCAATGGGAGTATTCGGCTTACCAGGCAGACAAACAGTTTATTGTGGACGTGAAAAAGGTTATTGAAGATCCAAATAAAATGGTGCCTGGAAGCAAGCAGGGCTATGGAGGGGAAAAGCTTTCTCTTAATTTCCAGAATGTTGAAGTCAGAACAGTGTTACAGGTAATTGCAGACTTCACCAACCTGAATATCATTACCAGCGATTCGGTTTCTGGTTCTCTGACATTACGCTTGAAAGATGTGCCATGGGATCAGGCATTGGATATTATTTTGAATGCAAAAGGCTTGGACAAGCGTAAAAATGGAAATGTAGTATGGATCGCGCCGCGTGATGAACTTGCGGTAAAAGAAAAGGCAGAACTTGAAGCCAAGCAGCAAATCTCGGAACTTGAGCCACTACAAACTGAGTATTACGCTCTTAATTATTTGAGAGCAGATCGAGCCAAGCAAATGCTCAATGGTGAGACAAACACTCGAACAGATCGCACGGATGATGCAACGTGTTCTCCGGCAGCAATGGGCTTGAAAAGTGTTACGCCTAATGCTGGCGGTGGCGCGGGTTCAGGTGGCGGAGGTGGCGCAGACCAGAAAATTTTATCTAAAAGAGGAAGCGCTTCCTTTGATCTGAAAACAAATATGTTGATTGTTAATGATATTCCCAGCAAACATGAAGAAATTCGTCGCTTGATGGCTGTAATTGATGTTCCAGCCAAGCAGGTTATGATTGAAGCTCGCGTTGTATTGGCAAGTGATACCTTCGGGAAGCAACTGGGTGTTAGATTGGGAGGCCAGAGTGCTGGTACAGTTGGAAATTATACTTATGGCGCATCGCAGAATCTTGAGAACTCCACGCTTGGGGCTGTTGGTGTGCCGCCGCGCATGTATAGCGGGCCAATTGATAGTGAGTTGAATGGTGTCAGGACATTTAAGCAGTCACCTATACTGGCTGGCGGAATCAATGGAGGAAATTCAAACGTAAATCTGGGTGTTCCAAACCCGGCTGGCGCACTTGCTTTCACTTTGATGAATCTTGGTACAGGCAATTTAGTCAGTCTGGAGTTGTCGGCGTTGGAGGCTGATGGTCGTGGAAGTGTTATTTCGAATCCACGGGTTATGACGTCGAATCAGAGACCCGCTGCTATTGTTCAGGGTGTGCAGATTCCGGTGGTTACACCCGGTTCTGCAAACTCGCCGGCCACAACGACCTTCAAGGATGTTTTGCTGTGCCTGCTAGTGAATCCACAAGTACTTAACAATGACTCTATTCTGCTCGACGTCGAAGTTACAAAAGACACCCCGGGAGAATACACGCGCGATGGCAATAATCGTGCAGTCAATATAAGCAGGGTGAAAACCCAGGTACTTGTGAATAATGGCGAAACTGCAGTACTCGGTGGGATTTTTACGCAAGCGACTCAGAACGATGTGCAGAAGGTGCCATTGTTTGGCGATCTGCCGGTTCTTGGAAATCTGTTCCGCCATACAACAAAATCTGAGGACAAGCAGGAACTGATGATATTCATCACACCGCGAATTCTTAAGGAAAGCTTAAGTCTCCAATAAGATAACCTGGTTAATATATGTAAAAAGCCCTCGAACGAGGGCTTTTTACATTGCCGAAGCAAATGATTTAGTAAAAAATTGAATTGCTACTCGTTTCTTGTAAGTGCAAAATTACCCTCAGCATCCTGATCTGGCTTAAACCATGCCAGCTTGGCTTGAAGGCTTACAACCTTCCCTACGATAATCAGGGTGGGAGGTTTTAGCTGCGCATCAACTGCCAATTGCGGAAGAGAAGCCAATGTGCCAGTTACAACTTTCTGGCTTGGCGTCGTGCCTTGCTGAACAATGGCGGCTGGAGTCTCGGGCGTCAGCCCATGAGCAACAAGTTGTTGGCACAGCACAGGAAGGCCGAGTAGGCCCATGTATATGACCACGGTCTGGTTTGGTCTGGCCAGCATTTCCCAATCCAGGTCCATAGTGCCATCCTTCAGGTGTCCAGTAACAAAAACGCAGGCTTGTGCGTAGTCACGATGAGTAAGCGGTATGCCCGCATATGAAGAAACGCCTGATGCGGCAGTGATGCCGGGAACTACCTGGAAAGGAATCGCATTGGCAGAAAGCGTTTCGATTTCTTCACCGCCACGCCCAAAGATAAAGGGATCGCCGCCTTTCAACCTTAGAACACGTTTCCCTTCTTTGGCAAGTTTGACAAGCAAAAGATTGATTTCTTCCTGACGCATTGCATGATTAGCACGCTGTTTTCCAACAAAAATACGGTCAGCGTCCCTTCGCGTCATTTCCAGCACGGGAGGTGTGACAAGATTGTCGTACACAACAACATCTGCCTGCTGCATCAGGCGTAAAGCGCGGAATGTAAGTAAGTCAGGATTTCCGGGGCCGCCGCCAACAAGATAGACTTCGCCGCGAGGCCTAGTGTCATGCGAACTGTTTTCGATGGCCTTCGACAGTTCAGTGTTGGCCTGATCTTCGCGACCTGCAAATATCATTTCGGCAATAGGTCCCTGAAAAACAGTTTCCCAAAATATTCTTCTTTGGCTGGATTCCGTAAAATGTTGCTTGACTTTGCCGCGGAATTTTTCTGCTAGGGTTGCAAGGCGGCCATAGGCACCAGGAATAAGTGTTTCTAGACGGGCACGAAGCAAGCGGGCAAGAACTGGAGATGAGCCTCCCGTTGAAACAGCCACGATTACAGGTGATCTGTCTATGATCGATGGCATGATGAAAGAGCAATGATCGGGGTCGTCGACAACATTGACCGGCAAGCGCTGAGCTCTGGCAACTTCGGACACTTGTTTGTTGATATCACGATCATCAGTTGCTGCAATCACGATAACTGCGTCATGCAGGTGTTCTGGCATGAATCGAGACTTGATGTGTTGAATTGCACCGCTTTCGGCCTGACGTTTCAGGTTGGTGCACAGGTCCGGCGCTACAACAGAAACAGAGCCTCCCGAATTCAAAAGCAAAGAGACTTTGCGCGCAGCTACATCTCCTCCGCCGATAACAGCGCAAGGCTTGCCTTTGATGTCCAAAAAAACAGGTAGAAATTCCATGGTTCAAAATATCCGTGAATAAAATCGGTAAAAGCAACCGTTTAATTTAATGGGTTTAGTGGCGCGTTAGAGAGTTTGTGTTCCACAGCAAAAATTGCGGCTTCGACACGTGAAGTCAAGTTGAGCTTTGAAAGAATATGGCGAACATGAAGCTTTACCGTATCGTGGCTGATGTCAAGTTGCCGGGCAATTACCTTGTTGCTTTCTCCCAGTGCAAGGTGTGAGAGGATTTCGCGCTCTCGTTGAGTCAGAAGATCAAGCAAAGATGAAGGCTGGGTGGCTGGATGGTTGTTTTGTAAGAGATTCACAAGCTTCATGGTCATGGACGGGGCGACTACTGTCTCACCCCTTGCTGCTCGTACGATGGCGTCAGCAACATCGTCGGGTTCCATGTCCTTGAGCAGATAGCCCCTTGCCCCAGCACGCAGTGCGCTGGCAAGATCATCTTCAGCGTTGCTTACGGTAAGAACCAGCGTTGGAATCGTGTTGCTTTCCTGCTGAAGCTGTAGAAGTAACGTCAATCCATCTTCAGGTTGCATATGAAGATCGGTCACCATGACATCTGGTTTGAGATCCAAAAGAAGTTTACGCGCCTCTACTGCGCTGCCAGCCACACCCGCCACGCTGATCTGTTCATTGCGCTCCAGTAGTTCCGCCAGTCCTTTGCGAAATAAAGTATGATCATCCACAAGTAGCACACGAACTGTCACTTGGAACTCTCCTTCCTGATCGCAGGGAAAGTTAATAATACTCTTGTGCCGCGATCCTGAAGTTTTTCAACGGTTACGTGCCCGTTCAGGCGTTGTGCGCGTTCCCGCATGATGCTCATGCCAAAGTGCATATCATTGTCCGTCACGGGTTTGTTTGAGACGCCGACGCCATCATCCTCGACACATACCCAGTACTGGTTATTGCCATCTAGCCCCAGAGTCAGGCTGACATCCTGCGCTTGAGAGTGCTTCTGGATGTTTGCGAGAGCTTCCTGAACAATATGAAAAACCTGCACTTCATGATCTGGAGAAAGATTAAGGTCAGGGGCCAGGTTGGAAAAATTGATAAATATGCCGGTTTTCTTGAAAAAGCTATTTACCATGTCCTGCAGAGCATGCAGCAAGCCACGCGGATCCATGCGATTGCGAAAATGCGTCAGCAACTCGCGTAGTCCGGAATACGCAGTCTCTACCGCTTCGCTTACATCATCCAGATATTTTGCAGAACTTGCGCTGTCAGACTGGGCCATGGAGTCTTGCAACAGAACGAGCCTCATTTTCATATAGGCCAGCGTCTGTGCCAGCGAATCGTGCAGTTCATTTGCCAGCATCTGCCGTTCATTCATCAGTGTAATTCGCATATTTTCACGGGTCAGCCTTGCATTTTCCAGCGCCATGCCAAGGTGCTCGCTAATCGAGTCGAAAAGCAGCGCAACATCTTCAGGAACTGGCGTGTCACTGGCCATGAACAGGTTGTAGACACCAAGAACTTTGCCCTGGTAGCGCAATGGGACCGCGATGATGTGCTTGCAGCGTGAACCAAAGTAGCTGTGAGAGGTGCGTTCGGAGCAAAAGTGAACATTGGTGCTATGCCGATGGGAGCGTTTGCGCGTGGCTTCTCCGCATAAACCGCATTCCAGTTCAACAAACTGCTCATGTTCCACCAGTTCCGCAGGAAGGCCTATCGAGCCGACAAGGCGCAGGTGTGAGCCATCGGCCGTCAATATTCGTACCGCACCAGCATCTGCGCCGGCAAGTTTTACCATAGTGCCAAGAAACCGCTCCAGCAAGGCTTCCAGATTATTCTCAGTGGAAAGACTGGTGGCAATTTCGGACAAAACACGCAAAGCAGGAATCTTGTAGGTTCCAGTTGCGGGTTCCAGATTGGAGGGGGGAAATGAGGCGGTATTCATCACCTGAATTATAGATAACAGTTGAATAATATTTCGGGTACTCTATCTCCAGTGAAACTCGAAGCAAATCAACTGCTTGAACAGTTTGTCCCTGAGCCTTGGGAAATATTTGACTTGGCTAGAATGGGATGACGTAAAACCCGAGCTTCAATTGTACATTAAACTGTGTCATTCAGAATGACTCTGAAAGCCTTGCCGGCACGAATAAGCTCGATCCGGCACGAGCGGTTTGGCGATTAAACTTGACTTGGTATGCTGTTTTGAGATTAAATTACGGCCTTCGCTTGTTCCCTTGGGTTTTGGGGGGCATTTGACGGCCAAGTAGCTCAGTCGGTAGAGCAGAGGATTGAAAATCCTTGTGTCGGTGGTTCGATTCCGCCCTTGGCCACCAAAATAAAAAATGCCCTGCACTTGCGCAGGGCATTTTTTATTTTGGATGGCGCGTCAATTTTTTATATTCCGCTTCTGCTTCTGCCGCGTTTCGGAGAAGTTGCGTTTGATAAGGGCTGCGAACGTAATAGATGGCGGAAGGTGTGAGATTCGAACTCACGGATGCCTCGCGACATCGCCGGTTTTCAAGACCGGTGCATTCAACCGCTCTGCCAACCTTCCGAAGACGTGCATCTTACCGGCTCGCGGAAATTTTTGCCATAGTCGGCTATGAACTGGTATCCATGCCCCGGAGTGTTCAGTTCTTGCCTCCAAGGCAAAACAAAAGTATTATTGCGCGTTTTATCTACCCCGCAACAAGTTTTTAAGGAGTTTTCATGGCAAACAGTGCCCAAGCCAGAAAGCGCGCACGTCAGAATGACAAGCAACGCATGCACAATGCCAGCCTGCGTTCCACTCTGCGCACCGCAATCAAGAAAGTGATCAAGTCGATTGAAGCCGGCGATAAAGCTGCGGCCCAATCCGTGTATCAGGAATCCGTTGCTGTTATTGATAGCATCGCAGACAAAAATATCATTCACAAGAACAAGGCTGCACGCCATAAGAGTCGCCTTTCTGGTGCTATCAAGGCTATGGTGGCCTGATTTTGCATCTGGCGTTCACTTGTCCGGCTCAATTGCTTAATCGCTAGCATCGCCGTCTTCGAATCCCTTGCGCTTCATTTTTGTGCAAAGCTGAGCAAGGGGTCGAGGGCGTGTACACTCTCCTCTTTCTGCGGTCTTTTGACGATTGCGACAGATGCTGTTCACTTCATGATTCTATGGTTTGACATGGAGTGAATGATTGATATTTTCCCGCAATATATGGATATCACCCTGACAGTCGGAAAACTCGGCTATTTCAGGGTTCATCATTGAATAATGGTGTTGAAGCCGAAGCTGCAATCGATCTGGTGGCTGAAGTTTGCCCTTTCCGATTTATGTATAGGGCTGCAAACACAATATCCGTGATAATTTGTTGTTGAGTTTTCCAGTGGCTGGCCTGGGTTGTGTCCGGAGAAGAAAATTTTCTCTTGCAAGGTTTGGTGCTTTGGGCTAAATATAGCGCTTTAAGGTTTCACACGCACACCGTAGCGTTTGCTGCCGTGTGCATTTATTTTTCAGGTTATGTACATGTCTTTCTTGATGAATACGTATGCCAGACAGCCAGTTGCCTTTGCCAGAGGCGAAGGTGTCTGGCTGTGGGATAAGGCCGGCAGGAAGTATCTGGATGCCGTGGCTGGGGTCGCTGTCAACGCCCTTGGGCATGCCCATCCGCGCCTGGCGCAGGCTTTATGCGAGCAGGCCCGTACCCTGATTCATACTTCCAACCTATATCAAATTCCAAAGCAGGAACAACTGGCCGAGCGCCTGTGCCGCCTGGCTGGCATGGACAAGGCTTTTATCTGTAATTCCGGCGCCGAAGCCAATGAGGCCGCCATCAAGCTGGCTCGCTTGTATGGCCACGGCAAGGGAATCGAGATTCCTACCATCATCGTGATGGAAAAAAGCTTCCATGGCCGCACCATGGCGACCTTGACTGCCACGGGAAACCGCAAGGTCCAGGCGGGTTTCGAGCCCCTGGTGAAGGGGTTCGTGCGCGTCCCTTACAACGATGTTGCTGCCGTTGCCCAGATCGCCGAACACAATAAAAGCGTGGTTGCTGTTCTGGTGGAGCCAGTACAGGGTGAAGGGGGGATTCAGGTTCCCGCTCCGGCTTATTTGCAGGAACTTCGCCGCTTGTGTGATGCCAATGGCTGGCTGCTGATGCTGGATGAAATCCAGACAGGCATCGCCCGGACGGGTTCATGGTTCGCGTTTCAGCAAGCGGGTATTGTCCCCGATGTAATGGCGCTTGCCAAAGGCCTGGGTGCTGGCATGCCGATAGGTGCGTGTCTGGCGAGAGGTGATGCCGCAGAAACGTTCAAGCCGGGCAATCATGGTTCGACTTTCGGGGGCAACCCGCTGGCGTGCGCTGCAGCACTCGAGACGCTGGCTGTCGTTGAAGAACAGGATTTGTGCCGCCACTCGGCTGAACTGGGTGAGTTTATCTGCTCTGGGGTGAAAGCCCAGCTTGGTGGTGTGGCGGGCGTTGTGGAAGTGCGTGGCGCCGGCTTGATGATTGGCATCGAGCTCGATCGGCCCTGTGCCGAGCTGGTACGGCGTGCTCTGGAGCAGGGACTGCTGATCAATGTGACGGCTGACAGTGTGGTGCGCTTATTGCCTCCGCTGGTCATGAATCGTGATGAAGCAACCCAGCTAGTTGAAATGTTAGGCAAACTGATCAAGGAGTTCCTGGCGGGTTAGCAGGGCGATGCTGGCGTCATCCTGAAACTCTCCAGCCCCATCATGGAGATCAAACACTTTCTGCAATTCAAGGATCTGAGCGGCGACGAGTTCGAATACCTGTTCGAACGTACACGTTGGATCAAATCCCAGTTCAAGCAATACATTCCCTATCATCCACTGCATGATCGCACTCTGGTCATGATCTTCGAGAAGGCCAGCACGCGCACCCGTCTTTCGTTCGAGGCGGGCATGCATCAGCTCGGGGGCAGTGCCATTTACCTGAATACCCGCGATTCCCAGCTGGGACGCGGCGAGCCGGTGGAAGACGCTGCACAGGTGATCTCGCGCATGAGCGACCTGGTCATGATCCGCACTTTCGAGCAGGAAATCATCGAACGTTTTGCGGCCAACTCCCGCGTACCGGTGATCAATGGCCTGACCAACGAATACCACCCGTGCCAGATACTGGCCGACATCTTTACCTTCATCGAGCATCGCGGTTCGATCAGGGGCAAGACGGTAGCGTGGATTGGCGATTCCAACAATGTCTGCAATACATGGCTACAGGCCGCAGAAGTACTGGATTTCAATGTTCATGTTTCAACGCCTCCCGGCTATGAAGTCGAGCCCGAGCGCGCCGGCCTGTATGGAACCGATCATTACGAAGAATTCGCCGACCCGATGGAAGCCGCTCGCGGCGCAGACCTGGTCACGACCGACGTGTGGACCAGCATGGGTTTTGAAGCGGAGAATGCCGAGCGCATGAAGGCCTTTGCCGACTGGCAGGTGGATGCGGACATGATGCGTGTGGCTGCCAAAGATGCCCTGTTCATGCACTGCCTGCCTGCCCATCGCGGCGAAGAGGTTGCTGCCGAAGTGATTGACGGCCCGCACAGTGTGGTGTGGGATGAAGCAGAGAACCGCTTGCACGCCCAGAAGGCGCTGATGGAATTTCTCATGCTGGGAAAAATAACTGCGTGATGGGTAATACGTGATGAGTGTTGGGGGTATCTCGAAAAATGCACATCACACATCACACATCACACATCACACATCACACATCACTGGAGTGTTACATGAGCAACATCAATAAAGTCGTGCTCGCCTATTCAGGCGGGCTGGATACCTCGGTTATCCTGAAGTGGCTGCAGGACAGCTATCAGTGCGAGGTCGTTACATTTACTGCAGATGTGGGCCAGGGTGAGGAACTTGAACCCGCACGTCAAAAGGCAAAAAATTTCGGTATCAAGGAAATCTACATCGACGACCTGCGCGAAGAGTTCGTGCGCGACTTTGTATTCCCGATGTTCCGCGCCAACACCGTGTACGAAGGCGAATACCTGCTTGGTACCTCGATCGCCCGGCCGCTGATCGCCAAGCGGCTGATTGAAATCGCAAAGGAAACCGGTGCTGTCGCAATTTCTCACGGCGCTACCGGGAAGGGTAACGACCAGGTGCGTTTCGAGCTGGGCGCTTACGCACTGAACCCGGAAATCAAGATCATCGCGCCATGGCGTGAGTGGGACCTGCTGTCGCGTGAGAAACTGCTGGCCTATGCCGAACAGCATGGGATCCCGGTGGATATGAAGCATAAGCAAGGCGGTTCCCCCTATTCGATGGATGCCAACCTGCTGCACATCAGCTACGAAGGCCGCCACCTCGAAAATCCTGCGGCCGAGGCTGAAGAAGACATGTGGCGCTGGACCGTGTCGCCGGAAAAAGCTCCCGATCAGGCCGAGTATCTGGATATCGAATATGTAAATGGCGACCCTGTCGCCCTTAATGGAAAAAAACTGTCTCCGGCAGAAATGCTGGCCGAACTCAACCGCCTGGGCGGCAAGCACGGCATCGGCCGTCTCGATCTGGTGGAAAACCGCTACGTCGGAATGAAATCGCGCGGTTGCTACGAAACACCTGGCGGCACCATCATGCTGAGAGCGCACCGTGCTATCGAGTCCATCACCCTGGACCGCGAAGTGGCGCACCTCAAGGATGACCTGATGCCCCGCTACGCCAGCCTGATTTACAATGGTTACTGGTGGGCGCCGGAGCGCAAGGCGCTACAGGTGCTGATCGATCATACCCAGCACAACGTCAACGGCTGGGTGCGAGTGAAGCTGTATAAGGGCAACGTGATCGTGGTGGGTCGGGATTCCAAGACCGATTCCCTGTTCGATCCGACTATCGCCACCTTCGAAGACGATGCCGGCGCCTATAATCAGGCCGATGCCGGTGGCTTCATCAAGCTCAATGCCTTGCGCATGCGTATTGCCGCCAAGGCTGGACGTAAGTAGCAAAGCGGTGAAATGATGGGCTGGACTGAAGAACAGGTTTCTGAATTTGGCCTGACCTTTGGTGTCGGTGCCTTCATGCTCTACATGCTGTTCATCATCGGCGAGCTGGCATGGAGATCAAAGGCAGGAAAAACCGGCACCTTCGTGCTTTTTTTCGTTCTGTCTTTCGGCATGCTGGGGTTCGTCGCCAAGGCAGTCATTCAAAAATTATGGGGAATCTGAGATGTCGCAGTTCGACAATGTATCTGTAGTCAAAAAAGCCAATGTCTATTTCGATGGCAAGTGCGTTTCCCACACCGTGCAGTTTCCTGATGGAACAAAAAAGACCGTGGGCGTGATTTTCCCTTCCAGCCTGGTATTCAATACCGGCGCGCCTGAGATCATGGAGATCAACGGCGGTGTGTGCAAGGTTCGCCTCAAGGGTGAAAATGAGTGGAAAACGTACCAGGCGGGTGAAAAATTCAGCGTGCCTGGCAACAGCAGTTTTGACATCGAAACCGTGGAATTGCTGGATTACGTCTGCCACTTTGCCTAGGGCGCGACAATACTAAATTTCAGGAGCCGGACATGCCTTCATTCGATATCGTTTCCGAAGTGGACAAGCAGGAACTGCGCAACGCAGTGGACCAGGCCAACAAGGTGGTCAGCGGCCGTTTTGATTTCAAGGGTTCCGATTCTCGCGTTGAACAGGCGGAGTATGTGCTGACTCTTTTTGCCGATGACGACTTCAAGCTGGATCAGGTGTTCGATATTCTCAACCAGACTTTCGGCAAGCGCGGCATTGATGTGAGCTGCCTGGACAAGGGCAAGATCGAGAAGATCAGCGGCAACAAGGTCAAGCAGACCATCACTGTGAAAACCGGCGTGGAGACTGATCTGGCGAAGAAGATCGTCAAGCTGATCAAGGACAGCAAGCTCAAGGTCCAGGCCAGCATTCAGGGCGATGCGGTACGCGTGACTGGTGCCAAGCGGGATCTGTTGCAGGACACGATTGCCCTGGTAAAGAAATCCATTACCGACTTCCCTTTGCAATACCAGAATTTCCGCGATTAAAACCTTTACCCAGGGGGCTGGCATGCCAAAAGTACTTGTTCCCCTCGCCGCTGGCTGCGAAGAGCTTGAAGCTGTCACCATTATCGACCTGCTGCGTCGTGCCGGAATCGATGTGGTAGTCGCGGGATTGCAGCCCGGTATTGTGAAAGCCAGCCGGGGCACGCTTCTGGTGCCGGATTGCACGCTGGATGTGGCCCTGCATGAGCATTTCGACATGGTGGTGCTACCCGGCGGGATGCCTGGCATGACCCATCTCAGGGACGATCCACGTATCATCCCCCTGTTGCAGAAAATGGCGCAGGACGGCAAATATACCTGCGCAATCTGTGCCGCCCCGGCGGTACTCGCCGAGGCCGGTCTACTAAAGGGCAAGTCGGCAACCAGTTATCCCGGATTCGTGGATGCAATGAAGCTGCCTGACACCACTTTCAGCAATGAACCGGTAGTGAGGGATGGCAAGGTGATTACCTCGCGCGGCCCGGGTACGGCGATGGATTTTTCTCTCGAACTGATCGAGATGCTGGCCGGGCGCGTCCGGAGGGACGAAGTGGAAGCCGGCTTGCAACGTCCTGGAAAATACTGAAGAGGCGGATATGAACATTACCGTGCTGGATCATGCGCATCTCCCGGAAGATGCCCGATTCCCCATTCTCAAGGCGACAAAATACAGCTGGCAGGAATATCCACAACTCACCCTGGCGCAGATTGGTGAGAATTGCTGGCGCACGCATGTCATCATCACGCTTGGTACCGAATTGCCTGCCGAAGTACTGGACAAGCTTCCCATGCTGAAACTGGTCATCGAAGCCAAAGACGGGCTGGTGGACCTGGAAACTGCCCTCGCACGCGGCATCGTTGTCAGCCGTCCGCCGGATGGACTGAGCTATAGCCACTTCTGCCAGGAAGCGGTGGACATCATCGACGATTTCATAGCCGGCAAGCTCCGCCACTGCCTGATCTGACTTTTCTTCAAGCTCCGGGCTACAATAAAGGCATTCATGCCAAACCCGGAGCAATGCAATGAAAATTCAATTCCATGGTGCCAGTCGTGAAGTGACTGGTTCCTGTTACGTGCTTGAAGCTGATGGCGTACGCTTTCTCGTCGACTGCGGCATGTTTCAGGGCGGACGCGAGGCGCGTGACAAAAACTACGCGGCTTTCGAATTCAATCCGCGCGAGATCGACTTCGTGTTGCTCACCCATGCGCATATCGATCACTCCGGGATGCTGCCACGCCTCGTCGCCGAAGGCTTCAGCGGGCCGATATACACCACGCAGGCCACGGCGGAACTGCTTCAGATCATGTTGCGCGATTCGGCGCATATTCAGGAAAAGGAAGCCGATTGGGGGCAGTATTCCCGGGGCCGGAATTCGCGCAAGGCCCGGGATACAGAAGTCAAACCACTCTATACCCTGGACCAGGCGGAAGTCTGTCTCGGCCAGTTGCAGCCGGTTGTTTACGATGCCGACCTGTCTCCCCATGCCCTGGTGCGCTGCAAGTTTCGCGAGGCAGGGCATATTCTCGGTTCCGCGATTATTGAAGTCTGGGTGGACGATGCCGGGCAGCATAAGAAACTGGTGTTTTCCGGCGATCTCGGCAACGCAGGCCAGCCTATTTTGCAGGACCCCGCCATCATAGAATCTGCCGATGTATTGCTGATCGAATCGACTTATGGCGATCGTCTGCACAAGACCCTGGACCAGACCATGGATGAGCTGGTGCATGCCATTACCGATACCCTCAAGCGCAAGGGCGGAAACGTCATCATCCCGGCCTTCACGGTAGGGCGCACGCAGGAAATCCTTTACTTGCTGTACGACCTGACGCGGCAGGGGCGGCTGCACGATCTCAATATCTATGTCGATTCGCCCATGGCAACCAGCGCGACCGAAATCACCATGAAGCATATCGAACTGATGGACACGGAAGCGCGTGGCCTGATGCAGTGGTTGAAGCGTGGGCAGAATGTGCCGCAGGTACGATTCACCCAGAGCGTGGAAGAATCGATGGCGCTGAACCAAATCAAGGGCGGCGCCATCATCCTCTCCGCCAGCGGCATGTGCGATGCCGGGCGCATCAAGCATCACCTCAGCTACAACCTGGGACGGACAGAGTGCTCGGTGCTGATCACCGGGTTCCAGGCGGGCGGCACGCTAGGGCGGCGACTGGTGGATGGCGCCAAGATCGTACGTATTTTTGGCCGTGATGTTCCGGTGCGTGCCGATCTGTACACCATCGGCGGCCTTTCCGCCCATGCGGACCAGGCCGGTTTGCTGTCCTGGCTGGGGCATTTCAGGAAGCCGCCTCATCATACCTTCATTGTCCATGGCGAAGAGAATGTCGCTTTCGGCTTTGCCGACCTGATCCGCGAAAACTGGAACTGGCATGTCGAAGTGCCAGGGTATAAGGACGAATTCGAGCTATGACCCCATGGCGCAGGTGCCTGCTGCTGTGTTTCTCGCTATGGTGCTTGCCTGCAGCAGCGGATTCCTTGCCCGCATCCGTGCGTACCGCCCTCAGGGAGGCCGGATTGCCTGCGGCCAGTCTGGGCGTATGGGTGCAGGATACCCAGGCGAAGGAGGCGCTGCTGGAAGCGGGTGCGGAGCGGGCCATGAATCCGGCTTCAACCATGAAGCTGGTGACCACTTACGCTGCACTTGAGTTACTGGGCCCCGCCTATCGCTGGAAAACAGAGTCTTATGCCACTGAGCCATTGGCAGGCGAAGCCCTGAATGGCAGCCTGATCCTCAAGGGCTACGGAGACCCCAGGCTCACCCTGGAAAATTTCTGGTTGCTGCTGCGCGACTTGCGCCAGCGCGGCGTGCGCGACATCCGAGGCGGCGTGATCCTGGACCAGAGCTATTTCGAGCCTGCCGCGCACGACCCGGCGGCATTCGATAACGAGCCGCTGCGCGCCTACAATGCTTTTCCCCAGGCTTTGCTGGTGAATTTCAACGCCATCCGGGTTCGTTTGCTGCCGCAGGCGGATAACAAATCGCTCAGGGCAGTCGCGGACCCGGCGCCGCCTTCGCTGAAAGTGCTCAATAACATCGAGATGGATGCCGGACCCTGCGGCGACTGGCGCGAGGGCATTGCCACGGAGGTGAAAACGGCAGGAGCGGAGCGAGCACTGACTTTGCGTGGACGCTTCCCCGTTGCCTGCGGTGAAAAGAGTTTCAACCTCAATCTGCTGCCGAACGGCAGCTATGTGGATGGCGTGTTCCGCCTGTTATGGGAAGAACTGGGCGGCACGCTGAACGGCAGTGTCCGGGCCGGAGAACTGCCGCCGGGAGCGCTCCTGCTGGCGCGTTTCGATTCGCCTCCGCTGGGCGATGCGATTCGCGATATCAATAAATTCAGCAACAACGTCATGGCGCGGCAATTGTTCCTGACGCTGGGGGCCGAGCAATCCGGCCCGCCCGCCACGCCGCACAAGGGCGCAGAGGCGATCGAAAACTGGCTGGCGGCGAAGGGCATGAATTTCCCCGAACTAGTACTGGAAAACGGCTCCGGTTTGTCGCGCCTGGAACGCATCAGCCCCAGACATCTCGGCATGCTGCTGGCGAGCGCCAGCAACACCCCGGTATTCGGCGAATTCGAATCTTCGCTGCCCATCGTCGCGGTGGATGGCACCATGAAAAAACGTCTGCGGGATCATGCGGTCGCCGGCCATGCCCATATCAAGACCGGTTCGCTGGAGGGCGTGCGCAGCCTGGCCGGATATGTGTTCGATGCCAGGGGACGGCGCATGGCCGTGGTGGCAATGGTCAACCATCCCCGCGCCAGCGCGGCGCGCCCGGCGCTGGATGCCTTGCTGCAATGGGTCTATGAGCGCAATTAATTCGCTCTTCAGGCTGCCCGCGGCGGTATGGCTGCTGGGACTGGTCAGCCTGCTTAACGACAGTGCCAGCGAGCTGGTCTACCCATTGCTGCCGCTCTATCTGGCATCGGTGCTGATGGCTGGCCCCAAGGCGCTGGGCATCATCGAGGGCATCGCCGAAGCCACCGGCAGCCTGCTCAAGCTCTTCGCCGGGGTGCTGGCCGACCGGCTGGGTTCCACCAAGTACTGGGTCGCCGGCGGCTACAGTCTGGCCGCACTGGGGCGGCCGCTGCTGGCGTTGGCGACTTCCTGGCCGATGGTGCTGGCGCTGCGTTTTGCCGACCGGGTGGGAAAAGGGCTGCGCACCTCGCCGCGCGATGCCCTGCTGGCACTGAGCGTCGCGCCGGAACAGCGTGGTCTGGCATTCGGCGTGCATCGTGCCATGGACAATGCCGGCGCTGTGATCGGGCCGCTGCTCGCAGCCTGGCTGCTGTCGCGGCACATGCCGATCCGCGAGATCCTGCTGTGGACCCTGGTTCCGGGCAGTCTGGCCGTGCTGCTGGCGCTCTCCATCCGGGAGCCGGAACGTGGCCCGCAGATGGCCCGGCCCCCGTTCAGCTGGAGGCTGGAGGGGTTCCCGCCGGTGTATAAGCGCTATCTGCTGGTGCTGGCGCTGTTCACCCTGGGCAACTCCTCCAACATGTTTCTGCTCTTGCGCGCCCGTGAAATGGGTGTGCCGGATTATCAGGTGCCGCTGCTGTGGGCGCTGGTCTCGCTCGTCGCCATGCTGTTTTCCACGCCGCTGTCGGCCCTGTCCGACCGGCTGGGCCGGGTGCGCCTGATCGTTTCCGGCTGGGCGGTATATGGCCTGTTCTATCTGTTGCTGGGCTTGAACGGCCACGTGCTGTGGCTGCTGTGGCCCCTGTTCGCCTTCTACGGCCTGTTCCTCGCCGCGACCGAGGGCGCGGAAAAAGCCCTGGTTGCCGATCTTGCACCACAAAATTTGCTGGGTACGGCCTATGGCTGGTTCAACCTCACGGCCGGCCTGCTGTTACTGCCGGCTTCTTTCCTTTTTGGCTGGCTGTGGCAGGGCTTCAGCCCGGAGTTGGCCTTTGGGTTTTCGGCATCCTGTGCGGTTCTGGCGGCCCTGCTGCTGAAATTCTGGGTGGCGCCGCAGACGTCAATAAACCGGTTTCTTGACTGAGAAAAGATGATGAAATTTATAATTAAATTGCTGATGATATTTACGGCGTTATGGACTGGGGGCGCGGCTTTTGCTGTAACACTTTCTGCGCATCCGGTGGCAGAAAATGTTTACGTCATTGTCGGCGAAACGGGTATGCGCACTTATCAGAACGAGGGCATGAACGCCAATAGCGGTTTTGTTGTCACCGACGAGGGCGTGGTGGTGATCGACAGCGGCCCCACCTGGCAGGTGGCGAAGGAAATTCATCGCGTCATCAGGAAATTGACTCGACAGCCGGTAAAAGTGGTCGTTAACACCGGCGGCCAGGATCACCGCTGGCTGGGTAATGGCTATTTCAAATCCATCGGTGCGGAGATCATCGCCGCCCGTCCGGCCCTGGCCGATATGCAGGCGCGCGGCGACATGCAGTTGCAGGAACTGCGCAAGGCTATCCGAAAGAAAGCGGCAGGCACGCGGCCCGTCTATCCTGACCGTTTTTTCGACTCGTCTGAAAACCTGAAGTTGGGCAAGCAGGAAATCCGGCTGCTGTATTTTTACGGTGGCCACACGCCGGGCGACAGCGTGGTGTGGCTGCCGCAGCAGGGAGTGCTGTTCTCAGGCGACATGATTTATGTGGACCGGATGCTCGGGGTGCTGCCTTTCAGTCACACCCGAAACTGGCTGGCCTCATTTGCCGAGATGGAAAAACTTGAACCGCGCCTGATTGTTCCCGGTCATGGACAGGTCTGCGATCTGGCCAGGGCGCGCCGGGACACCCGGGATTATCTGACCCTGCTGCGCGATCACATGAAGCAGGCGCTGGATCAGGGAAGCGACCTGCAGACAGCGATCACTTCGCTCGATCAGAGCGCATTCGGCTATTTGCGGCATTACGATCTGCTAAGCGGCGGCAATGCCAGCCGGACCTATCTTGAATTGGAAACCGAGTAGAAAAATACCTTAGTGCAGATCACCCGGCCTGAGGGGGGATATCTTCGCTGGAAGAAAAACTGGATTCGGCCCTGATTTCTACCCGCGCCGCGCAATGGAGGAGTTCATCGGCTATGCTGCGCGCCTGTTTTGGAGTCAGTTTCACTATGGCTTCATCGCTTCCATCATGAAGTCGCAGGACGACCATGCCAAAGCCACTGTCTGAAATGCTCCAGGACATGGGAAAAGATTTGGGCTTGTCGGTATCCGTATAGTGATGTTTCATGGTTTTGGGCTCCAGTGGTGGTGTTTAATATCGCTGCTTTTCAAAAAAGCACGAGAAATCCATCTGCAAAGTAGATAAGACCGGCAATTCCGGTGAAGATGCCAGCGAACCACACTGGTTTTTTCTTCAGCAGACCCGCAATCGAGGAAAGCAGAATGGCGATCTGCAGGTAAATTACTGCGATTCCAAATGCCCGGGCGTGGATCTGGGCTTCATCGCGAATCTGCTCCAGATGCCTGGCTTCCTGCTGGATGGCGAGTTTTTCCTGTTCATACTTGTCCACTTTCTTGTGGTAATCCGCGATCTTTTCCCGGTAGGCATCGGCCACGTCAGGTGGGGACAGGTGCGTGACGCCGCGCAGTTCGAGTTCAAGCTTCTCAAGCTGCATCTGGTACAGATAGCCCTTGACGGCCTTGGCCTGGTAGAAGGCCCACTGATCCGAGGCCTGCGACTGGCTCATCAGCGAACGTGAGGAAAAGCCACCTCCCTTGAAGGTCGAGAGCGTGGCGCAGACCGCGAAGATAATCGTGGTCAGGGCCAGCCAGTTGAGCCAGGGTTCTTTCTTGTCTTCAGCCATGCGGAATCTCCATCGTGTTTACAAATTATCCAGATCGTCGCTGAATATCGGGAACAGCAGCGGCAGCAGGATCAGCGTGAGCAGCGTGGCGGAAACCAGGCCGCCTACGATGACCACGGCAAAGGGGCGCTGGGTTTCGGAGCCGATGCCGTGTGACAGGGCAGCGGGCAGCAGGCCGAGGCCCGCCATCAGCGCGGTCATCAGGATCGGGCGCAGGCGCCTTACCGCCCCTTCGATCACACTTTCGGAGACGCTCATGCCGTTCATGACCAGTTCCTTGATCTGTTCCACCATGATCACGCCGTTCTGTACCGAGATGCCGGCTACGGCGATGAATCCCACGGCCGCCGATACCGACAGGTGCAGCCCGGCCAGCGCCAGTCCGGCAAGGCCGCCGATGAGGGTGAAGGGAATCATCAGCAGCACCAGCAGGGCGTTTTTGAGCGAACGGAAAGCCCAGAACAGAACGAAAAAAATCAATACGATGGAGATCGGGACGATGACCATCAGGCGCTTCATGGCGCGCTGCTGGTTCTCGAACTGGCCTCCCCAGGTCATGCTGTAGCCGGGCGGCAGCTTCACCTCTTCTTCGACCCTGGTCATGGCCTCCCGCACGAAGCTGCCCTGGTCGCGTCCGAGAAGATTGGCCTTGACCGATGCAATGCGCCCGCCTGCCTCGCGGCTGATGCGGGTCGCGCCCTGCCGGACTTCAATCGTCGCGACGGAGCCCAAGGGCACGCTGCCCGTGCCGCCGGGCAAGGCAATCGGCAGTTCGTACACGTCGTCCACCGCATCGCGGAAGGGCTTGTCCAGCCGCAGGGTGATGTCGAAGCGCCGGTCCGCTTCATAGAAGCTGTTGACGGTCACGCCGGCAAGCGTGGCCTGAATGGTGGCGTTAATGTCGCTGACGTTGAGGCCGTAGCGGGCAAGCTTGTCGCGTTCTGCGGTGATGTTCAGTTCGGTCTGGCCGCCCACCTTGATGGCGGCGACATCGCTGGCGCCGCGGATACTGTCAAGAATGGCCGCAATCTGCTCCGACTTGGCTTCGAGAATGTCCAGGTCCGGGCCGAAAATCTTTACTGCAATTTCGCCCTTCACCCCGCTGACGGCCTCTTCCACGTTGTCCTCGATCACCTGCGAGAAATTGGTGGGGATGCCGGGAATCCGGTGGATGCGTTTTCCCATGTCCGCGATCATGGCTTCCTTGTCTTCGAAGCGCCACTCCCCGCGCGGCTTCAGGTCTGCCAGGATTTCGAGGTTATTCGGCCCCTTGGGGTCGGTGCCGTCATCCGGGCGACCAACGTGAGTGATGACCTTGTTCACTTCGGGATAGGTGAGCAGGATGCTGCGTATCTCGCGTTCCACTTCCTTGGTCTTGTCCAGATGGGTGGAGGGTGGCAGCGAAATGGTCAGCCAGATATTGCCTTCGTCCAGCTTGGGGAGGAACTCGCTGCCCAGCATGGGCGCCAGCGCCAGCGCCGCGACCAGAACGGCGACCGACCCGGCCACGATGCGCCAGCGCAAGGCCCGGGCGCTGAGCAGCAGCTTGCGGTAACTTTCCTGCAGCGCATGCATCCAGCGACTGTGCTTTTCCTCCATGGTGTGTTTTCTCATGGTGTAGGAAAGCAGCGCAGGAATCAGCGTCACGGTGAGCAGGATGGCGCCGAACAGCGCGAAACTCAGGGTATAGGTCATGGGTGAGAAGATTTTTCCTTCCACACGCTGGAAGGTGAAAATCGGCAGGAAGGCGAGAATGATGATGGCCTTGGAGAACAGGATCGGTCTTCCCATTTCGATGGCCGTCATTTTCAGGGTGTGAATGCGCCAGCCATAGGTATCGTGATTGGCGACATGATCGCCGGCGGCCAGGGTGAGGCGGACCATCAACGCCTCCACCAGCACCACCGCGCTGTCGATGATGATGCCGAAGTCGATGGCGCCGAGCGAGATCAGGTTGGCGGAGACCCCGCGCACATGCATCATGATGAAGGCAAACAGCAGGGAGAGCGGAATCACCGCCGCAACGATCAGGGCGGCGCGCCAGTTCTTGAGGAAAATGATCAGGATGGCGATGACCAGAATGGCGCCCACCACCAGGTTTTCGCTTACGGTCTGTACGGTGTGCTGGATCAGTTTGGTACGATCGTAAAAAGGCGTAATCGTGACGCCTGGCGGCAGGCGATGGCTGACCAGGGCAATTTTTTCCTTGAGCGCCTCCACTACCTTGGCGGCATTCTGCCCCTTGGTCATCACCACGATGCCCTGTACCACGTCATCGTGGCCGTTAAAGGCGACGATGCCGGAACGGGTGCGCCCGCCCACCATGACTTCTGCCACATCCGAAACCAGGACGGGCTTGCCGTCGCGCGCAGTGACCACCGTACGCTCTATGTCCGTCAGGCTGCGGTAGAGCCCGATGCCCCGGATCACCAGCGCTTCGTCACCGCGCTTCAACAGGCCTCCACCCATATTGGCGCTGTTGTTGCCTAGCGCCTGCGAGACTTGATCGATACTGAGATTGTATTTTTTCAGCGCATAGGGATTGATGCGCACCTGATATTCTTTCACGGCGCCGCCAAAGCTCACCACATCGGCCACTCCCGGTGTGGTGCGCAGCACCGGGCGGATGACCCAGTCCTGAATGGCGCGTGCTTCATGCAGTGGCATGCCCGCCGGGATATCCAGCACATAACGGTAGACTTCTCCGACCGCCGTGCTCAGGGGCGCAAGCGAGGGCTGGATGCCGGGAGGCAGCGATACTCCCTGCAGTTTTTCCAGTACCTGCTGGCGTGCGAAATAATCATCAGTGCGGTCGGAAAAAGTCATCGTCACGACCGACAGCCCGGTAATGGATACCGAGCGCAGCTGGGTCAGGTTCGGCACGCCGCTCATTTCCATCTCGACCGGCAGCGTCACGCTGCGCTCCACTTCCGCCGGGGCTTGTCCTGGCGCCTGTGTGACCACCTGCACCTGGACGTCCTGCACGTCCGGGAAGGCTTCGATCGGCACATTCTGCAGGGCGTACCAGCCGTTCAGGGCCAGCAGCAAGGCTGCAACCAGTATGAACAGGCGTTGCTGCAGGGCGAAGGTGATGAGTTTTTCCAGCATGCTATTTTCCGCCACTCTTGAACTCTGAATTGAGCAGCAGGGCCCCGGTAGTCACTACCCGTTCGCCAGCCTTGAGCCCGGCGCTGACGACGCTCTGGTCGCGTCCCTGAACGGCCAGGCTGATGCGGCGTTTTTCAAGCACGCCGGGCGCATTTTCGACGAATACGAAGTTGTACAGACCTTCGGAGATCACGGCGGCGTTCGGCACCTGCAGAATGCTGCGGCCACGCTCTGCCAGCGGGGTGATGCGCGCGTACATTTCCGGCTTGAGCAGGCCTTGCTGGTCGTCCAGCGAACAGCGTACCGACACGCGCCGGGTGGCGGGGTCGAGCGTTGCGCCGATGCTGGTGATCCTGCCGCTAAAGTATTTTCCTGGATAGGCATCCACTTCCACGCGGATAGACTGTCTGACGTGGACCTTGCCCAGGTCGCGTTCCGGCAGATCGATGCTGGCCCACAGCGAGGATGGATCGGTAATGACGAAAAGCGGCGCCGGGTTGTCCGGGCGCACCTCCGCGCCCGGGTTGACCTGGCGGTCGGCGATGACGCCCGCCATCGGTGTTCTCAGTGCGAATCGGCCGTCTGTGGAGAGCGTGCCGCCTGGCGCAAGGTTTTTCAGGCGCGACCGGGCGCGATCGCCTTCTGCACTGGCCTGTTTCCAGTCGGCTTCGGCAGATTCCAGTTCCTTGCGTGCCAGCACTTCGCCTTCGAACAATGTTTTTGCTCGCTGGAGGGCCAGTTGCTTGAGATGCTGGTCGGCTTCCGCCTTACGCATGTCGGCGATGGCGCCGCCAAGATCGGGCGCGTCGAGCAAGGCCAGAATCTGCCCCGCTTTTACCCGGTCGCCGGGGCGCGCATCGAGTTTTACAATCCGGCCGGAAATCGGGGAACTGATGCGGCTGGTGCGGTCCTCGTTGTACACGATGCGCCCGTTGAGCGGCTCGGTTGCAGGTTCAGGCGCTGTGGATACCGTCTGTATGCGCAGATAATTGAGTTGTGGCGCGCCTGCAGGGAAGCGCAATCGTTGCCCGTTATTGCCTGCTGATGCCATGGTTTCGCTGCCGTGAAGCAGGGCCGAGGCGAAGAGCGCAAAACAGCACATCCGGAAGAAGAAAACACGTGCCTTCATGATCTGTCTCAAAGTTTGTTGGTGAAAAGCGTCCACGCGGCGAGTGCCCGCGCGTAGTCGTAACTGGCGCTCGCCGCTTCCAGTTGAACGGCCTTCAGCGTGCGGCGGGCGTCGAGCAGGTCGAGCAGTGAGATAGCGCCACGGCTATAGGCAAACTCAGCGGCTGCCGCTGATTTCCCGGCTTTTGCCAGAATGTCGGAACGATAGCGCTGCAGACGGTCGGCAGCGGCGTCCAGATCGCTGCGGGTGGTCCGGATTTCGGTCAATGCCTGGGCGCGCACCTGTTCCTGGGCTTCCAGGGCGGCGCCATAGTCGCTCTCGGCACGCTGGATTTCGCCCTGATACTGGTAATTGGCCATCAGCGGAAAGGACACGCCGACTCCCACCGTGTTGCGTGCGTCAGGCGGGTAATGCTCATATTGCACACCGACCGATACATCGCGCTTGAGCAACGCGCGAGCCTGGGCGCGCCGTGCGTTTGCCATCTCGACACGCGCCTGCGCAGCGCGGACGTCCGGGCGCTGCGCCAGCAGCGACTCGATCTCATGATCTACTGTGGATACGGCTTCAGGCCATGGTCCGCTTGCGCGCATCGGCGTATTCTGGCGCTCCGCACCGATCAGGTAGGCCAGTGCCTGCCAGGCCTTTTCCTTTTCGGCCAGCGACTGGCGCGCATCATTTTCTGCACGAAGCGCTTCGACTTGCAGACGGGAAAGCTCGGTGGGAGAAATATCCCCGGTTTTCAAACGCAACTCCGATGCCAGGATGGATTTTCCATACAGCGCTGCCGACTGACGGTTGATGTCTTCCTTTTCCTGGGCCAGGAGCAGGCCGTAATAGGACGAAGCCAGTGCCAGCCGTTGCTGGCGAATCATGTCCATGGCATCTTCCTGGCCCGCATGGATAGCGGATTCGGCCGCCTTCATGCGCAAATCGCGCTTGTCTCCGCCTTCGATGGTCTGATCGAGGCGGATGATGTTGTCGAGCGGTTTGTCCCAGTACTTGCCGGCATTGCTGTGATCGGGATTGATGCTGGTGACGCTCAGGGAAAGTGTGGGATTGGGGCGCTGCGCTGCGCTGATCCCGTCTGCGCGCAGCCCTTCCACGGCGCGCTGTGCTGCCTGGATTTCCCGGTTCCGGGCGAGAAGCAGGGTTTCCGCCTGCGCAAAAGTCAGCGAATCCGTTGTGGCCGTGCCGGCGTGCGCAGTGGCACACTGCAGCGATATTAAAAATGCGATGAAAACGTATTTCATAAACCGGGCTTTATCCGTGAATGGCGCATGGCATAATAATCCGCGTCCCTTTCACCTTCCTTTCATGGAAAATCTGGCATGCGAATACTGATTGTCGAGGACGATTCCCTGCTGGCAGACAGCCTGGTCACTTCGTTGAAGCAGGCGGGCTATGCCGCGGATCTGGCCAGAAACGGCCAGGACGCGGACTATATGCTGTCGCAGCAGAGCTACGATCTGACCGTGCTGGATCTGGGCCTGCCCAGGATGGATGGTTTCCAGGTGCTGCGACGGCTGCGCGAGCGCAAGTCTCTGGCGCCGGTGCTGATCCTGACCGCGCGCGATTCCCTGGAGGATCGCGTCAAGGGGCTGGATCTGGGGGCGGACGATTACATGGCCAAGCCATTCGAACTGCCTGAGCTCGAAGCGCGCATCCGCGCCTTGTTGCGTCGCTCCAACTGGGGCAACAGCGAGCTGGTTTCCCTGGGTGGACTTTCGTTCGATGTGCCTGGACGCAGGGTGTATTGCGCTGGACGTGTTCTCGATTTGCCGGCACGCGAACTTGGTATTTTCGAAGTTCTGCTGCAACGTGCCGGCAAGGTGGTGAGCAAGGAGCAGCTTCTGGAATCGCTTTACGGGTGGGAGGCTGAAACCGGTGACAATGCGATCGAGGTCTATGTCCACCGCCTGCGCAAAAAACTGGAAGGCAGCGGCGTCACGATCGCCACCGTGCGCGGTCTGGGCTACCTGATGGATGCACAAAAGCCATGCTAGGTTTTTTGCGCCTCAGATATAACTCCCTGCGCAGCAAGCTGCTCTTGTGGTTACTGCTGCCGTTACTTTCCCTGTGGCTTGCCGGCGCAGTGGTGGCTTACTTCATGGCGATCAGTTTTACCAATGTCGCCTATGACCGGGCGCTGTTCGACTCGACGCGCTCGCTTGCGGAACAGATCGTCATAGCGGAAGGGCGCGCCACGGTGGAGTTGCCGCGCAGCGCAATGCAGATCTTGCTTTCGGACGAATACGACAAGGTTTTTTACCAGGTTACCGGGCGGAGCGGCCGCGTGCTTTCCGGGGAACCCGAGTTGCCTCGCCCTCCGGCGGGTATCCGTGTCGGCGTGCCGATTCTGCATGACGGAGAACTGCATGGAATGAGACTGCGCATCGCCTCGCTTTACATGATCCCGGTCGGAGAACTGCAGGGGCGGACAGTGCTGGTGCAGGTGGCGGAAACCCTCAACAAGCGCAATATCCTGGCAAGGGAAATCCTGACCGGGATGCTGGCGCCGCAACTGGCGCTGATCCTGGTTGCGGCGCTGATCGTCTGGTACGGCGTCGGTCGCGGGCTGCTTCCGCTGCAACAGGTGCGGCGCGAGATTGCCAGTCGCTCGCACCGTGATCTCAGCCCGCTGCCCGAATCGAATGTGCCCGATGAGGCTCAAACGCTGATTCATGCCATCAATGAACTGATGTCGAGCCTCGGTCAGGCACTGGGGGCGCAACAGCGCTTCATTGCCGATGCCGCACACCAGCTGCGCACGCCCCTGGCCGGGCTCAAGGCGCAGACTGACCTGGCCTTGCGCCAGACCGATCCGGAGCAGCAGCGTCATGCCCTGGAACAGCTATCCATCAGCACCGGACGCACTGTGCGCCTGATCAACCAGATGCTGGATCTGGCCCGGGTCGAGCCCGGCGCAGACAAGACGCTTACCCTGAAAATACTGGATCTTGATGCCCTGGCACGCGAGATCGTAATGGAGTGGGTGCCACATACCTTGCGCAAGGAAGTCGATCTGGGTTTCGAAGGCGGGCCGGATAAACTGCTGATACAGGGCGATGCCCTGCGCCTGAAAATGTTGCTGGATAACCTGATCGACAACTGTCTGCGTTATTGCCCGCCGGGCGGCAGCCGGGTGACAGTGAAGGTGACCGGTTCGGCAGAGGGTGTGGTGCTGGCGGTGGAAGATAATGGTCCGGGTATCCCGGTAGCGGAACGTGACAAGGTATTTCAGCGTTTTTATCGAGTGCTGGGCAACGAGGAAGAAGGCAGCGGACTGGGCCTGGCTATTGTGCAGGAAGTTGCGCATCTGCACGGCGCCAGGGTCGAGATCGTCACGCCCGAAGCCGGATCGGGAACCGAAGTCAGGGTGACGTTTCCTTTTATTACCGGGCCTCACTCATGAAGAAAATGCGGTAGCCCTCACTTGCCCTGAAAATTGTACTTCGCGCCACAGAGAATGCAGGGAACGATGCCGCGAAAGGCTTCAGGTATGCAGTTGTTTCCACCCGGCAATTAATGCTCGCGCAGCCCGGTCGATGCCGGCGGATGGGGTATGGATTCCAACCGATAGCCGGATGGCGCCGATGGCCCGATCCCTGCCCGTTTTCATTGCACCCAGCACCCCGCTTGCGGCGTCGTCAGCAGAATGGCAGGCGGATCCAGTAGAGGCGGCCACGTCCCGAGCAGCCGTTTCCAGTAATGAGTGCCCGTTCACATCGGGAAAGGAGACATTCAGAGTGTTGGGCAGGCGTTGCTCCGCGTGGCCATTGAGGCGCAGGCCGGGCACTCCCGCCAGTAGTTGCAAGTGCAACTGGTCACGCAGCGCTTTCAGGCGAACCTGCGCCTTGGGCAGGCGTTCATGCGCCAGTCTGGCGGCTATGCCCAGGGCGGCGATGAAGGCCACGTTCTCAGTGCCGGGGCGCAGGCCGTGTTCATGCCCGGCACCGGCCAGCACCGGGGCGAACGCGGTGCCCTTGCGCACGTAAAGCGCGCCCACGCCCTTGGGGGCGTAGAACTTGTGCCCGGCCAGGGTCAGCAGATCGACGCCGAGATGTGCCACGTTCACCTCTATCTTGCCCGCGGATTGGGCGGCATCGCTGTGCAGCAGGATGCCCCGTGGCCGGGTCAGCCGGGCGATTCCAGCGATGGGCTGGATCGTGCCCACCTCGTTGTTGGCGTGCATGACGGAAACCAGGGCGGTATCCGGGCGCAAGGCCCGTTCCACGGCTTGAGGGTCAACGCGCCCGGTGCCGTCCACCGGGATGACGCTCACCTCCCACCCTTCGTCGCGCAATCTGAGGAAGGGCTGCATCACCGAAGGATGCTCGACGGCACTGGTGATCAGGTGTCTCTTCCCGCCGCCCAGCGCCCGCGCCACGCCCAGAATGGCGAGGTTGTTGGCTTCGGTGGCGCAGCCAGTGAATACGATTTCACCCGCTTCGGCGCCAATCAGCGTGGCGACTTCTTCTCGCGCCTGACACACCGCTTGCTTCGCCCGCTGCCCGTAAAAGTGGCTGGAAGAAGGGTTGCCGAAGTGCTCGCGCAGGTAAGGTTCGATGGCGTCTGCGACCTCCGGCGCTACAGGGGTAGTTGCGTTGTAGTCGAGATAGACCGGGGCGGTTGCCATGTTTCTTCCTTGTATATTAAAAACCGTAAATGAACCACGGGGCACACGGGGTGCACGGGGGATTCATGGTGGGCACATAGGGTGGATAAAGCGCAGTGTATCCACCCTGCACAAATCCAAATCCTTTTTTCGTCCCGTGCGCCCCGTGGTTAACTGTTTTTCATGTTTGTCAGAACGTCAGATTCATGTCGGCCGGGATGACCACGTCCTTGTAATACCTGGCCGGATCGGCGATTTTGACGCCATCGACGAGATCGACGGCGTTCATGCCAAAGAGCGGGACGTTGAGGGAGCATGCGAGCAGGGTGGCGCCTTCGGCCACGAGCATCACAAACAGGTCTTCCACCAGCGGCAGGTCGAATTCATCCATGCGTTTCATGACCGCAGCCCCCTGTTCCGGCATGTCCGGCATGCAGACAAGGTGGTTTACATGATCCTTGTGCACCGCGAGAATGCCGCGCGAGCCGAAGAAAATTGTCACCCTGGCGCCGTTGCGCAGCAGCGATAGCCCGGTCATCAGGGCGTTGAAGACCTGGCACAACTCGTCGTGGAAGCACATGATGGATACGTTTTTGGCAGGATTCATGATATTGACTCCTCGTGGCAATGACCGGTTTGACGCGGCCGGGTGGAAAGCCGCCCGGCCAACTGGCCGGCGCGGTAAATGCGCAGTTCTCCCGCTTCGAAGGGCAGCCATGCGGGATCCCCAGTGAGGGGCTCGGTGGCGACCAGGACGTGGCCGTCCCGCTCCAGGTGATGCAGGTGGTCATGGCCGTAGGCGATCAGGCGTTCGCCGTCGGAGAGCAGGAAGTTGAATTTGCCCAGCGAGGCGACCAGCTCGCTGGCCGTGGCCAGTGCGGCCAGCGAGGTGTCGGCGGGGCGGGCGTCGAATTCGCGCGCAAGATGGCTCAACAGGTGGCAGAAAGCGTATTCCGAATCGGTTTCGCCCGCGGGGCGGCATACCGCGTGCCGGTTCTCCTGTTCCATGCCGACGATGTCAGGCACCAGGCCGTTGTGAGCGAATACCCATTCCAGGCCGCAGCATTTGCTCAGGAAGGGGTGGGTATTGGCCAGGGTATTGATGGGCGGGTGCCGCGCCTTGCGCACATGGGCGATGATCAGGCTGGAGCGCGTCGTTCCGGCCAGTTGTTCGAAGCGCGCGCTTTCATGGGCCGGCAAGGGCTCCTTGACCAGCCGGAAGGCGCCGTCCGCCAGCCAGGCGATGCCCCATCCATCCGGGTTGTCCGCTTCCCGCCCGCCGCGCAGGCGCAGCCGCGCGAGCGCCTCGCTCGCCGCGAGAGGATGGCTGGCAGACATTCCGAACAGTTCGCACATGGCTGGCCTTAGTGAAGAGTGAAGGGTGAAACGTGAAACGTGAAACGTGAAATGTGTTCATTGCGAGCATTTCACCCTTCACATTTCACGTTTCACAAGATTGGTTCAGCTCAAGGCCTGTTCCAGGTCGGCAATCAGGTCTGCGGCATCTTCAAGACCGGCGGAAAGCCGGATCATGCTGTCGGAGATGCCGCGCCGCGCCCGTTCCGCCGGGGGTAGGCCGTGGTGGGTGGTGGTCACCGGCATGGTCGCCAAGCTCTCCACCCCGCCCAGGCTGGGGGCGATGGCGAACAACTTGAGGCGGTCCACGGTGCGCACCGCGTCCTCGTAGCCACCCTTGAGTTCAATCGTCAGCATGCCGCCGTAGCCTTTCATCTGTTTCCGCGCCACGCTGTGGCCGGGGAAGCCGGGCAGGCCGGGATAAAGCACCCGCGCGACTTTGGGGTGCTGCGCCATGGCTTCGGCCAGCGCCTGTGCCGTAGTGTTCTGGCGTTCCACCCGCACCGTCAGGCTGCGAATGCTGCGCATCAGCAGTGAAGCGATTTCCGGGGCGATGGCGGTGCCCAGGTTCTTGCGCCATGGCCACACCGGGGTGAGCAAATGGGTCGATCCCATCAGGGCTCCGGCGGTGAGATCACTATGGCCGCCGAGGTATTTGGTGGCGCTGTGAATCACGAAGTCCGCGCCCTGTTCGAGCGGATTCTGGTTCATCGGTGAGGCGAAAGTGTTGTCCACCGCCAGTAGCGCACCGTATTCGTGGGCAATGTCGCTGATGGCGGCGATGTCCAGCACTTCCAGGGTGGGATTGGTGGGCGTTTCGAGGAACACCAGCCCCGCACCTTGTTGCAGGAATGTTTTCAGCCCATCCAGTTCACTGCCCAGCAGGAAGTAGGTCGGGATGCCCAGTTCGGGCAACTGGCTGGCCAGCAGTTCCATGGTGCCGCCATAAGCGTCGCCGATGCAGACGATGCCCTTGCGGCCATGGGTCAGGAACAGCGCGGATTCTGCCGCCATGCCGGAGCTGAAGGCCCAGGCAGCTTCCGCGCCTTCGAGGCTGGCCAGCTTTTCTTCCAGGGCGCGGATGGTGGGGTTGAGGCCGTAGCGGGTATAAAGGCTGCCCGCCTTGCGCCCTTCTACCACGTCGAGCAGGTCGGCGGTGGAATCGAATTTGAAAGTGGTCGTGGTGTAGATCGGCGTGTGCGGCGAGCCGTTGGTGTCATTTAATTCACCCGCATGGACGCAGCGAGTGGCCAGGCCGGTATCTTTTGTATGCATTCAAACCCCCTCGAGAAATTGTTCCTGAATGGCTTCCAGCCTGGATTCCAGGTCCGGCACGGCGCCCCAGTCCAGCCCCGCAGCCGTCAGCCCGGCGCAGATGTCCTGCGGTGACAGGATCACGCCGTCGGAAGGTTGCAGCGACACATCCCGCACCAGCAGCGAGGGAAAGCCCTCGCTATGCGCGTCGCGGCAATCGGTATGAATGATGCGCCGGGGCAGCCCAAGGCTGGATGATAGTTCTTCTGCATAAAGCGCGTAAAGCGTGCAGCGCCCGCCGGGCTGGCGCTGGGAATGGACCTTGATCGGTTGTGGCATGATTTCCTTTCTGTGAGGCTGTCAATCGGTCATCGTGGCCTGATGTACTGCGGTCAGGATGGTCAGCAATTCGTCTGAAGCACCGGGCAAGGCGGCGCAGACATCCTGCGGCAGGAGCACTTCGCCGCTGGCTGGAAGCAGTGCCACGCCGCTCACCCGCAGGGCTGGTGCGATGCGTCCCTGCACGGGATGGGGCGGATGGTAAATTGCCGAAAAGGAGGTCCCGAGGTGCTGGCCGATTTTCTCGGCGTAGCGGAGATACAGGGTGCAGCGCTTGCCGGGTGGATTGTTGGCCTCGACATGAATCGCGTAGCTCATGGCTGTTTCTCCTTACAACACGGTCTTGAGCAGAATGTAACTTGCCACGAACACCAGGAAAATGCCGAAGCTGCGCTTCAGGGTTTCCTGCGAGAAGCGGTGCGCGATGCGCGTGCCGGCGAAGCTGCCTGCCACCGTTACCGTGGTGAACAAAGCCATGGTGGTCCAGTCCACCGGCACTGCGCTGACGTAACCGGCGAAACCGGAGTAGGACTTGGCGGCGACGATGACCAGCGAGGTGCCGATGGCAATCTTCATCGGGATGCCGGACAGCAGCACCAGCGCCGGCACGATCAGGAACCCGCCGCCCACGCCCACAAGCCCGGTCAGCACGCCGACCCCGACGCCGTGGGCGGCGATGTGGCCCATGTGCGCCGCAATGGTTTCATCTTCCGATAAAGGCGGGCCGCCCGCCGTGGCCAGTTGAGCAACGGGCTGCTTTTTGGGTTGAAGCATCTTCCAGGCGGCGGCATACATCACCAGGGCGAACAAGGTGAGCTGCACCTGCACCGGCGTGTAAACCCCGAGGCGGGCGCCGCCATAAGTGCCGATCACGCCGAACAGGCCGAACCACATCGCCACCTTGAGATCGACATTGCCGCGCCGCCAGTTGTCCCAGCCCGAAATGGTGGCGGTCACGGCGACGATGCCCATGCTCATGGCGATCGCCGACTTGGCCTCCACGTCGAGCAGATACATCAGCGCCGGCATGGCGATGATGGAGCCGCCGCTGCCGAACAGGCCCAACACGATGCCGGTGATGGCGCCGGAAATGATTGCTAGAAAAATCATGATCACTCTCCACAAAATATTCAAACGAATTCTTAATTAATGGCAAATTTTTAGAACGTCAGAACCTTGCCAGCCCACTCCGTCCACTCGGCCAGATGCTCCAGAGTGGAATGCTGGCAACCGGGAATCAGTTCTTCATTTCGCAAGCCGCGCGCCTCCAGGCATACGCCGCATACGCCGATCTGGCCGCTGCGTTTCAGAATGCTTTGAATGAAAAACTCGATGTTGTAGTAGCCCTGCGGGACCTTCTGCCCGGATTTTGCGCACAGGGCCGCATCGCCCAGCAGGAACACGCGGATTTCATTGCCCTCGGTCTTGGACAGGGCGCGCGCCAGGCGCAGTCCGTTGTAGCTGCGCTCGGTGCCATAGGGTGGATCGTTGAGGATAAACAGGTAGTTCATGACTATTCTCCTTTCTTGCCGGTTTTCAGGACACGGCGGTAGGCGTTGAAGCCGCCCTTGGCCTTCCATTCATTGAATCCCCCCTGCAGGATGCGCACGTTTTCCAGGCCCGCCACTCGCAGTGCCAGCGCGGCTTGGGCGGAGAGCGTGCCTGCGTTGCAGTACAGCAGCACCATCCTGTCAGTCGGCAGCTCGGCTCGCCGTCCGAGCACCTGGCGCCAGTCGATGTTTACGGCGCCGGGGATGTGGGCCTTGTTGTACTGCTCGGCATCGCGGGTATCGACGACATGGACTTTTTTCCAGTCCTCCGCCGGTATCTGTTCCGGCAGGATGGTGGCGCCGCCGTATTCGGAAAATTCAAAATATTCTTCTAGCGCCTTGACTGCCGGGTTGGCCAAGGCAATGGCGGGCAGCGTCATTGTAGTAAACAGGGTGGCGGCGAGGCAGACGTTGCGCAGGATGGACATGTGGGTTCCTTTCAGGATGCTGGGTTGAGACGTGGATGGGTTTCTTCCCCCCAGACCTGTACGATCAGGCCGGAAAGGAACATGGCGATGGCGACAAACCAGAAGGCTTCCTCGATGGCGCCGCTCCAGTGGGCGACCAGGCCCAGCGCCAGCGCGCCAATGCCGTAGCCCAGGTCGCGCCAGAAACGGTAGATGCCAATGGCCGAGCCGCGCCAGTTGGGGTGGGCGATGTCGGATACCGCGGCGGACAGGTTGGGATAGAGCAGGGCCATGCCGAAGCCGGTCACTGCCGCCGAGAACGACCACCAGGCCACGCTTTCGCCCAGCAGCATCAACCCTACGCCGGCACCGCAAAGCCACATCCCCGCCACGATCGGCTTCTGCCGCCCGACATGGTCGGAGAGCTTGCCGGTGAAAAACTGCGAGCCGCCCCAGACGAAGCCGTAAATGCCGATCACCCAGCCGATGTTGGCGAGCGACAGGCCGTGGCGGTAAAGAAACACCGGATAGAACACCCAGATCAGGGCATCGACGAACTTCTCCACCAGTCCCGCCTGGCTCACCGCGGCCATGCGCCGGTCGCGCCAGGACATGAGGGTGAATACTTCCCAGGTGGTGGGCTGGTCGGGGATGTTGTCCGGGTAGCGCGGCTTCGGGCCGCTGGTCTTGCCGGCTGCATGTTTCGCACCCTCGGCCCTGGCCCAGGGCAACGTGTCCTTCACCCACAGCACGGTCAGCAGTGCGGCGCTCAGGATCACGGCCAGGCCGAATATCAGCAGGCCCTGACGCGGGCCGAAGGCGCTCGCCAGATAGCCGGTGACGATGCCTGCCACCGCCAGTCCGACGTAGCCGGAAAACTCATTGAGGCCAATGACGAAGCCGCGCTGGTCGGGGCGGGTGAGGTCCAGCTTGGCGGTCTGGGTCATGGACCAGGTGAAGCCCTGGTTCACGCCCAGCAATACCGTGGCGAACACGATCCAGTTCCAGCTCGGGGCGTAGAGGATGATGAAAGGGATCGGCAATGCCGACGCCCAGCCCCACAGCAGCACCTTCTTCCTCCCCAGGCGCTCGGACAGGCGTCCGGCGACGAAGTTGAGCGTGCCCTTGACGAAGCCGAAGGCCACCACGAAGGTGGTGAGCAGCAGGAAGGAGCCCTTGGGCACGCCGAATTCGGTTTCCCCCAGGGCGGGTACCACGGTACGCATCATGCCGATGGTCATGCCCACCAGAAAGACCTGGATCAACTGGTGGCCGAACTGGGCAAAATTATCGCGGATGCCGTGGCGGTATTCGATGCTTAGGCTGTTAGTCATTTTATTCCTTGTTTGTTCCTCTCCCCTTGCCTTCGGCTACGCTCAGGCAACGGCGAGAGAGCGTGATATGACGCCCCTCCACTGCTGTTGCCTGAGCGTAGCCGAAGGCAGAAGAGCTCAGGAGACGCGTGATTTTCGCTCTTGCTGTCCCAGATTGGCCGCAATGATGCGTTCCATCTCCGCCGGGCGGGGCGGAATGCCGGACAGGATGTGATGGACGAACTCGTCCTTGCTGGTGATCTTCAGCCCGGTGTTGAAGCGCTTCTCGAAGCCCACCGTCGAGGACGGCTTGCCGGAAATGCCTGCGCCGCACACGCTGCCGGAAGTGTGGCCGGGAAACAGTTCCACCGAGTCGGGCAGGCTCATGAGTTTGCTGTGCAGGCTGTCGAACAGCTGCTCCGCCCATTCCTTGCCCTTGCCCGCCAGGTCGGGGCGGCCGATGCTGCCCACGAACAGGGTGTCGCCGGTGAGGACGAACCACGGCTCGGCGCTGCGGCGCTTGTCGGTCACCGCAAGGCTGATGGAATCCGGCGTGTGGCCGGGGGTATGCATGACCTGCACCGCCACGTTGCCGACTTCGATGGTTTCCCCGTCGACCAGGGTATGGAAAGGAAACTTCACCCGCTCCTGGTTCGACTCGTGCAGGCAGTAGCGTGCGCCGGTTTTCTCGGCCAGGGCCCGCCCGCCGGAATAATGGTCGGCGTGTACGTGGGTGTCGATGACGTGGGTAATTTTGACGTTTTGCTGCGCGGCCTGTTCGATGAACCAGTCCTCGTCGCCCGCGACCGGATCGACGGCGATCGCCACCGTGCAGGAACCGCAGCCGAGCAGATAGGAAAGAGTGGCTTCGGGCGCCAAACGTTGTCTGAGAAACATGCTGCCTCCTATTTATATTATTCAAACGAATGCTTGAATAATAAGCGAAGCAGGCCGATTGTCAACAGAAATTTAGCGGATCAGGAGGTCGTGCCAGAGCCGGTCGGGAGATCCTCGGCTTTCCACTCCGGGAAGCCGTCTTCCAGACGCCGGGCGCGGTAGCCATGCTGGCGCAGTTGCGCGACCGCGTCGAAGGCCAGCATGCAGTAGGGGCCGCGGCAATAGGCCACGATTTCCTGCTCGATCGGGAGTTTTTCCAGGTGATCGGCCAGCAAGGCCAGCGGGATGTTGATGGCGCCGTCGATGTGACCGGCATCGAATTCGGAGGAAGGGCGCACGTCGATGACGATGGCTTCGCCATCGCGCACACGATTCATCAGTTCTTCGCGGCGGATGGGGGTGAGGTTGTCCTTGCTCTCGAAGTTGTCGCGCACGATGCGGTCCACTTCGGCCACATGCAGTTCGGCAACCTTGTGCATGGCGGAGACAAGGCGCAGCACGTCATCGCTGGAGAGGCGGTAGATCACCTGCAGGCCTTCCTTGCGCGACTGCACCAGGCCCCCTTCGCGCAGGATTTGCAGGTGATGGGAGGTATTGGCGACCGACATGCCGCTGGCCTGCGATAGCGCATCCACGCCGCGCTCGCCCTGGGCGAGGGCTTCAAGCAGTTCAAGGCGGTTGGCACTGGCGAGGGATTTCGCTACGCGGGCAAATTGCTCGAACAGGCGCTTCTTGGGCGAAAGCGGGTTAGTCATGGTTGAATTATAGCCCGAGTTCCCGCCACATCCCGTCCACCCGGTGTTTGACTGCTTCATCCATGACAATCGGCCGTCCCCATTCGCGGCTGGTTTCGCCCGGCCATTTGTTGGTGGCGTCCATGCCCATTTTTGAACCCAGGCCCGAGACCGGGCTGGCGAAGTCAAGGTAGTCGATGGGGGTGTTTTCGATCAAGAGCGTGTCGCGCGCCGGGTCGACGCGGGTGGTCATGGCCCAGATCACTTCCTTCCAGTCGCGGATGTTGACGTCCTCATCGGTGACGATGATGAATTTGGTGTACATGAACTGGCGCAGGAAGCTCCACACGCCGAACAGCACGCGCTTGGCGTGGCCGGGGTACTGTTTCCTGATGCTGACGATGGCCATGCGGTAGGAGCAGCCTTCGGGCGGGAGGTAGAAATCGGTGATTTCCGGGTATTGTTTCTGCAGCAGCGGCACGAACACTTCGTTCAGGGCCACGCCGAGGATGGCCGGTTCGTCCGGCGGTTTGCCGGTGTAGGTGCTGTGGTAGATTGGATTCTTGCGCAGGGTGATGCGCTCGATGGTGAAAACAGGAAAGTCGGCCACTTCGTTGTAATAGCCAGTGTGGTCGCCGTAGGGGCCCTCCGGCGCCATTTCGCCGGGGTGGATCACGCCTTCGAGCACGATTTCGGCGCTGGCGGGCACCTGCAGGTCATTGCCCAGGCATTTCACCAGCTCGGTTTTCGAGCCGCGCAGGAGGCCGGCGAACTGGTATTCGGAGAGCGAGTCCGGCACTGGCGTCACCGCGCCCAGTATCGTGGCCGGGTCGGCGCCCAGGGCCACGGAAACCGGGAAGGGCTGGCCCGGATGGGCTTCCTGGAAGTCGCGCAGGTCCAGCGCGCCGCCGCGATGGGCAAGCCAGCGCATGATGACCTTGTTGGGGGCGATCACCTGCTGGCGGTAGATGCCGAGGTTCTGGCGTTTCTTGTACGGCCCGCGCGTGATCACCAGACCCCATGTGATGAGCGGCGCCACGTCGCCCGGCCAGCAGGTCTGGATGGGGAGCTTGGCGAGATCGACGTCCTTGCCTTCCCACACCACATCCTGGCAGGGGGCGCTGGAAAGCTCTTTCGGTGCCATGTTGAGCACCTGCTTGAAGATCGGCAGCTTGTCCCAGGCTTCTTTCAGTCCCTTGGGCGGTTCCGGCTCTTTCAGGAAAGCCAGCAGTTTGCCGACTTCGCGCAACGCTGCCACCGAATCCTCGCCCATGCCCATGGCGACGCGTTTCGGCGTGCCGAACAGGTTGGCCAGTACCGGAATGCTGTGGCCTTTGGCATTCTCGAACAAAATGGCCGGGCCTTCCGCACGCAGCACGCGATCGCAGATTTCGGTCATTTCCAGGCGGGGGTCGATTTCCGTGCTGATACGCTTGAGTTCGCCCTGTTGCTCCAGTTGCGCGATGAAGTCGCGCAGGTCCTTGTATTTCATTGCGGAAGTATTTCCTTGCCGTCATTGAGTTTCAGCCAGCCCTTGACGATGCGGTAGATCATCCAGATGGCATCGGCCACCAGGATGAACCAGCCTATGATGAGAACAAAAGTGATGGCCCCGATCACGCCCCACAGCAGCCCGAACCAGAAGGTGCGGATCTGCCAGCGGAAGTGCGATTCCAGCCAGGTGCCACGGATGTCATCGATTTTTACGTAATTGATGATGATGGCGACAATGGCGGTAATGCCAACGAAGAAGGATAAAGCCTGCAGCGCATAGACCACGGTGGTGATGGTCTTGGCAGAATCGAGGCTGCGCTCAATGTTCGGTTCGGACATCCTTTTCTCCTGATGATGATCAGCTCGCCCGCTTTGCTGTACTGGCGCAGCATGAAGGGGCGGAAAGTCCAGAGTATGTCCAAAAACGGGGCGCTTGCCAATCGCGACTACGAGAGAAGAAGCGGCTGAAACGCTTACCCCCTATAGATGCAGGAGCTTTTCCAGTTCGGCATAGTCCTGCGGTTTGGCCGGTTCAAAGCCAGGAAAACTGGAGTATCTGAAATACTCATGCGCCTCGCTGTCCTGGCTGGCTTTGAGCAGTGCGTGGGTCACCGCTTCCCTGAAGCCTTCAGAAAGGTCGCCACGTACGGCAAAGGTGAGATGCGGCATGCCCTTGCCTTGCATGACCATATTGATGTCGTTGCCCTTGTTGGTCCAGGCATTGAACAGGCCGCTGTTGGCGACGCCGATGTCGATCAGGTTGAGTTTCATGGCCGCCAGAACGCCATCTACATCCCTGAAGTAAGTGATGCTCTTGAAATGGCTGGCCGGATCAATTCCCATACCTTGCAAATGAGCCATTCCCAGTTGCGTGATCATCGAATCCTTGTCGGTGAAACCGATACGCTTGCCTTTCATGTCTTCCGGGAACGCGATACCGCTTGAGGATAGACTCATGAAGGCGGCCGAAAGCAATCCAGGAATTTTTGCCACGGGCTGGTAGCCTGCCTGTTTGCTGGCGCTCAGGATCATGCTGGGCGGACCGTACATGAAGGTGAAGCGTTTCGCCTGCGCCTTTTTCAGGTATTCGGCATGCGTCTTGACTGTTTCGATCCGTACCGGTTGTTTCAGAACGCGTGAAAGGTAGCGTGTCAGCCCCTGATATTCCTGCACCACCAAAATTGGGCTCTTGCTGTATTCCTGGATACCGAGAATCAGGATTTCCTCTGCCCACGCCCCGGTGCTTAGCAGCATTCCAAGAAGCACACCCCATCGTTGCTGTTTTTTCATTTTCTCCCCCTTTGTTATTCATGTCTCTGTTCTGTTTGTGTTTTTTATTGCCTTAATCTATCCCGGAAACACTTCCTTGAAATAGCAATAGGTGTTTTTCCCCCGTTTCTTGCTTAGATACATGGCTACATCGGCATTATTGACAAGATTTTCCAAGTCCTTGCCATCTTCTGGAAACAGGCTGATGCCTATGCTGGCCGTGACCTTGCAAATGTGTTCTTCAATCACAAACGGTGTCATGAACTGGGAAAGAATTTTATTGGCAACCTGGCCAACCTGGTGCGCGCTTTCGATCAGGGGCAGAATGACCGCGAACTCGTCCCCACCCATGCGCGCCACAGTATCCGAACATCGCACGCTTTTTTCCAGCCGGCATGCCACTTCCTGCAGCAGTTTGTCGCCAGTTTTGTGGCCGTAGTTGTCATTGATTGCCTTGAAGCCGTCGAGATCAATGAAAAGCACGGCAAAGTGACGTTCCTGCCGGTCAGACTGCATGAAAATCTGGTTCAGGCGCTCATAAAACAATTCCCGGTTGGGCAGGGCGGTCAGCCTGTCGTAGTTTGCGATGTGAGAAAGATTTTCTTCCTGCTTCTTGCGCTCCGTGATGTCGCGCTTGATGGCGACAAAGCGCACTACTTCTCCCGCGTTATTGGTAACCGGGGAAATAGCCATTTCCTCGGTATACAGTGTGCCGTTCTTGTGCCGGTTGATCAGTTCGCCTTTCCAAACCTTGCCGGCAAGAATGGTTTGCCACATGGCATGATAAAAATCCCGATCCTGTCGGCCGCTTTTGACGATGGAAGGACGTTGTCCGATGGCTTCTGTCAATGTAAATCCGGTATTGCGGGTGTAGGCCGGATTGACATATTCGATAAAGCCGTTACGGTCGGTAATGACAACTCCATCGGGCGCCGCTTCGATGGCTACGCTACGTGCCTGAAGAATATCAAGAGTGTATTTTTGTGCGGTGATGTCGCGGCTGACGCCTTCAAGTGCGACAGGTGCCCCGGCTTCATCGCGGATCACTGTAACCGTGGCTTCAGTCCATATGGAGGTGCCATCACGGCACAGTTGCTCCATTTCCCAGCGTTCCTGCGACAGGCGGCCGTAATGGAGCAGGTGTCCGATTGCTTCGCGAACAGCGAGTGCCGAAACGGGAGTGAAGCTTTCTTCCAGCCCTTGTGTCATCGCCTCAAGAGCCGAGTAGCCGCGCAGCTTTTCCACCGCAGGGTTGATGTAGGTCAAGCGGCCTTCCAGATCCATGGTCCAGATCATGTCAGAGGTGTTGTCGGTCAGCTGCCGGTAGCGGCTTTCCCTTTTTCGCAGTCGGTCGTTGGTTTCGTTAAGGATTCTGGTTTTCTGACGCAGGCGGATATTCAGGCGGAGCGAAAAGGCAGTGGCAGCGAAAGACAGGAGTAGAAACACAAGCATCAGGTTTGATCCGTCCTGATGGCTGCTCAAGAGAGGCAGGTTTTCTGCTGCGCTCATGCCCGTGACAAGCAGACAGAGCAAAACCATGCCAAATATCTGGCATATCTTCATTGCCATTCCCCAGTTCGATATGTCTTGTTTTATTGATCAGATTGCTGTGGCCAAACGAATGTTTTTATCGGCCAATCGAACTAGGACGGAAGGACAGTGGAATTTATTCCATTTATTTGCAGGGGAGGATGAATGGCCTCCAGCAATGCAGCCATTCGATGCAGGATGTCTAGCGGGTACGGAAGGACATATGGCAGGCGACGCAGCTCGATGTGAGCTGTTGCAAAGCCGCAAGCGCCCGGGTCCGGTCGCCTTGCTTCGCCACTTTGGCGAATTCGGTCGCGGTATCGTGCATGTTCCAGCCCATCTGCTGCATGGTGTCCGGCATGAAGCGGCCTGGACCCTGGCCGCGAGCGATGGCGGCATGCTTGCCCATGGTGCTCTGGCCCATGCGCTTCTCGGCAGTTTCGGATGCGGCGTCAAGCTTGTTTTCCGCCAGGTAGCCGATGATTTCGTTCAGTGCCAAAAGATGGTCCTGCATGTCGGCGCGCATCAGGCTGCGCGGCAGGTCGGGCATGTCGACCAACTGGCGGTGATCCTGGGGCGGGGCAGGCGCTTGTGCCAGGGCCAGTGAGGCGGGCAGCAACAGGGCAAGCATCAACATCATGTGGCGCATGACAACTCCTTGGCGCGGATTAAAACCAGTTCGACCGGGGCGAAATTAATGTTAACACGCCCTGACTGGGTTGGGCGTGGCTTCAGAATACCTGCCTGATGGCGAACCAGGTGGTCTGCCAGTCGTTCAGCAGGATGCCGCCGAAAATCGCTGCGCCAAACCAGTTGTTGTGGATAAAGGCCTTGAAGCATTTATCCTTTTCCCGGTTCCTGATCAGGGTGTAGTGGTAGGTGGCGATGCCCAGCGCCACGGCAAGCCCGAGGTAGTAATACAGTCCGAGTTTGAGCGCTGCGCCGATACCGGCGAGGATGGCCAAAGTCATGGCGTAGCAGACCAGCACCGCCAGCACGTCGTATTGACCGAAGGTGATGGCGGAAGTCTTGATGCCGATCCTGAGGTCGTCCTCGCGGTCCACCATGGCATATTCGGTGTCGTAGGCAACCGCCCAGAAAATGTTGGCCAGCAGCATGAGCCAGGCAATCGCCGGCACTTCGCCCGTTTGCGCCGCGAATGCCATGGGAATGCCGAAGCCGAAGGCAACGCCGAGGTAGGCCTGGGGAATGGCAAGAAAGCGCTTGGTGAACGGGTAGCTGCCAGCCAGGAAGAAGGCGACGATGGACAGCATGATGGTCAGTTTGTTGAGGCGCAGGATCAGAAGCAGGGCGCTAATGATGAGCGCGGCGAACAGGGTCAGTGCTTCTTTTTTGCTTACCAGTCCGGCGGCCATGGGGCGGTTCCGGGTGCGCTCGACGTGCGGGTCGAAATTGCGGTCGGCGTAATCGTTGATGACGCAGCCCGCCGATCTCATCAGCACCGTGCCGAGCATGAAAATCCACAGAATGAGCCAGTTTGGCTGCCCGGCAGAGGAAATCCACAGCGCCCACAGCGTTGGCCAGGCCAGCAGCAGGATGCCGATGGGCCTGTCCAGCCGCATCAGTTTTTCATAGAGGTCGAGTTTTTCTTTCAGCTTCATGGCGTCAGCTCCAGAATGCCGGGCAGAAACACCTCGGTTACCAGAATCGGGTAGCGGCCCAGAATGAAAACCGAGCGCCGCGCCCAGAGGTGCGCCGGGCGCTCGTCGAGAATACGGCAGGCGCGGCGGTAGAGTTCGTGACGCTGGTTGAGTTTCTTGAATTGCAGCGGTTCGCGCCGCACCCTCGGGTTGGTGAACAGGGCCGCGCCCAGCGGTTTGCTGCCCAGTTTGCTCAGTGCCTGCCACGGGCCGCGCAGCCCGGCACGCGGGATGACGCTGTGCGCAAACACCACGGGGGTCTCGCCGCAATACAGGTGAACTTCGCGCAATAATGCGAATTTGCGCGGGTTGAGATGGACAGAGGCGGCCTCGTCGCGTCCGGGTCTGCCCAGAGCCAGACGCAATCCACGCACGCTGAATGCGTTGCAGCGGGCCTGGATGCGGTGCGTCAGCGAACCCCGGTCGATCAGCCAGTGCCGGTATGGGCAATGCACGGCGGGCGGGCGGGGTTGCCAGAACAGGGGGAGGTGACGCATGGAAAGTGGCGGATCCAGTCTATTTCGGGTCAGTCGGGAATTCTAGCAGTATTTGAAGCAGCCCTGAACACGTCCTGTGCCGCCGGATTACTGCATTTCCTGTTCCAGGATGAAACTTGCCCCCTCGTCCTGCCCTAGCTTCTGCACCAGATAAGGCATGATTTCCGTGAGCGTCTTGTGCAGTGTCCACGGCGGGTTGATGACGAACATTCCGCTGCCATGCATGCCGAAGCCGTCGGGAGATGGCGCATGCACGGTCAGGGCGACGTGCAGCCAGTTTTTGACCGGCAGGCGTTTGAGTTTTTCCGGCAGTTGCCGCGCTTCGGGCTTGGCCAGTTGCGGATACCAGATTGCATAGGTGCCGGTGGCAAAGCGTGTCAGGCTGTCCTTCAATGCTGCGATGACGTGCTGATAATCGTCCCGGGTTTCATAGGAAGGGTCGATCAGCACCAGCGCGCGGCGTGGCGGCGGGGGAAGCAGGGCCTTGAGCGCGTCGAAGCCGTTGGCGGTGGTGATGGCGACCCGCTTGTCCGTGAAGTTGTCCTGCAAGATCCGGCTGTCGCTGCTGTGCAGCTCGAACAGACGCAGGCGATCCTGAGCGCGCAGGGTTTGCAGGGCCAGCCAGGGCGAGCCGGGGTAATAACGCAGCGTCCCGTCGGGGTTGACGGCATGCACCCGGCTCACATACTCGGCCAGCGCCGGTGGCAGGTCCTTGCGTTGCCACAGCCTGCCGATGCCGCTTTCATACTCCTTAAGCTGGGTCGCATAACCCGCGTCCAGGGAATAAAGCCCCGCTCCGGCATGGGTGTCGATGATCCAGAACGGTTTGTCCTTCTGTCCCAGATGGCGGGAGAGCTGGATCAGCAGCAGATGCTTCAGCACATCGGCGTGGTTGCCGGCATGAAAGGCGTGGCGGTAGCTCAGCATGGCGGCATTCCGGGTGAGGGCATGAAGAAGGATTTTTCAAACACAGGATTATACCTTGAGATAATCCTGTTGCTGCCCCAGCCAGCGTTCGAGATGGCGCGTGGCGTGATCGGGAAATTCGGCCAGCATGTGATCGGCAGCGTGACGGGCGGCTTCGAGCAGATGCTGGTCGCGTTCGAGGTCGGCAAATCTGAGCATGGCCACGCCGCTCTGGCGTGCGCCGAGAAACTCTCCCGGCCCGCGCAGGGCCAGGTCCTGGCGCGCCACCTCGAAACCGTCGCTGTTTTCGTAAATGATCCTGAGCCGCGCACGGGCTGTTTCGGAAAGAGGCGACTGGAACAGCAGGATGCAGGTGCTCTGGGTCGTGCCGCGCCCTACCCGGCCGCGCAGCTGGTGCAATTGGGATAGCCCGAAGCGTTCGGCATGTTCGATCACCATGAGCGAGGCGTTGGGCACGTCCACACCGACTTCAATCACGGTGGTGGCGACCAGCAACTGGATTTCTCCCGCCTTGAAACGGCTCATGGTGGCAGCCTTCTCCATTGCGGGGAGGCGGCCATGAACGAGGCCAATGCTGAGCTCGGGAAAAGTCTGGCAGAGCAGTTCATAGGTTTCGAGTGCGGTCTTGAGCTGCAGCGCCTCGGATTCTTCAATCAGCGGACACACCCAATAGGCCTGTCTCCCCTGCATGCAGGCATCGCGGATGCGGGCGATGATTTCGTCGCGGCGTGCGCTGTCCACCAGTCGGGTGACAATGGGGGTGCGTCCGGGCGGCAATTGGTCGATCACGGACACATCCAGGTCGGCGTAATAGCTCATCGACAGGGTGCGCGGAATGGGTGTGGCGCTCATCATCAGCTGGTGAATCTCGCCCCCTTTCTGGCGCAATGCCAGGCGCTGGTGCACGCCGAAGCGGTGTTGTTCGTCGATAATGGCCAGCCCCAGCTGGCGGAATTCCACCTGTTCCTGAAACAGGGCGTGGGTGCCGATGGCCAGCTGCGCCTCGCCGCTGGCGGCGCGCTCAATTGCGCTGCGCTTGTCTTTCTTGCCCAGGCTGCCGCTGAGCCAGGCCACGGTGATGCCGAGCGGCTCCAGCCAGGCGGAGAGCTTGAGGTAATGCTGCTCGGCCAGAATTTCGGTGGGGGCCATGATGGCTGCCTGGAAGCCGTTTTCGATGGCCTGGCAGGCCGCCAGCGCGGCGACGATGGTCTTGCCGCTGCCCACGTCGCCTTGCAGCAGGCGCTGCATGGGGTGGTTCCGGGACAGGTCGGCGCTGATTTCGTCGCAAACGCGCTGCTGGGCGGCGGTAAGCGGGAAGGGCAGACCCTTCAGCAGGGCGGCGCCGAGTTGCTGTCGCGGCGGCAGGGACGGGGCGCCGCGCGCACGGCGTTTGCGGTAATGCAGGCGCATGGAGAGCTGCTGCGCCAGCAGTTCATCAAAAATCACGCGCTGCCAGGCAGGGTGTTTTCTTTCGTCCAGCGCGGATGGGCTGACGTCGGGCGGGGGCTGGTGCAGCAGCGTGATGCTGGCCGCAAAATCCGGCAGATTCAGCGGGATGCGCAGGGCGTCGGGCAGCGTGTCGCAAAGGTCCGCGTCATTCAGGGCCTGGCCGATCAGCTTGCGCAGGGTGCCCTGGCCGAGTCCCTGGGTAGTGGGGTAGACCGGCGTGAGGGCCTCGGCGAGGGGCTCCTCCTGCTTCACGATGCGGTACTGGGGGTGGACCATCTCCGCACCGAAAAAACCGTGGCGCAGCTCGCCCAGAACGCGCACCCTGACGCCGGGCGAAAGGGTCGCGGCCTGGCTGGGATAAAAATGCAGAAAACGTAACTGCAACGCGCCGCTGTTATCCTGCATCTTGACCGTCAGCATCTTGCGCGGTTTGTAGGTGACGCTGGCGTGGGTGACGGTGCCTTCTACCTGCACCATCTGGCCCAAGGGCGCGTCTGCAACGGAATAAAGATGCGTCTCGTCCTGATAACGCAGCGGCAGGTGGAGCAACAGGCCGAAGGGAGAGTGGATGCCGAGTTTGGCCAGCTTTTCCCGGGCGGCCTTGCCGGTTTTGATGCCGGACTGGCCCATATCCTTCCGTGCATCAGGATCGCTTGGCGGCATTACTCGCCCAGGTGCAGGACCGCATCCATTTCCACCAGCGCGCCGCGCGGCAGTTCTTTCACGCCCACGGCGGCGCGCGCGGGGTAGGGCTGGTCGAAGTAGCGGGCCATGATTTCGTTGACCTTGGCGAAGTGGGCCAGATCGGTGAGATAGACATTGAGCTTGACCGTGGCATTGAGGTTCGCGCCGGCGGCACTGGCCACTGCGCCGAGATTGAGGAATACCTGGTTGATCTGGGATTCGATGCCCTCGGCCATCTGCATGGTGTTCGGATCGAGGCCGATCTGGCCGGAAAGGTAAACCGTATCACCGACGCGGATGCCCTGCGAATAGGTGCCGATGGCGGCAGGTGCGTTGGGGGTGCTCAATACTTGTCTGGTCATGCTGTTTTCCTTGCTTGCTGGTTCTGAATTGTCTGAAACCCTAACCCCCTTAATCCCCCTTGTGCGAGCATCCGCTACGCGGATTGCCTGCTTGACCCGTTTCAGGGGAAAAGCCGCGAACTCCTCCCCTGACAAGGGGAGGATGGGAGGGGTTTGGGGTTAGCCCTTGGTCCGGTTGATCCTAACCACTTCCGGCAGCTGACGCAGGCCACGCATGACGCGGGCGAGATGCATGCGGTTTTCCACCTGAAGGGTGAAGTACATGGTGGTATAGGCGCTGCCGTCCTCCTCTTCCATGCTGACATTGTCGATATTGGAATCGGCATCGGCGATGGTGGCTGCCACCTTGGCCAGCACGCCGCGCTGGTTGGCCACCACCAGCTTGATCGAGACCTCGAAAAATTTCTTGGTGTCCGGGTCCCACTCCACATCCACCCATTTGTCCGGATCGTTACGGTAATGGGCGATGGTGGGGCAGTCGTGGGTGTGGATGATGAGACCCTTGCCCTTGTTGATGAAGCCCAGAATGGGGTCGCCAGGAATGGGGCGGCAACAGGAGGCGAACTGGACGGCCATGCCTTCGGTACCGCGAATGGTCATGGCGCTTTGCGGCCGCTTTTCATCGACTGGCGTTTCGCCCAGCGTTGCCAGTTGTCTTGCCACGACAATGTTGAGTCGTTTGCCCAGGCCGATATCGGCGAGGATTTCGTCTCTGGTCTTGCCGGCGTTCTCGCGCAGCAATTTTTCCCATGGCCCCTCGCCGATGCTCACGGGCTTGATCTGCAGGGCGCGTAGTGCCTGATCCAGCAGCCGTTCGCCGAGCGCGACGGACTCCTCGTAGTGCAGTGTTTTGAGGAAGTGGCGGATATGGGAGCGCGCCTTGCCGGTGGCGACGTAATTCAGCCAGGCCGGGTTGGGGTTGGCGTGGGTGGCGGTAATGATTTCCACATGATCGCCATTCCTGAGTTCGGTGCGCAGCGGGGCGTGCTCGTGGTTGATCTTGACCGTCACGGCGCGGTTGCCGACGTCGGTATGCACTGCATAGGCGAAATCCACGGCAGTGGCGCCGCGCGGCAAGGCCATGATCTTGCCCTTGGGCGTGAAAACGTAGACCTCGTCCGGGAACAGGTCGACCTTGATATGCTCGAGGAATTCGGCGGCATCGCGGCTTTCGTCCTGGATTTCCAGCAGGCTCTGCAGCCACTGGTGGGTCTTCTGCTGCATGTCGCTGATGCTGTTGTCGCCACTTTTGTACAGCCAGTGCGAGGCCACCCCCGCTTCGGCAATATGATGCATTTCCTGGCTGCGGATCTGGATCTCGATCGGTGTGCCGAAAGGGCCGAACAGCGTGGTGTGCAGGGATTGATAGCCATTGGCCTTGGGGATCGCGATGTAGTCCTTGAACTTGCCCGGGATCGGCTTGTACAGGGCATGCAGCGAGCCCAGCGCAAGATAGCAGGTGGGCACGTCCTTGACCATCACGCGGAAACCGTAGATGTCGAACACTTCTGAAAAAGCCAGGTTCTTTTCCTGCATTTTCTTGTAGATGCTGTAGAGGTGTTTTTCGCGCCCGGTGACGCTGGCCTCGATATTGCAGGCGGCCAGTTTGTTCTTGATGGCTTCCAGCACCTTGCTGACCACTTCGCGACGGTTGCCGCGCGCGGATTTGACCGCTTTAGACAGGACGGTGTAGCGGTTGGGGTAGGCGAAGTGGAAGCCGAGATCTTCCAGTTCGCGATAGACATTGTTGAGCCCGAGACGGTTGGCGATGGGCGCGTAAATTTCCAGGGTTTCGTGCGAAATTCGCTGCTGCTTGGCCGCTTTCATCGATTCCAGGGTGCGCATGTTGTGCAACCGGTCGGCCAGCTTGATCAGGATCACCCGCACGTCCCGTGCCATGGCGAGCAGCATTTTGCGGAAATTTTCCGCCTGGGCATGGGCTTCCGACTGGAATTCGATCTTGTCCAGCTTGGATACGCCCTCCACCAGTTCGGCGACCTGCTTGCCGAACTGCGCGCCGATTTCCTCGCTGGTGGTTGCGGTGTCCTCCACCACGTCGTGCAGCAGCGCAGCCATGATGGCCTGAGCGTCAAGGCGCCATTCGGCCAGGATGGTAGCGACGGCGAGCGGATGGGAAATATAGGCTTCGCCGCTTTTGCGCATTTGCCCGTGATGGGCGGCTTCGGCAACGCGAAAGGCTTCCTCGACCTGGGCGATGTCCTCAGGCCTGAGGTAAGCGGAGAGAATCTCGGTGAGCTGGGACGTGGGCATGGGGGGTGAGTTAAGTGAAGGTGAAGGGTGAAAAGTGAAGCCGGTGATTTTCAACCTTTCACATTTCACGTTTCACCCTTCACGCGTCACAAAATCACGCCTGTCCGCGGTTGAGAATTTCCCGGCCGACTTTTTCCATGGCAATTTCCTTCAGCGCGACAACGGTCGGTTTGTCGCGGCCGGCTTCTACCAGCGGGGTGGCGCCGTTGGCCAGTTGCCGGGCGCGGTAGGTGGCTGCCAGGGTCAGTTCAAAGCGGTTGCTGAAGTTTTTCATGCAGTCATCGACGGTAATGCGTGCCATAGTTTATGTGCTCCAATGGGGTTTCAGGTGTTTTTCAGATCAGGCTGGCGAGGAGTTCGCCATGCCGCGTCATCTGGGCTCCGATGGTGAGACGCTGAGCCCGGACCACTGCCAGCAGGTCCTGCTGGGCAGCATCAAAATCGTCGTTAATAATAACATAATCGAATTCCCCGACATGGCTGATATCCTCGCGCGCTGCCGCGACGCGGCGCTGAATGACTTCTTCTGCGTCCTGGCCGCGTCCCTGCAGGCGCTGTCGCAGGGCTTCCACGGAAGGCGGCAGGATAAAGAGGCTGATCGCGTCCGGAATCAGCTTGCGTACCTGATCAGCGCCCTGCCAGTCGATTTCGAGCAGGATATCCTTCCCGGTCCTGCGCGCTGCTTCGATCCAGGGCTGCGAGGTGCCATAGAAGTTGCCATAAACTTCTGCACTTTCCAGAAAATCGCCACGCTCCAGCATTTTCTCGAAGATTTCGCGGCTGACGAAATGGTAGTGCTGTCCATCCACCTCGCCGGGTCGCGCTGCGCGCGTGGTGTAGGAGATGGAGAGCTGGATGCCGCTATCGGCAGCCAGAAGGTTCTTGACCAGGCTGGTCTTCCCGGCGCCAGAAGGCGCCGCGACAATAAACAGGTTTCCAGTGCTCATGTTGATGTACTCTTGGCGTAATGAAAAATTTCCGCTCACGATACCAGATTTATATTTTGTGCTGAATTCTTCATGAATTCCGGTTAATCATGGCCCGGTGCGTAAATTTGCGTTTATCATTTATGCTTTCATCCTGTTTACGACTTTCTATTGGCTTTTTGTGGAATCCGGCACTCCAAAACGTTCCCTGCTCAGACGCCTGATCCGGTTTCTTGTCCTTAGCCTTGCCGCCCTCATGTTGCTGGGGCTGATCGCAGTGGGCGTACTGGCTTATTTCGAGGGCCAGACTTCGACATTTCAGGCCGAATATCTGGCCCGGCTGGGAAAGTCACTGCATTTCGAGCTTAAAAGCGGACCCAATCCGGAATTCAGGGTCGGCCAGGCGGGGCCTTACGACGAACGCCTGGGTTACAGCCGGATCAGGACATGGACACCACGCCTGCTCGAGCAGGGGTTTCAGGTCAGTCAACAGGCACGAGTTTCCCCGCAGATGGAAGACCTGATCGATCGTGGCCTGTTCGTTCCCTACCATGAAAAACCCCAGGCCGGGCTGAATATTCTCGACCAGAATGGCGCTCGCCAGTATGGCGGCTTGTTCCCCGCACGTATCTATCCAAATTTTGATGCCGTTCCGTCCCTGGTGCGCGATACCTTGCTGTTTATCGAAAACCGCGAGTTGCTCGATCAGGCCCATCCGAAAAAGAACCCGGCAGTGGAGTGGGAACGTCTCGGCCGTGCCGTGCTGGACAAGGGGATTCAGACTATCCGGCCGGAACACGACGTGCCGGGCGGCAGCACGCTGGCCACGCAGATCGAGAAGTACCGGCACTCTCCCAATGGCCTGACACTTACCGCCGAAGACAAGCTGCAGCAGATGGCATCGGCCTCGGTGCGCGCCTACCTGGGGGGGGAAGATACGCTGGCCTGGCGCAAATCCATCGTGGTGAATTACCTCAACACAGTGCCGTTGGCTGCAGTGAGCGGATATGGCGAGGTCAATGGCATGGGCGATGGCTTGTGGGCCTGGTATGGCCTGGACTTCGAGCGCGTCAACCGGGTGTTGCGGGGCTGGTCCGGCGCTCCGGGCGAAATCGAAGCCGTGGCACCTGTCTACAAGCATGTGTTGAGCCTGATGATCGCGCAGCGGCGGCCTTCGGGCTATCTTGTCGGTGGGCATGAAGCGCTGGATGCGCTGACCAACAGCCATCTGCGCGTGCTGGCGAGCGAGGGCGTGATCCCGGCCAACCTGCGCGATGCCGCGATGAAGGTAAAGCTGCAGTTCCGCAAGGCAACGATCGCCGAGGACAATGGCGCTTATTCTTCACGCAAAGCGGTGAATGCGGTGCGTGTGCGGCTTGCATCGCTGCTTGGGATGGCGCGCCTGTATGAACTGGACCGTCTCGATCTGACGGTCAGTACCACGCTCAACAAGGATCTGCAGCAGCAGGTCACGCAGATCCTGCGCCAGCTTGGAACGCCGGAATACGCACGTTCCGCCGGGTTGTATGGGGAACGCATGCTGGGCGCCGCCGATCCGGGGCGTGTCATCTATAGCCTGAATATCCACGAGCTGACGCCGGAAGGTGCCAAGCTACGTATCCAGGCAGACAATTACGACCAGCCTTTCGATATCAATCAGGGCTCCAAGCTGGACCTGGGGTCGACTGCCAAGCTGCGCACCCTGGTGAGCTATCTGGAAATCATCGAAAAGCTGCACCAGCGCTATGCCGAGACTCCGGCAGACGAGTTGAGGAAAATAGAGAGTGATCCAGTGGATTTATTGACGCGCTGGGCTGCCGATTACCTCATTGCTCATGAAGACCGGAATTTGGCGGACATGCTCGATGCCGCTCTGGAACGCCGTTATTCCGCCAGCCCTGCCGAGGCTTTCTTTACCGGCGGCGGACTGCTTTATTTTCACAATTTCAAACATGAAGACGACGGGCAGGTGATGAGTGTGCGCGATGCCACGCGCAATTCGGTGAATCTGGTGTTCATCCGCATCATGCGTGATGTCGAGCGCTATTACATGTTCAACATACCGGGGTCGTCGGCCAATATTCTGCGGGATGCCAGGGATCCCAATCGAAAGGTTTACCTGCAACGCTTCGCCGACAAGGAAGGCCAGGAGTTCATCAGCCGCTTCTACCAGAAATATCGCAACAGGACGCCACAGGAAATCAGCGAAATCTTCTTTTCCGGTGTCAAGTCGACACGCCGCCGGCTGGCCGCTGCACATCGCTATCTTTATCCCAGGGCCTCGCAAGCGGAGTTCACTGCCTTCATGGAAGCGCGTCTGCCCGGCTTCAAGAATGTGGGAACACATGCCATTGCCGGCTTGTACGAGGAACTGGCACCAGGGCATCTGTCGCTTGCCGACCAGGGTTACACGGTGCGCGTTCATCCTCTTGAGCTGTGGCTGGCGGCATTTCTCGTGCAGCACCCCGGTGCGCAATACAGGGATGCCATCAAGGCCAGCGGTGCAGAACGTATCGAGGTGTACAACTGGCTCATTAACACCAGCCACAAGAACGCCCAGGACAGCCGCATCCGCAACCTGCTGGAAGTGGAGGCTTTCCTTGAAATCCATCGCGCCTGGAAGCGCCTCGGCTATCCCTTCGACTATCTGGTGCCTTCGCTCGCCACCGCCATCGGCAGCTCTGCGGACCGGCCTGCCGCGCTGGCCGATCTGATGGGCATCATCCTCAACAATGGTGTGCGCCCGCCTGCCCAACTGATCGAAGAGTTGCATTTTGCTGCCGGTACGCCCTTCGAAACTGTTTTCAAACGCAAGCCAGAAAAGGGCGAACGCATGTTTTCGCCAGAACTCGCATCCGCTGTGCGCGGCGCGCTGATCAACGTGGTGGAGCGTGGCACCGCTTCCCGGCTGGCGCATGCAATCGTCAAGGCCAACGGCGAGTACATTCCTATCGGCGGCAAGACAGGAACCGGCGACCACCGCTATGTCACGTTCTCATCTGCAGGCGTAGTCAAGGAATCACGCGCGGTGAACCGTTCGGCCACTTTCGTCTTCTTTATTGGCGACCGTTTTTACGGTACGCTCACTGCCTTCGTGCCAGGTGCGGCGGCTGAGGATTACAAATTTACCTCTTCTCTCTCTGCGCAGATTCTCAAGCATTTGCTGCCTACCCTGAAGCCGCTCACCGATACGGCTCAGCCATTGGCCGAACAGTTCATGCCAGAAAGAAAGGTTCCGTCCCGCGGAACGGAACAAAAAGCTTCATTGGGTCAGGATGAAGCGGTCAATGCAACCGAAAGGGAAGAAACTGGCGACGCCGATTAGCCCGGCAAGCCAGCGCCTGAGATGAGTCGTCAGGGCATAAATGCTCTGGCTACCGGGTGGCAGCCAGAGAGAAGCGCTTAAAAGCCTATTTCTGGGCCTTTACCGGTAAACCCTTGAAGGTGTTTTCCACCAATGGCGGGGCATCCATCTGCGGCACATGGCACTGCACGCAGTTGTGCCGTGCATTCGACATCTGTTTCATGATTTCGCCGGTTTGCTGGTTGCGGAAGTGGCTGTCGCCGATCTTCGGCGCTTTCTTTTCCTTGTATTTTTCCGGGCCGTGGCAAGTCAGGCACTGATTTTCCTCCAGCGTGATCTCGTCGAAATTATCTGTGGCATGCGGGATTACAGGGGGTTGCTGCTGAAAAGTACGGGCAATCGGCTTTTGCGAACCGGGCCGCTTGCCCGGGTTGACCCTCATTTCTGGCGCCTGGCCTTCATCCTTGACATCAATGCCCCGCAGCGAATGAACCGCGCTTTCTGCCGATAGCGCAGGTGGCGTGGCGACGATATAGAAGGCGGAAGCGGAAAGTGCCACCAAGGCTAAGCGTAGTGAGTTTTTCATGGTTGATCTCCTCTTTATGATGTCATGGCCTGAGAGCAGTCATGGCCTGTTGCCGAACGCGGCCGTTTCCCCTTGCGGGGGATTGTTGTCCGCCTTGTTGATAAAACGAACACCGAACTCGAATACGTCTTTCGAACACACGTCGATACAGCGACCGCAGTTCGTGCAATTGGCCGATGTGATTGTCGGTCCGATGCCTTTCGCTTCACCTTTCAGCGCGGGTTTGATGACCTGTGGCTCGGGGCATATGACGAAGCAGTCCATGCAGTCATTGCATGCGGCTCGATGCGTGGCGTGGATGCGTAACAGGCTGGTCTTGCCGAGCAGGCTGTAAAAGGCGCCCACCGGGCAGAGGTGGCCGCACCAGCCATCCGGGCTGACAAACAGGTCGAACAGAAATACGGCAAGAATAATGGTCCATGCTGTTCCAATGCCAAAAATCAGGCCGCGATGCAGCATGGAAACCGGGTTGAGCATTTCCCAGGCCACTGTTCCGGTCGTTGCAGCCAGAGCCAGCGTCATGGCCAGAATCCAGTACCGCGACGTGCGTGAGAAGCGGGCGCCGCTCTTGATGCCGAAACGATGCCGTAGCCAGGCGGCAAGATCGGTCACCATGTTGACCGGGCAGACCCATGAGCAGTAGGTGCGACCCCCCGCCAGGGCATAAAAAACAATCACGATGGCGACCCCGATGAGCGCCAGCTTTTCTGAAACATGCCCGGCCAGCAGGGACTGCAACAGTACGTATGGATCGGCCAGTGGCAGGGTGTCGAGGGTCAGGCTGTAGGCCAGGTTGCCTTTGACGATCCACACGCCAGCAAGTGGACCGAGCAGGAACAGTGCGAGAATGCCGAGCTGGGACAGCCGGCGCAGCAGCAGCCATTTGTGCGCGCCCAGCCAGCCTTTCGTCAGGGCAGCGTCGGACCCGATGCGGTTCTGCGCGCTCATAGTTTATCTCCGTGCAGTGCCTGGGGCACGCCGGGTTGAACTGAGGGTTCTGCCGGTACCGTGGGTGCGGGAACGGCCTCTCCGCTCAGGCCTCGTCCTTGTTCATACTTGAAACCTTCCGGCAGGTTGTACTGGTGTTCGATCTCCGGTGCCACGAGGCTTTCGCCTGCCTTTTTCTTCTCTTCCCAGCCCAGGCGGTAATGTTTGCCCAGTTCGCCCTTGGCAAGCTGGACCGGGAAGACTTTGATCGCAGCGACTTCGAGCACGCAGGATTTCTCGCATTTTCCGCAGCCGGTGCACTGGTCGGAGTGTACCGTGGGTAAAAACATGGTGTGCTTTCCGGTGCGGAAGTTATGAACCCGCTCCAGCGTGATCGCCTTGTCGATGACAGGGCAGACGCGATAGCACACATCGCAGCGCAGGCCGAGAAAATTGAGACAGGTTTCCTGGTCGACAAGGGCTGCCAGCCCCATTCTGGCCTTGTTGATATCGGTCAGCTTGTGGTCCAGTGCCCCGGTGGGGCAGGCCTTGATGCACGGAATGTCCTCACACATTTCGCACGGAATCTTGCGCGCCACGAAATACGGCGTGCCGGTGGCAAGATCGTCCTCCGGTCTGGCCAGCTTCAGGATGTCATAGGGGCAGTCACGCACGCACATCCCGCAACGAATGCAGGCACCCTGGAAGTCGGCTTCTGGCAATGCGCCCGGCGGGCGAATGGTCATCGGCGGCAGGGCCCGCGCCTGTCTGGCGTAGAACCCCAATCCCAGCCCGAACATGCCGACGCCGCATGCGGTTTTGGCCATGTCGAGCAGGAACTGGCGACGCGACTGAGGATTCGTGTTGGCTGCCATGATGATGGTTGGGAGCGAGGGTTCTACCCCTCACTCATCTCCCTTCATGCCTTGACGATTTTCGCAGCGCATTTCTTGAAGTCGGTCTCTTTCGAGATCGGGCAGGTGGCATCCAGGGTCAACTTGTTCACCAGCCTGTGCTCGTCGAAGAAAGGCACGAAGACCAGCCCGACCGGCGGCTTGTTGCGGCCGCGTGTTTCCACCAGGGTGATGATTTCACCCCGCCTGCTCTGAATTTTGACCTTGTCGCCGCGTTTCAGGCCACGCTTCTTGGCATCTTCAGGGTTCATGTAGACCAGGGCATCGGGCACTGCCTTGTAGAGCTCCGGAACGCGCCTTGTCATCGAACCCGTATGCCAGTGTTCCAGCACGCGTCCGGTACACAGCCACAGGTCGTATTCGCTGTCCGGCTGCTCTGCTGCCGGTTGGTAGGGCAGTGCGAATATCACGGCCTTGCCGTCCGGTTTGCCATAGAACCTGATATCTTCACCTTTCTTCACATAAGGATCATAGCCTTCGCGGAAACGCCACAGCGTCTCCTTGTTGTCCACTACCGGCCAGCGCAGGCCGCGCGACTTGTGGTACAGGTCGAAAGCCGCCAGGTCATGACCATGGCCACGGCCAAATTGCGCGTACTCCTCGAACAGGCCTTTCTGCACGTAGTAGCCGAAGGCTTCGGATTCGTCGTTGCTGTAGTTCTTGATGCCGTGTTCGTTGACTTTCTTAACTTCGGCAAGCGGGAATTTATTCACTTCACCATTGGCATAGAGCACGTCGTACAGGGTTTTTCCCTTGTACTGCGGGGCTTTGTCCAGCAACTCGGCAGGCCAGACTTCTTCCACCTTGAAACGTTTGGCAAATTCCATGACCTGCCAAAGGTCGGAACGGGACTGCCCCGGCGCCTTAACCTGCTGGCGCCAGAACTGGGTGCGGCGTTCGGCATTGCCGAAGGCGCCTTCTTTCTCCATCCACATGGCGGCGGGCAGCATCAGGTCGGCTGAAACGGCGGAAATGGTGGGATAGGGGTCCGTGACCACCACGAAGTTGGCCGGATTGCGCCATCCAGGATAGGTCTCGCCGTTGATGTTGGGCCCCGCCTGCATGTTGTTGGTGGATTGGGTCCAGTAGAAGTTTATGTTGCCATCCTTGAGGTCGCGACTTTGTTTCACCGCATGCGAGCCAATCCAGTCTGGAATGGTGCCAGCGGGCAGTTGCCAGATTTTTTCCGCAATTTCCCTGTGTTTCGGGTTCATCACGACCAGGTCTGCGGGCAGGCGGTGGGCGAAAGTACCGACTTCACGCGCAGTGCCGCAGGCGGATGGCTGTCCGGTAAGGGAGAAGGGGCCGTTGCCGGGTTCGGAAATCTTGCCCACCAGCAGGTGCACGTTGTAAATCATGTTGTTGACCCAGGTGCCGCGCGTATGCTGGTTGAAGCCCATGGTCCAGTAGGACACCACTTTCCTTTTCGGATCGGCATAAATCCTGGCGAGTTCCAGCAGCTTTTCCTTGGGCACGCCGGAGATTTCGGAAGCTTTTTCTACGGTGTATTCGGAAACAAAGGCCTTGAATTCGTCGAACGTGATCGGCGAGGCGTTGTTGGGGTTGCCCTTGGGTTTGCCGTCTGCGCCGGGGTAGCCGTTATTGTTGGCCACCTGCTCGAGCGGATGGTTGGGGCGAAGTCCATAACCGATGTCGGTGACACCCTTGCTGAAATTGACGTTCTTCTTGATGAAATCTTCATTTACCGCATTATTCTGAATAATGTAGTTGCTGATGAAGTTGAGGATGGCAAGGTCGGACTGTGGCTTGAAGATCAGTTCGATATCGGCCAGTTCGGTAGAGCGGTGGCTGAAAGTGGAAAGTACGGCGACCTTGACATCCTTGCCGGTCAGACGGCGGTCGGTCAGACGCGACCACAGGATGGGGTGCATCTCAGCCATATTGGAACCCCACAGCACGAAAGCATCGGCGTGTTCCAGATCATCATAGCAACCCATCGGCTCGTCGATGCCGAACGTCCGGATAAAGCCCGCTACGGCAGAGGCCATGCAGTGGCGCGCATTGGGGTCGATGTTGTTGGAGCGGAAGCCGGCTTTCATCAGCTTGGCGGCGGCATAACCTTCCCACACCGTCCACTGTCCGGAACCGAACATGCCGATACCTTTCGGGCCCTTGGCCTTGAGGGTGGCCTTGCATTTTTCTGCCATGATGTCGAAGGCCTGATCCCAGGTGATGGGAGAAAACTCGCCGTTCTTGTCAAACTTGCCGTCCTTCATTCTCAGCATGGGCTGAGTGAGGCGGTCTTTCCCATACATGATCTTGGACAGGAAATAACCCTTGATGCAGTTGAGACCCTTGTTGACCGGTGCGTCCGGGTCGCCCTGGGTGGCCACCACGCGCCCGTCCTTGGTGCCGACCAGAACACCGCAACCTGTGCCGCAGAAACGGCAAACGCCCTTGTCCCAGCGAATTCCGCTGTCTCCAGCAGCAGCCAGAGCGGCCTGGACGCCTGGCACGGTAACGCCGGCGGCGGTAGCTGTGGCGGTAATTGCACTGAGTTTTACAAATTCACGGCGAGTCAATTCCATTTTGGGTCTCCTCTACTGAATTATTTTGAATCTGTTTCGGGTTCGAAATGGTGATATACCATGGTGGCAGCGAGTACGTCTGGGAGTTCGTTAAGTAATCCAAACGCATCCACCGTCGCCTGCTCGTCCTCTTTCTCGAGCGTGACGATCAGTTTGCCTTCTATGTCGCTGCTATGAACTTCCACGCCGGAAATCGCAGCAAGCTGCTCCTGCGCCTGGGTTGCACGCCCGGGACGGGCATGTATGATGACACCTGAGATATGCATTTTGAAATTAACCATGTTCAAAAAGTGGGTACAAGCATGCGACCAAAATTTTCGATGTACCTTGATATGAATCAATTGTGTGCGACATGATCGGTTGATTGTTTAAATGACTGATAATGCAAGAAAAGAAAATCCGGTAAAGCTTGATGTGGATCAATGTTGGGTAGGGGCTACTGGGTGAGTATATGACCGCACGGGGGTTGTGGATTTATTGCCCTGTCGGTAAATAATTTGTGCAATTCATAAGGGGGTGTCAAATGAAGAAGCCGTATTTCGCTGCATCGGTGCTTGCCATGTCGGTCGCAGGTATTTTTAACGTTGCGTATGCTGCTGAGGAGCCCACGCTGACGGCGGAGCAGAAGGCTACCGCATCCAAGATTTACTTCGAGCGTTGTGCCGGTTGCCACGGGATTTTGCGCAAGGGTGCGACAGGCAAGAATCTGGAGCCGGTCAATACGCTCAAGCTGGGCCAGGCCAGACTTGAAAAGATCATCAGTTATGGCACAGAAGGCGGGATGGTCAACTTTGACGACATCCTGACCAAGGATGAGCTTTCCATGATGTCGAAGTACATCCAGATGACACCGGATACGCCACCCGAGTGGGGCATGAAAGACATGATGAACAGCTGGAAGCTGGTCATCAAGCCGGAAGACCGCCCGAAGAAGCAGATGAGCAAGATCAATCTGAAAAACGTGTTCTCGGTGACGCTGCGCGATACCGGTGAAGTGGCGCTGATCGATGGCGACAACAAGCAGATCTGGGGCATTGTCAAGACCGGCTATGCCGTGCATATTTCCCGCGTTTCCAAATCGGGTCGTTACGTTTATGTGATTGGCCGTGACGGCAAGCTGGACCTGATCGACATGTGGTTCGAGAAACCCACTGTAGTGGCAACACTCAAGGTCGGTATCGAAGCGCGTTCGGTTGAAACCTCCAAGTTCAAGGGCTACGAGGACAAATATGCCATAGCCGGTTCCTACTGGCCGCCTCAGTACGTCATTACCGAGGGCGATACGCTCAAGCCGCTGAAAATCGTCTCTACACGGGGCATGACAGTGGATGGCGAATATCACCCCGAGCCACGTGTGGCTTCCATCGTGGCGACAGAAAGCAAGCCGGAGTGGGTGGTCAATATCAAGGAAACCGGCATGATCCGGCTGGTGGATTATTCCGACATCAAGAACCTCAAGGAAACCACCATCGAGTCCGCCAAATTCCTGCATGACGGCGGCTGGGATTCCACCAAGCGTTACTTCCTGGTGGCGGCCAATGCTTCCAACAAGGTGGCCGTAGTCGATACCAAGACCGGCAAGCTGGCTGCACTGGTTGATACCAAGGCCAAGCCACACCCAGGGCGTGGTGCGAACTTCGTGCATCCCAAGTTCGGACCGGTATGGGCGACATCTCACCTTGGCGCTGATGTGATTACCCTGATCGGTACAGACCCTGCCAAGCATCCTAAAGAGGCATGGAAAGTGGTTCAAGAGCTGAAGAACCATGGTTCTGGGTCGCTGTTCGTGAAAACCCATCCGAAGTCCCATCACCTGTATGCAGATTCTCCGCTGAATCCTGACAAGGAAAATGCCGAATCCGTAACCGTCTACGACATCAGGGACCTGGACAAGCCGCCAGTGATCATCAATGTCGCCAAGATGGCTGATCTGCCCGAGACCAAGGCAGTCAAGCGGGTGGTGCAGGCTGAGTATAATGCCGATGGAACCGAGGTTTGGTACTCGATCTGGGCGGGTAAGACAGATCCATCCGCTATCGTGGTGCTGGATGACAAGACATTGAAAATGAAGGCGGTAATCAAGGATCCCAAGCTGATTACACCGACCGGCAAGTTCAATATCCTGAATACGCAGCACGACATTTACTAAAACCAGACCCGGCGGGCAGAGAAAATTTCTGACCCGCCGAAAAATTTCAGTTGAGGAGGCAAAATATGGCAGCAAAACAGGGATGGTGGGCAAAATTAAGCTCGCCCAGCGCGAAATATTCTCTCCTCACCTTGCTCGGTGGTGGTTTCATCACCGGCATTCTTTTCTGGGGCGGTTTCAATACCGGCATGGAAGCGACGAACAAGCTCGATTTCTGTATCGGCTGTCATGAAATGCGGGACAACGTCTACCAGGAATACAAAAAGACCATCCACTATAGCAATCGAACCGGCGTACGCGCGGTATGCTCGGACTGCCACGTGCCCAAGGACTGGACACACAAGATGATCCGCAAGATCCAGGCTTCCGGCGAGGTGTGGGGTAAAATCACAGGCACCATTGATACCAAGGAAAAATTCGAGGCCAAGCGCTTGCAACTGGCGCGCCACGAATGGGCCAGAATGAAGGCATCGGACTCGCGTGAGTGCCGCAATTGCCATACCTTCGATGGCATGGATGTGGAAAAGCAGAAAAACAGGGCAGCAAAACAGCATGAAAATGCCAGGAAGGATAATATGACCTGCATTGACTGCCACAAAGGTATTGCCCACCATAAACCGGAGGGAATGACTGAGGAAGAGGCCGGCGGTTGATCTGCGCAGCTAAGCTGGTACTGTATAAATGAATTCACACCCTATATCCGACAGGAGGATGAAAATGAATAAAACTTTGATGACTGCTTCTGCTTTGGGTCTGGTTCTGGCCGGAATGGCCGGGTCCGTCCTTGCTTCCCCGGACTGGAGCAAGGTTCCGTCGCGCAATGTGACAGTGTTCCACCCCGGAACCTCCGGTCTCGAGTGGATCCTGAACGGCGTGGAGCATGGCGGTGCCAAAGGCTTGAAAAAAGGTGAACGTTGTACTGGGTGCCACGAGGACGAAAAGAAACACACGATTGATATCGCTGCCGACAAAATTATCAAGGGAGAGAAACTCGAACCCAAGCCGCTTAACGGCCACGTCGGCACCATTCCGGTGACTGTTCAGGCAGCCAATGACGGGACCAACCTCTATCTGCACTTCACCTGGAAAGAACCCAAAAGCGGTGGTGAAAAAATGGACAAGGACAACCCTGTCAAGCTGGCGGTCATGCTGGAAGATAACAAGGTTGTGGCCAAAGACGCCAAGGGCAAGGAAGTGCAAATCGGCATGGCGGGTGGCTGCTGGGGCACATGCCACACTGACGCACGTACCATGCCGGGCGCTGACGACAAGAAAACCAAGTATGTCGCCGGCGGCTCTCTCGCCAATGGCCAGTTTTATGACTTGATGCAGTGGAAAAGCGGCAAGGGCGCCAAGCCGGTCGACGGTTATGTGGCCGACAAGCGCGTGATGGAAGGCGGCAAGGCGCTGGTGAGTGCGGAAGGCAAGAAGGACGGCGATACCTGGAGCGTGACCTTTACCCGCAAACTGGCTGGTGGCGGCGAAGGGGATATCGCCCTGGTTTCCGGAAAAACCTACAACATGGGCTTTGCGATCCACAACGATCATACGGCCGGACGTTTTCACCATGTTTCCTTCGGCTACAGCCTGGGGATCGATACCAAGGCCGATATTACGGCTGCCAAGTAGTCATGGGGAGGGGGATCAGAGGTGCGGTTCTTGGCGCTTGATGTAAAAATCCTCCCTGTTCCGGCACAAAGGGGGCTGTCTGGCCCCTTTTTTTATGGCCTGCTGTGTTGCGTGGCCTTTAATGTGCTGGGTGGGGTGAAAAATGTCCTGGCTGACGAGTTCCCGAGTTTGCGGCGCCAGGCCGACATCGTGCGGCTGGTGCGCCAGGACTGTGGTTCCTGTCATGGCATGACACTGGCAGGCGGGCTTGGCCCAGCACTGCTGCCCGCCCTCCTGCACGACAAGCCGGCAGAAAGCCTGGTTGCGACCATACTTTATGGCCGGCCAGGAACACCCATGCCGCCATGGGGCGATTTTCTCAGTGAAAATGAAGCCAGATGGATCGTGGACAAGTTGCAGAAAGGATTTCCGGATGAGCCTTAATACAATGGTGGCCGTGCTTGCCGCCTCGCTGCTTTCTGCCTGTGCCGCACCTCAATTGCGCGGAACGGGCGATCTGGGTGTGGTAATCGAGCGCGCCAAGGGGCGCGTGGAAATTGTGGAAACCAGTGGGCGGTCGGTGCTCGGAAAGGTGGATGGCCTGGGCGATCTCTCTCATGCCTCGCTTAATTATTCTCGGGATGGACGCTATGCCTATGTGTTCGGACGTGATGGGGGTCTGACCAAGGTAGACTTGCTGGAACAGCGCATCGTCAAGCGCGTAATGCAGTCAGGTAACAGTATTGGCGGGGCTATTTCCCAAGACGGAAAGTTGGTCGCGGTAGCAAACTATACCCCGGGTGGCGTCAAGGTATTTGATTCAAATACGCTGGAGCAGGTGGCGGACATTCCTGCGCTGGATGAAACTGGAAAATCTTCCAAGGTGGTGGGGCTGGTGGACGCCCCCGGTAACCGTTTCGTATGGAGCCTGTTCGATGCAGGCGAAATCTGGGTGGCGAATCTGAAAAATCCGGCTTCTCCTGTGCTGGAGAAATTCCGGAATATCGGCAAGGAGCCTTACGATGCCATGATCACCGCCGATGGGCGTTATTACCTGGCTGGTCTGTTCGGAGAAGACGGCCTTGCCTTGCTCGATCTGTGGGATATGCCGTCAGGTGTAAAACGCATTCTGAATGGATATGGAAAGGGCGAGCAGAAATTGCCGGTTTACAAGATGCCGCATCTCGAGGGCTGGGCCGCCACCGGAAATGAATTGCTGGTTCCGGCAGTTGGCCGCCATGAAGTGCTGGTTGTGGACCAGAACCACTGGCAGGAAGTGGGTCGTATTGCAGTGCATGGTCAGCCGGTATTCGTGGTTGCGAGGCCGGACAACCGTCAGGTGTGGGTGAATTTTGCTTTCCCCCATAACGATACGGTTCAGGTAATAGACGTGCCGAGTCGCAAAATTGTTCATACTTTCAAGCCCGGAAAGGGTGTGCTGCATATCGAATTCACGCCGCGCGGCGAGCAGGCATGGCTTTCGGTGCGCGACGAGAACCGGGTTGAAGTTTACGATAGCGAAAGCTTCGAAAAACTGGGGGATTTGCAGGCAGATAGCCCAAGCGGTATTTTCTTTACCCATCGCGCACATCGGACCGGATTATGAATACTTCACTTGAATATCGTCTGCTCAATGACTATCAGCACGATTTCCCGCTGCTGACTTCGCCATTTGCAGCCCTTGCCCAGGAACTCGGGGTCAGCGAAAGCGAAGTACTGCAAACCCTGTCCCGGTTGCAGCAGCAGGGCATGGTAAGCCGGGTCGGCGCTGTGTTCCGGCCACGCAGTATTGGTGCAAGCACCCTGGCCGCACTTGCCGTGCCGGAAGAGCAACTGGAAGAAGTGGCTGCCATGGTAAGCAGTTACCCTGAGGTGAACCATAATTACCAGCGGGAGCACCATTACAACCTGTGGTTTGTGGTGGCGGCACCTGACGAGGTGGCGCTTCAGCGGGTGCTGAAGGAAATTGAGGAGCGATCTTCATGCCGGGTACTTATCCTCCCGCTGGTCGAGGATTATCATATTGATCTGGGCTTTGACATGACCGGAAACCGGCGCAAGAGCGCTTCGTTTGTCGCGGCTCATGCAAGTTCGCCCTGCCAGCCTTATTCGCCCACCCCGGATGAAAGCCGCGTCATCGCAGCCATCCAATCCGGCCTGCCGCTGGTGGCTCTCCCCTATGCTGCAGTGGGTGAAAGCTTGGGTTTGGCGGAACCTGTCGTGATCGGGGCCCTGCAAAATCTGGTCCTACATGGGGTGATCAAGCGCATGGGCGTTGTGGTACGGCATCACGAATTGGGATATCGCGCGAATGCCATGGTGGTGTGGGATATTCCAGATGAAGAAGTCAGCTCTTTAGGGCATTGTCTCGGCAAACTCGAATTCGTTACCCTGTGCTACCGCCGTCCGCGGCGTCTGCCGGCCTGGCGCTATAACCTGTTTTGCATGATTCATGGGCATGATCGTGATGAAGTGCTGGCGCGAGTGGAAGAAATGCGTCATGGGTGCGGGCTGCAGCATGTTGCCTGCGAAGTGTTGTTCAGCACTCGCCGCTTCAAGCAGTGCGGCGCACGTTACGCCAGAGTCGCTGCCTGATGGACGAACTGGACCGGGCAATCATCAACCACCTGCAGGGCGGTTTCCCTCTTTGCGATCATCCTTATGGCGAAGTGGCAAAACAACTGGGTTGTAGCGAGAACGATTTGCTGGTCCGGCTTGAAAAATTGCTTAATGACAAAGTTTTGACCCGTTTTGGCCCGATGTATCATGCCGAGCGCCTGGGAGGCGGTTTGAGTCTCGTGGCAATGAAGATACCCCCTGATGATTTCGAACGCGTGGCCGGAATCGTCAATGCCATGCCGGAAGTCGCGCACAATTATGCCCGCGAACATGCGCTCAACATGTGGTTCGTGCTTGCCACCGAAACGCCGCAGGGCCAGCAGGAAGCATTGGCACGGATCGAGCGTGAGAGCGGTTACCCCGTCTACAATATGCCGAAAATCAAAGAATATTTTGTTGAACTGAAGCTGCGCGCCTGATCATGATGGATTCGCCATGGAAGTTCCACTAAAATGGACGTTTTTATCCGTATAGTAGAAGCACCGATAACCACATAGGGGATTCCACGATGACTTGCCAAGTGGCACCAGGTTTTACTAGTCATGTTTCACGATTTAAGCAGGAGAAAGCAGGCAACAATGGCATACGATTCAGAAAAGTTCTGTCAGGTTTTCTTTTTGTCTGCATGGCGCTACTGCTAAGTGGGTATAACAATTCAGCGATGGCGGAGATAAGTGATCTTAACTCGGCGATCAACAAAGCTGGCCGTCAGCGCATGTTATCTCAACGCATGGCCAAGGCTTACCTGCAGATCGGCCAGAATGTCGATCTCCAGCGTTCCACAAAAATTCTGGAAAATTCGATCGCGTTATTCGACCGGCAACTGGTCGAGTTGAAGAATTATGCTCCGACACCGGAAACCAAGAGCACTTTCCTTAATCTGGAAAAAATATGGCTTAGCTATAAAGATGTCCTGATCGGCGCCGCGCCCAGTCGCGAAGGGGCAAAGAAAGTAATGGAACTCAGCGAAAATGTATTGCAGCTTTCCCATGATGGAACGCTCCAGCTGGTCAGTCTGTCAAAATCGGAAAGCGGCCCTCTGGTCGGTGTTGCTGGCCGTCAGCGCATGCTGTCCCAGCGCATGGCAAAGTATTACCAGGCGATCAACTGGGGTGTGGCGCCTGCAAATGGTACTGCGGAACTGGATAAGGCACGCAAGGAGTTCAATATCGGCTTGAGAGCGCTTGCCGAAGCGCCTGTGACCACACCGATAATCAAGCGTGAGCTGGACCTGGCGCGTCAGCAATGGATGTTTTTTGAGAGTGCCCTGAACAGTAGTGGCGGCGACAAGGCGACACAGGCCACAACCGTTGCTACCACAAGCGAGCGCCTGCTCGATGAGATGGACAAGGTGACTTCCTTGTTCGAAAAAATGGACCACAAGTAGCTTTTGATGTCTGCTGAAGACCCACTGCTTGATCAGCTCGATCGGCAGATTATTCTTGCGACTCAGGAAGGTTTGCCATTGTCCCCGCAACCCTATGCGGTAATAGCGAATCAGCTGTGCTGCACGGCTGAAGAGGTGATGGCGCGTTTGAAAAGCATGCTGGAAAGTGGTGTCATTCGCCGTATCGGTGCGGTTCCTAATCATTATGCGCTGGGCTACAAGGCCAACGGGATGACGGTGTGGGATGTAGAGGACGAGCGTATTGACGAGCTGGGTGAGCGAATCGGCAAGCTTGAGTCGGTCAGCCATTGTTACCAGCGTCCACGCTATCTGCCCGACTGGCCATACAATCTTTTTGCCATGGTGCATGGCCATGACCGCACAGAGGTGGAACACAAGGCACGGCAGATCGAAGAACTGCTGGGTGATGCCTGCCATGCACATGAAATTCTCTACAGCACGCGGATACTTAAAAAAACCGGCTTGCGGATAGTTTGATTGATTTGATGACTGGAGGCGGTATGTTCGAGTTTTTGTGGAAAAGAAAGCCCCCCGCAACACAGGAGAAGGCGAAGCAGCAAGAACAGGCTCCCGCCCCTGCAGGCGCAGCTGCGGCAGGCACCCAGCTGCACTACGATCCCAATCTTGTGCCCAATCTGGTATCGGATCATCAAGCCCTGCTCGGAATTTTTGGTGAAATTGCTGCGGCGATGGAACAGAAAAACGTGGCGCTTACCAAGGAAAAGCTGGGTGAGTTCGGAGATGCGCTGCGTGGCCATCTGCTCAAGGAAAACGTGCGTTTCTATGTCTATCTTCAGCATAGCCTGGAAGGTGATGCCGAAAACGCAGAGATCATGCATGATTTTCGCAGGGAAATGCAGCATATCGGCAAAGCAGTGGCCGATTTTCTGCACAAATATACGGCTGAGGGCGAGTGGGATGGCCAGATGTGGCTGAGCTTCCAGCAGGAGGTGGGCGGCATCGGCAAGGTGCTGACCAAGCGCATCCAGACCGAGGAAAACATCCTTTACCCGCTCTACCTGCCGCCGCAGGAGTATCGCTAGAGTTCTTGTAAAAGCCATGCGTGTTTGATCTAAATCATTTCTGACCCGAACCGTTCCGGGTACATTCGTTTCATCACTATTGGTATTGTTCCGGAGCGTTTCATGTTTCGCATTTCCCAGTTCATGCAGGAAATTGCCCATCCGACCCCGCTTGGATCTAAAAGAAATCCGCCGGGTCCGGTGGTGATCTGGAATCTGATTCGTCGTTGCAACCTGACCTGCAAGCATTGCTACTCGATTTCCGCCGACAAGGATTTTCCCGGCGAATTGTCCACGCAGGAAGTCTTTGGCGTGATGGACGATCTCAAGCGCTTCCGGGTGCCGGTGCTGATTCTCTCCGGGGGTGAGCCTTTATTGAGGCCGGATATTTTCGATATCGCCCGTCGAGGGAAGGAAATGGGCTTTTATGTTGGCCTGTCTTCCAATGGGACGCTGATCGATGAACGCAACATCGAGCAGATCGCCGCCATCGGCTTTGATTATGTTGGCGTCAGTCTGGATGGCATTCAGGCCACGCACGACAAATTCCGCCGCATGGAAGGTGCATTCGAGAAGTCCATGCATGGTATACGCCTGTGCAAGCAGCGCGGCATCAAGGTTGGTATTCGCTTTACCCTGACTCAGGACAATGCGCACGATTTGCCCGCGCTTTTGCAACTTATGGAAGACGAGGGGCTGGATAAGTTTTACCTCTCTCATCTCAACTACGCCGGGCGGGGCAACAAGAACCGCAAGGATGACGCTTTCCACCAGACCACGCGCACTGCGATGGACCTGCTTCTCGACACATGCTGGCGCGACCAGCAGGCGGGCAGGCCGAAGGAATTCGTGACTGGAAACAACGACGCCGATGGTGTGTACCTGTTGCTGTGGGTGAGGAAGCACTTCCCTCACCTGGAAGCTCATATTCGCGCCAAACTGGAGCAGTGGGGCGGCAATTCATCCGGGGTCAATGTGGCCAATATTGACAATCTGGGCAACGTCCACCCTGACACCATGTGGTGGAACTACACTCTGGGCAATGTACGCGAGCGGCCTTTTTCAGAGATCTGGATGGATTCTTCTGACCCCATCATGGCCGGACTGAAGGCCCAGCCAAGGTCCGTGAGCGGTCGCTGCGGAGCTTGTGCTTACTTTGCCATCTGTGGCGGCAATACAAGGGTAAGGGCATGGCAGGTAACGGGCGATCCGTGGGCAGAAGACCCTGCCTGTTATCTCGATGACGAGGAAATTGGTGTGATCCCGGCAACGGTTGAGGAGCGTTAATATGCGATGGCTGGTGATGATCGTTTGCCTGTTTATGGTCCAGGTCGCAATGGCTGCCCAGCCTGTTGAAAAGCTGTATTCTGAGCACTGTGCTTCTTGTCACGGCACAGATCGCCTGGGCGGCATCGGCCCGGCTCTCTTGCCGGAAAATCTGGCACGCCTGCGCCGCCCGGATGCGATCAAGACTATTGCCAGTGGCCGGGCGGCCAGCCAGATGGCAGGGTTTGGCGACAAGTTGAACAAGGAGGAAATCGAATCTCTCGTTGGCCTGATTTACAGCAAACTTCCCCAGGTGCCGGTGTGGGGTGAGAATGAAATCATCACTTCACACATTCAGCACGAACCAGCAGGGACCCTTCCCGATAAGCCTTTATTCAGCGCCGATCCGCTGAACCTGTTTGTGGTGGTTGAACTGGGCGACCATCATGCGACCATCCTCGATGGCGACAAGTTCGAGCCTATTTTCCGCTTTCCTACCCGTTTTGCCCTGCACGGTGGCCCCAAGTTTTCTCCCGATGGGCGTTTTGTCTATTTTGCCTCGCGCGATGGCTGGGTGAGCAAATTCGATATCTACAATCTGAAAACCGTGGCGGAAGTGAGGGCTGGTATCAATACCCGTAATCTGGCGGTATCTGGCGATGGCAAGACGGTGCTGGTGGGTAATTACCTGCCGCATAGCCTGGTGCTGCTGGATGCCGGCGATCTCACGCTGCTCAAGGTGATTCCGGCGGTCGGGCAGGATGGCAAGAGCTCGAGGGTGTCTGCGGTGTATCAGGCAGAACCCCGCGGCACTTTCGTTGCCGCGTTGAAAGATACGCGCGAGGTATGGGAGATTGTCTATGGCAAGAAGGATTTTCCGATTCGCCGCATTGCAGTGGACGATTACCTCGATGACTTTTTTTTCGACCAGAGCTACCTGCACCTGATCAGCACTGCGCGCGACAGCAAGAAAGGGCACGTGCTCGATCTCGACACGGGAAAGAAGGTTGCCGACCTGGATTTGCCCGGCATGCCGCATCTTGGCTCGGGCATCACCTGGGATTACCAGGGGCACCCGGTGATGGCAACGCCGAATATGAAGGAGGGTGTAGTTAGCGTGATCGACATGCAAACCTGGAAAACGATCAAGCAAATCAAAACGCAGGGCCCCGGATTTTTCATGCGCAGCCACGAGAATACTCCCTATGCCTGGACTGACGGTTTCGCAACTGGCGATCCGGCAAGTAACGACACGATGACCCTGATCGACAAGAACACCCTGGAAGTAGCCCGTGTCCTGAGGCCCGAGCCCGGCAAAACAGCGGCCCATGTGGAATTTACCCGCGATGGAAAATATGCCCTGGTGAGCATCTGGGAAATGGACGGTGCGCTGGTGGTCTATGACGCTGAAACGCTGAAGGAAGTGAAGCGCATCCCGATGAAGAAGCCTTCGGGAAAGTATAACGTTTACAATAAAACGACCCGGTCGGCAGGGACCAGCCACTAACATTAAAGGCCCTGCGAAGCTGCTGGGCGTGCGGACTTACTGCCGTACTTTTATGATTGCAGTGCCGATTTCGTATCCCTTGTTATCTTCCAGCTGGCTGCAGCGGCGAACCTGTACCAGTGCCTTGAATGGCTTGGTGTTGGAGCCGAGCGGTGATTGCAGCTGGATCTCCAGCAGTTCGCCATAGCGTGGCACATACTGGGCGATGAAGGCGAAGCCATCCACACTCAGATCCTTGCTCATGGCGTAGAAGACTTCACCACTATCAGATGCTCTTGCCTTGACGTAGCATGCCATGGGGATGCGGCGGGAGCAGCGCATTTCTCCACGTGCTTCATTGCTTCGTTGCCCGCCATTGATAACGCGCAGATGAACATGAGGCGCGCGGCGTGATTCGGATCGATTCTGTTGCTGATAGGCTTTGGCAAACGGCATGAAATCCTCCCCCACATTGTTTGACTCTGTGGTGAGGATTATAACAATATCTTGTGGTTACTTGTAAAGCAAAAACACTATAGATGGTGTCGGGTTGTTCATGCCAGCAAACGCATCCTGAGTTTGCCAAATACCTGTGCGGGGAGGAGGTTGCTGAAGTCCAGCGGGGGTAGTTCCATGCTGTCCAGGGTGTTTTTTACCAGCAATCCCAGTTCCGTATCGCCTTCCATTACCAGGCGACGGGAGAAAAACAGTGTGTCCGGGTCTTCCTTGCGCAACGCCAGCAAAAGGAAATCCTGAGCGCTGGCGCTGATGGAAAGGTCTGGCTCGGCAGCGCTCGCCTGGCGGGCAACAAGGCCATTCTGATCGAATGTAAAGTGAAAAGTGACGCCCGCATCGCGTACCCGGACGCTGACCTGCTTGCCGTGAAGCGGTTGCCATACCGGGTCAAGGCGCTTTGCACCCAGAGCCAGATTGATTGCGCGGGAAAAAATCAGCGAATGGGGATATTGCGGCAATTTCGAAAGTATTGCGCTGATTGGCTGGGGAATGAAGAATGGACGCATGGTGTTCCTTTCAGGCGCTCGCAGCGAGTGCAGGTTGGGGGATGAAATCCAGGCCGGGTTTGCCATGCCAGTACCCGTTGCAGGGCAGTTCAGGCATTAGTTTTTCCATCTGGGTCAATGCCAGGCTGGGCGGAAGGCGCTGTTCCAGCGTTTCGCGGAACAGGTGCAGAATCTTTTCTGTGTGATACGCCTGCGGGCTGATACGCACGACACCCACGCCGCCGGCGCGCAGGTCCGCGAATTCACCCAGCAGGTTGTATACCCGTGCCGATTGGGTCTGGATGCCGTTGAGCGTGAGGAAAGGCTGGCCTTCGCGGGTTTTGAGCGTAAGGCCGTTTTCATAATCGAGGCAGCGGAACTGACAGTCGTCTTTCTGCAGGTTATGGTGCCGTGCCGTGAAGCAACGCGCCGAGAATGCAAGCGGCAGCCGTCCATAAGCGAATACTTCGGTTTCCATACCCTCCGGGAGGCTTTGCTGCATGGCCGCAAGTGCCGCGCCCGACATCTCCACCGGCATGACCCAGCGCACAGCGCCCATGCCGGCCAGCAACTGGAGTGTTTGCGGGTTGTAAATGTTCAGGGTGGGGCCGGCCACGAAGGGCACCCGGTTCGCCAGCAGGCGCACTGCCCCCATGTCGTTGGCTTCGACCCTGAAGTTGACATTGCCGGTGATTTTGCGCAAGGTTTTGAGGTCAGACTCCGATTCGATCAGGGTCTGGGTGGAGAGCACCACTTCCTTGCCTGCATCGCTGAGTTTTTTTGCCACTTCAAGCCAGTCTTCCAGGCGCAGAAGATGGCGGCGCGAGCACACCGTTTCGCCAATATAGACGATATCTACCGGTGATTGCGCAATAGCGTCGTAAAAGGCGTTGACCTTTTCGCTGTCCCAGTAGTAGAGGAGGGGGCCGAGTGAAAGTTTCATTGATTTATTTCCATGGCCGGTAATAAGCGCCCAGTGTCTGCTGCTGGCCTTCGGAGACTTTGCCCAGTTCATTCATCCACGCTGGCTTGACGGCAAATTGTTCCCGGTTGCGGCGGCAGGCATCGATGGCCTCTCGCCATACCTTGGTGACTTGTGCCACGTAGGCAGGGCTGCGCTGGCGTCCTTCGATCTTGATCGCTGCAACGCCCATGCGCATCAGTTCCGGCAGCAGTTCCAGGGTATTGAGGCTGGTGGGTTCCTCGATGGCATAGTAGGTTTCCCCTGCTACATCGAAACGGCCCTTGCACAGCGTGGGATAGCCGGTGTTCTCATCCTTGCCATAGCGGTCGATAAGAATGCCGTTGAGGCGCGACTCCAGGCCTTGCGGCGTTTCCTGCCAGCGCACTGCCTTGGGCGGCGAGCACACGCCGCAAGTATTGGGAGAATCGCCGGTGGCGTAGGAGGACAGGGCGCAACGGCCTTCAACCATAACGCACAGGCCGCCAAAGCCGAACAGTTCGATTTCCACCTGGGTCTTGCTCATCAGTTGTTCCACCTGCGCCAGCGCCAGCACGCGCGGCACTACGGCGCGCTGGATGCCGAAGTGCTCGTGGTAGAAGTTGATCGCTTCATAATTGGTGGCGGAGCCTTGCACCGAAAGATGCAGGCGCAGTCCGGGATGAGTCTTGGCGGCATATTGCATGAGCCCGGGGTCGGCCAGGATCACCGCGTCCATTCCTAGTTCGGCGGCATTGTCGATCGCCGAAGTCCAGCGCTGCCAGCCGCTGGTCTGGGGGTAGGTGTTGAGGGCCAGCAAGGTTTTTCTGCCTTTGGCGTGGGCGTAGCGTACGCCTTCTTTCGCATTTGCCAGATCGAAATTCAAACCGGTGAAGTTGCGCGCATTGGTATCGTCGCGAAACCCCATGTAGACGCAGTCAGCACCATTGTCCACCGCGGTCTTCAGGGCCGGCAGGCTGCCGGCCGGACAGACCAGTTCGAATTTCTTGGTTTCAGGCTGCATCGGGAATTTCCTCGTTGATCCATGGCGTGCCGGCGAACTGGCCTTGGCGGTGGCCGCGCAGTGCAAGCTCGTTTTCGATACCGTTGAGCACGTTCCATTTCTGCGAGCACCACCCGGGTGCAAGCAGAATATCTTTTGCCGCGGTGCCGGTCACGCGGTGGTAAATAATATCTTCCGGGGTGCGTTCGATCAGGTCGCAGGCATTCCGGATGTAAGCCTCGCGCGTCATCGGCTGGTATTGGCCGCGCCGCCACTGATTGGCGAGCACCGTGTGTTTCACTACATGGAGGGGGTGCAGCTTGAGTCCGTCGACGCCGATCTCGAGCACCCTGTCCAGCGTGGTGTGATAATGGCTCTCATGTTCGCCCGGCAGGCCCAGAATGAGGTGGGCGCACACCGGAATGCCGCGCCGACGCGCTGCAATTGCAACGTCACGGTATTCTTTCAGGCCGTGCCCGCGATTGACCCGCTGCAAAGTATCGTCAAATGACGACTGCAGGCCCAGTTCCAGCCAGACGACGCGCCCTTGCGATTGATAGCTGGCCAGCAGGTCCAGTACCTGTGGCGAGACGCAGTCCGGTCGGGTGCCGATGGAAAGGCCGATGATGTCCTGCGCCTGCATTGCCTGGCAGTAGAGCTTGTCCAGTTCGGCCACGTCGGCATAGGTGTTGGTATAGGCCTGAAAATAAGCGAGAAATTTTATTGCGCGCGTACGTTTTGCAATGGCACGCCGACCGCTGTCCAGCTGCGTCTCCATCGTTTTCTGCTGGTCGCCGCTGGGATTGAACGAACTGTTGTTACAGAAGGTGCAGCCGCCGATGCCCTTGGCGCCATCGCGGTTGGGGCAGGTGAAGCCTGCGTCCAGGGCGATCTTGTGCACCCGCTCACCGTGAAGATGGAGCAGGTGTTGGCCAAATGTATGAATGTAATCGGATAGCGCCATAATTCAGGACAAGAAGACTAGCATGTCCACATGGCATGTTCAACCGTGTTGATGGTGGGGGTATGTCATCCTCTGTGGGGTAACAGCTTTACATCATTGATCCCCGGGCCATAACATCAAGTGGGCGTGCGCAAAGGCGCGCCCTTTGATATTTCTGGGTAAGGAAAAACCGGCGGGTTCGCGCAGGATTATTTCTGACGCTTCATCATCTCCTGAAATTTGGGGTCATTCATCATTTCGTTCATGTTTATGCCTTTCATATTCGGCATGATGACATCACCCGGCTTCTGGCCGGCTTTGCATGGCCCCAGCCATTTTGCTTCCATGGACATTTTTGATTCGCTCATGCCTTGCATGGGTGGGCTGTAACGGGTATGCATGTCCCCTTTGTAGGCGGATTCAAAGGCGCCGGTGAACACGGCATCGGTCGTGGCAGTCGTGTTTTCGAATTTGCAGACTGAGTGCATGGTGAACTTGTTGCCCTGCTGTTTGACATCCATCACGCTGCAATCGGGTTTTTCTTTTCTGGCATGCTGCTGCATGAGATTGTCTGTGTTCTTGTCGATGCACTGCTGGATCGCACCCATGCTGGGCATGCCTTCCATGTGCGTGCTGATTTCCCACAAGCCAGGCTTCCGTTTGGGGGTGTCGGCAGCAAGGGCGCCTACTGTCAGCGATGTGGTCGTGAGTCCAAGCAGCAAGAGGGAAAGTGGGCGGCGAATATCGAATCTGGATTTCATCATTACTCCTTGGAAACGAAGATACGGAAAAAGTCCGCAACGGCAATATTAAGCCTCTAAAGGCATGACGTCATCCTGTTTGTGCCGGTTTTGTGATTGCCGAGATGCGTGTACTGGATTTCAGGAAACGGCTTCCCTGAGATAATTGTCGAGCTCCGACATGGCGGCGAAACATGCGGGTGAAATACCAGCTCCGTGCAGGTTAAGGGCATCAGGGTAGGGGCTGGCAGCCTCTGCGCGCAACCGGGCATCGCGTTGCCATTCGGCTACCCAGGTGGCAGTGGCCAGCAGCACTGAGTCCGGCAAACGCTGGATAGCAGAAAGGGCCGTCTGGTGGAAACCATTGCGGGAAAGCGCCGAATGTACATTCTGAATTTCGCAGAGATTCCGGGCGCTGAGTGCGTTAAGCAGGCGAGCGAGGTTGTCTTCCATGACTTGATTGCGTGCCGCGGTGATATGTTGTTCAAAAATCTGCTTGATTTCGCGGTAAGCGCACAGGTTCTGTTCATTGGGATGGGCTGTTGCCGTGATGAACGAGTACAGTGCGGTGAGTGCCGCTAGTGTCTGACCGGAGTGTCTGGTTTGCGTGATCAGCACCTGACAATGCGTGTCTGCCAGCTCGGGACTTAATAGCAGTACCAGTTTTTCCATGACTCAGTCCAGCACGACCAGTTTCGGGTCGTCAATGTGATCGATCAGAATACGCCGGACGCGTTCCTGCCATAAATTGCCGAATTCCTGATGTTCCTGGGGACTGGCCAAACCCGCCTGAACCGCCTGCATCAATCTCGTCGTTTCAGGGCCTGGCGGAACGATTTCGGGGTGGTATGTCGTGCTTACGGCGAAACCCGTATCGCGGCGTTCGAAAAGAATTTCGCCATTACTGGGGGTATCAAAAAACAGCAGGTTGCGGCGGTCGAATTTGCCGCCTATCCCCTTGAAGCCATTGTCCTGTGTGGCGCCAGTAATCAGGGTGACGACGTTTGCCATGACGCCTGTAACACCGCTTGTGCTGGATTCGCGGAAAAAAACCTTGATATCGCCACGTTGCGGTTTTGTTTCAGGGTACAGGCGCTCCAGCGCCTTCAGCGTCATCAGGTAGGCTCCCGCCACGGTGGGGCAGGAGTGTCCGGCGAGTTTTACGGCATCAAGGTAAGTGTATTCGATCAGGCCTTCTTCCATCGCGCCCAGAAAATCAGCCAGCGGATCGTGCAGTACGATGGAGCGGACAGAAGAAAAAAAGCGAGGCGTGTTCATGAATTCCCCGTTTCTGACAAATCGGCAAGTGAAGTGGCTACAGGTTAACTCAAGGCGTCTGCTGAACGTTTTTTGCGCAGACGAAATTCAGTGCAATCTCGTCTATGCTCCCTTTCGTCACGGGCAAATCCTGGGGTTGCTGGATTCGCTGCTTGGTGATCAGCACCATCTTTTCGTCGTAAGCCTCGGTAGCGAGTTGGGCCAGAGTTCGAAATCCGCAATTGGCACGTGTGTGTATCAAGAGATATCGCGCTTCGCGCCGGCTCACCTTGTATTCATTCCGGTCTTCGAAGGTATGACGCGCCGTAAAGGTCACCAGTGGGCCATTCTTGTTGATGCTGGAGGCGTCGATCTCACGTACTGTATGATCTTCCTGTTTGATCGGAACCCATTCAGCAGCCAGTACCTGGCTGCCAAACAGTGCGCCGGTCAGTATCGCGACACAGGTTGCTGCGCCAATCAATTTCCCCATCGATTTACTCCTTGAAGGTATTCAGACTAAACTGCCCAGTATTTTAACCAATGCCGTCACGGCATAAATTGATTTGCAACAGGATTATGAAAATGTCCCTAAACCGTATTATTGCATCGATTATTGGCGCCATTGCATTGATCGCCAGCCTTTCCTCTTTTGCCGCGACCATACATGAAGTTGTAAGAGACGGTGATGTGCAGGCCGTCAGCAAGATGATTGCCTCAAACCGTAACCTGGTAAATACCAGAAACGAGCTGGGTTCAACACCGCTTCATATTGCGGCAGGTATTTCTGCTGCTGAAATGACTCGTTTGCTGATCGAAAAAGGTGCTGTCATTAACGTAAAAGACAACAGGGGGGCCACGCCTTTGCATATCGCCGCATTCTCGGGAAAAAAGGCGAATCTTGACTTGCTGATTGCCAGGGGCGCCGATGTTCATGCAAAGGATAATCAGGGTAAAACTGCGCGCGACTATGCCGAAACCACGCTGAATCACGAAATTTCGGACATTCTTCTGATCAGGATGCTTGCCACGCCCAAACCTGCTGACAGGAAATGATCATTCACCCAAATGATGGAGAAAGTAATAATGAAACGTATTGCCCTCGTGTTAAGTTTATTGAGCCTTGCGCTGCCTGTTGCTGCGGATTCCGCGTCCGATGCGGGTATGGCTGAGGTTCGTGAACTGGGGATGCTCAATGGCCAGGCATTGGCCTGCTCCCATACCCAGGCTGCGGCCCGGATCAAGACCATCATGATCAAACTTGCACCCAAGTCGCGGCGCTACGGCGAGGCTTTTGAGGCGGCAACAAGCGAAACCTTCCTTGCACAGATCAAGAGTCCTGCTGACTGCAAGGATGAGCCGACAATCAACAGCAAGACTGAGGAAGTGGCCGCGCGCCTGCTGACAGCCGTACCAATAGCTGATCCTCAATAGGATAAATACATCATGAAAAGATTTTTCCTCGTCATCCTTGCCATGATTCTGATTGGATCATCTCCGGCCTGGGCCGATGCGCCTGTTGCCGAGGCCGATGAACAACCGGAAGCCGGGATCGTTCCCCGTTATCTGCTCATGGATAACCGGGGGCGAGCTGTGACTGATCAGGATTTTCCTGGACGCTTCCAGCTTATTTCCTTCGGTTATACTTTCTGTCCGGATATATGCCCGACGACACTGGCTGAAATGGCGCTGGTCATGAATAAACTGGGCAAGCTGTCAGAGAAACTGCAACCGCTGTTTGTGACCGTGGACCCGGAACGCGATAAACCTGATGTGCTGCGCCGCTACACCGCTTTTTTTCACCCGCGCATCATCGGTCTTTCCGGCTCGCCTGAGCTGGTGCGACGCGTGGCGGATCACTTCAAGGTGCGCTATCAGAAACACTGGGAACCGGGCGCAGCGAAGGATAAATACTCGGTGGACCACTCGGCAGGGATGTATCTGCTGGGGCCGGACGGTCGTTTTCTTGCCAAGTTTGCTTATGCTACACCACCCACCGAAGTGGCCGAGCGTATCCGGCTATTGATGGAGGCGCGCCTGTCTTCATCTGATGACGGGCAGAATTAAGTACTTCCGGCCCGGATTTATTCGGAATTTTTGTTCCAGATCAAGTTCCAACTGACTTGAAAGTAGCTAGAATCGCTCCGTTAAATTGTACCAATCTCAAGATGGTGTTGTATGAAAATCCAGGCTGCATCAATTACTCATTTTTCTGTCGACAGGGAAGCTTCTCGTCATCGTGGCTACAGGTTAGCTACGGGCTTTTTCATATGTCTTCTGGGCTTGTTCAGTCTTGAGGCTTACGCTTTCGATGCAGATAGCGCCCGTGACATGATGGGTGTTTGTGCGACTTGCCATGGTGAATTTGGTCAGGGAGGGTCGCGTGGTGAGTATCCTCGGCTCGCCGGGCAGTCGGAAAAATACATGGCAAGCCAGCTGGAAAGCTTCCGCGCCCGGAAACGTATCAATTTTCCGATGTTCCCCTATACCGAGGAACGTGATTTATCGGATGAAGATATTCGTAATATTACCGGCTATCTGGCATCGATAAAATTACAGACTACTCCGCCCGTCTTCAAAGGCGACGAAGATGCGCTGACCCGTTTGCAGATGATGGATAAAGTCATGATCATCCCGCGTGCTGTAGGCGATATCGAAAATGGCGCCAGAATCTACAAGAAGGAGTGTGCTTCCTGTCACGCCAAGGATGGAGGTGGACGGGGATCGTTCCCGATGCTGGTGGGGCAATATACCAATTACCTCATGAAGCAGGTCACCAGTTACATCAATGGCGAGCGCCCTCACGATGAAGACGATTCCCGCGGCATTCTGGCCAAGCTGAAGGACACGGATATTCGCGATATTCTGGCTTATCTCACTTCGATTCAGCCACAGGAGTAGTTTAATTATGATCAAGCACATACTGGTGCTGATTTTCTGTTTGTTTTCCGGACTGGCTTGGGGAGACGCGGCTTTGCCGGGAGGTAATTCAGGCCAGGATGTCGAAGAATGGTTTCACACGATTTCCCATCTGGCTGCCGGCCATCTTGCCGAACTGGATGGAAGGACTTTCTCTTTTGCCGTGGACCTCGAAAACAGCCCCGGTTTCAGCATGGATTTCGATGCGCAAAATGGCACTCTCGCGTTGCTGTACCGCATGGCATTCAACAATGTTGCGGAAGGCTGGAGCTGGGAGCCGCAGGCCAATCCGGAGAGTCAGGATTATTACCGCGCCAAGTTTCTCCCCCTCAAGTCTGTTCAGCAGGAAAAGGCAGGGCCGGTAGATGTCGAGATTTATCCCGGGCAAAGCGCAAAGGTCAGTAATGTCTGGCGCTACGACTATTTCCTGGCTTTCGAGAATCTCTATGATTATTACCCGCGCAAGGTAGATGACGACGCCGGTTTTGGTGCCAGGATCGAGGCAACAGGGATGCCCGAACGGGACCGTCTGAAAATGCTCGCCGTGTTTCGCCTGAAGTCGCCTTATCATGCCGAGAGCAATACTTTCTGGAAAGCCGACTTTGCCGACCCGGTTGATTTCACGCTAAGAAAACGTTATCTGATCGGCCATCTTGAGGAAATTCGTTTTGTAGACGGTGTTACAGGACAGGTCTACGCACGTCAGCTACCGGTTAACTCTCCATCACTGCCATCCAGTAATTCCGGTGCCGTGCAACACTGATTTCACGTTCAACCGTGACCTCGATCAGGTGCGCGCCACCCGATAGCGCGCTCGACAGGGCGGCAGGAAAATCCGTTGCCCGGCTGATCTTCTGGTAGCCTAGACCGTACATTTTTGCCGCATGGGCGAAATCCAGCCCGAGCGGTGTCAGCCAGGCGCGCTCGAAATCTTCCAGTTGCGACTGGGGCAGATATTCGAAAATTCCCCCTCCGCCGTTGTTGAGCACGACAAACACCGCATCCAGCCCGCGTGCAGCCAGCAGCCCGTTCATATCGTGGTAGAACGCCAGGTCGCCGAGCAGCGCCACCATGGGCCGCAGGCTTCCGGCAGCCAGGCCGAGGGCAGTGGAGACGTTGCCATCGATGCCGCTCGCGCCGCGGTTGCCGATGATATGCAATGACTTGCTTCCGCTTCCGGAATAGGCGTCGAGGTCGCGGATCGCCATGGAGTTGCCGCTGAACAAAGCGGAGCCGTCCGGCAGCAGGTCCAGCACCGCCTGCACCACTTCGGCTTCCAGCGGCGCATTCTGCCGGGCCAGCCCTGCTGCGCGCTGTTCTTCGTCCTGGAATGCTTCCGGCCAGGAAGAACCGGTTGCGGATTCGATCTCCGCCGCCAGTTGCCGGCACAACAGCACCGGGTCGGCCCTCAACAGGCGCGTGGCCTGATGCAGAGGGTCGGGCCAGCGGCCCTGCGCATCCGATACGAGGTGAGGTATTCCGGAGTGTGCCGCAAGAAACTGCTGCAAGGATTTGGAAACCGGCATGGCGCCGAAGCGCAGCACCCAGTCCGGACGGAGATTTTCCTGTACGCTGGCGCGGCGCAAAAACGCATCGTAGCGGCACAGAATCGCGCTCCGCTCATGGCTGCCGAAGCGCAGTCCGGAAAGAGGATCGGCCAGCAGTGGGCAAGCCAGCTTGTGTGCCAGTGTCGTGACCGCTTCGGGGAAGCCCTCGCCATGATCTCCCCAGCCGCACACGATTAGGCCTTTCCCGCCAGCCAGTTCGCGTGCCAGCGCTGCGCTGTCTTCCGCATTCAGGGACTGAGCCGGATGGCTGGCGACGGCAGGCGGCATATCTGCGATCTGTGGCAGGGGCCCGCCAGGGACCAGCGGCTCGCGCAGTGGCACGTTGATATGCACTGGCCCTGGCATGGGCCAGCGGCACTGGTTTGTGAGTTGTGCCGCCAGGCTGCGGAGATAAGGGAGCATTTCCGGGCGCGAATCTGCCGGCGGCAACTCATGGAAAGCGCGCACATGCTTGCCGAAAAGCTGATTCTGGTCGATGGACTGGTTGGCGCCGCAGTTGCGCAGTTCCGCCGGGCGGTCGGCGCTTAGCAGGATCAGCGGGATGGCGCCCATGTCCGCCTCGATCACAGCGGGATACCAGTTTGCCGGCGCAGACCCGGAAGTGCAAATCAGGATGACGGGCTGGCGGCAGGCCTTGGCCAGTCCCAGAGCAAAAAATGCGGCACTGCGCTCGTCCACCTGCACCCAGGTTTTCATGCCCGGATGCTGCAGGCAGGCCAGCGCCAGCGGCGTGGAGCGCGAGCCGGGTGAAATGACGGCATGCGTTACCCCACAGGCGGCGAGGCCGTGGATCAGGGTGCCGGCCCAGATGAAATTATTGCTGGCCTGATCCGTCATTCCGGATCCCCAGTGCATGCAGCATGGCCGCAAACTTGGCTTCGGTTTCGGCCAGTTCCCGCTGCGGCTCCGAGCCAGCCACGATGCCTGCCCCGGCATAGAGGTGCGCCACGCGCCCCTGGAGGCGGGCGCAGCGCAGCGCCACGGCGAACTCGCCATTTCCTGCGGCATCCAGCCAGCCGATGGCGCCGGTATACCAGTCTTCGCGCTGTTCGCCGTGCTGGGCCAGCCAGTTCAGCGCTGCCTGACGCGGGTAGCCGCCGACGGCGGGGGTGGGGTGGACGCGCTGCAGCAGGTCCAGCAGGCCGATTCCCGTTTTAACGCGCCCATGCAAGCTGCTCCACAAGTGACGCAACTGCCCCAGGTGCCGGATCTGTGGCGCATCGGGGACTTCCAGTCTGGCGCACACGGGGCGCAGTGCTTCGGCGATGGCCTGCACCACCAGGCGATGTTCGCGGCCGTTCTTGACATCACCAAGCAACTTCCGGTCTGCGGCGGAGGTGGCCCTTCCTTCTCCCCATGCGGTACCCGCCAGCGCATCGCAATAGACTTCTCCGTCCTGCAGCCGCACCAGGGTTTCCGGGCTGGCGCCGAGAAAGGTGCCTCCATCCGGCGTGTCCGTGGCAAACAGGGTGCAGGAAGGGTACTGCTGTTCCAGGTCCGCCATGACCCGGCCCGGGTCGAAATCTTCTGCGGAATGAAATGACACGCGCCGGCTCAGGACCACCTTGTCCAGCCTGCCGCTGCGAATGTCGCGCACGGCCTGCGCGGCGCGCGCCAGCCAGGCATGATCAGCCTGGACATCGTCGAGGCGCTGCAAAGGTTTTGTGGTGCGTGCAGGGGCGAATTTATGCGCGAGTGTCGTCATCAAATGGCGCAAGCGCGCCATGGCCGAGGCAATGGCGGTTTCATCCGGCCGTACGCCAAAAGTGAATGTCAGCGCGCATGTTTCGCCCTGGCGGCGCAGCAGCAGCTCGGGGACGCGTAGCCGCGCGGATGGCAGGGTTGCATTATTGCCCGGCTGGCCGGAGAAGGTAAAGCCGCCCAGGGCAAGCGGGTGCAGGCCGGTATGGTCACTGTCCAGATGCTGCCAGTGGGTGCGCCAGCCGTCAAATGCAGTACTCATTTGCGGCCAGCGTGCCTCGCCTTCGGCACTGAAAGAGGCCGCCTCGCCCAGGGCCAGTATTTCATCTTGTGCTGCGGGGCGGCACCAGTAAAACAGCTCATGGAATATGCCAGGCAGGCCGGTGCTGGAAATTTCCGGAACGGACAGCGTCACGCTGAGCAGGCCGGCGCCGCTTTTCCCGGCATGCCGCAGCCCGGCCCTGAGGCGGTTTTCGATCTGCTCCAGAAAAGCAGGATCGTCGGGGCGGAAGCGTTTCAGCATGGGGTCCTGTCTTCCGTTTCGAGGGCTAGTGCGGGCAAGCGCTGGCGCTCCAGTTTTCCCATGGCGTTGCGCGGCAGTGCAGAAACAGCGATGAAACGGCGCGGGCGTTGGGCAGAGGGCAGGTTCGCGCGGCACCAGTCCTCAATGGCCTGAATGTCGCCGCCCACCACCAGGGCAGCAATGCGGTCGCCCCATACCGCATCGTTTACGGCTGTCACGGCGACATCGCGCACGCCCGGACAGGCGAGCAGCAAGTTCTCGACCAGGGCGGGGTGGATGTTGATGCCCCCGCTTACCAGCATGTCGTCGTGGCGGCCGAGTACCACCAGATTGCCCCGGGCATCGAAATATCCCCTGTCGCCGCTGACGAAGCCGCCGTCAATGAGCCCGTGGCCTGCTTCCTGCGCCGCATTGGCGTAGCCAGTCATGACGCCGGGTCCGCGCACGAGAATGCGTCCTTCACCCTTTGTGGGCTGGCCGTTTGCGTCGATGATTTCCACGCCGATCCCAGGCAGCGGCAGGCCCACCATGCCCTCGCGCCAGTCTGGCGGGAGCGCGGGCAGTGTGGCCACTTGCGAGGCGGTCTCGCTCATGCCGTAAGTGGGGCAGATGGGCCAGCCGGCTGCCTGCGCCTGCCGTGCCAGTTTTTCAGACAAGGGGCCACCGCCGATCAGGGCGTATTTCAGTTGCGCAGGCGCGGGTCCAGCTTCAAGCAGGCGTGCGAGCATGGCCGGCACCAGGGAAACATGGGTCACGCCATGGTGTTCCATGTCCTCCCGAACACGCACAGCGTCAAATTTTTGATGCAGCAGGACGGCGGCACCGGCCTCTGCACAGCGGTAAAAGATGGAAATGCCGCCGATATGCTGCAGGGGGAGGCAAGCCAGCCAGACATCGCCACGTTCAAGGGGGATGCGGCTGCGGCTGGCCTGCACCGCCGCCGCCAGACTGGCTTCGCTCAGCATCACCTGTTTGGGCTCGCCCGTGCTGCCGCTGGTGGCGATAAGCAGCTCGGCGCAGCCGGGCAAATCCGCCTGTTTCAGCAGCATGGCCAGGCGTTGTGGCAGGCGGGCCGGATGGGCGGATAACAGGGCAGTGAAGCTGTAAACCGCGTCATCCTGAATCAGCGCCGGGGCGTCCGGATGGCTCGCTGCGGCACGTTCAAGCCAGCGGGAGAGCAGGGATTTCATGGCTCAGAAGGATTTGACGCCGCGATGCAGACAGGCGATGCCAAAAGAAAGATTGCGGTAGTTCACCGCGGCAAAGCCGGCCTGTTCCATGATGCGCTTCATCTCCTGCTGATCCGGGAAGCGGCGAATGGATTCGACCAGATAAGTGTAGGCTTCCGGGTCGCGGGCTACCAGGGCGCCGAGACGGGGGATCACGGTGAAGGAAAAGAGGTCGTAAAAAGGCTTGACCGGCGCCCACGGGCGGGAAAATTCCAGGCACAGGAAGCGCCCGCCCGGCTTGAGCACCCGCAGGGCTTCCTTCAGGGCGCCATCCAGGCTGGTGACATTGCGGATGCCGAAGGCGATGGTCATGGTGTCCACCGAGTTGTCCTGCAAGGGAATCCGCTCTCCGGTGCCAGCCAGCCATTGCACGCCGGACAGCTGGCGCGTTTGTCCCTGGTTCATCATCGCCAGACTGGGGTCGCACACTGTCACCTTCGCGCCATTCCGGGCCATGAGCGCTGCCACGTCGCCCGTGCCGCCGGCAAGGTCAACCACAGTCTGGCCCGGAAGCGCGCCGGCTTCCCGCGCCAGACGGCGCTTCCAGAGCCGGTGAATGCCCATGCTCATGAGGTCGTTCATCAGATCGTAGCGCGGCGCCACGCTGGTGAATACGCGCCGGATCAGGCGCGTGCGCTCATTCTCCGCGACGCTTTGGTAACCAAAGGTGCGGGAAATTTCCTGCATCAGGGCAGGTCGCCGCGGCGAAACATGAAATAGCCGGCTGTTGCGCACAGGGTGCCGATGACGAACGGATAAACCAGCCCGTAAATCATGAATCCGGTTGCGCCCATCGTATCCATGATCACGTACGCAGCCGGTCCCAGCACGATCAGTTGCGGATCGAACAACATCAGTGCGGCGGTGCGGAATACCTGGAGCGGATTGGCCAGAGCGATCATGACCGCCACTTCGGGTGCGGCATGGCCCTGAATCATCACACCCAGCAGAATCAGGTCGAGGAACAGCAGCATGGCCAGCCAGACTACGAATGCCGCACCCTGAGCCACATCTGTGGAACGTGCAAGAGTGGAAAGCAGCATGGCAATACCGAGAAAACACCACGCCATTGCTGCCAGCAGCCCGGTGTAGTAGAGAAACATGTTCCAGGGGACTTCGATATCCTGCACCAGCGACCACAGCGAAGCGCCCAGCATGGCCAGAAATACCGGCAGGAATACCACGATGTAACGTCCCAGCAACTTGCCCCAAAACCAGGCGCTAAGCGATACCGGCAGTGACAGAAGGTATTCGAACACGCCGGCCTCGCGGTCGCCCGCAACCGACCGAACGGTGGAAATAAGCACGAAAATGGGCAGAATGGCCATGCAAAGCTGGATGTAGGTTACCAGCAGACGAGAGAGTCCGATAAAACCCAGCACACGCGATTCGGTCAGGCCAAACGCGAACAGCATGGCGACGATGCCGCCAAAAACCAGGGTATAAATCATGAACCAGCGAGCGCGCAGCGATTCAACAACATCCAGCTTGGCGGTCAGCCACAAGTTTTTCATTATTTTCCTTTTGCCAGAACCTGTTTTCTGGCGTCCTCATAATTCATACTGCCCGGTTCTGGCAGGGCCACTGCGCCAAGGCCATAAGCCATCGGTGTCATTTTGTTGGGTAGGTAAAAGGCTTTGCGCGCCTCGATCCACTTGTTTGATCGCATGTCCATGACCCAGATTTCAGTGGCAGGATCATTGGCCCAGGACTTGTCCTTAAGCCAGAACATGACGCATCCGAAATCGTCGAATTTGTACGCCTGATGCTTCGGCCCACCCCGCACCTGGGCGGCGTAACGCTTGTCACTCAGGGCCATGCTGCAGCGTACGCAGGTGTCACGATCCCATTTGACTTCCACCGGACCGGTTCCGGGTTCCTTATGGCAGGCAGCCACCAGGCTCAGGAACAGCGCTATGGCGGCCAGCCTGAACAGGTTTTTCACACCTGGTCTCCGCCATTTTCATCAAGGCTGATATGAGTCAGAATTCCAACGTAGCGTGAAAGCATCCCGACGAAACGTAACCTATCCGGCCCAGCCACGCTACCTTGCCATTCCAGGCCGCTGCCGTTATCCCGGAAATTCCACCCCGTCAGTGCTTTTGCTATGGATTCCTCAGGACGCCGCAATGTCAGGCGGCAGGCCAGCATGCCGGTCAGTGATACATCATCAGCCACGCGGTCGTCCAGAACCACCTTGCCGCGGTCCAGTTCGATGACTCGATTCACAAGTGCCGATACTTCATCCAGGCGGTGACTGGATATCAGCATGGTGGTGTTGTTTTCCAGTCGCTCGGCCAGCAGGCCGAAGAAAATCTGGCGCGCCTCCGGATCGAGGTTGGCGGCGGGTTCGTCCATGATCAGTATGTTGCTGTCGCGCCCCAGAGCAATGGAGATTAGCAGTTTCTGCTTCTGCCCGCCTGATAGCTTGACGAAAGGCTGATTTCTCATTTTGCCTACATCCAGGCCGAGGCGCCCGGCTATTTCTTCCATGCGGCTTTTTTCGCTGTTGCAAACAGCAGAGGAAAAATCCAGCAATTGTCCTACCGGCATTTTCAGCGGCGGAGGTAGCTGGGGCACAAAGCCGATTTTCCCCAGTACTTGCTGACGATTTGGCCGTGGTGCCAGGCCATGTACCGCGACGCTCCCCTCATAGGTGTATTCACCCAGCAGGCAGCGGATCATGGTTGTCTTTCCGGCGCCATTGGAACCTACCAGAGCGATTCGTTCGCCCGGTGTAATGGTAAGTTCGAGCTCATCCAGTACGCGGTTGCGCTTGAAGGTTTTGGAGACTTTCTTGAATTCAATCATGCGGTTTTCTTATATTTGTAAAAACGGATTTTCACAGATCCAATCACATCAGTTTGCTAAGTCCTTTGACGTCAAACTTCAATGCACCGCTCGGGCATACATCTACGCAGGCACCGCAGCGTGTGCAGTCAGCGCCGGTGTCCATGATGGCATCAGAGGCACGTCCCTTCTTCACGATTTCCAGCACGTGGGGGACTTCGCATACCTTGCGGCAATCGCCTTCGTGAAAGCAATTATTCAATGTGTATTTGACCCGAAGCGGCGAAAATACACCAACAATACCGTAAGTTAATCCAATCGGGCATACATAACGACACCAGCCGCGGCGTGAGTAAAATATCTCAAATGCCAGCAATAGCGCCACCCAGCCCAGCGCCAGGCCGGGGCCATAGATCAGTGCGCGGCTGAGAATGCCGGTGGGCGATAAGGTTTCGAACACAGTGTATCCGGTAACCCATGCCAGCGCTGCGAATACCACCCACAGCACTGTGCGCACGCCTCGATTGAAGGTGTGGTCGGTAACGACTTTCTTGTCGACCAGATAGAGATGGAGTTTTTCCGCCCACTCGGCGACCAGATGGTAGGGGCAGACCCAGGAGCAGAAAGTACGGCCGCCAAAGAGAAACCACAGCACAATTACCGTGCCAGTGCCGATCAGCAGGTTGACGATTATGTGTTTGTGAGCCAGCATCACCTGTAGAGCCGAATTTATGTCAATCAGGTGGAAGCCGAGCAGGCGCGAGGCGGTAAGGGCGCCTTCCAGAATCTGGATGTCGAGCCAGAACGAAAGCACAAACAGCAGATTAATCCCGATCAGGAATGCCCAGCGCCTGTTGCGCCATGGTTTTCCTTGCGATCGATGAGCGCGAGCGTGTTCTTTCTGTGCAACCCAGTCCACTTTCTCGACGCGCTTCAGGGCATGAATAGTATCGGCGGCAGATGTGAACTTCTCTGGCTTCCTGGGTTCGCGTCCCAGCATCACCATCAGGGATTCAATATATCTGCTCATGCTGCCTCCCATGTTTTACGGGCTTCCACCACGATCGATGCGGGTTCGGTGGGGCAAACCATTTCGCAAACGCCACATCCAACACACGGCTCATGAACCACCGGCGACTTGATCATTTTTCCGTCTTTGCCTGCAATATTGTCGAGCGATATTGCGCCCTTGATGGGGCAGGTGCGGACACACAAATCGCACACCTCGACATCGAAAGGATGATCCTTTAGCGGGATGGGTTTCCAGCGGTCCACTTTGGAAAAGCGCATGTTGCCTTTGAATTCAGCGCCTCTCGCTTGACCCTTGAAACCCTTGCCTTGTCGTGCAAGGCAAGTTTCTGGCCGGACCAGCACAGCAAGACCGGTGCGTTCAGCAAGGTTGAGAGTCGGTTCGGGGTCATTTTCCTTGGCGAGCAATACTGGTGGTTGCGCCATTTTTGCGCCTGGACGCACTTCCAGAAAAGATGGCTTGTGGTAAGTCAGGGCACCCGTCGGGCAGGCCAGAATGCATTGCACAGCATCGCAGGAAAAATCGCAGGCCTGCTTGCGGGAGTCGATATATGGCACGCCGATGCCGAAGCCGTGACTGATGTCATCGAGCTTGATCGCCTGTACCGGGCATACCTGAACACATTGACCACACTTGATGCAGGAAGACAGAAAATCTTTCTCATCCAGTGCGCCGGGCGGACGCATGCGTGATTCCCAGCCGCGTGCCATCGGTGTCAGACCGAGCAGCGGGATGCCAATGGCAGTGCCGGCAAGAAACATGGTGCGCAGAAAACGCCGTCGATCTTCCAGTTTGCGTTTGTTAACCAGCGGATGAGTCGGTTTTTGTTTCTCAGTATTCATTTCTTACCCCGCTTCCAGGGATCGTTAAACAAGGGTTTTTCATCTTTCAACAACAGAGTTGGACTCGAAAAAGGTGCCAAACGTTCAAGAAAATCTAGTACCTCAAGTGCAGGTGCTACCTTGAAAAAGCGCGCATGCGGAATTTCCATCCATAGGCGGTCGGCAAAGTCATACAGTTCATAAGGCGTGTCCCCAATGCCATCCTTGTTACGGTCGAAACCCTCGTATTCATCCCAGTAATTGCCACGCCAGACATTGCGCTGCCCGGATCCTGCACCACCCACGGCTAGGCTGGAAATATTGCCTTCGAAACTGTTGCCCTCAACTTCATAGCCGGCAAGGTCGCTGTTAAAAGCGATGGCAATTCCATTGTAGGCAAGCCGGTTGTTTTTCATGATGATCTTGGTATCGGGCTGGAAAGGTGAAAGATCGGCTGACAGACCGAGTGCACAATAGATAATCTCGTTTCCTTCCAGCAATGCACCGCTGGCTTCCTTGAAACCAATTCCCATGCCAGTTGCACCAGTTGCATGCGAAATCACGTTATTACGAATAATCGTGTTGTCGGCATACATCAGGTAAATACCTACCGCGTTGTCATAAAAACGGTTGCTGTCAATGGTGTTGTGGTGGGCGAACATGAAATGGATTGAATAGCGGCTGCGTGCACCGTAGTTATGGTAAAACAGATTGTTGTTGGAATACCACACCACCATATCGCGTGAATCCACAACCTGGTTGCTTTCGATCCGGTTGTTCATGCTGAACCACAGGCGGATGCCATCGCCGCGCACGCCAAGATCCGCTTTCTTGGAGCGGATACGGTTACCACGCACAATATTCTGATTGGATTGCTTGAGATCGATGCCGAAAAGGCAGTCATCGATGACATTGTTTTCGATCAGATTCCGGTGGCCACGTACGTTAAGACAGGCATCGTCTGAATCGTGTGAGCTTCCTGACCCCATGAGATGTATTCCGCGCAGCGTCGCTCCACTGGTTTCGATAACAAAGACCGTGCTCTTGTTGCCGCCATCGATAGTGACTTTGCCGCCGCCTTCGATAGTCAGAGGTTTTGTCAGGTGCACCGGGCCAGCATAAATTCCTGGCTTGGGACGCAAGACTGACCCTGGCGGAGCGGCGTCCACCAGTGATTGAAACGGAGTCAAGCCATGAATACGTTTGTCGCGCAGATAGAGGGGTACAAGTTGCACAGGTTTGTCGACATCGACGCGCGGAGCGTCGCCGCTCATATTTGCACTTCCTCCAGGCTCGAAGGCCGCACTTGCCGGAAGTGACAGACATAAGCATAGATAAAGCAGCAGACGTCCCGTCATCGAGCACTCAACGTAATATGCATGTTCTGTACTGATTCCATGAGGTTAGATTCTGTCTAAGTCTCCAGTTTTCGCCCCGGGTTAAGGGGCGAAGCTGGAAAAGGCTTATAACGGATTCTGCTCGCGCATCATCTTGCGACGGATGAGCATGGCCAGTGCCATGGCGATACCCGAAATCAGCAAGATGGCATAGCCATAATATGGGTAGGAATAAGTGCTGAACTGTGCCACCTTGCCTTCGCCAAACACTGTCGGCATGAAAGGTTTGACGGTAAATGCACCCCAGGGATGCAGGTTGTGGCCGAAGAACCAGAGCCAGCCAGCATAGTCGAGCACAAAGAAAACCGGCAGCAAAGCTGGGACCAATGCCAGCAACAGAACGAATGGACGAATTTTCCAGACGCCTGCGATCAGGATCAGCATCGCAGCAATCAGTCCACCTGTAGTTGCTACAGAGGCCGTTTTAAGATTGGCCACCCAGCGATCAAGTACCTCTGGCTGATTAAAAAATGTGCTGGCTTCCTTGTAGTAATGTTCTGCAAAGGTGTTCAGGTGGCCCATCACGAAAAGGTCGGTCACCATCCATGCGCTCACGGCAGTAAAACCCACACTCATGATCAGCAGTTGCTGCTTGCGCTGGGTTGCCATGAAAGCCAGCATCATTACTGCAAACATGCCGATAATGAATTTAGACATCGGCACTTCCACCGGCGCCCCTGTCGCAATCGGGTACATGCCAACATAGTGGTTGATGGTGTTCATTTCATGTACGCAATCAAGGCCCACCATTTGATCCTTGGACGCCATGCCGGGTTCATCCCGCGCTGCCAAGTCGTCACCCAGGTCGGCCTGGATGATTTCTGCCTGCCGGCCAGTTGTCGATGGCGTGGTTTTGCACCCATTGAACACGCCGTTGAAATGGAAATGGATGCGGATGCCATCTGGAAAAGCATCCTTGGGGTAGTTAGGCGCCGTCAGGGAAACCCACCAGATCGGACTAAAATAGGCAACTACCATCAGCACCAAGGCAATCAGGGTCAAGACCCTTACCGCCATCATTTGTTTTTTCGGGCTATTCATTTTGATCTCTCGTTAGGCATTAAACGTTGAACACGTCCCCACGCCCCCTCGGAAGTGAATTGGCGGGGATATTGCCCGTCATTCCTTCTCTGATTCTACGCTGATTTTACTGTGGGACAGTCACGGGAGCTGATTGTTCTCCCGTGGCTGAAGGTGACATTACTTCTTCTTGGCAGGTCCTGCCTTGCACATGGAACCAGGCATGGAAATGCTGGCCATGTATTCAACTACCGCGTCCAGATCGTGGTCGTTGTATTTCTTCACAATCTTGACCATGTCGGGATTGGCGTTGCGGCGTTTGCCTTCACGAATCTCGGTCACCTGGCGCAGCAGGTACTTGTAGTGCTGACCGGCCAGTACGGGGTAGAATTTCTTGCTATCGCCCTCGCCGTTGGCGCCGTGACATGTGGTGCATTCTTTCACATACAATTCCTTGCCCTTGGCCAGCAGGGCAGCATCGCCGGAGCCCTTGCCATGCTCGGTAGGAATGCACAGCGTCTGAATGTAAGCCGCTACGTCGGCCAGTTCCTGTGCATCGGTCAGAGTCTGAGCGAAGGGATACATGGTTGGATTGTCACGCAGACCGGCGCGAATATCGGCGATCTGCTTGATGATTACCGTTGCGTGCTGCCCGGCCAGTTGGGGGAAGGTGCCGTCAGGACGGCCCGCGCCAGAAGGCAGGTGGCATGCGCCACACACTTCATAGGCTTCCTTGCCGGCCTTGACGTCGCCTTTTTTGTGCAAAGCTTCAATTTTCTCTCCGGCAGATGGGTCATTCCATACATAACCCTTGGCTTCGATGCCTGCTTTCTTTTCTGCTACGTTGGGATTGGCAGCCAATGCAGCGGTTGCTGGTGCCAGTAGCAGAGCGATTGCTATTGCGATGTGCTTTTTCATGCGGTTACCTCTCTTTGAATGTTGATGGACTCATTCTAGCCAGTCTTGTCATTATTTGCCTTGATGCAGGTCAAATCAATAGATCAGGGCTTGAGTTTGGATACGTATGCAGCGATATCTTTGATTTCCTGATCGCTTACCAGAACCATTACGCCTTTCATGGCCGCGCTATTGCCGTTGGCACGAGTGCCGCTCTTGATGTCAGTCATTTGTTTAATGATGTAGGCCTCATTCTGACCGGCGATTTTTGGGTAGTCCGGCATCAGAGGCTTGTTGGCGTCCTTGCCATGGCAGGCTGAGCAGGTTTTCTCTGCATACAGCTTCTTGCCATCGCCTGCCTGAGCATAGCCGCTAATCATCGCTGCGGATATGGCGGCAGTAAGCATGATCGATTTTAACTTCATATTGAACTCCTAAGAAAAGGTTGTACGGCAGCAAAATATTAACCGGGAAATTGACACAGATCAAGAAATATTTAAGACATTGATATCCATATATCATTACCCATCTGCCTGTAGCGGTTATTGCGGGCTGAAAAAATGCGGGGAGATTATTCATCTCCCCGCATCATGTGGTACTTGTTAAACAGCAGGCTTACTTGCCAGTTTTCTTGGCGCCATGCTCTTCAAGGTAGGTCTTGGCGCGCAGACCGATGTCTGCAGCTTTAACCTGGAACTGCCACCATTGGCCGGCCCACAGTGTGCCGTTTTGCCAATCGTTCTTCTTGGCAGCTTCTTCCATCTTGGCTTTAGCTTCCTTGGCGCGGTTGAGCTGGTCGGTTGCATCTTCAACCAGAGCGACCACAGGTGGGAAGTCCTTGTAATTGACGCTGGTGATGTAGCCAACCACGCTATCAATGACTGCCTGAGTTTCTACGTTGGTCTTGACCTGTTTGTCATAGTCAGCCTTGGTGTAAACGGCTTTCTCTGCGCCAGCCTTGACTTCCTTGTAACCCTTAGGCTTGACCAGCAGGTAACCTTGCATCTCTAGGTGAAGCGCGGAGCAGAACTCGGTGCAGTAGTAAGGATACACACCTTCCTTGTCGGCCTTGAACTTGACTGAAGAAGTTTTACCCGGCTCTACCGAAGCATGCACGTTGTAAGTGCTTACCGTGAAACCGTGAGTTTCGTCTTCAGCTCGTTCCAGGTTGGTCAGGTTGACGGTAACTTCATCGCCCACCGTCACTTCGATGGTTTCCGGAGTGATGTGCGAACGGATCAGTGTGCCGAACACTTCAACCTTGTTGCCCTTGCGCACTACTTTTTCTTCACCCGCTCTTACAGCACCAGGATGTGGCTTGTCGGTACGGCTGTTGGTGCCGACTTTGTAGCGGATACCAGGCTTGAGCGTTTTGGCATCAATTGCAACAACATAGTGCGGTTCGCCCAGAGGAAGCGGCATGTCATACAGCAACTGCATTTTGTCGTTGCTGATGTCGATCAGCTGGTGGTTTTGCGGATGCAGCGGGCCAACCGGGTTGAAGCGGTCGATTGCCAGTTTGTTCAGCGCAACCAGGTAACGGCCTTTAGGATCAACGGAGTCACCTTCCATGGTCATCAGGTGACCGATGTTGTAGTGAATCGAGATCTTGTCCAGCACCTTGCCTTCGCAGTAGTTCCACTTTGCAACCTGAGAATCCACATACAGCGAAGTGTAGGCTACGCATGGTTTGGAGTCATACTGGGTATGCAAAGGGCCCAAACCCAGTTGAACCTGCTTGTGCAGCGTGTCCTGCATGGAAAGAACTGGAATGCCGTACGGATCCTTGCTTTCGAACTTGCCAGCCTTGATCGCTGCCATGATCTTTTCAAAGCTGTACACCGAAACGTGGGTGTCCAGTTTGCCGGCGACGGTAATGAACTTGCCGTCCGGAGTCACGTCAACGCCGTGTGGGCTTTTTGGCTCAGGAATCAGGAACAGAATGCCTTCCTTGATGGAAACATCCATAGGCAGAACGTTGTGGCCGTTGATCTTCTTGGCCTTGCCCTGGGCAACCAGTTCAGCCGCTTTTTTCCAGTTGATCACGTGCATGTAGTCAGTGTCTTTTGCAGAGCAACCGGCTTCATAAGGTGGGCGGCCTTTTTCAATACCGCCAACATAACGCTCGGTACAGAAAGAGTTGGTGAAGGACCAACCGTCGGAACCCAGTTTGCCGGCATCGGACAAGTCCTGGCTATAAGGCGGCAATTCAAGGGAGAAAGACTGCGACGGATCGAGTTTGCCTTCCTTGCGGTCAAATTTCCAGTAGGTCACACCGCCACGGTATTCCTCGTTGTAGCGCTCGAGGGGAACAAACTTCTTGTTTGCAAGCGGCGTTGCATATTGAGCAGCTTCAATCACGTATTCAGTGTTCGGAGTAACGAATGCGCCACCGTGCTCCGATTTGTAAATCGGGTTGACCACGATCTGCTTGGTTTCAAAGTCGCGCAGGTCAATCACTGCCAGACGGGGATTGGCCTTGTCATTGATAAACAGGAACTGACCGTCATATTTACCGTTGGTTTCGGAAAGTGCCGGGTGGTGGGTGTCGCCCCAGGTAATGTCCTTGCCGTCGATGCGTCCGCCTGCCAGAACGGCTTTGGATTCTTCGTCGAAGCCGTAGCCTTGCCATGGTTCAGGTGTAAACACACCGATGTATTTCAGGATGCGCATGGAAGGAATGCCATACACAATCACCTGGCCAGACTGGCCGCCAGAACTGAAGGCGATGAAGTCATCGCGCTTGCCGGTCGGCACGTAGGTCTTGGACGCTGCCAGCAGATCCTGCTGGGACAGGCCCCTGCGCTTCATCACGTCCTGCAGTGATTCGGCGGCCCAAGCGCTGCTTACAGCTCCCAACCCCAACCCTGCTGCAATCAGCAGCGAGATTGTTCGCTTACTGTATGGTTTCATCATAGGCTCCTTTTTTTACAAGTTGAACTTCTTACTTTTTCTACCGCACTAACCACACTGCGACAATTTGTCACAGCATTATGTTCGACATTAAATACCCATTCCTTGATGTAGGTCAAGAGTGGTGTGATCTGCCGATTATCGAGGAGAGATCAGGAGATCGGTGTATTGCAGTAGGGCTGGAGGCGTTGCCGCAGTGTCTGGGGTAACGGGATGGCGGCATTGATACGGGGATCGAGATGAACATGCACGGTACGAACCTTGGCGAGTAGACCAGTCGTAGCGTGTAGAGAATAATCGATGGTAAATGATGTTTCACCCAGGGTCTTGATTTCCAGTGTTAAGGTAATCTTTTCACCGTGGTGTAGCGGTTGAAAGTAGTCCGCACTGGAGTGAACAATCGGCAGCCGCTCGCCAGTGCTGATCATGGTGCTGAGATCAAGGCCCAGATGGGCCATGAAGGCCTCGTAAGCATCGTGCGCATGGACAAACAGGTGGGCAAAAAACATTACTCCGGCATGATCCACGTCGTGCAGGCGCACCTCGAAAGCGTATGAATAATTCATGCCAATATTTCCGGTTTGGGATTAAAACCAAGGCCAGCTAGTTCCTCTACCATCAATACGCCAGATTCGGGATGCGGCGCACTGCCGACATCCTGTTCCAGCCAGCTCGAAGTGGCAAGGCCGTGATGCAGATCATTGTTCAAGGCGGCAGCAAGATGCAGCGCAGCGAGTGTGCCGACGGCGCTGTCCACGCTGGTGGTCACTATACTGGCCATGCCTGCTGTGCGTGCCTGTCGTGCTGTCGCCAGTATATTCTCCAGGCCACCTGAAACCATTGGCTTGAGTACCAGGCGTTGCACTGGTGCAGCAGCCAGAACTTGCCCCACGCCCAGTTCCGGAAGAGATTCATCCAGCGCCAGGGGGATCTCGGTTTGTGCCTGTAATTCGGCCAGCCTGATGAGATCCGGTTGTGCCAGCGGCTCCTCCAGCATATCCAGCGGCAAACCTGCGGCGCCCGAAATAAAGTAGTGAGCATCCACCATATTCCAGGCGCGATTAGCATCCAGTCTTAGTGTAACTCCTTCAGGAAGGGTCTCCACCAGTTGCTGCAGCATAACCAGTTCTTGCTTGACAGGCCTCAGTCCGACCTTCAATTTGAGCACTTCGAATCCTGTTGCGATGGCGGCCTGAGCATACTTTGAAGCGTTTTCGTCAAGCGCGCCCAGAGCGGCATTGCAGCGTACCTGTTTTGTTGCATCATTGGCGAGCCAACGGGCTAATGGCAGGCCAGCTTGCTGTGCGGCCAGATCACTCAGACCTACATCTGCCGCGCACCGTGCAGCGGGGTGCATGCGGGCAGAGTTCAGCCATTGCCGGGCAGCTGTTAGGTCCAGGTTTATCAGGGACTGCGCCAGAACCGCCAGCTCTTCTTCTACCTCATGCTCTGGCAACGGGGCGCAATCGCCCCAGCCGGTCAGGCCTGTATCCGTTTCCAGTCGCAGAAGCCATCCACGCCGCATGGTGAAACTGGTATGCGCACTGATCCAGGCTGCCCGCAGTGGCAGGCGATAGGGAATGATTTTGCTAATGTAAATCCGCATTGGGTGGTACGGCGCCTGTAAGCGCCTCCTGCAATGCCTGTTCCAGCCGAGCAGCATTCATTTGTCCGCGCCGCTTTGCGACAATAATACCCTGTGCGTCGAGCACCAGGGTAAAGGGCAGCCCGGCTACCTGGTTGCCCAGCTTCTGCATTAGTGCGATACCTGGTTCCTTGCCTGCCACCAGAGGGTAGTTGATGTTGTAGGCGCGGGCGAAATCCTGCACCAGCTCGCGATTGTCCTCCACTGCGATGCCTAGAATGGAGACGCCTCGATCACGATAATTTTCCTGTATTGCAATCAGATCCGGAATTTCCTTGCGACAGGGGGGGCACCAGGTGGCCCAGAAATTAATTATCGCCACTTTACCCTTGAGCTTCTCCAGCTTGAACGGCTGGCTCGCCAGATCGTTGAAGGAAGACTGGTAGACTGGCGCCGAAGATATCTCGTCCGCCGCCTGGACGGCGGGTGTCAGGAAAAGTGCCAGCAGCAGTATGGCTATGCGTTTCATAACATCATTCCCATGCTTAACAGGACGCCAAACAACAACTGCAGCTGCGCCGTCTGGGCCAGAATCTGATTGAACTCGGAGCCCACCTTCTCTGTGGCGAAGCGTTGCAGCAAACGCATTGCCCAGGGCAGGGAAAGGAAGGGCAAGGCTGTGCCCCACTGCATCCCCGTCATGCCGGATAAAACGGGCAACAGAATAAAGGGCAGAAACAGCAGCAGGCCGTATTCGACCTGGCTGCGTCCACGCCCCAATCGGACAGCCAGAGTGTTTTTGCCGATTTCACGGTCTTTGTCGAGATCGCGGTAATTGTTGACCACGATGACCGCAGCCGCCAGCATCCCCAGCATGGAAGCGGCGATGAAAGCGGCCCAGCCGATCCGGAAGGTTTGCAGATAGTAGCTTCCCATCACCGCGCCGAGTCCGAAAAAAAGGTACACGAATACCTCGCCCAGCCCGGTATACGCCAGCGGGCGTGGACCGCCAGTATAGGCCCAGCCGGAGGCCAGCGCCGCCAGTCCGAGTAGCACGATCGGCCAGCCGCCATGCCAGACCAGATAAATGCCGCAGCAAAAAGCCAGGGCAAAACAGAAGATTGCTGCCATTTCGGCCTGACGTGCGGCAATCCAGCCGGATGCCACTGCCCGCGCCGGACCCAGCCGCTCGGGTGTATCTGCACCGCGTCTGAAATCCGCAGCATCATTGTGCAGATTGGTGCCGATCTGGATCAACAGCGCCGCGATCAGAGCCACAGTCGCGGGCAGCCAGAGCACAGTCGCTGTTTCCAGCCACGCCAGCGTGGTGCCGACCAGAACAGGGGCCAGTGAAACCGAGAGTGTCTTGGGG
>NSJJ01000017.1 GCA_002632355.1 Sulfuricella denitrificans
ACGCAGAAATCACCGGCGGCTGAAAGCCGTCCGCGTGGATTGACGGGTTATGCCACTGGTTGAAAATATTTTGAAAAAGGTATTGACTTTAATCTGATTGCGGTATATACTTTAATCATGGTGAGGGAACGGCCCGAACCGCAAACCGGAGAAACAAAATGAACAAATTTGCCAGCCAACAAGATTACGCAAACATCGAAGCGGTGAAAGAAGAATACCCCAGTGCAGCCGAGATCGTAGAAGTGGACGGCGGCTGGATGGTGTTTGACACCGTGACCGACGCAGAAACGTGGCGCAACCAAGAGTGATAGGCGGAAAGCGAGAAGGGGCAGGGCGAAAGCCCTCCCCGCCAGAACTGCTAAAGGTTCCGGTTTCGATTAAGTTACCGCGATGGCTGATTGAGTGGATGGATTCACAGCCGGAAAGCCGCGCAGTGCTGATTGAAAACGCAATACGGAAGCAGCACAAATTGAAACCGCCCTAAGGGGCATAACGATGAGGTCAGCAGCGGCGTGACCATCCTCGAAAAAAGCGCCTGAGTAACACCGTCTGCTGCACCGTAGGGTTGGGCGGCAACTTAACTACAAGGAGAATGACCATGAGCAATTGCGAACTCTGTGGCGAACCGATGCCTGAAGGTGAAGAAATGTTCAAGTACCACGGATACAGCGGAGACTGCCCAAAGCCGCCATTACCGAAACCAAAGCAGAAGATACCCGGATTGATTGCCGCTGCCGCATACGCGGACAACAAGAAGGTATCAATGCTTTTTTATACAGCGGAACAGGCACATGCTTTCGTTGCTGGCATAGATGCTGATGAGCCGCCTAACAACGAGGTAAGGGGTGGCGCTTCAGCGCCGTCCAGCGACAAACGGGAGCGGCCTTGACCGCTTTGTTAGATGCCGGAACCGGAGGCACGATGATTGCTGCACTGTATGTTGAAACCGATGGCGCTTACTTTGGCATTGACGGTGTGGAACCGTGGGACGAAGCTAAGGATGCTAGGCGCTACAGTGGAACGCTGCCAGTGGTGGCGCACCCGCCATGCCAGCGATGGGGGAAGTTTTGGGCGGGACAACCGCTATGGATTGCAAGAACCGGAGAGCGGAAGAAAAAAGGCGATGACGGAGGATGTTTTGCTGCGGCGCTGGAAAGTGTGCGGAAGGTTGGCGGGGTGCTTGAGCACCCTTGGGGCAGCCACGCATGGCCGCATTTTGGGCTTGCCGTGCCGCCACGATCTGGCGGATGGATAAAGGCTGACGATTGCGGCGGCTGGACATGTTGCGTGGAGCAGGGGCGATACGGCCACTATGCCCGCAAGCCGACACTGCTTTATGCGGTTGGGGTGGAATTGCCTGAGCTTCGGTGGGGCAAGAGCAACCCGGTTTTTCCGCAGTGGGCGATTGATAAATACGGGGTTGAGAAGTGCAAGCGGGCTGGTGAACTGGCATTCAAGGGCGGCGGCACCAACAGCACGCCGAGAATCCACACGCCGCCCGAGTTTCGGGATTTGCTGCTGGCTATTGCCAGGAGCACGAACAAGGCATCTAACGTAGAAGTGAGCGGCCTGCGCGGCTTTTCGCGCAGGTCCGCTCGACTGCCGGGTTGGGGGGCGGGGCAAGAACACTCATTGGCTTTTCACCTCATCTCGGTCGGGAAGGCGCGGAAGGCGGTTGTAGTGCCGCAGGAGCAGCGCGATTGCGATAACCGCCACAAGACCAAAGAAGCAGAAAAACGCAAACGCAACGCCCGACCAAACGGAGGCGCGCTCAGCGGACCAAGATCCAGCGGCGTTAAGCCAAGCGTAGGAATAGGCAGACAACAAGCCGTAGCCAGCAGCAAGCGGCGCAAGAAGCGCGCTTACCCAAAGGAGCCGCAATCGCGCGCGCGGGGAGAGGAAGAATGTTGCTCTTGGGCGCCGTGTTTGGCGCCATGCTTCCCAGCGGGCATTTGCTTCGGCAACAGCAGACCACTGCGCTGTACCAATGAGACCGGCGACCAGAACGCCCAGAACGGTGCCGTTCGGAACGTACCATGAGAGAAGAGAGAGCGGGAGCCCCGTGATCGTAAGGCAGAGATGGGTAGAGACACCGTACTCGCCGTGACCACTGAAGAAGTTGCCGAGAGCCGCGATTGCGAGCAACGCAACAGCCCAAGCTCCATACCACTTTGCAATCTTCTTCGCGGCGCGATGCACTCAAGCCCCCCAACGTGTAGCTAAGGGGCCGCGCGGCTTTTCGCGCGGTCCCGCTTGAGCGATGGGTTGTGCCCAACGGGTTGGAGAGTGAGATGGGATTGAGTGCGCACCAGAAGAATGGCGGACACGACGAATGGCTGACGCCACCCGAGATCCTGCGGGCGCTCGGAGCGTTTGACCTCGACCCGTGCGCCCCGGTTGTGCGACCGTGGGAAACAGCGGCCAAGCATTACACGGTGCAGGACGACGGCCTGGCGCAACCGTGGCCGGCCGGGGCGCGGGTGTGGTGCAACCCGCCCTTCGGACGCGAGGCGGTGAAGTGGCTGCGGAAGATGCGCGACCACGGAAACGGGGTTGCTTTGATTCCGGCGCGGACGGAAACCGCGATGTTCTACGAAACGGTATGGGGAGCGGCAGACGGCGTGCTGTTCATCAAGGGGCGCCCGCACTTTCACTACGTGGACGGACGGCGGGCGGATTTCAACAGCGGCGCACCAATTGCCTTGGTGGCCTACGGACGCCAGAACCTGGACGCACTCAGGCAAAGCGGCCTCGGCTTCGTGGTAGTGGGGCACAACGACACAGGTAACGGGCCGAGCGGCGATAGCCGCGAAGGTCCGCGTTGACCGCCTTGTTGGGCGGCATTTTGAATGGAGATTGAGATGACAGAGAGAAGCCACAGGCCGACCGCTGAATACCGCTACTGGCTGTATGACCCGGAAGGCGACGGGATGACCTATTACCGTACCGCCGAAGCACGCGACAGCGAAGCGCAGAAAGCGATTGACTGCTATCTGGAGGACGGCTGGGCGCCAGAAGTTGAATTTGTCTCTGCGGGCGAAGTGACGCACTGCGCACAAGTGCTGGACAAGACCATGCGCCCCGCCGGTGAAGACCTTGACGACGAAGGATGCGACGGCGACGGCATGTATTGGCCGGAAGGTATGGCGTGGCGCGGAAACTATGCGCTGGAGCCATTGCCGCCCAACGCAGAAGTGAGGGGCGATGCGCCGCTTTATGGCGCAGCGTCCCTCTCGACTGACGGGTTATGCGGATCAGTTGAAACGAAGAAAGGATAGGGCATGGAAACGAAACTATGGGCGTTGTTGATTCCGGGGCCGGATGACGTGTGGGCGATGCCGAGCAAAGAAGCGGCCGAGGAAGCGGCGGCAAAGCACAACAAGGCGATTGAAACCGGCTTGCTGGCTGAACGCTTCTGTGTGCCAAAAGAGGCCGTGCAAGCGCGGGTGATCGAGTGGCCGTACAGCGCGGAGGAACATGCCGAGGCGATGGAAAGCGGAGAGCCAGACGTGTTTGATGGCTACGACACCGAGACGCATAACGCTTGAATTCACAGGCGGGCGGCTTTATCGCCCGTCCGGTGGAATGACGGGTTATGCCACGGTGACAACTTGGAGAGAACGATGGACGCAAAAACGAAGCGCAAGCACCTGAACGATTACTCACACGCCCACCGCGACATTGAACTGACACAGATCGCAATCGACCTCATGGAGCGTGTTGGCAACTCGGAGACTATCGTGAAGGCACTGAAGAAAAAGCGGCATGCGCACCTTCGCAGGATGGACGCGGCGGCAGCAAAACTAGGCGCACCGTATGGGGCATAACTTAAATTTAACGACACCCACTGACGCCTAATTCTTGACCACTGAACGGAGGGCCGCGAAAATACTAGTCATCGACCAAACAAACGCGACACAAGCAGCCGCGTTACACGACACGACACGTCAGCAGCCTAAGCTGCTCGACCGCATGCGCGCGGCCATCCGCACCAGGCACTACAGCCTGCGCACCGAGCAAAACTATATTCACTGGGCGAAGCGCTTCATCTACTGGCACGACAAGCGCCACCCGGCAGACATGGGCGCACCTGAGGTCGAAGCCTTCCTATCTGCCCTGGCCACCGAGCGCAACGTCAGCGCCAGCACACAGAACCAGGCCATGCACGCCATCCTGTTTCTCTACAAGGACGTGCTCGGTGTGGATCTGCCATGGCTGGATGGAATCACCCGTGCGAAAGTATCCAAGCGCCTGCCGGTCGTTCTCACCCAGCGCGAAATCCAGTCCCTGCTACGCCACGTCAGCGGCACGAATGGCCTGGTCATCAAACTGCTGTACGGAACCGGCATGCGCCTGCTGGAATGCCTGCGGATGCGCATCAAGGATCTCGACATCGAGCGCGGCCAGATCACCATCCGCGAAGGAAAAGGCAACAAGGATCGCGTCACCATGCTTCCTGCCAGTCTGGCGGATGAACTGCGCGACCATCTGATCGCACGCAGGCGCCTGCGCGACCATCTGATCGCACGCAGGCGCCTGCACGACATCGATCTGGCCACCGGCCACGCGGATGTCGAACTACCTGACGCAATCGAGCGCAAATACCCGCGCGCGGCATCGGAATGGGCCTGGCAATACCTGTTCTGCGCGCCCGGCTACAGCACCGACCCACGAACCGGCGCCTATCGCCGCCACCACTGGAACGAACGAAACATCCAGCGCGCTGTGAGAGCGGCTGCAGAGTCCGCTGGCATCGGAAAACAGGTCCACCCGCACGCGTTGCGCCACTCATTCGCCACGCACCTGCTGGAAAGCGGATACGACATCCGCACGGTGCAGGAGTTGCTGGGACATTCTGATGTGTCAACGACGATGATTTACACCCATGTGCTGAACCGTGGCGGGCATGGCGTGATGAGTCCGCTGGATAGAATCATCTAAGGAGAGAATCTTGAACACCGAAACCGCCATCATCGAGCGCCTGGACGCACTCATTTCCGCCATGAAGATGAACAGCATCCCATCTGACCGGCGCCTGTGGGACGCGGACTCCATTGCAGCCTACCTGTCTGTGTCCGTGCCGACCGTCCTGAACCGCTACGCCTGCCGACCGGATTTCCCTGCCGCCATCCGGCTGCCGACCGCAGGCTCACGTGGAACACCGCGCTGGAACGCCAGCGAGATCATGGAATGGGCCGCCAGATACCAGGTGAAGAAACGTGCTTAATCCAGCATCCCGGCCACATCGCTCATGTTCGGCGCGTAATACGTCGCCAGCAGAATGCGCAGATCGCGGTGTCCGCTGATCTTGGCAAGCGTCATCACATCCACCTTCGCCGCCATGCGCGTCAGTGCCTCGCGCCTGGAGTCATGAAAATGCAGCCCTTCAATCAGCGCCCGGTCGCGCGCCTTCCTGAATAGCGTGTCCAGGCTCTCCGCCTTCAGCGCAAAAACCGACTCCGCATCGATTCCCTGCAGCTGCAGCAGAATCCGGATCGCCTCTTTCGACATCGGCACATCCCGCGAATAGCCGTTTTTCGTCTTCGGCAGATGCACCACGCGCCGATCCAGATCCACGTCAGACCACTTCATTCCGCAAATCTCGCCCGCCCGCATTGCCGTCTCGATAGCGAACAGCAGCGCAGCACCCGCGCGCGACTGCGCAGTGATCGGGATCACATCATAATCATAGCCGGACGCGAACAGAATCCGCTCGACCTCATCGTCTGAAATCCGCCGCGCACGAGGCTTGTGCGGCTCCGGCTTAGTCACGCCTTGCATCGGGTGGACATATAGCCAGCGCCATTCCTTGATCGCCACCTGGCATGCGTGGCCAAGCGTGGACCACTCGCGCAGCACAGACGCCGCAGAGACGGAAGCCAGACGGCGATCCCGCCAGGAAGCGAAATGCTCCGCATCGATATCATCCAGGCGAACGGACACCAGCGGGTCGGCGCCATCGATCATCCGCTGCAGCCGCAAACGCTCCGGACGCTCACCGCGCTTGGTCGGCAGCACCTCGCGGATATAGCGCGCCAGTAGATCCCCGAAAGTTTTATCTGGTATCATCCCCGCACGACGCGCAGAAATCTCGTGCTCATGCCGAGCAGCCCAGGCTTCCGCCTCGGCCTTGGTCCGGAAAACCGCCGACGCACTCACCCCGCCCTTACGAACGCGAGCGCGCCAGCCCCCAGATTCCTGCTTCTTGATCGACGCCATTTCTGTCCAATCGCTGTCCAAATCCTGTCCACTAGCATGCTATAAGTTGCAGTTTTTTGCTAGACGTTGATGTTTTCTGGTGGACCAGAAAACGGCCAGAGATTGGCCATTTATAAGGCTTTGAGGTGATTTTTGGTTATTTAATAAAATAGGTGGTGGTGCGAAAGGAGAGACTCGAACTCTCACGGGGGTTGCCCGCTGGAACCTAAATCCAGTGCGTCTACCAATTCCGCCACTTTCGCGAGATGCGTAGTGTAAACTATCCCGCCTCTGGCTGCCAGTTTGCTTAATGACTACCCAACATTACGAAAATTTCCCTGTCGCATCGATCCTGCTTCCGCGCCGCCTGCGTCATCCCGTCGGCATTATTTACACCTTTGCGCGCCAGGCGGACGATTTTGCCGATGAAGGGGATCTTGACGATGCCACCCGTCTGGCCCTGCTGGATGGATTTCGTACCGAATTGCAGCGCATCTCTGCCGGATCGGAACCTGAAACCGACTTATTCGGGCAGGTTTCAGAAATCATTTCGCAATATCAACTGCCGGTGCAATTGTTCCATGACCTGCTCGATGCTTTTTCACAGGATGTCATCAAGAAACGCTACGCCCATTTCGGCGAAGTCATGGATTACTGCCGCCGTTCCGCCAACCCGGTCGGCCGTCTGCTGCTGCATCTGTATGGCGCCACGGACAGCAGGAATCTGGCCTATTCCGACGCCATCTGTTCGAGCCTGCAACTGATCAATTTTCTGCAGGATGTGGCGATTGACTACCGCAAGGACCGCATTTACCTGCCCCGGGACGAAATGGAAAAACACCGCATCAGCGAAGAGCAGATCGCCCGTGGCGACAGCGGGGGCGCCTGGGGCATGTTCATGCTGTTCCAGATCGAACGTGCGCGCAAGATGCTCAATGCCGGCGCGCCGCTGGGGAAAATCCTGCCGGGCCGGATCGGGCTGGAAATGCGCATGATCATCATGGGAGGAGAATCCATTTTGCGCAAACTGCATAAATCCCGTGGCGATGTGTTTAATCAGCGCCCCGTGCTCAAGCCGGGCGACTGGGCCTACATGCTCTACCGCTCGATTCTGGCGAGATAAGCATGACGCCTGACCAGTATTGCCAGGACAAGGCCAGCCGCAGCGGTTCCAGCTTTTACAACAGCTTCCGCTTCCTGCCGCCACAGAAACGCCAGGCCATCACCGCGCTGTATGCCTTTTGCCGCGAAGTGGACGATGTCGTCGACGAATGCCATGAAGCGCAGGTTGCCCGCGCCAAGCTCGCCTGGTGGCGCGAGGAGCTTGCCAGCACCTTTGCCGGCAAGCCGCATCACCCGGTGGGTCAGGCGTTGTTTCCTGCCATCCGCGCCTACGATCTGCCGATGGAGCAGTTTACCGAGATCATCGACGGCATGGAAATGGACCTGAACAATAACCGCTATGCCGATTTCAAGGCGCTGCAGCTTTATTGCTACCGCGTGGCAAGCGTGGTGGGCCTGCTGGCTGCAGCAATTTTCGGCTACTGCAACCGCCAGACCACGAAGTACGCACATGACCTCGGCCTCGCCTTCCAACTCACCAATATCATCCGCGACGTGGGCGAAGATGCGCGCCGCAACCGCATTTACCTGCCGCTCGACGAGTTGCAGCAATTCGGCGTAAGCGAAGCCGACATCCTCCAGTCGCGGGAAACGGAAGCCTTCGGCAGGCTGATGACGTTCCAGATCGAACGCGCCCGGCATTATTACCGCCAGGCCATGGCTGCCCTGCCCGGCGAGGATCGCAAGTCGCAGATGCCGGGCCTGATCATGGCCGCCATCTACCAGACCCTGCTGGATGAAATCGAGGCGGAGGGCTGCCATGTGCTGAAGCAGAAAACCTCCCTGCCGCCGCTGCGCAAACTGTGGATAGCCTGGCGCACATGGCTGAAAGGCTAAAGCGCGTCGGCATCATTGGTGCTGGCTATGCCGGCATTGCTGCCGCGGTCAGGCTTGCTGATGGCGGCATTCCGGTCACGCTGTTCGAAGCCGGCCGAGTGTTGGGCGGTCGCGCGCGCGGCGTGGATCATCAGGGCATCAGGCTGGACAACGGGCAGCACATGCTGCTTGGCGCCTACCGCGATACCCTGGAGATGATGGACCGCGTCGGCGTGCGGGATGCCATGCTGCGGCTGCCGCTGTCGCTTTCCATCCCCGGGCGGTTTGCGCTCAAAACCCCTGCCCTGCCCGCGCCCTTCCACCTCCTGCTGGGCTTGCTGAATGCGCAGGGGTTGCCGTTCGGCGAACGGCTTTCCGCCATCCGCTTCGCGCTCAGGCTCCGGCTCATGAACTTTCGCCTGCCACAGGATATCAGCGTGGCCTGCCTGCTGGCCCGACACCGTCAGGGTGGAAATATCAGCCGTCTGCTGTGGGAGCCGCTATGCCTGGCTGCGCTCAATACGCCCATAGACCAGGCATCGGCACAGGTGTTTCTCAACGTGCTGCGCGACAGCTTCAGCCACGCGCGCAGCGACAGCGACATGCTGCTGCCGCGCTCCGACTTGTCTGCCTTGCTGCCTGATGCCGCTGCCAAACTGATTCGTGGCCGGAACGGGGAAATTCGAACTGGCTGCCGGGTTCACCGCATCGAGTCGACCGAATCCGGCTTCGATCTGCACTGGCCGGGCGGCTCGGAAAATTTCAGCCATGTCATTTGCGCCACGGCGCCGCAACACGCCCTTCCGCTCCTTGCCGGACTTCCTGCGCTGGCACCTGCACGAGAATCCATCAGCAGCATGAGCTATCAGCCCATTGCCACGATTTACCTGCAATACCCGGAACAGGTACGACTGCCGCAAGCCATGCTGGGCATGAGCGAAGGCTGGGCGCAATGGGTTTTCGATCGTGGCTGGACGCACGGTACCGCAGGGCTGCTCGCCGTGGTCATCAGCGCGGAGGGGCGCCATCAGGATGTTGCGCCGGAGCAGATGGCTGAGCGGGTTGCTGAAGAATTAACGCTGGCTTTCGGCTTGCCGCAAGCGCTCTGGCACAAGGTGATCATGGAAAAACGCGCCACCTTCGCCTGCACGGCGGGTGTGGCGCGCCCGGACCAGAAAACCGGGCTGAAAAATTTCTATCTGGCCGGGGACTATACAGCCGGAGACTATCCTGCCACGATCGAGGGCGCGGTCCGCAGCGGGGTAAAATGCGCCGGGCTGGTTTCAGGAAGCCTGTCGCCCGCCTGAAACCCGGTTTATGTTTACCCGGAGTGCGCCACGATAAAGCGTTTCACCTCATCGACACTTGAATCCATGACTTCGTAGCGCTGTGGCCGTTTTTCAAGATCTGCCAGGTCGACTGGGCGCTCGGCATGACGGCCCAGGGCTTCGTGTATGGTCTCGTCGAACTTGGCTGCCAGAGCGGTTTCCAGACATACCAGCGGGATGCCTGCTTCAAGGTGTTCCAGCCCGACCTTGACGCCATCGGCTGTATGGGTGTCGATCATCACGCCGTATTTCTGGTAGACGTGACGAATGGTTTCGAGGCGGTCGGCATGGCTGCTTTCGCCCGAGGTGAAACCGAATTCCTTCACTTTGGCGAAGTGCGGTGTCGTCGACAGGTCGAAGCTGCCGCCGCCATCCACCTTCTGCCACAGTGCCTTGACCACAGCCGGGTCGCGCCCAACCAGGTCGTAAATAAAGCGCTCGAAGTTGGATGCCTTGGAAATATCCATGGAGGGGCTGCTGGTGTGCTGGGTTTCCGGGCGCGGGCGGTAAGCCCCGGTGCGGAAGAACTCATCCAGCACATCGTTTTCATTGGTGGCAACGATCAGCCTGGAGATGGGCAGGCCCATCTGCCTGGCGATATGGCCCGCGCAGACATTGCCGAAATTGCCGGACGGCACCGAGAACGACACTTTCTCGTCGTTGCTGCCGGTGACCGCGAAATAGGCCTTGAAGTAGTACACTACCTGGGCCGTCACGCGCGCCCAGTTGATCGAGTTGACCGCGCCGATCTTGTGCTGCGCCTTGAACTCCAGATCGTTGGAAACGGCCTTGACGATGTCCTGGCAGTCATCGAATACGCCCTTGACGGCGATGTTGAAAATATTCGGCTCCTGCAACGAAAACATCTGCGCCGTCTGGAACGGGCTCATCTTGCCCCGCGGCGAAAGCATGAAGACTTTCACCCGTTTCTTGCCCAGCATGGCGTATTCCGCCGCGCTGCCGGTGTCGCCCGATGTCGCGCCGAGAATGTTGATCTCGGCATTTTCCTTTTCCAGCACATACTCGAACAGGTTGCCGAGCAGCTGCATCGCCACGTCCTTGAATGCCAGCGTCGGGCCGTAAGACAAACCGAGGATATGCAGGCCCGGCTCAAGCGTTTTGACCGGCGTGATATCGTCGCTGCGGAAAATCTCAGCGGTGTAAGTCTTGTCGACAATCGCCCTGAGATCCGCAGCCGGAATGTCGTCGGCAAAACGGCGGATCACCTCGAAGGCCAGGTCGCGGTAATTCATGCCGCGCATGGCCGCGAGTTCATCCTTGCTCAATTTTGGATAGGCATCGGGTATGGTCAGGCCGCCATCCGTGGCGAGCCCGCCGAGCAGAATTTCGGTAAAGGTCTTGGGCGGCATGCCGCCGCGGGTGGATAAGTATTTCATGCGTTGAGTTCTTCCAGACGGATGCGCGTGACCTTGTCGGCAATAGTCGGCAGTGCCTCGATTTTGACAATCGCCTGGTTGATGGCTTTTTCAATGGTCAGATGGGTGAGCAGGATCACATCGACCCGCTCTTCCCCTTCCGCCGGTTCCTTCTGGATCATGGCGTCGATGGAAATGCCCAGGTCGGCCAGGATGCGGGTCACATCGGCCAGCACGCCCGGCTTGTCAAACGCCTTGAGGCGCAGATAATAGGAGGTGTGCACCTCTTCGATCGGCAGGATCGGCGTGCTGGAGAGCGCGTCGGGCTGGAAGGCCAGGTGCGGCACGCGGTTTTCCGGATCTGAGGTCAGCATCCGGGTTACGTCCACCAGATCGGCCACCACCGCACTGGCAGTCGGTTCTGCACCGGCGCCGCGACCGTAATACATGGTCGCGCCCACGGCGTCGCCTTTCACCAGCACCGCATTCATCACGCCCTCGACATTGGCGATCAGGCGGTTGGCCGGGATCAGGCAGGGATGAACGCGCAGCTCGATCCCCTTGTCGGTGCGCCGGGTGATACCCAGCAGCTTGATGCGATAGCCCAGTTGCTCGGCATAGGAAATGTCTTCCTTGGTCAGCTTGCTGATGCCCTCGGTGTAAGCCTTGTCGAACTGCATCGGAATACCGAAACCGATGGCGGACATGATCATCAGCTTGTGGGCGGCGTCCACGCCTTCGATATCGAAAGTCGGGTCGGCCTCAGCGTAGCCCAGTTCCTGCGCCTGTTTGAGCACGGTATCGAACGCCAGACCCTTGTCGCGCATTTCGGAAAGGATGAAGTTGGTGGTGCCGTTGATGATGCCGGCGATCCACTCGATGCGGTTGGCAGAAAGCCCCTCACGCAGTGCCTTGATGACCGGGATGCCGCCTGCGACAGCCGCTTCGAACGCCACCATCACGCCCTTGTCCTGGGCCGCCTTGAAAATTTCGTTGCCGTGCACTGCCAGCAAGGCCTTGTTGGCGGTCACCACGTGCTTGCCGTTGGCAATGGCCTTCATCACCAGGTCTTTGGCCAGGGTATAGCCACCGATCAGTTCCACCACGATATCGATCTCGGGATTGTCCACCACGTCCATCGGATTGGTGGTGATGGCCAGTTCGTTGCCGGCAAATTTGCGCGCTTTCTCCAGATCGCGCACCGCCGCCATGGTGACGCGAATCTCGCGCCCGGCGCGGCGGGTGATTTCTCCGGCATTGCGGCGCAATACGGTGAGCGTGCCGCCGCCGACGGTGCCGAGTCCTAACAGTCCTACATTGATGGGTTTCATGTTCGCTTACTTCCAGTTCAAGATTTGATTATTTCAGGAGCCATGCTGCTTGCGGTAATGCTCGAGGAAACGCGCAATACGCCCGATGGCTTCCTGCAGGTCGTCGAGGTTGGGCAGGAACACCACGCGGAAATGGTCCGGCGTCGGCCAGTTGAAGCCGCTGCCCTGCACCAGCAGGACTTTTTCTTCCAGCAATAGCTCAAGGATGAATTCCTGATCGTTGTCGATCGGGTACATTTTCGGATCAAGGCGCGGGAACAGGTACATTGCCCCCTGCGGCTTGACGCAGGTCACACCGGGAATCGAGGTCAGCATTTCCCAGGCCAGGTCGCGCTGGCGGCACAGACGGCCGCTCGGCGCCACCAGATCATCGATACTCTGGTAGCCGCCAAGCGCCGTCTGAATGGCATACTGCGCCGGTGCATTGGAGCACAGCCGCATCGAGGCCAGCATGGTGAGGCCCTCGATGTAATCCCTGGCATGACGCTTTTCGCCCGACACCACCAGCCAGCCGGCGCGATAGCCCGCTGCACGGTAATTTTTCGACAGGCCGTTGAAGGTGATGAACAGCACATCGTCCGCAAGGGAAGCGATGGAAGTATGCTGCGCCCCATCGTACAGCACCTTGTCGTAAATTTCGTCGGAATAAACGATGAGCTGATGCTGGCGCGCGAGCTCCACCACCTCCTGCAGCAATTCCACCGGATACAGTGCGCCGGTCGGATTATTGGGATTGATCAGCACGATGGCACGGGTCTTGGGCGTGATCTTGCCGCGGATATCGTCCAGATCGGGCAGCCAGCCGGCCGCCTCATCGCACACGTAATGGCGCGGGGTGCCGCCTGCGAGGGTGACTGCGGCCGTCCAGAGGGGGTAATCCGGCATTGGCAGTAAAACTTCTTCGCCGTTGTTGAGCAGGGCCTGCATCGCCATCACGATCAGTTCTGAAACACCGTTGCCGATATAGATATCCTCGATCTGCACATCGCGGATGTTCTTCTGCTGGGTGTAGTGCATCACCGCCTTGCGCGCGGCGAACAGACCCTTGGAGTCGGTATAGCCGGAGGCGTTGGGCAGATTTATGATGACGTCGTGGACGATCTCTTCCGGCGTTTCGAAGCCGAACTGCGCGGGGTTGCCGATATTCAGCTTGATCACGCGATGGCCGTCTTCTTCCATCTGCCGCGCGCGCGCCAGTACCGGGCCACGGATGTCGTAGCAGACATTATTGAGCTTGGTGGATTTGAGTACGGGCTGCACGATTTACGGGTCCTTGTCGCACTGAGTCGGCTATTCAGCCAAAAAGGTTATAATCTTACAAGACCGCGCCACTCCCCGCAATTGGAACGACCGCAATGAAACTGCATCTCCAGACTGACAGCAGCACCAACCTGTTCACCGCTTACGATGCCGGTTACGTCGCAGTGAACGGCATACGCCACGACCACAGCCTGATCGTGCTGCCCGGGCAAGTCATCACCGAATGGCAGCCGGCCGCACCGGACATCATGACCGCAGAGCATTTCAACGTACTTGCGGATATCGAACTGGAAATCCTGCTGCTCGGCACCGGCCCGAAGCTGCGCTTCCCATCGCCTCGCCTGATCCATGCCCTGGCACAACGGGGCATCGGACTGGAAGCCATGGACACCTTCGCCGCCTGCCGTACCTACAACATTCTTGCAGGGGATGGCCGGAAAGTGGCGGCGGCCTTGATTCTGTAGATTGAGTTGAGTGCTCAGGGAAGAATATCCCGGAAATCCCTGATTGCAGCAAACTCGCCTACTTCCTTGTCCGGCAGGCGCGTATCCGGGCGATAAACAGCCAGCAGATGCGCAATGCCATAATCCTGTGCCGAACGCAGCACTGGCAAGCTGTCATCCACCAGCAAGGTTGCTGCGGGCCTGAAAGCTTCCACGGCCTGCAATTTATCCCAGAACTCCGGATGCTCCTTGGGAATGCCCAGATCATGAGCGCAGACTACCGCATCAAAATGGGAAGCGAGGCGGGTCCGCTGCATTTTCAGCGCCAGGCTTTTGTGATGCGCATTGGTCACCAGCACCACTCTTTTGTTTGCATGCCGCAGGGCTTGCAGGAAACCCTCTACATGCGGGTGCACAGCGATAAGGTGAGCGACTTCTTCCTTGAGGCGAGCGATATCCAGTTGCAATTCCCGGCTCCAGTAATCGACGCAATACCAGTTCATCGTCCCCGATACGCCCTGGTAGCGCGGCATTAGCGCATCCCGTCCCGCCTCATGGCTCAGGCCATGCTTTTCGGCGTAGCGCAAAGGAACATGCGACAGCCAGAAATGGTTGTCAAAATGCAGGTCCAGCAGGGTCCCGTCCATATCCAGAAACACACTGTCGATCCGGTTCCAGTCAATCATGAATCAGAAAGTCCTCCTATTGTCACTGGCGTCAGTTTCCTTCATATTCGGTAACAGTCTTAACTATAATTTGACATTGTCAACCTGAATAATCCATGAAGTGGCCAGAATCCCATGGTAAACAATGACCGTGAGTTCCATTTTACCGACAGGGATTTCGAGTCGGTATGCAAGTTGATCTACAGCCATGCAGGCATAGCGCTCAACGCCAGCAAGAAGGACATGGTCTACAGCCGTCTGGCAAGACGTCTGCGCGCCACCGGCCTGAAAACTTTCCGTGACTACCTCCTCCTGCTGGAAAGTCATAACCATGCCGAATGGCAGGCATTCACCAATGCGCTGACCACAAACCTCACCTCGTTCTTCCGCGAGAGCCATCACTTTCCCATCCTCGCCGAGCATGTACGCAAGCACAAGGGGAATCTCCCCATCAATCTGTGGTGTGCGGCAGCTTCGACCGGCGAAGAGGCCTACTCCATAGCCATGACCATGGTTGACCTGTTCAACTCCTACACGCCGCCCGTGCATATCGTCGCCACCGATCTCGACACCCATGTGCTGGCGAAGGCCGAAGCCGGGATCTATCCCTTGGAGCGGCTGGAAAAATTGCCGGCCGATACGGTGAAACGCTTCTTTCTCAAGGGGGCCGGCAAGTCAGAAGACCATGCCGAGATTCGCCCCGAGTTGCGTGACATGATCACCTTCCGGCAAATCAACCTGCTCCATGACCACTGGCCACTGCGTCCGCCGTTTGATGCGATTTTCTGCCGCAACGTGATGATTTATTTCGACAAGCCGACACAACTCCGGATTCTGCAAAAATTCGTCCCGCTGCTAAGACCGGATGGCCTCCTGTTTGCCGGCCATTCGGAAAGCTTTCACCACGCCACGGCGTATTTCAAGCTTATCGGCAATACGGTATATGAAGTCGCCGACAAATCCAGAGCGCAGTAAGGCTGAGTACTAAAAATTGAATAACAAACCCATGCCAGAGATCAATATTACACCGCGTTTTAGTGCGGATGCGGTACTACCGTCTCGCCCCAATTTGATGGCATCTACCGAGAAACTGATCATTCTGGGCGCATCAACCGGGGGAACGGAAGCAATCAAGGAATTTCTGACCAGACTCCCCGCGGACTGCCCCGGCATCCTGATTGCCCAGCATATGCCTGAGGCGTTCACGCTTTCTTTTGCCCATCGTCTCGACAGTCTGTGCAAGATTTCCGTAAAGGAGGCCCAGCACGGCGACCTCGTGCTGCCCGGCCATGCTTACATTGCCCCCGGCCACTCTCACCTCCTGCTCAAACGCAGTGGCGCCAGTTATGTATGTGAATTGAACCAGGGGCCGCCGGTCAATCGTCATCGGCCATCCGTCGATGTGTTATTTCGTTCTGCCGCCAACTCGGCAGGAAAAAACGCCATTGGAGTAATTCTTACCGGCATGGGCAAGGATGGCGCTGCCGGCATGCTGGAAATGAAAAAAGCCGGCGCATACAATTTCGCCCAGGATGAAGCGAGTTGTGTGGTGTTCGGCATGCCCAGGGAGGCCATTGCCATAGGCGGGGTGGATGAAGTTATCCCTTTGCGGGAAATCGCTTCCAGGGTAATGAAGCATCTAGCCAATCCTGGGACGTAGGCACTCTTTTATTTGATAACACTCTTGACCATGACATACTAGATCATTCGGCGATAATCGGGTTTCCGTGCCAATTATTTTTGCCAGAAAAACGAAAGCGATTATAATAAATCACATCAATATATTCCGGTTTCACTTTGATTAAATACAGTATTTTTTACCCATTATATTTTCAAGAAACAATTGATCCAGATGCGACCGGGCGTAGTCCGGGAGCAACTGTCAGAAAATGTGATCCTTCACCAATGGCTGCATGCTCACGACTTGCAGCCGCAATCACCTTCTTCGTTCCCCTCCTGGAAACTGGGGGAGATGCGTGAAAAACTGGGGCATCAAGGGGCGCGTTCTCTTTCTTGCACTGGTGCCTGCACTGATCATTGCGGTAGGCCTGACCATCTACGACATCACAACCCGCCTGCACGATATCGAACAGGCGTTGCATGAGCGCGGGCTCGCCATTGCTCGTCAGCTTTCGCCAGCCAGCGAATTCGGTGTCTTTTCGGGTAATTACGACATTCTTACCCGACTGGCCCAAAGCACATTACTGGAAACCGATGTCACTGCAGTGGCCATCACCAATACAGACTGGCGCATTCTGGCCACAAGCGGGCATTATCTTGCCCCGCCGTCCACAGGCGGAGGCACCCTCGATAGTCTCGGAGTCGTTCAGCGAGATGATGCACTGATATTTTCAGCGCCCATTTTCCAGAGCCAGACAATAATGGAGACTTACCTCGATTCAAACCCGCAGGAATCCGCAGTTAAAGATGAAGCCAAAGTACTGGGCTATGTCATTGTGGAAATATCACGTTTATCCAGCATTGCAAGAAAGAATCAGCTCATTTTCAACAGCCTGCTGATTACCCTGACAGGGCTTGCCGTAGCCGCCCTGCTGGCATTGCGCATGGCAAGACAAGTCACAGAACCGATCATGGCATTGGCTGGGGCCGTTGCCAGAATCGGCAAGGGCGATTTGGCCACCCGTATCCAGACAGAAGCGACTGGAGAACTGGCAACGCTCGAACGCGGCGTCAACAACATGGCTGTTGCGCTCAAGTCTGTGCAGGATGCCCAGGAAGAAAGACGCTCCATTCTCTCAACGGTGCTGGACAGCCTGGATGCCCTTGTCTATGTCGCAGATATGGAAACCCATGAACTGCTGTTCCTCAACAAGTATGCCCAGAACACCTTTGGCAACGTAACCGGAAAAATTTGCTGGCAAGCGCTGCAATTAAATCAGAGCGGCCCCTGCGCCTTTTGTACCAACGCAAGGCTGACCAGGTCTGACGGCACCCCTGGTGAACCTGTGATCAGTGAATATATGAACTCATTCAATCAGCGCTGGTATCTGATCCAGGATAGCGCGATCAAATGGGTGGATGGCCGGATCGTACGTCTCGAAATCGCAACAGACATTACCGATAGCAAGCAGGCGGAAAGTCGCTTACGCTACCTGGAAAAGAAAATCATGGAAATCAGCGAGCGCGAACGTGAGCAGATCGGCCATGAGCTTCATGATGGCCTCGGCCAGCAACTGACGGGCATCGCTTTCATGAGCAAGGCGCTTTCAAAAAAACTTGCTTCACAAAACCTGAAGGAAGCGGCCGACGCTACCCAGATTGTTACCCTGATCAACCAGGCTATCTCAGAAACCCGTCAACTGGCTCGGGGCCTGCAACCCGTCGAGGTCGAGGAACATGGACTGATGTCCGCACTGGAAGAACTTGCCAGAAATATCGAAAAAATATATTCCATCGACTGCAAACTCGTTGCCAATACGCCCGTCGCATTACAGGATAACGCCATCGCAAACCATCTCTATCGTATTGCGCAGGAAGCCTCCAACAATGCGGTCAGGCATGGTCACGCCACGAATATTTCAATTGAGCTGTCGGCACAGCAAGGTAGAATACAGATTGCCATTCGTGACAATGGCACCGGATTCGAGTCTGACAGGATCGCAGCAAGCGATGGCATGGGTTTTCAGATCATGCACTACCGGGCCAGCATGATAGGCGCAAAACTGGAAATTGAAAGCACGCCTGATAGCGGCACGCTAATCAGGGCTTCACTCTAAAAGGAACAAGCATGCTGCAGACAACGCCTGGGAAACGCAGGGTATCCATCATTGATGACCATCCGATCGTGCGCCAGGGAATTTCCCAGCTCATCGACCAGGAAGAGGATCTGGTCACCTGCTGTCAGGCTGGAAGCGCACAGGAGGCCCTGGAAATGATGGCTTCCTGCGACCCTGATGTCATGCTGATCGATATTTCCCTGGACGGCATCTCTGGCATCGAACTGATCAAACTGCTGAGACAACGCCATATCAAGGCGCCGGTATTGATTATTTCCATGCATGACGAATCGCTTTACGCCGAACGCGCGCTGCGTTCCGGCGCAAGGGGCTATGTCATGAAACAGGAAGCCACCGAAAAGGTCCTGACGGCAATCCGGCAGGTTCTGCGCGGTGAAATCTATCTCAGTGAGCGTATGCAAAACAAAATTCTGCAACGGATCATCAATGGCGAGGAAGGCGGGCTTTCTGCAATTGATCTGTTGAGCGATCGCGAACTTGAAGTTTTCCGCCTTATTGGTCATGGCTACTCAACCAGCGATATCGGCCGCGAACTGAAGCGCAGTGTTAAAACTGTCGAAACCCACCGCGCCCATCTCAAGGACAAACTGGGCCTTAAAAACGCCGCCGAATTGACCCACTTTGCCGTGCAATGGATTGAGCAGGAAAAATCGAACCAGCTTTGATTTTGGCATTTTAAAATGCTCAGCTTTCATATTGATTTAAATGCTCCTTCTGCATTTTCCCTGACGGCTGGATGGTGACTGGATATTTTCTCATCGCATGGAAGCCAAGAACTTCATAACATATGATTTTTGCGGATTTTTTGGAGAAAAAATTGAGTTTTCTCATGTTTTGAAAAGCCTTCTTCATTTTTCCGGTTTTTTTTCATATACTGAATCGGGCAAGTCACATACTCAACAATAAGTGTTGCTGATTCGGATGTGCTTCCATACTTGTTCCGGAAAATGAAAAAACAAAAATAATGATTACCGTATCGTGCAGACAGCACTGAATCTCATCCAGGAATTGATAACCTGGTTAAAAATCGGCCGACTTTCCGAGCTGGCCTCAAGCCGTCACCACACCCCTTATTTAACACGCCATCGGCTAGCAGCCATTGTCACCCGTATCCGACTCGCCGCAGCTGCTTTTTCTGTTCTTACCTTAATTTGGATCATGCTGGACGCGGCTACGCTGGAGCGAACCCAGTGGGTCACCCTGGCTATATTCCGGGTCGGAGCGGTCATGCTCTTTATCATGCTGGCAATGGCACCGGACAAGGACAGGAACCGCAGAACAGTTCTTTCCCTGCTGGGATCCATGCTGGCTGCGCCCATGATCATTTACGGAGTATTCCAGCTTGAGGCCGGGGGCAGCACATTAGCTGGACTGACAGCCATAAATGCACGCCTTTATGATGCACTGCCGTTTATCGTACTGGCCGGTTTAAGCATCTTCCCCTTGGTGGCAAGCGAAGGGCTTATGTTTGCCTTACCAATCGCTGCGACTGTGGCAGCAGTCCAGATGACGCGGACAAGCCCGGACATCGTTAATCTGTTTTCCACCCTGTGGGTATTGATGCTATCCCTGGGCGTTTATCTTCTTGCCTGTTCAATTCAGCTTCACTACATGATGGCCTTGCTCCGACGGGCCAGTCTCGATCCATTAACCGGCGCCCTGACCAGGAGTAGCGGAATTGAAGTGCTGGATTTTCATTTTCGCCTGGCTTGCGATCAGGAAACACCTCTGGCTATTGTCTTTCTCGACCTTGACAACTTCAAATTGATAAATGACGGTTTCGGACATGAAGCCGGCGACCAGGCATTGCGTGACGTTGCCATCGCGCTGAACAAACTGATGCGGCAGGCAGACGTTGTCATTCGCTGGGGAGGCGAAGAATTTGTACTTATTCTCATAAATACCCCCATTGAAGGTGTTCGAATTGTCATGACCCGCATACTCGAAGAATGGCTAGGAAAACGTCCGGACGGCGCACCGCTTACTGCAAGCATCGGTGTGGCCGAACGTCAGATGGACGCTGTCACGGACTGGTCGAGTCTTATTTACCTCGCGGACGAACGAATGTATCAGGCAAAAACGCATGGAAAGGCATGCTGCGTACTGGGAGACGGCAACATCATGAGATCAGCGGAATCCCTTAATACAGCCTTACTAAATGACAAAAACAATGGTTTGATTTAATAGCCAATGCAGGGTTTACAGTGTGGCCATGCGCAAAAACAATCCATGTGTCGAGGGCAAACAGATTTAGCCATCGTTACAGGAATTTGGTAACCAAGCGTGCTAATTTCCACCGCACGGTAGAAGCAGGAACAAATGGAATATCCGGGACCGAGTCAATGTTGACCGGCGCATTAGTCATAAAAATCGGAATATCGGCGACAGCCATAATGTCTATAAAAAGCCAAATATTGCAGAATTTCTGCACAGGCGAGAAGTAAAATTAATTAACAGGATGAGGACAGCATGAATAATAAAGTCACGCCAACCCATAAGGAAAGGTCATTACACGATGACGATTTTATTGTCTCAAAAACCGATCTGAAGGGCCGCATTTTGTATGGCAACCGCATATTTATTGAATTGTCCGGTTATAGCGAGCACGAATTGCTGAATTCACAGCACAACGTCGTGCGCCACCCTGATATTCCACGCGGAATTTTTCAGCTGATGTGGAATATGCTAAGCAAAAAAAAGGAAATGTTCGCCTATCTCAAAAACATGAGCAAGGACGGCGGATTCTATTGGACGTTTGGCCATGTCACCCCTTCCTATGATGATCGTGGCAACGTGACCGGCTATTACTCCGTACGGCGCAAGCCGAAAGCGGAGGCCATCTCGGTGATCACCGACCTGTACCGGGCAATGCTTGAGCAGGAGCGCAAAGCCGGAGCACAGGATGCTCCCAACGCATCCCTGAATTATTTAAACCAATTTCTGGAACAACGGGGGGAGAGCTATGAAGAATTTATCCTTAGCCTTTAAAATACGGGCGACTGCCCACATCTACAATTTTCTGCTTGCCAGCGTGGTTCTGCTGGTATTCATCCGCTACGGCTTCGACCCTTTCTTCCTCACCTTTCTGGTAATCGGGGTGGGCTACGCGATATTCGTCCAGATCGGGACCACAAGCCTGCTCGCGCCACTCCAAAAAATATCAAAAATTGTCAAGGAAGTCAGCGAGGGCCATTTTGAACACCGTGTCACCAATATCCGAACGATGGACGAACTGGGAACGCTTTCATGGCAAATCAACGATGCTCTCGACCAGATCGAAGCCTATTTCAGCGAAGTGGAGACGGCTTTCAAATATGCCAGTGAAGGAAAATTTTACCGCAAAGCCCAGCCACAGGGCCTGCATGGCATGTTTGCTGTCGCAATGAAACACGTTAATAGCTCGCTGGATTCGATGGCGCAAAATACAAAACACATGGCCAAGAACGAGTTGTATTCTGAGGTTCAGCACCTGAATACCAGCCAGTTGATCAAAAACCTCAAACTCATCCAGGCCGATTTAGTCAACATCTCTGGAGAAATGGAAAGTGTCAAGACGATCTCGGGAGAAACAGTCACCGAAGCAAACAGCAGCAAGGAATCCGTCCATAACATTGTTTCATCCCTGAATCAGATCAACGAGATGATCAATAACGCCAATCGATCCGTCACCGAACTCAATAATAGCAGTGCCGAAATCGCCAAGGTCGTCAGCATCATTACTACCATCGCAGACCAAACCAACCTGCTCGCCCTTAACGCCGCCATTGAAGCCGCGCGCGCTGGCGAACAGGGACGCGGCTTTGCGGTAGTGGCGGATGAAGTCAGGAAACTGGCTGAAAACACCAAACTTGCTACCGGCGATATTGCGGGAAGACTGGACACGTTTTACCAGAATGTGAACAGTATGCAGCAGGATTCCGAAACCATGAAGAAAGTCGCCAATTCGTCGAAGAGTGTAGTCGCCGACTTCGAGGACAAATTCCAGCGCATGGAAACTTCGGCTCAAACCTCGCTGCTAAAAATCAGTCACGCCCATGACCTGAGTTTCGCCTCGCTGATCAAGGTTGATCACCTCATTTTCAAGCAAAATGGCTACATGGCCCTCGCAAATGGAAGCGAATCGCCTGAAGGCAAAGCGGTGCAGGTGGACCATCACAATTGCCGGCTTGGCAAATGGTACGACAGCGGGGCAGGCTTCACGCTGTTCAGCCATGTGCCTTCGTTCAAGAACATGCCCACTCCACACTCTCTTGTACACGCCAAGGTGCAGGAAGCGTTAAGTCATTGTGCCAACAGCGACTGGGAGCGCAACCGTGATACCCATGCAAAAATGATCGCCGCTTTCAGCGCAGCAGAAACAGCAAGTGACAACGTTTTGAAAACCATTGATGAAATCGTGCGGGAAAAACATATGAACTGACTGTACGCGGTTGGGGGATCTCTGCCATGTTTCATAGTTGAAACGGATTACATCTAATCATTGTTGGCTGACTTTAAATTGAATCTCCAGCCTCAAAACCGAATAATCCCTTCTTTGATATCAGGGAAAACCCTAGCATAAAACGGGCTTCGCCCTGATTCTTGTGGCGCAAACATTCCCATACCATTGGTAGTCTTCAATTGGTTACCTATGATATACAGGAAAATTGCACAATTTCTGGGATTTTATTCGCCAAGCGATATCCCCTTCCAGGCGAGTTTATCCTCTGGTGGCGAGATGGCATCCGGACTGGAAAGCGATATATTGACGCTTCCCACTGCATACAAGACATTTCCATACCTTCTTTCACAAGACACTTCCGAAAATATCTGCAAGCATCCTGAACTTGTCCGGCTTGAACCTATCCACAAGCGAGATAGACAGGAAATTATTGGCCATGAACTGTTCCTGAACAACTCCAGCGAGCTTCTGGGTGACGACCCCAGCCCCTTGCAGTGCAAAATGCATGACGAACTTCTGCTAAGAAGCATTCTTGAATTCGATATCACGCGAATATTCGAAAAAAAGCCTATTTTCATTAGAATTGATTCCGCCACACTTGATCATTCCCTGCTACTGCAATTTTCGGGTGATAATGTAGTGCTTGCCTTCTGCCCAGACGTAAAGAATGCAGACAGCCAAGTGAAACTCTGCCGCGAGCTTAAATCATATGGTTTCCGCTTTTCACTGGATGATTTCATTTATTCGCCAGGCCTTTATCCACTGCTGGGGCTGGTTGATTATCTTCGCTTTGACATCGGCAGCAGCAACATACCGAATGTAAACCAGCAACTTGAGATCATTCCTCGCCTAAGCGAAAAAACCCTGATTGCAAAAAACGTGAACGCATCTGAATTCCATACCGATATTTTTCTTCATCCGTTTCGTTATTATCAGAGTAACAGCCATGATTGCTCAGATAGCCCGAGCAGCCGCAATCGGGCAAAAATCATCATCCTTATGAATATGTTAAATAATTGTGCCGAAACGGGTGATCTCGAACATGCGTTGAAGCAGTATGGTGCTATCGCTTTTCGTATCCTGCGTTATTTCAACGCGCCTGCCAATGGCTTGCGGCAAGAAGCGCATTCCATAGCCGAAGTAATGTCCAAGTATGGGCCTGGCAGCCTTTATCGCTGGCTGTGCCTGTTACTATTCAGCCAGGAAACGGAACAAAGCTATCATGACCGCACTTTGCTGGAAAATGCTTTGCTGCGTGGTCGCCTGGTGGAACTCTTCGGACAGTTCAAGCTGCCTCCGGAGGTGAAAGCCGATTTGTTTGTTACCGGTATGCTTTCCTTTCTCAGCCATCTTTTCAAAATGCCGCTGGAGAAGGCGCTTAGCTACTTTGCCCTGGGTTCCTCTATTACTGAAGCACTTCTGAATCAGAACGGCCCCTACTCCTCCTTTCTCAAGCTGGCTCTCGCCTGCGAAAACCATGATCAGGCGGGGATAGAATGCCAGGCAAAAATAGCCGGGATCAGCGTTGAACAAGCCAATACTGCATATATCAAGGCGGTGGTATGGGTGAACGAAATCGAGAATTAGATCCAGATGAACTCACTGCCAACCAATTCAGACCTCAAAACCCAAACTGCCTTGACTAGCCATACTCCGTTCGTGATGGACACGTGCGAAACACAGGAGATTTTCCTGGCCCACCAACCCATCATGGACACGAATCAGAATACCGTCGCGTATGAATTACTGTTTCGTTCCGGCAATTTTGGCGTAAGCGGCGTAACCGATGACATGGCCGCCAGTGCTGCAGTCATCCTCAATACTTTCAGCCATTTCGGCGCAGAGAAGGTTATTGGCCAGCACCTCGGCTTCATCAATATCAATACCGAACTGCTGATGAGCGACATGCTTGAACTGCTGCCGCACGATCAGATTGTGCTTGAACTGCTGGAAAGTGTTGCGCCCAGTTCGGACGTCATCCAGCGATGCTACGAACTCAGAGACATGGGTTTCAGGCTGGCACTGGACGATTTTGTCTATTCCCCGGCTTTCGAGCCGCTCCTGGATCTGGTGGACTACGTCAAGATCGACCTGCTCGCGACCTCATTGGAACGCCTGCCCGCCGTCATCGACCGGCTTAGGCACAGGCCACTGAAATTGATTGCGGAAAAACTGGAAAGCGTCGAACAGTTCAAACTGTGCAGCAGCCTTGGCTTCACGCTTTTCCAGGGTTATTACTTTGCCCGCCCGGCGATAATCAGCGGCAAAAAGGCAGATCCAGCCAGAATGGTACTGCTGCGACTGCTTGGACAGATTCTGGGCGACGACGAAAATCACGAAATCGAGAAAACTTTCAAGCTGCAACCCGGCTTGAGTTTCAATTTGCTGCGACTGGTCAATTCCGTAGCAATGGGTCTGAGGAACCCGGTCAGCAGTCTCAATCAGGCACTGGTTGTGCTGGGCCGGCGCCAGTTGCAGCGCTGGATACAACTTTTGATTTACACCGTGGGCAATGCAAGCAGTCAAAACAGCCCACTGCTAAAGCTTGCCGCCAAACGAGGCAAACTGATGGAACTGCTCGCAATTGAGCAGCGACCCGGCCGCAGTGATTACCATGAACGCGCATTCATGGTTGGCATGCTTTCCCTGCTGGACGTCCTGTTCGAAATCCCCATGCAGGATATCCTGTCCCAATTAAGTCTTAACGACGAGGTTCGGGAGGCACTACTGGATAACATTGGACCGCTGGGACAATTACTCAGCCTGTCAAAAGCGCTGGAACTGGCTGATTTTGAAGTCGCTACAATCATTATGGTTCAGGCCGGCATTCCTCCGGCCAGGCTGACCGAGGCCAATTTGCAAGCGTTCTGCTGGGTAGGCGACCTTGAAAGAGAAAACGACTAGTGCCTAGCCGCTTCCTTCCGGTAAATATTTCTGCGGGTCCACCGGTTTGCCCATGCGCCGGATCTCGAAATGCAGTTTCACCTGATCCGCATCGCTGTCTCCCATCTCGGCGATACGCTGCCCTTTAGTCACGGTCTGCCCTTCCCTCACCAGAATCTGGCTGTTATGGGCATAGGCGCTGAGAAAAGTCTTGTTGTGCTTGATAATCACCAGCTTGCCGTAACCTCTTAACCCACTGCCACTGTATACCACCTTGCCGGGTGCTGAGGCCATGACGGGCTGTCCGGCCTTGCCCGATATATCCAGTCCCTTGAGGCTGGCACCTTCATTGAAAGAAGCAATAATCTTGCCTTTTGTCGGCCAGGACCAGGCCAGATCCTCATCATCAGTGCTGGCTGGCTGGACAGGCTTATTCCCTTCGTTTCCCGGCGGTATCGATTTGGCTTTTTCTTCGGGCACGGGCTGTTTGGCAGTCGCGGCCTCTGGCTTGGGCGCCACAGGAATCACGGGAGCGGGAGCGGTTTCAGCTTCAGCCGAGTAGGCGATTTTCACTGCCTTGGGCTGCGTCTTGAGTATTCCTTCCCTTGCTTCAGCCTGTGTGCTCTGCGGTTTCAAGACAGAGGTCACCACCCCGCTCTCCTGTGGCGCCAGCGCTTGTGTCTGTTGCGTCTGAGTCTGGGGATTCACGCGCAACTGCTGTCCAATGCGGATGACATACGGAGCTGAAATCCCATTCAGTTCCGCCAGTTCCTTGTAGTCATAGCCATATTCCAGGGCGATCGCATAAAGCGTATCCCCTTTCTGAACCGTGTGTGTTTGTGGACGCCAGTCGCCATCTCGTGATTTGGCTACGCTCTTTCCAGCCTGTGCGCGCTCCTGAATCGGTGCATAGTGCGGCGCAGAGCCACAACCGTTCAGCCACAAGGCCAGAAGCGGCAACAACAAGACCAGCTGATACATCAGATGACCCCAGCCAGAAGCGGCACGAATTTCACCGCTTCGAGTACAGTTTCAACATATTCTTTCTGGGTACGTTCGATCAGGTGCAGTCGCTGCTGATCACCGGAGCCAATCGGCATCACCAGCCGACCTCCGACATCCAGTTGCTTTAACAACGCAGAAGGGATATGCGTGGATGCAGCCGTCATGATGATGGCGTCAAAAGGTGCGGCTTCCGCGATGCCGATGCCGCCATCGGCATGACGTGCGCGCACATTGTTGCAGTGCGCTTCACGCAGGTTTTTGCGTGCCTTGGTCAGCAATGGCGCAATTCGCTCCACGGTAAAAACTTCACGCGCCAGCTTGGCCAGTACGGCCGACTGATAGCCGCAACCGGTTCCAATCTCCAGCACCTTGCCAAGGTCCTGACCATTTCTCAGGATTTCGGTCATGCGCGCCACGGTGTAAGGGTTGGAAATTGTCTGGCCGAAACCGATAGGCAGGGCAGTATCTTCATATGCCCGGCTGGAAAGTGCATCCTCGATGAAAATGTGGCGCGGAATGGAGCCCATCACCGACAGCACGACTTCGTCCTTGATTCCCAGGCTACGCAGACGATCCACCATGCGCATGCGCGTGCGCTGCGAGGTCATGCCGATACCGCTGATCCGGACATTCATGATGACAGCCAGCCTTTCAGGCTAGTCAATTGATTGTAATGCGTCAGATCAATCTGCAGCGGCGTGACCGAAACCACATGACGTGTCACGGCCTCGAAATCCGTTCCCGGCCCGGCATCCTGTGCCAGACCGGCAGCACCCACCCAATAAACGGTCTGGCCGCGCGGGTTTTCCGCCTTTACCACCGGCTCGGCCTTGTGGCGCTTGCCCAGACGGGTGACTTCGATGCCCTGCAGCGCCTCGTAGGGCACATCCGGAACGTTGACGTTGAGCAGTGTCGGCTGCGCCAGAGGCTCGCGCTGATAGCGTTCGACCATATCCTTCACCACACGGGCTGCGCTGGCAAAGTGGGCATGATGACTGCTCACCAGTGAAACCGCAATTGACGGAACTCCGAGCAGAAATCCTTCCGTTGCTGCAGCAACGGTGCCTGAATAGATCGTGTCGTCACCCATGTTGGCGCCATGATTGATGCCGGAAATCACCATATCCGGCAGATGATCCAACATTCCGGTCACCGCCAGATGGACGCAATCGGTTGGCGTGCCGTTGACGTAATAGAACCCACTGCTGGCCTGACGCAGCATCAGGGGCCGATCCAGGGTCAACGAATTGCTCGCGCCACTGCGGTCGCGCTCGGGCGCCACCACAGTGATCTGCGCCACGGAAGAGAGCATCTCGGCCAGAACAGCCAGGCCGGGTGCAAAATAACCGTCGTCGTTGCTAAGCAGAATTCGCATTAATTGATTTCAGTCCTGATCATGACGGCACCAGGCCGATTTTATGAGCTTTCACCCGGCGTCGCAATGAAGCCGCCTGCCACACGCGCCAGTTGTTTCTTAAGGCGCGCAACCACCTCGTCCTTGCCGATCAAAGCCAGCACCGCATCGACAGAAGGCGTCTGCGCTTCGCCCGTCACCAGCACGCGCAGTGGCATCGCAATTTTGGGCAACTTGAGGCCATGCGCGGCAACCGTGGATTTCATCAGGTCGTGAATGGCTTCGCGAGTCCACTCGATGGCAGCAAATTTTTCCGCCATCTCCGCCATGACCGGCAGGATGTCCTGAGGAACATGCTGCTCCAGCAAGGCAGGCTCGGCATCCAGGGCACGGTAGAAATACACGGCAGCATCGGCCAGCTCTTCCACCGTGCCGACCCGCTCCTTGAGCAGATCCGCCACGACTGCAAGGTCAGGCCCGCCTGCGGACGGGTCGCAGCAATCACGTTGAATAAAGGGTTTGGCCAGTTCGGCCAGGCGTTGTCCATCCACTTGCTTGAGGTATTGCTGGTTCAGCCACAGCAGTTTTTCGGGGTTGAATTTGGCTGCCGATTTCGAAATGCTGCCGAGATCGAACCATTCAACGAACTGTGCCATGCTGAACACTTCCTCATCGCCCCTGGCCCAGCCCAGGCGCGCAAGATAATTCAGCAACGCTTCCGGGAGATAGCCGTCTTCCTGATACTGCATTACCGATACCGCGCCATGGCGCTTGGAAAGTCGCTCGCCGTCAGCACCCAGAATCATCGGCACATGAGCATACTGCGGCAGTGGCGCGCCCAGCGCCTTGAGGATATTGATCTGGCGCGGCGTGTTATTGAGATGGTCGTCACCCCGGATGACATGGGTGATCTGCATGTCCCAGTCGTCCACCACCACGCAGAAATTGTAGGTCGGCGTGCCGTCCGAACGGGCAATGATGAGGTCGTCAAGCTCGCTGTTGCCGACCACCACGCGACCCTTGACCAGGTCATCGATGACGACGGCCCCTTCGAGCGGGGTCTTGAAGCGCACCACGGGAGAAACGCCAGCCGGCGGGGTGGCATTCGAATCGCGCCAGCGCCGGTCATAGCGCGGTTTTTCCCCGCGCTTTTCCTGTTCTTCGCGCATGGCATCCAGCTCATCCTTGCTGGCGTAGCAGTAGTAGGCGTTGCCTTCATCCAGCAACTGCTGGATCACCTGCTTATAGCGATCCATGCGCTGCATCTGGTAGAACGGGCCTTCGTCGTAGTCCAGTCCCAGCCAGTCCATGCCATCCAGAATGGCCTGGACCGATTCCGGCGTGGAACGTTCGAGGTCGGTGTCCTCGACACGCAGCACGAAAGTGCCTTTATGCAGGCGGGCATAAGCCCAGGAAAACAATGCGGTGCGAGCGCCGCCGATATGAAGATAGCCAGTAGGGCTGGGAGCAAAACGGGTACGAACCATGATTACACAAAGCCGAAGAAAAGATTGGGCGGGCAGACCCCAAGCGCGGACACCCGCAAAAGCGCGTATTTTACGCGAAAAATCGTTTCTTTCGGATTAAACCATGAACTCGACCAGCCCTCCTCTCCCGATGAATGGCAAATACTTACCAGATATAGAACAGAAATGCCCACGGAGTAATCACACCCGCAATCGCCATGGCGACCCCGGCCCCCGCCAGCCAGCGCAGTGAATCCGAAGGTGCATGACGCAGCATGCCAAATGCCAGCGCCCAGCTCCACAAGGCGGCCAACCCGAGCAGCGCCGCCCGCATCTGTCCAAGCCAGGGGATGTGGATACCTTCGGCGGCAAGATGGGAAACCGTCATCGCCGAGAGCCCCAGGAATACGCCGACTCCGCCCAGGGGGATGAGGCTGTAAGCAAGACGGCGCGCATTATTGACGGCATCGCCCGGCAGGATGGTACCGGCCACCCTGAGCCAGCCCCAGACCCACCCTCCGACGAGTAAAGCCGTGGCGCCGATATAGGAGAGGATGCCCAATCCGTCCAGCCAGGTAAAAACGTCGTTGGTCTGGGGGTAATGGGTAAGCAGCCACCACGGCGCGTTGTCCTGCAGCAAGGCAAAGGAATCCCGATCGACCAGCCATTCGGCGGCCCAGGTTTTTGCCGCCACGAACCACGGCGAGGCCGACCACTGAAAAGCCCCCACCGCCACGCCAATGATGCCAAATATCAGCAACCGCACTTCCCACGGGCGGACATCCTGTGGCGACAGGCGAACCACTTCCTGCCCTGGCATCCGCGCAGACAGGCTTACCGCACCACGATGGCCGCTGCATCGCCCGCACATGTGGCACTCCGATGCGCCCTTCATGCGACGGATATCCACCAGGGGGGCGCACTCGACAGGCACAGGATGGATTTTGATCATGCCCGGCTGAATCCTGTCATTCCAGCGTTCCCTGTCGACGCTGAAGTGCAGCGGGGCCAGCCGCGCCAGAAGTCCGAACACGCCCGTTACCGGGCAAAGATGACGACACCACACCCGTTTGCCTTTTCCGTATACCAGACCGATGGCGATGGCAGCCACAGTGGATCCCCCCAGAACCAGCAGGGCGGCCTTGGGATATTCGTACACGCTGACCAGTTGACCGTACACGGTAGTCAGGATGAATGCCACAAACGGCCATCCTCCCCATTTCATCCAGCGCGGCACGGAACGGCCAAGGCCATAACGGCTGACGAACTCGGTCAATGCACCTTCGGGGCAGAACACTCCGCACCAGACCCGCCCCATCAGCATCACGGAGAGAATCACGAACGGCCACCAGACACCCCAGAACAGAAACTGTGCGAACAGGGTGAAATGCTCGAGCATGCGCGCTTCCGGAGAAGGCAGGGAAAGAAATGCGGGAACCGTCACCAGCACCAGGTAGAACACCACCACCGCCCACTGCACCCCGATGATGAGGCAGCGCTTGCGACGCATGGTTTCCCCGATGCGGGACAATAATGGCGGTTGAAGCAGCAGGGAGGATTCAATTTTCATTACTATTATCTTTAACGTTCGGTTTCAAAACGGAATGGCGCGAGCATCTGGCGTGCACCGCTTTCCAGCAATACGGTGGCCTGCCACGTCATGCGCCCGCTGGTGCAGATCGGGAGGCTGGTTTGCGCGCTGTAAATACCCTTCCCGGAGGGTGTCAGGAAGGCACGATTGAACGCCATGGGAAAACTCACCCCGGAAAAATCCACTTCCAGCGGGCGTGCACTGCTCCCCGAGATGTGGACTTCCAGTTTGAGTGGGGACAACAGCGGCACCGGTCTGGGGCCCAGAACAAACTCGATGCGACCGCCATCAGGCAGTGTCAGAGCGCATGTTTCTCGGCTCAGGCTGCAAGACGCATCCATTGACAGCACAGTCGGGCCATGCGGCACGAAAAAAAGGGCTTTTGCAAGCACCGCCAGTGCCAGTACGGCCGCCAGCACCCCCACCAGTCCACACAGCAGACAAAGACCGGATTCGGGTGAATTTGTCTCAGACTCGATGACTCCGGTGTATGCCTGCGGCTGCCGGATCGCCAACATCATTTATGCTGCTTCCGCAAGCGAGGCCAAAGCACCACCAGCGCCCAGTACGTGCCATACACCAGAACCAGCATCAATGCGGGATGGGCGCGATAACCGGTGAGCGCGGCTACCAGACTGCCACTGGTGGTGACATCGTCGAGCAGGAAGGATGAATCCCAGACCGGATCGGCCAGTGCGGGTAGCCAGCCGTATCCGATCATTCTTTCGGCGCCGCCCACCAGCATGCCAGCGGCAAGCAACAGAAGTGCCGTCTCGCTGACGCGGAAAAATACCTTCCAGGATAAAAATCGCCCTCCCCGCACCAGAATCCAGAAAGTGGCGAGCGCCAGTGCAAAACCCGATGCCGCCGCCATGAGGAATTGCGCAAAGGCCATGCCGTGCTGTTCAGCTCCGTTGCCATAGAGAAAGATCACGGTTTCCGCACTTTCGCGACCGACTGCAAGCGCGGCGATGACCGCCACGCCCATCCAGTTGGCCGTGTCTGCGGCCTGAGTCAGGCCTGATTCAAGATCGCTTTTCAGGGAACGTCCATGTTTGCGCATCCAGAACACCATTTGCGTAATCAGCCCGGCTGCGATAAACATCATGGCAAGCTGGAAATAATCCAGCATTTCGCCATCGAGGGTGGCATACACGCCCATCATGGCCAGCGCAAGCAGCCCGGCCAGCGCCAGTCCGGCGGCTACACCCCCCCACAGATAGCGCATGCCGCGAGTACCTTCCGGGTGAGCCTTGAGCCAGGCATAGAGAATGCCCACCACCAGGATGCCTTCAACGCTTTCGCGCCAGACGATAAACAAGGTATTCCCCACGACATTCTCCTATTTGACGACAATCTGGCCCTTGGCCGTGTCCGGATGAAATTCACCGATGAATCGGTACACGCCGGGTTTGAGCGGCGCGAAGACAAGCGAGCGCGTCACGCCCGGGCCAAGTACCGTTTCCTTGCGCAATTCGAGGCTCTCGAATTCTTCAGGACCAGGCCCTTTGTTGGTCATCACAATCTTGAAGCGCTGGCCAGCCGGAACTTCAATAGTTTCCGGCTGGAAGCGCCCGTTCGCGGCGGTCAAAGCGTAACTCGGCATTTCCTGTGCATAGGACGGATTAAGCATCAAGGCCAAAGCGATCAATAAAAAAGTCCGTTTCATTTCCATCTCCTAGAACATCAACTGTGCGCGAGCGCCAAGAATCTTCACATCCGGGGCATCGCCATTGCCTGCCGGATGCAGGATGTACTGGAAATCAGGTGTGACTTCGAATTGCTTGTTAAGACGATGGCGATAGTAAATTTCCATCACTTTCTCCGATCCACTGGCATGAAACCCGAAATCCGGTTTCCCATCGCCATCGGCATCCACGCTTGAAGAATCTCGGCTGAAACCTGCACTGACCTTGTTCATCCCGAAAGCCATTCCGAGTGCATCTCCCCCACGGCTCCAGTAACTGCCACCGAACTCCGCACCCATGCTTACGGTCTGATCGAATGGCTGCCCTTCTCCCCAGCCCTTGCCATACCGGCCAAACAAGGTGACGTAATCATCCAGGCGCTGATCAAAATTGAATCCGATCCCGCGATGGACAACGGTCTCTCTGTTATAAGTGGGTGCCTGGCCGTTATGCCAGGCATAAACGCGGTAATTGCCAGCCAGCCCTGAGAACAGCACTTGTCTGGTTTCCGCCTGAGCAATGATGAACGGCGAGGTGAAAGCCTGGCTGAAATTGGCGCCATGACCTGAGCCAAACACCCCAAGTGACAGGCGATAATTTTCCGGCTTGCTCTTCTCGTTGAGATAGGACAGGCGCACACCGGGCGTAAAACCATAAGCATCTGCCCCCACGTTGGCAGCCATGGGATTGTCCAGCAGCGCGTTATGCACAAAAATACTGGAGAGAAATTGGCGTCCTTCATCGTTGGCAGCAGCGTTCTGATCGAAAAATCCGAACGGATCCATCTTGCCGAAGTTTATGGTCAGCGTTTCCCGCGACCGCGGCTTGAAGCCGCCGATAGGCAAAGGAATATCGGCCTGGTACCAGGCCTGGGCCAGCATCACGGCAGTCGTGTCGGCGAGGTCGGCGGTACCGAGCTGAAAAGCGGTGGCGTTCGGGCCGGAAAAGGCGGTCAGGGCATCGCTTGCGCCTTTTCCCTGACCGATACGGAAATGGCCGAACAACATCCCGGTGGCATCCCCCATGGTGCCTGCCGGCGTGCTCACCGTAATATCTGTGCGATAGTTGAGGTGGATGTCCTTGTTGTCGGTGCCGCTGGTTTTTTGCGCGACTGTGGTGAAACTGGCGCCCGCATGGATGCCATCCAGAGACTCGATCACTTTGGATGATTTCTGCATTTCCAGCCCCTGATATTCAGCTGCTTTCAGACGGGCGGTCAATTCCGGTTCGTTCTCGCTGACGTTCTCGCTCGCCAGACTTTTCTCGATACGGATGTTGTAATCCTCCAGTGCCTGCACTCGCGGTGCCAGTGGCTCATTCCGGACTTGCAGTTTTTTTTCAAGGTCCGCGTTGTTCTTTTCCAGTTTTTCCAGACGCGCCGAAAGACGTTTCATCTCCTTAAGCAGCTCCTCCTGGGAAGCTTCTCCACCGTGGGCAGGCAGGGTCGCACACATGACTGCAGCCGCCATGGCAATGGTTTTTATTTTAAATTGGGCATTCCTCGCCATCTTTAGTAACCCCCTTTCTTGCCGATCCCGACGTAGGTGAATTCATATTCCACGTCGAACGGTTTGAACCAGGGGCGAACGCCTGTCAAACGGTCTGTATGGCGGCCAAAATGAGCACGGGGATTGGCCGACGGCGGCATAATGGTATATTTAACGCGGTACTTTCCCGGACCCATAAGTTTGAGGTTGTCGCCATAGTGAGGCCCGTCGTTTGCGACCATAGGCATCATTTCGCCAGTGATTTTTTCCTGCCCGCCAACCTTGTTCAGTTCATACTTGATCATCAGATAAGGCACCCAGGCCCCCTCCTCGAAACCATTTGGATTGTTGGCCAGTGCATGAATATCCGCTTCGATGTGGACATCCGATTCCTCGGCTTTTTTCATTACCCCTTCCGGTTCCATGGCGACCGGTTGCAGATAAACTGCGGCGATTTCCATCCCGCCACGCTGCTGCGGCGTGCCGATGGGGTATTCGACAGCGTTTGCGGTAACGGAACTAATTGCTAAAAGGCTTGCGCCTGCAAATGAACAAAGCTGTTTTGAAATTTTCATTTTTTCCTCAAAAATAGTTAATAAGAATCGTTACTGTTTATTTGCAAATTTTTTAACCCGGAGCGGTTTGCCGCAGCATGGACCACACACCATCAGTGAGGTCATCCAGTTCAAGAAGGCCTTGCTCGAACATATTTCTCAGGTTTGTACCACGCCACTCGACCAGCACTTCCCTTCTGTCACAGTTCCACACACGCAAAATGGGCTCACATCTTTCGAGCCATGCATCGATAAGAATGGTCATACCTGTCTCCTTAACATTCATGAAAAAATCTATTGTGGCCAACTTTAATTGATAATGAGAATCGTTGTCAACAACAGATTCGCATTTTAAGTGCAAGCATGCTTGTCACGAAGCAGGATTTGGTCGCAGAATTCATCTACGACTTTCCTTGGAAAATGCCATGACCGACAGCAAAAAGTTTATTTACGCCTTCGAAGAGGGTGACGGTAAAAACAAGATGCTGCTGGGTGGCAAAGGCGCCAATCTGTGCGAAATGACGCAGATCGGGCTGAACGTGCCACCGGGCTTTGTCATCAGCACCGATGCCTGTCTTGCCTATCTGGAAAAGAACCAGCTGCCGGAGGGCCTGATGGATGGCATCAGGGCCCGCATGGCAGCGCTGGAACAGAAAACCGGCAAAAGGTTTGGCAGCAGCGACAATCCCCTGCTGGTGTCGGTACGCTCCGGCTCGGCCATGTCCATGCCAGGCATGATGGACACCATCCTCAATCTCGGCCTGAATGAAACTTCACTGCAGGGGTTGATCAGGCAGACCGGCAACGAACGCTTTGCTTGGGATGCCTACCGCCGATTCATCCAGCTCTTCGGCAAGATCGCGCTGGGCATCGGCGACGAACATTTCGACCAGACCATGGCAGCCATCAAGCGCAAATATGGCGCACCGCTGGATGTCGATCTCGGCGCGGAGCATCTGAAGGAGCTTGCAACCGAATTTCTCGCCATTGTCGAGCGCCACAGCGGCAAGCCCTTTCCGCAGGATCCGCTGGAACAACTGGAAATCTCCGTGGGTGCGGTATTCCGTTCCTGGATGGGAAAACGCGCAGTGGATTACCGCAAGCAGTTCAGGATCACCAAGGAGCAGGCCAACGGAACCGCAGTCAACATCTGCACCATGGTGTTCGGCAACATGGGCAACGATTCCGCCACCGGTGTGGGCTTCACCCGCAACCCCGGCACCGGCGAGAACGTGATCTATGGCGAATACCTCACCAATGCCCAGGGCGAGGACGTGGTGGCCGGCATCCGCACCCCCAGGGCCATTGCCGAGATGGAACAGGAGATGCCTGAGATTTATCGCCAGTTGCTGGAGTTGCACAACCGGCTGGAGTCGCATTACAAGGAAGTGCAGGATTTCGAATTTACCATCGAGAAAAGCGTGCTCTACTGCCTGCAGACCCGCAACGGCAAGATGAACGCCCGCGCCATGGTGCGCACCTCGGTGGAAATGTTCGAGGAAGGCCTGATCAGCAAGGAGCACGCCCTGCTGCGCGTCGAGCCCGCCGTGCTGGAGCAGTTGCTGGTGCCGCAACTGTCACCCAGCTTCAAGGGAAAATCCCTGGCTCAGGGTCTGCCCGCCTCCCCCGGCGCGGCTTCAGGCAAGATCGTGTTCGATGCCGATACGGCTGAAATCCGCGGCCGGGCCGGCGAGAAAATCATCCTGGTGCGCGAGGAAACCAAGCCGGAAGACATTCACGGTTTCTTCCAGGCCCAGGGCATCCTCACCAGCCGCGGCGGCAAGACCTCGCACGCTGCCGTGGTGGCGCGCGGCATGGGCAAGCCCTGCGTTTCCGGTTGCGAGCAGATCGTGATCAACGACCAGTTGCGCAGCGCAGTCATCGGCGACACCACCCTGCACGAGGGCGATGTCATCACCATCAACGGCGGCACCGGCCACGTCTATGCGGGCGAAATTCCCACCGTGGAAGCCGAGTTCTCGCCAGAAATGGGTGTACTGCTGGGCTGGGCGGATGAAGTGGCGCGGCTGAAAGTCATGGCCAATGCCGACACGCCGGAATCCGCCGCCAGGGCGCGTGAATTCGGCGCCAAGGGCATCGGCCTGTGCCGCACCGAACGCATGTTCAACGGCACCGACCGCCTGCCCATCGTGCAGGAAATGATCCTGGCCGAAACGCCGGAGCAGCGCCAGTCTGCACTCGACCGCCTGCTGCCGATCCAGCGCTCCGACTTCACCGGCATTTTCAAGGCCATGAAGGGGCTGCCAGTCACCATCCGCCTGCTCGACCCGCCGATGCACGAGTTCCTGCCCACTGCCGCGCAGCTCGAACTGGAAATCGCCCACCTGCACCAGCTGAGCGACACCATCAACGGGCTGGAAGACCTTCCTGGCACGCTGAAATTACTTAATCCCAAACTCTACCAGCAATATGCCGACGGCCTCACCAAACTGATGGGCGGCCTGACCACGTTCAAGGCTTCGCATCTGGAAGATGACGTGATCAGCAAGAAGGAAACCATCCTGAAAAAAGTCCGCTCCCTGGCGGAAGTCAATCCCATGCTGGGCCACCGCGGCGTGCGCCTTGGGATCACTTACCCCGAAATCTACTCCATGCAGATCCAGGCGATTCTCGAAGCGGCGGCCCTGTGCGCGCGGGAAGGCATCGAGATCTATCCCGAAATCATGGTGCCGCAGGTCGCCACGGTGGAGGAGCTGACGCGCATCCACAGCTATGTCGAGCGCATCCACAAGCTGGTGGAGCTGACCCACGGCATCAACGTGAAATTCAAGTTTGGCTCGATGATGGAAGTGGTGCGCGGCTGCCTGCGCGCAGGGCGCATGGCGGAGACCGCCGAATTCTTCTCCTTCGGCACCAACGACCTGACCCAGGCCACCTTCTCCTTTAGTCGCGAGGATGCGGAAAACAAATTTTTACCCGCCTACAACGAAACCGGGATCCTGCAGGATAACCCGTTCGAGGTGCTGGACATCAAGGGCGTGGGGCAACTGATGAAAATGGCGGTGGACAACGGGCGCAAAACCCGCCCCGAGCTGAAGGTCGGCATTTGTGGCGAGCATGGCGGCCACCCCGGCTCAATCCATTTCTGTCACCACATTGGACTGAGCTATGTGTCCTGCTCCGGCCCGCGTGTGCCAATCGCTCGACTGGCTGCAGCACAGGCCAAACTTCAGGAAGCGCAATATAAGATTCCAGAGTGATTTACGCACGGATTGCTTACGCATGGGCAATCCGGGCAGCTCTTCAAATAGATGGCAACCTCAGCAGGTGCTTATCTGTCATAAACGGGGCACAAATACTGGCTAAAGAAAAGCTCCCGCGCAGATGGCCAGGAAAGTGGGAACACTATCAGCAGTTCCTACCTACCGGTAAACAGAAAATTTCCGGGTCAAGGCTAGAACCTTGGTGCGAACCTCCGCGATCAGGTCTTCATCACCGGGATGATCCAGCACATCCGCGATCAGATTACCGACCAGGCGGGATTCTTCTTCCTTGAAGCCCCGCGTGGTCATGGCGGGCGTACCGAGACGGATGCCGGAGGTAACGAAGGGCTTTTCCGGATCGCTGGGGATGGCATTTTTATTGACCGTGATGTGCGCCAGCCCCAGCAGTCGTTCAGCTTCCTTGCCCGTGAGGCGCTTGGCACGCAGGTCCACCAGCATGACGTGGCTCTCGGTGCGACCGGAGACAATACGTAGGCCACGCTCGATCAAGGTCTGGGCCAGCACAGTGGCGTTCTTCACCACCTGCTGCTGGTAAACCTTGAATTCGGGCGTCATGGCTTCCTTGAAGGCGACCGCCTTGCCGGCGATCACGTGCATCAAGGGGCCGCCCTGGATGCCGGGAAATATCGCGGAGTTGATGGCTTTCTCATGTTCGGCACGCATCAGGATGACGCCGCCACGCGGGCCGCGCAGACTCTTGTGAGTCGTGGTGGTGACGAAATCGGCATGCGGCACGGGGTTGGAATAGACGCCGGCGGCAATTAGCCCGGCGTAGTGCGCCATGTCCACCATGAAATACGCGCCGACCTCTTTCGCCACGCGCGCGATGCGCTCGAAGTCGATACGCAACGCGAAAGCCGAAGCACCGGCAATGATGAGCTTGGGCTTGCTCTCGCGGGCCTTGCTTTCGAGGGCTGCGTAGTCGATGTCTTCCTGTGCGTTGAGACCGTAGCTCACCACATTGAACCACTTGCCGCTCATGTTTAACGCCATGCCGTGAGTCAGGTGACCACCTTCGGCGAGGCTCATGCCCATAATGGTGTCGCCAGGCTTGAGCACGGCGAAGAATACGCCCTGGTTGGCCTGTGAACCGGAATTGGGTTGCACGTTGGCGGCTTCCGCACCATAGAGTTGCTTGATGCGGTCGATGGCGAGCTGCTCGACAATATCGACGTATTCGCAGCCGCCGTAGTAGCGCTTGCCGGGATAACCTTCTGCGTACTTGTTGGTAAGCTGCGAACCTTGCACGGCCATCACGGCCGGCGAGGTGTAGTTTTCGGAGGCGATCAGCTCGATGTGGTCTTCCTGCCTCCGGTTTTCCTTTTCGATGGCGGCGAAGATTTCGGGGTCGATCTGGTCAACGGCGTAGCTGGCGCGTTCAAACATATGGAGTCCTTGAATTGAAAAGTCCCGGCGCATGGCCGGAACTGTTGATGCCGGAAGTGAAGCAGATCAGCCTGCCGAGGCACGCAGGGTATTCGCCGCTGCGACCATGTTTTTCAGCGCGGGAATCACTTCGCCCCATTGACGCGTTTTCAAGCCGCAGTCCGGATTAACCCACAGACGCTCGGCGGGAATGCGTTCGGCCGCCTTCTTCATCAGGTCAACCATGTGCTGCTCGGTCGGGATGTTGGGCGAATGGATGTCGTACACACCCGGTCCGATTTCGTTCGGGTATTTGAAGTGATCGAAGACATCCAGCAATTCCATATCCGAGCGCGAAGTTTCTATAGTAATCACGTCGGCGTCCATGTCGGCGATGGCCGCGATAATGTCGTTGAACTCCGAGTAGCACATATGGGTGTGGATTTGCGTCTCGTCCGCCACGCCGTTGGCGGTAATGCGGAATGATTCCACCGCCCAGCCCAAGTACTCCTTCCATTGCGCCTTGCGCAGCGGAAGGCCTTCGCGCAGCGCCGCCTCGTCGATCTGGATCACGCGCACGCCTGCATTCTCCAGGGCCAGCACTTCTTCCCTGATCGCCATGGCGAGCTGCTTGCACGACACCGAGCGTGGCTGGTCGTCGCGCACGAAGGACCAGTTGAGGATAGTGACCGGGCCGGTCAGCATCCCCTTCATGGGCTTGGTCGTCAGGGATTGCGCATACTTGATCCATTCGACGGTCATGGCCTTCGGGCGGCTGATGTCGCCGAACAGGATGGGTGGCTTGACGCAACGCGAACCGTAGGACTGCACCCAGCCGAACTGGCTGAAAACGTAGCCGTCGAGCTGTTCGCCGAAGTATTCCACCATGTCGTTGCGCTCGGCTTCGCCATGGACAAACACGTCCAGACCCAGGGCTTCCTGCTCACCCACGCTACGGGCAATTTCGGCCTGCATGGCGGCATTATAGGAGGCATCGTCGATTTCGCCGGCCTTGAACTGGCTGCGTGCCTGTCGAATTTCCTCGGTCTGCGGGAAGGAACCGATGGTGGTAGTGGGGAATTTTGGCAGTTTGAGCAGCGCGGCCTGCTTGGCGGCGCGCTGGGCATAGAAGCTCCTGCGTTGCCCCAGCTGCGGCGTGATCTTGGCCAGTGCTGCCTTGACCGCCGGGTTGTTGACGCGCGGCGAGTTTCGGCGGGCTTCGATGGCGGCGCGATTGGCCTCCAGCTCGGCCTTGACGGCATCACGCCCTTGGTTCAGCGCCACGGCCAGCACGCGCAGCTCTACCAGCTTCTGCTTGGCGAAGGCCAGCCAAGACTTGATCTCGCAGTCGAGCTTCTGTTCGCTATCCAGATCTACAGGCACGTGCAGCAGCGAGCAGGACGGCGCGATCCACAGGCGCTCGCCCAAGCGCTCGTGCAGCGGTTGCAGCCATTCGAGTACGGCGTTGAGGTCGGTCTTCCAGATGTTGCGGCCGTTGATGACGCCCAGCGAGAGCACCTTGTGTATAGGCAACAGGTTGAGTAGCGGCTGGACGTCGTCGCGCCCGTTGATGGCGTCCACATGCAAGCCGGCCACCGGCAAGTTAGCGGCGAGATAGGTGTTCTCCAGCAGCTGCCCGAAATAGGTGGCGAGCAGCAGCTTGACACGGCAGCTCTTGAGCTGATGGTAGGCGTTGTTGAAGGCGTGCTGCCAGTCGGCATTTAGCTCGGTCACGAGGATGGGCTCGTCGATCTGCACCCATTCGACACCCTGGGCGGCCAACGTCTCCAGCAGTTCGGCATAGACTTGTAGCAGGGGCGGCAGCAGCGCGAGCTTGTCGGAATCGTCCTTGGCCTTGCCGATGGAGAGGTAGGTTACCGGGCCGACGATCACCGGCTTGGCCTTGATGCCCTGCTCTTTCGCTTCGGCCAGTTGCTCCAGCAGGCGCGAGGCATCTAGCTTGAATTCAGTAGCGGCGGTGAATTCGGGGACAATGTAGTGGTAGTTGGTATCGAACCACTTGGTCATCTCACCGGCGGCCACATCACCGCAGCACTGTGCATTCTCTTCGGCGGACTGGGTCGAGCGGCCGCGGGCGACACGAAAATAGTTGTCCAGCGCATCCCCATGGAAACCCTGCACACGCTCTGGGAGGTTACCCAAGGTGAAGCTCATGTCCAGCACCTGGTCGTAGAAGGCGAAGTCACCGACGGGCGTCAAGCCTAAATCCGACTGGTCCTGCCAGTGGCGCTGGCGCAGTTCCTTGCCGAGCACCTTAAGTTCTTCACGGGACGATCGACCTTTCCAGTAGGATTCGAGAGCGAACTTAAGCTCGCGTTTAGCGCCGATGCGCGGAAAGCCGAGGTTGTGGGTGAATGCCATGATGGAATGCCTTTGAACGATGAAAGTGGCACCATGTTACCCAACTCAAAACATGAATAAAAATGATATAATTTCATAAATCGATTATCTTTATTCATGAGTTTACTGGTCCCATGGCCATCCTGGAACGCGCCCACTTGGAAATCGTCCGCGCCGTCGCGCAACACGGTTCTTTGACCGCCGCAGCAAAAAAACTGCACCTGACCCAATCCGCCCTGAGCCATACGATAAAGAAACTGGAGCAAGCGCTGGGTACCGACGTCTGGCTGCGAGAAGGGCGCAGTCTGCGCCTCACCCAGGCCGGTCAGTATTTGCTGGGGGTTGCCAATCGTCTTTTGCCGCAACTGGATCAAGCGGAGGATCGCCTGCGTCAGTATGCTCAGGGCGAGCGCGGCACATTGCGCATCGGTATGGAGTGCCACCCCTGTTATCAGTGGCTACTCAAAATCGTTGCACCATATCTGGCTCAGTGGCCGGACGTGGATGTGGATGTCAAACAGAAATTCCAGTTTGGCGGCATCGGCGCACTGTTCGGTTACGAAATCGACCTGCTGGTGACGCCGGACCCCTTGTATAAACCGGGTCTGATCTTCGAACCGGTGTTCGATTATGAACAGGTGCTGGTGGTGAGCAAGCATCACCCCTTGGCCACATCAAAATATATCAATCCGGAACAATTGAGTGGCGAGGTGCTGATCACCTACCCTGTAAAAACCGACCGGCTGGACATTTATAACCAGTTCCTCATGCCGGCAGGAATCAGTCCCAAACGCCACAAAGTTATCGAGACGACCGACATCATGCTCCAGATGGTCGCCAGCGGGCGGGGTGTAACTGCTTTGCCACGATGGTTAGTGGAGGAATATACAAGCGAGATGGGGCTTGTACCTGTACGGTTGGGTCAACAGGGAATTGCCAAGCAGATTTTTATCGGGGCGCGCGAAACAGACGCCAATATTGATTATTTGAAAGCCTTTGTCGAGCTGGCGCGCCAACCGGTGTCCTGAAGCGGGCGTTACATCCGTTCGTCTTATGAGACTTGAGCTTGCGGCTTACCGTGCTTAATTTTCCGTTTTCTGAGACGACGACACCTTGAAGAACGCCGGCTGGCTGCCATCATGACCCCGACCGCCGATGTCGCCTATCTGGGGATCTGCTTGCCCCCCAGCGAACGCAATCTCAGGCTACTGCGGGAAGCGCCTCATTCGCAACTGCCGGTATGCAAAGGCGACCTGCAGCAGATTATCGGCATCGCCGAAAGCCACGACATTCTGCAGGCAGCCATTGAGGGAGACGTCGATTTCGCCGAGACTGTAACCAGGTCGATCAGGTGCTTGCCATTCGCAGTAACAAGCATTTCTGAAGGCTTGCCGGATTTTCCTTTCAGCGAATCGATTTATTCGTCAATTGTCGCTGCATTCGGGAACATCACGTCGGTAAAACCGAACTGGCTCATGTCGGTCATGCGCATGGGGTAGAGAACCCCCACCAGATGATCGCACTCGTGCTGCACCACCCTCGCATGAAAGCCTGAGACTGTACGATCGATGGGCTTTCCTGTCAGATCATAACCGCGGTAACGTAAATGCTTGTGGCGCGAAACCTTGCCCCGCATACCGGGCAGAGACAGACACCCCTCCCAGCCATCCTCCATCTCATCGCCAATAGATTGCAGCTCTGGATTCAGTAACACCGTATCCGGCACTGCTTCCGCATCCGGATAACGTGGATTTTCCGCCACACCAAAAATCACCACCTGCAGCCCGACTCCAATCTGTGGTGCCGCAAGACCTGCGCCATTAAGCGCGGCCATGGTTTCGCGCATATCCAGGACAAGCGCGCGCAATTCAGGCGTATCGAATGCCGCCACCGGCCGGGCGGCTTCCAGCAGGCGCGCATCACCCATTCTGAGTACGGTTCTAACTGTCACGAAGTTCGACGACCTGATTGAGAACTTTCAGCACCCGCTGCATAGCCTGCTTGAGGATCGTATCCACTTCATCGTAAGCAATCTTGTGCGAGCTTGAACCACGCCCGGCAGCATAGTTGGCCGACACCGTCAGCGCTGCGTAGCACAAGCCGAGTTCTCTCGCCAACGCAGCCTCCGGCATGCCGGTCATGCCTACCATGGTGGCGCCATCCCGTTCCAGGCGGTTGATTTCCGCAGCCGTTTCCAGGCGCGGCCCCTGCACAGCGGCATAAACGCCACCGTCAATGAACGACTCTCCCGCCTGTCGGCAAGCCTGCATGCACAACTGCCGCATCTCGTCGCAATATGGCCAGGTGAAGTCGATATGCACGACCGATTTTCCTCCGCATTTTTCCTGGCAGTCGTGAAAGGTGCCTTTTCGTCCCCAGGTGTAATCGATGATCTGATCGGGAATGGCGATGGCGCCAGGCTTCATGTCGGCATGAATGCCGCCGACGGTGGCGATGGAAATCACGTCTTTTGCACCCTCGGCATGCATCGCCCACATATTGGCCCGGTAATTGACTTCATGCGGCGGGATGGTGTGTCCATGACCGTGACGCGCCAGAAAAACGACTTCCCTGCCATTGATCTTGCCGAAGATCAGTGCGCCGGAAGGTTCGCCATAGGGCGTTCTCACCACCTTGCGCCGCACTTCCTCCAGACCGGATATTTGCGTCAGACCGCTTCCCCCGATGATTCCAAGCATTATCAATCCTCTTTCAAAGCATAAATTGCGGGCAGATTGCGCCACGCACCATGTACATCCATTCCATAACCGAACACATAGCGGTCAGGCACTTCCAGTCCGACAAAATCGGCCTGAATGGGTTTGGCCCTGCCAGTCTGCTTGTTCACGAACACCGCGCTATAACACTCGCTCGCACCCAGTTCCATCACGCAGCGGTGGATTTCCGCCAGCGTGATTCCCTCGTCCAGAATATCATCCAGCACCAGCACCACACGCCCTTTGACATTCGCGGGAGGCGGCACTTTCCACATGATCTGCCCCCCCCGGATGGCCTCACCGTAACGCGATGCCTGCACGTAATCAAAATCCAGAGGGAAAGCCAGTCTGGGCAGCAACTGTCCGGCAAAAACCACTGCCCCGCCCATCACGCACAGTACCAGCGGATAACGGTCTGCCAGTTGGCGGGAAATCTCCAGCGCCATGCGCTCCAGTCCGATAGCCACCTCGGATGCAGAGAAAACCACTTCGGCCTGTTCAAGTATTTGCGTCACTTCTTCCGTAGGCAACATAATCATTTCCTATTGTTTCAACGAATTACTGTGCTTATATCACAATCCACTCAAGGTTTTTATATGCGTCATTGCGCTGCGTCCCAGAGCGTGCAATTCGTATCCCCCTTCAAGTACAGACACGATGCGCCCCCTGGCGTGGCGCTCCGCAAGCTTCTTCAATTCTTCGGTCACCCAGACGTAATCCGCCTCGGTCAGTCGCAGCATGGCCATATCGTCATCCCGGTGTGCGTCGAAGCCCGCGGAGATTAGCAGAAATTCGGGCTGAAAGCGCTCCAGTGCGGGCAACCAATGTTCTGTCACAGCAGCGCGAAATCCAGCCCCATCCGTGCCTGCGGCCAGTGGCACATTGATGATGTGTTCATTGCCGCTTTCTGCACCGCAATTGGGGTAGAAAGGGTGCTGAAAAGTGGAGCACAGCATCACCTGTGGATCGTCATGAAAAATATTCTCCGTGCCATTGCCATGGTGCACATCGAAATCGGCAATGGCCACCCGCTGCAGGCCGTGGTGCCGCAGGGCATGGGCCGCGCCTACGGCAACATTGTTGAACAGGCAGAACCCCATGGCGCGCGCCCGCTCGGCATGATGTCCGGGAGGGCGAACATTGCAGAAAGCATTCTCCACCTGCCCCGCCATCACCAGATCCACCCCCATCGTCACCGCCCCTGCAGCATGCAAAGCCGCTTCATAGGTAAAGGGGTTCATGCAGGTATCGCCATCCAGTTCGACTAGCCCCTCCACTGGGGAAGCCGCTTCAATCAGGTCCAGATAGGTTGCCGCATGCACGCGCAGCAGTTGTTCACGTGTCGCAGCAATCGCGTCATGATGTCGTAGAAACTGCAGCAGGCCGGAGGCAATCAGCTGATCCTCGATGGCCTGGAGACGGGCCGCACACTCGGGGTGGTGTGGACCATTATCGTGCCGCAGGCAACTGGGGTGTGTGATATAGGCGGTCAGCATAAAAATTCACCATCTGGTCTTATATAAGACTATCGGGCCAATTATGTGGCACAATCGTCATATAGCAATTGTATATTACTGCTTCTCTCATCAGGACCACAAAATCATGGGCCAACATTACCTCAATCCCCTTTTCGCGCCAAAATCTGTCGCGGTATTCGGCGCCAGCGAGCGTGTCGATTCCATCGGCCAGATCGTATTCCAGAACATGATCGAAAGCGGCTATCAGGGCGGCCTTTACCCCATCAACCCGAAGAGCCCGGAAATTCAGGGGCACAAGGCCTATGCCTCGATCGCCGATATCGGACAGCCGGTGGAACTGGCGGTCATCGCCACTCCGCCCCAGACCGTGCCCGATATCATCGAAGATTGCGGCAAGCATGGCGTCAAGGCAGCGGTGATCATCACTGCCGGATTCGGCGAGACCGGCCCACAGGGCCAGGCGCTGGAAAAGGCCGTGCTGGACAACGCCCATCTTTACGGCATCCGCCTGATCGGCCCCAACTGCCTTGGCGTAATGCGCCCTTCGATCGGGCTTAACGCCACCTTCAACAAGGGCGGCGCCAACACCGGCAATCTCGCCTTTATCTCCCAGTCCGGCGCGCTTTGCACCGCCATTCTCGACTGGGCTCAGAGCAACGATGTCGGCTTTTCCAGCGTGGTGTCGATGGGGTCTTCCGCCGATGTGGATTTTGGCGAAATCCTGGATTATCTGGTTTCCGATGTAAAAACCCAGAGCATCCTGCTGTACATCGAAGGCATCCGCAATGCGCGCAGCTTCATGAGCGCGATCCGCGCCGCCGCCCGCATCAAGCCGGTGATCCTGGTCAAGGTCGGGCGCCACGCTGCCGGATCGAAGGCCGCCATGTCGCACACCGCCTCGCTGGTGGGCTCGGACGATGTGTTCGATGCCGCAGTCAGCCGCGCCGGCGTGGTGCGGGTACAGACCATCACCCAGCTCTTTGCTGCCGCCAAGGCACTGTCATCCGGCTTCCGCCCGGTCGGCAACCGCCTCGCCATCGTCACCAACGGCGGCGGGCCTGGCGTGATGGCGACTGACCGTGCCTCGGACCTGGGGCTGGCCATTGCCACGCTGTCCGACGCTACCATCGAACAGCTCAATCAGGTGCTGCCGCCCAACTGGCCGCACGCCAATCCGGTCGACATCATCGGTGATGCACAGGCCGACCGTTATCACCATGCCGTCAAGGCCTGCCTGGAAGACACCAATGTCGATGGCGTGCTTGCTATCCTGACACCACAAGCCATGACCAAACCGCTGGAAGCCGCCAACGTAGTGATTGAGCTTGCCAGCCAGTACAGCAAGCCCCTGCTGGCCTGCTGGATGGGCGATTCCCAGGTGGCGGAAGCGCGCGCGGCCTTTGCCAAAGCCAGAAAACCCAGCTTCCGCACTCCGGAACCGGCGGTTGAGGTGTTCTCTTACCTCTCGGATTACTACCGCAACCAGAAACTCCTGCTGCAAATGCCGGGGCCGCTTTCCCATCACCTCGAACCGGATGTCGAAGGCGCGCGCATGGTCATCGACGGCGCCCTGCTGGAGCGGCGCAAGGTGCTCAACGAAATGGAATCCAAGGCGCTGCTTTCGGCCTTCCATATCCCGGTGGCAAAAACCATGGTCGCGCGCAGCCCCAACGAGGCGCTGCTGATCGCAGAGCAGCTTGGTTTCCCGGTAGCGATGAAAGTCAACTCGCGTGACATCACCCACAAGACCGATGCCGGCGGCGTGCTGCTCAACCTCGGCAACGCCCAGGCAGTGCGCGCCGCTTACCATGAAATCATGGAGAACGTGCAGCACAACCGCCCCAATGCGCACATGGACGGCATCTCGATCGAACCCATGATCGTCAAGCCGAACGGCCGCGAGCTCATGGTCGGCGTCACCAACGACCCGGTATTCGGCCCGGTGATCACCTTCGGCGCTGGCGGCACCACGGTGGAGATCATGGGGGACCGCGCCGTCACCCTGCCGCCGCTCAACACCTTCCTGGTCAAGGACCTCATCCAGGGCACACACGTCGCCAAGATGCTGGGCGCCTTCCGCCACATGCCCCCGGCCAACATGGAAGCGCTGGAAAGCGTGCTGCTGCGCGTCTCGGAAATGGTGTGCGAACTGCCGCTGCTGATGGAAATGGACATCAACCCGCTGATCGTGGACGAACACGGCGCGCTGGCCGCCGACGCGCGTGTGGTGGTGGAATACCGACAGCCCAGCGCCGACCGCTACGCCCACATGGCAATCTACCCCTACCCCACCCACCTGGTCAGCCACTGGCAACTGGCGGACGGTACCGACATCACCATCCGCCCCATCCGTCCGGAAGATGCCGAACTGGAACAGAAATTCGTCCACGACCTGTCCGAGGAATCGCGCTATTTCCGCTTCATGCGCAGCGTACAGGAACTGTCGCCGGACATGCTGGCGCGCTTCACCCAGATCGACTACAGCCGCGAAATGGCCCTCATCGCCGTCACCAGCGAACATGGCAGGGAAACCGAGCTCGGGGTGACGCGCTTCGCTATCAACCCCGACGGAGATAGCTGCGAATTCGCCCTGGTGGTCGCCGACAGCATGCGCGGAAAGGGGCTGGGCCAGAAACTCATGACCGCACTGATGGATGCCGCCCGCTCCAAGGGCCTGAAAATCATGGAAGGCGAAGTGCTCGGCAACAACCGCAATATGCTCAAACTCATGACAAGGCTAGGTTTCAGCATCGAAACCAGCCCGGAAGACGATGGCATCAAGAACGTCAGGAAGGTGTTGTAAGCTGGAAGGTCAAGGGCCCTGAAAATCAACGGATGGCTATCGCTGATCACAACTGGACTTGTTGAAGCAGTTTACATTTGTCCATTTTCGACACGTTGCTGCCGGTCGCGACCTTCTGCATCAACGTCTGCAATGCGTTACAAAGCTGTCAAGAACGTGGAAGTGAGGGGCAGCCGAAGCGTAGCGGAGGGAACCAAAACGCAGCTTTTGGCTGTCCCGCTCGACTGCCGGGTTAGCGTAGTAATCGGCCCTATGCCGCAAATCGCGCCGATGAAACACATGCCGTTGCGGCTGTGGCAAAGTGGAATGCGGCGCTGCGGAAGACCGATGTAGCAATGGTGCAAATTGCCCGCGGGTTAGCGTGGTCCTGGGTGACGTCATCGACATTGGTGAATCGGCTCGGCGGTTCGCAGCCGCTGGGCCGATATCCCGTTTGAGAGAGTGAGCTAGACGACGTACCCGATGTGGCGCCCCATTCCAAACTGAATGCTTGGAGCAAGCCATGGCACAACGCAATCGTAGTTTCCCCCTCAAGCCGGGCAAGTCCCGGGCCGCCCTGACGATCACCCACCCCAACGCAGCCGGCATCGACATCGGCAGCGCCTCCCACTATGTCGCCGTACCGCCTGACCGGGATGACGAACCAGTGCGGGAGTTTCCCAGCTTCACGGTTGACCTCCATGCCCTGGCCGACTGGCTCAAGGCCTGCGGCGTGGATACCGTCGCGATGGAATCCACCGGGGTGTACTGGATTCCCTTTTTCGAATTGCTGGAGTCTCGCGGCTTCACCGTACTGCTGGTCAACGCGCGTCATGTGAAGAACGTCTCGGGCCGCAAATCCGACGTACTGGACTGTCAGTGGCTGCAACAACTCATGACCTACGGCTTGCTCAGCGGGGCGTTTCGGCCTGGCGACGAAGTGTGCGCGTTGTGCTCGCTGTGGCGTCAGCACTACCGCGAACGGGTACTGCGGCAATTGGCCCAGCGTGCCGAAAAAATGGGCTTGAAACTCGTTGCCGCTGAAGAGCCCGCATGTTGAGGTGATTTGCAATCAGTTACTTGGGTGGTGTTTCTTGAGAGGCTTCTGTGGTGTCCCAGAGGCATTAATCATCATTCAGCGCTCCACAGATTACACATCGGGCTCCGTTCCAGGCGGCAGCAGTTCCGCAACTTGGACAGTCAAAACTACTGTTGGCATGTCACCCGCTATCAACATCGTGGAGCTTATCCGCAACGGCGCAGAGCTTGTCCTGTATTTCGAGCCACGCAGTTTGAGGGACTTATTCGCGGAGCGCGGGTAGATTGTGTCGAGCGGCATCCAGCCCCATGGCAGCCGAACGCAAACGAGTTGTTTCTGGTTGCCGCTGTTTCAACGATTGGGATTTTTGCCACAAATTTGCCACACTGAAGTGTGGCAGCGTGGTAGTTTTGAGTTGCTTGCGTTAATTTGCAATTGCCGCAAGTTATTGATTTGGCGGAGAGGGCGGGATTCGAACCCGCGTTAGGATATTATCCTAAACACGCTTTCCAGGCGTGCGACTTAAACCGCTCATCCACCTCTCCTGATGGAAGGCGGCAATTATAGGGGCGAACCGGGGTTTCGTCCAGCCTTACCTTCCAGGTCCGGATCCCAAGGCTGCAATTCATAACGCGGCGGCTGTCCTATATAGAAAAGCACCACGCCGCAACTCGCGAGGAAAATGATGATGGCGAGCAGGCTGGCAACGATCGGGTCGGCGGCACCTCGCGCAGAATAAGCAAAGGCAAATATCGCCACCGACACAATAGAGCTTATAAAAGAAAATATGGAAAAACCGAATGCTATTTTTTTACCCAAGCTTCTTTTCACTGTTACACCTCAATGGGTTTGCCGATCGGCATGAAATTGCCCTGCCCTTTTCAGAGCATAGACGCGGCCGAATAGAATAGCGCGATTCGTCAATGAACACCGCAGAAATGTTCCTTGAAGATTATGGAATTCCCGGTGACAACGATAGTGACCGTTCTAGCGCACATGAACAGAAGCTCATTTAAAATTCCGTCCCTCTCCCACCTCTTCATGCGTCTGACCATCACGAATATGGTAAATGCGCCGAAATGTCGGAATAATCTTTTCGTCGTGGGTGACGACGATGATGGCGGTCTGGTACTGCTGTGCCATCCGGTTGAGGATGCGGATCACAGCCAGCGCCCGTTCGCTGTCGAGCGGCGCGGTGGGTTCATCGGCAAGAATGACTGGAGGCCGGTTGACCAGGGCACGGGCGATGGCGACGCGCTGCTGCTCGCCTCCGGAGAGCTGCGATGGCATGGCCTTGGCGCGATGGGCCACATCCAGCGCTTCGAGCAGTTCGAGTGCACGCTGGCGCGATTCGGCATTGGGCCGCCCCGCCAGCATGGGCAGCAGGGCGACATTGTCGGTCACGTCGAGAAACGGAATCAGATAAGGCGCCTGAAACACGAAGCCGATCTTGTCGCGGCGCAGGGCGCGCAGGTCGCCGATCTTCCAGCCATCATGGTAAATCACTTCGCTGCCGAGCGTCATGCGCCCGCCGGTGGGCTCGATCACTGCACCAAGGCATTTGAGCAGCGTCGTCTTGCCCGAGCCGGAAGGCCCCACCAATCCGACCACCTCGCCGGGCGCAACCTGCATATCTACGCCCCTGAGCGCATCGACAGCGGTATCGCCAGCCCCGTAACGCTTCTTCAAGCCTTCGATATGGATGCCGTAGCCTTGCGGGTCAGCCACCGATCGCCTCCGCCGGATCGACCTTGAGCGCCGCACGAATCGCCAGCACGCTGGCCAGCGCGCAGATCACCAGCACCGCGGCAAACCCGCGCGCCGCATCGCCGGGTTCGAGCAACACATATTTGGGAAACAGCGGCGCCCAGAAAGTGGCCGCCGTCTTGCCCACCACGAAACCGATCATGCCGAGGCCCAGCGCCTGTTGCAGGATCATGCCGGCAATGGTGCGGTTGCGCGTGCCGATCAGTTTCAGCACCGCGATTTCTCGAATCTTGCCGAGGGTCAGGGTATAAATGATGAAGGCCACGATGGCCGCGCTGACGATGGCGAGAATGACCAGGAACATGCCGATCTGTTTGGCTGAAGTGGCAATCAGCTTGGCCACCAGAATTTCTTCCATCTGTGCGCGGGTATAGACCTGCAGGCGCTTCCAGCGGCGGATGGGCTCAGCCACTTCTTCAGCTGCGTAGCCGGGTTTGATCTGCACCAGCACCGCGTTGACAAAAGCGTTGCTGCTTTGCGAGGCGATCACCGCGTCCAGCAGGCCGGGCACGCCGGGACGGTTGAATGCCGGGTTGGCTGTGGTACGGCGGCGCTGCTGGACGATGGCATCGTTATCTTTAAGAAACTGGGCTTCCTGGGCATCCTTGAGCGGGATAAACACCATCGGATCGCCGCTCGACGACACCATGCGCCGCGTCAGGCCCACTACGGTGTAATGATTGCGACGAATCCGAATGCGCTCGCCAAGGCTGAAACCTGTCGCTTTGTCGGCCACGGCCTCGTAGTGACCGCGGGTGATCTGACGCCCGGCGATCAGATAAGCCGGTTCTCCTGGCCCGTCAGGAACGATACCTACGGCCATGGCCCGGACATCGCGCTCGCCATGACGCACCTGCATGGTGAGATAGGTCACATTGGCGGCGCGTTCAACGCCGGGCATGCCAAGCATGCCACGATAGACGTCGTCGTAAAGGCTGGACGACTCGGCATAGGGGCCGAGAGTATCTTTCTGCACCACCCACAGGTCAGCACCACTATTGCCGAGCAACACCTTGGCATCGTCCACCATGCCGCGATACACCCCGGCCATGGTGAGGGTCACACCAATCAGCAGACCCAGGCCGACCCCGGTAAAAACGAACTTGCCCCAGGCGTGAAGAATATCGCGCCCTGCCAGGCTGATCATGGCTTACTGTCCACCAGATGATCGACGATCTTGATACGGCTGTTCTCATTGATTTCGCGCTGGCTGTATACCACCACACGATCACCCGCCTTGAGTCCCTGCAGAACCTGCACCCGGCCATCGAGATCAGAGGCGCCCGTCCTGACCGGAGTAAAATTGAGTTTATCATTCTCGACCCGCCACACGCCGGTTTTACCATTCTGGCGTTTGAGGGCAGCGTTCGGCACCACCGGCGCAGCAGGCAGTTCGGGCTGGACCACCGTGACCTCAGCCAGCTCGCCGACAGACGGCAAGGTTTCAGGCACGCGCTCGAACACGACTTTGGCCAGCGCTTCCTCGGTAACGGCATCCGCGCGCGGCTCCACGCGCTCCACCCGGCCGGCCAGTTTCTGCTGGCCTTGCGAACGCAGCATGATGCTGGCAGGCAATCTGGCGCTCAGCCCGGATGCGCGCAACTGATCGAACCGCACATTGACCCACAGGCTGGCCGGATCAATCACTTCCACCACGGCCTGCCCCGCCACAACAGTCGTGCCGGATTCAGCATTGCGCGCCACCACCAGGCCATTCACCGGCGCAAGCAGGCGCAGGCTGGCACGCTGCTGGGCCAGGCCATCGCGGTCGGCCCGGATGCGCGCCACGTCCTGCCGGGCCGCATCACGGTTGGCGCTGGCCGAGGCGAAAGCAGCTTCGGTCACTTGACGTTCCTGACGTTTGGCATCGACCGCCTCAGCGCTGACAAAATGCTTCTGCAACAAGTCTTCATAGCGTCGCACCTGCGCCTCGGCATACGCCTTGCGCGCAGCCGTATCGCGCATCTGGGCTTCTGCCGCCAGCACGGCAGCCTGGGCGCGGCTAATCGCAGCCTGCTGTGAACTGACACGATCATCCAGATCTACGGGGTCCATTTCAGCCACCACCTGACCGGCCTGGACCCGGTCGCCCACCTGAACACCGACCTGCCTGACCCGTCCGGCAAAAGTCGGGCCGATCAAATAAGCGTAACGGGCCTCGACCGTACCGATGCCGAACAGGGCGGGCGTAACGGATTCCTGCTTCACGCTCAGCACCGTGACGGGAACCGGCGCCAAGGGCCCGGAACGCAGGGCGACAAAGCCGAATAAACCCAGCAGAAAAACCAGAAACAAGATCAGGAATAGCTTGCGTCGGTTGGCAATTAAACTTTTCATCGAGCCACCTCAATACCCCGGCGATAGATTTCAAATACATTCGGCGCTTCTACCTGCATATGCCGGGTGTTACCTGCCAGCATCGATTGCATGACCAGACCCTGGATCATGCCGATAAACAGAGTAGAGGCAGCACCTGCATTCACCCTCGCATCCAGTTCGCCACATGTCTTGCCGGCTTCGATCAGCCCTGACAACCGCTCCGCATATCGACGGATGAGCGTGCGCGCCACGCGCTTGGGCAAGGAATCCGCAGGACGCTGCAATTCGCCGAACAGCATGCGCGGCACGCCGGGATGCGCTGACACGAATTCGATATGCGCCATGAACACGGCCTCCAGCGCCGCCAAAGGGCTTGCGGCCGTATCTGCCGCCTGATCCACGCGCGCCATCAGGCGTTCCGCTACCCACTCCATTACGGCCTGCCAGATCGCATCCTTGCTGGGAAAATGCCGGAACAGCGCGCCCTGGGTCAGATTCATTTTTCTGGCGATTGCTGCGGTGGTGATGTCGCTGGGATTCTGCTCTGCAGCCAGTTCCACAACCGTCTCGACAGTAACGGTCCGGCGTTCATCGGCGGGCAGGTGCTTCGAGTTGACTTGCATCAAATATCCAAAGATAGTAATTGATTACTATCTTATTTAAACGTGAAGCTCACGTCAAACTACTTTATCGATCGACTTCTTCCGCCCAAACCAGCGCATCCACATGCGCAGCGTTGACTTTGGCGGCATCCAGGCCGCAAACGGAGGCAAGCAATTCAATCTGCTCCTGCTCGAATTCTTCGCAAGCCATGGCAAGATCGAGATACGGCGCATAAATCCCCTCGCCTTTCAGCAGCGCAAGCGACACTTGCTGCGGCAAGTGGAAATTCTCCAGCGCCTGCTCCATCGGAACGTTCAGCAATGCCTCGAGCAGCGAAAGAATGCCCACCAGAAACAAGCCGTCCTGATCCGCTCCGGTAATCTTTTCCCTGCCCAGCAGTTCCACCATGCGTGCGCGAACCAGCGCATTCTTCAGCAGCACCTGGCTACGCGAGTCGGCTTTCTCGCTGGCGAACAGCAGCAAGGTCAGCCATCGATAAAGCTGGTCATAGCCCAGCAGCGTCATCGCATGGGCAATGGAGCGAATCTCCTGGCGCAAGCCATTTACGGGAGAATTGACGTAGCGCAGAATTTTGTAGGTCAGCGCCGCATCATGCTTTACGCTCGCCTCGAGATCCTTGATCTCGGCATGGCTGCGCACCATATTGAGCAATTCGATCACTTTGAGCCGGTGGTTATCCAGACGATGTGGGCCAGAAAACTTCGGCCTCGTGAAGTAATAACCGGCGAAGTAATTGAACGAGAGCTTGCGGCAGGCTTCCAGATGCTCTTCCGAATTCACTCCAACCGCAATCAGGGGGCGTATCGCCTCCTTCAGGATCGCAACGATTTCCTTGCCCAGTGCCAGCGCATCGCTGCTCGAAATATCGAAACGCACATAATCGGCAATCTGGCACCAGGGTAAGAATTCCGGGCTGTTACGTGGATTATCCACAGCAAAACGGAAACCCCGCTCCTTCAATTCGCGGCAACGCAGCAGGATCTGCTCCGCAAATTCTGTCTGCGGCTGTAAAACGAGCACCATGTTGTGGCCGGGCAGGCGCTCAAGCAAAGGATGGTCGAGTATGACGGGAGAAATATTGATGAATGCCAACTTGCCCTGCAACAGGCGTTCGGCACCGAGATCCAGAATGCTCTTGATGAGCATCTGGTCATTCATCAGCATCACCGTTTCATCCGGCTTTTTATCCGCCAGCGAATGCCGGTTGCGCAGCGCCAGTTCATAACCGATCAGATGTTCAGCGCGATCCAGCACCGGTTCGCGCCGCAGAAATCGCAGCCGCAACGCCACAGCATCATTGCGCTGGCCGTAGGTTTCGATATCGAGCAGGCTGGTGACCACATCCTGAGCCACGGCCTCGCCGGTATCCACCCGCTTGGCATCATAGGGCGACACATCAGGTTTATCTTCCACAGACAAATCCGGCAAAGGCTCCGGCAGGACAGGTTTTTCTTCTGTCCTTGCCGGCTCATCCGGCTGCGATTTGAATATGGATTTCAATTTTTCAAACATGATCGCGCTCCCTTTCGCCGCCCTCCTCCATGCCTCGTTTCATTGTGCCGGACGTATCTTACATGTCAAGCACGCTCAGACGCGATCGGGTTAGAACATGCAACGATCATCTGTTCGCGAATGGACCAGTTGCGTTGCGCGCAGGTCGCAAGTATATTGGTTTCAATTCCACCTTGATTCAAGCGGTTTCATGAAAATCTGCCTCACCCGCCTGCTACTCATGTTCATGCTCGTATGGCTCCCCTTGCAGGGTTATGCAGGCGAGTCCATGTCCTTTTGCGCGCACCAGCATGAGAAAGAAACCGTCCGGATAGATGCTGCCGGGCATCAGGGATGCCATCATGAGCAGAAAGCAGACAATTCCATCGTCAAAACCAGTGTGGCCTGCGACAACTGTTTTTCCTGCCATCTGATCGTCCAGCCGGCTTTGATTGTCGCACCTCTTGTGCTTGGGGTGGACAGCAACAGGATGTTTCAACCTCCGTTGAAACTCTCGTTCACCCTGTTTTTTCCTGAACAATTGCAGCGGCCCCCTCTCGCACTTTTTTCCTGAGCTTTTCCGCTTTACCCCGAATGCCATGCAGTGGACTGCTGAGCCATTTGCGTGGATGACGCATCTCATCAAGGAAAAAATATCATGAAAAAAGCGCTGAACATTTTCATCGCCGCATTCGCCATGCTGGCGGCCTTCTCCCTCCATGCCGCCGATATTGCCAGCGGCAAGGGCACAATCAATACAATCAACAACGATGCCGGAACAGTGAATATTTCCCATGAAGCCATTCCGGCCCTCAAGTGGCCCGCCATGACCATGGATATCAAGGTTGCTGACCGGAAAATGCTTTCTGCCGTCAAATCTGGCCAGACAGTTTCCTTCGGCCTCACCAAGGACCCTACCGCCGGTTATGTGATTTCTCACATCGAAACCGTCAAGTAAACCCGGCAGGCGGGCGACCTCGCGCCGCCCGCTGCCCAGCCCTTGGAGAACCACGGCCATGAAACCCATTAGCCGTTTATACGCACAGGGAGCGGCGGTTTTTCTCGCCCTGCTGTTTGCGCTGCCTGCAGTTGCCGACCCCCTGCCGGGCTCAAATGTCGAAAGCCTGCTGAAGTTGGCCCGTGACGCGAATCCAGAGCTCAATGCGATGAGGCATGAAGCACAAGCCGCTACAGAAAGAACGCATACTGCCGGCGCCTTGCCGGACCCGATCCTGCGCACGGAATTGCAGGATATTACCCGGCAGGGAGCGGCCTCCAGCATCGATCTTCTACCGGGCACGGCCGGCAGCACAAAATACACGCTGATACAGGCCATTCCCTTCTGGGGAAAACGCGACCTCAGGCGCGATATTGCAGGCGCCGAGGAACGACAGGCCCGGAATCGCGTCAACGCCGGCTGGGAAGATCTGGCTGCACGCATCAAGACCGGCTTTGCCCAGTATTATGTTTTTTCCCGCGCCGAAGTCCTGACCCGGGAGTTGCTCGACCTGACACTGCGGCTGGAAAACATTGCCCAGGCGCGTTATGCCAGCGGCCTCGTCCCGCAACAGGACGCCATCCGGGCACAGCTTGAGCAGACCGCGATTCGCAGCGATCTGGTGGAACTGGAGAAGTCGGTTCACCATTCGAAAATCAGGCTGAATGCCCTGCTCAATCGTCCAGCCACAGCACCGCTGGCCGAACCCGCCATGCTGCGCAATCTGCCCTCAATGGAAAAACCGGACCAGACGGCTATGCAAAACAATTTGCGCAGCCGGAATCCGCAACTGTCTGCCGAGTCTGAACGCGTCAATGCTGCCGCGAAAAGCCGCGAGCTGGTCTATCGCAATCGTTACCCCGATTTCAATCTCGGTATTTCCCCGCTGCAAACCGGCAACCGTGTCGACGCATGGGGCGTGATGGTCGAGTTCAACATTCCGCTGCAACAATCCAGCCGCCGCTCACAGGAGCGCGAGGCCCAGTCCATGCTGGCGGCAGCCGAATCGCGCAGGGATGCCACCCAGAACCAGTTGCTGGCGGATCTGGCAGAAAACATTGCCGAGCTGGAAGCCGCACGCCAGATCGAGAAACTCGCACAAAACAGCCAGTTGCCGCAGGCAGATCTAAGCTTCAAGGCTGCGCTGGCCGGATATGAAAACGGCAAAGTGAATTTTGCAACATTGCTGGATGCCCAGCGCCTGATGCTTAAAGCCAAACTGGATGTACTCAAGGCCCAGGGCGAAGCGCAAAAGCGCCTGGCCGAAATCGAACGCCTGCTGGGAGAAGACTTATGAAAACAAGCACAACAATCGCTTTGCTGGCTGTCATGACCAGTATTGCACTGGGTGGAGGTTTCTGGCTGGGCACGAGACAAGCCGTCTCAAATCCACCCACGCCCACACACACGCCTGACATTGCCAAGAAAGAACGAAAAATTCTCTACTACCGCAACCCGATGGGGCAACCGGACACTTCGACTTCCCCCAAGAAAGACGAAATGGGTATGGACTATATTCCGGTCTATGAAGATGAAGAAAGCAGCAACCCCGACGCAGCCGGACAGGTAAAAATCAGCACCGAAAAAATCCAGAAGCTGGGCGTGCGCACCGAAGCAGCCGCACTGCGCGAATTGTCCCGAACTGTCCATGCCGTCGGCCGGGTCGAAGCCAATGAACGCCTGACCTATACCATTGCGCCCAAGTTCGAGGGCTGGATCGAGCACCTGCACGTCAACACCACAGGCGCACTGGTTAAGCTCGGCCAGCCCCTGCTTGAAGTCTATAGCCCGGAGCTGGTTTCTGCACAGAAAGAATACGCGATTGCAGCCCAGGGTCAGCAGGCTCTGGCCAACGCCAGCCCGGAAGCAAGAGCCGGCATGAAACAGTTGGCCGATGCCAGCCTGGCGCGCATGAAAAACTGGGACATCTCGGCCGAGCAGCTCAAGGCGCTGAGTCAGAACCCTGAAGCGCGGCATACCCTCACCTTCCGCTCCCCGGCCAGCGGCATCGTCATGGAGAAAAAAGCCGTGCAGGGCATGCGCTTCATGCCGGGCGACGTGCTTTACCAGATTGCGGATCTGTCCTCGGTCTGGGTTCTGGCCGATGTATTCGAACAGGATCTGGCCATGGTCAGATCGGGGCAGACGGCCAGGGTCCGTTTCAACGCCTATCCCGGCAAGGAATTCGAGGCAAGGCTGACCTACGTCTACCCCACCCTGAATGCCCAGACGCGCACCGTGCCGGTCCGTCTGGAAATGTCCAACCCCGGCATGCTGCTCAAACCCGCCATGTACGCCGACATCGAACTGAGCGTGCCCAGCAAGGGCAAAGTGCTGACCATTCCCACATCCGCCGTGATTTACGGCGGCAAACGCCAGAGTGTGCTGGTGGAACTGGCCGAAGGGCGCTTCGAACCGCGCGACGTCCGGCTTGGCAGCCAGGGCAATGACTTTGTCGAAGTGCTGGAAGGACTGGGCGAAGGCGAAAAAGTCGTGGTCTCCGCCAACTTCCTGATCGACTCGGAAAGCAATCTCAAAGCCGCTTTCAGTAGCCTGGTAAGCAAAGAATCCAAGCCCGAAGCGGCAGCCGATTCTGCTAACAAGGAGCACTGAAATGCTCAACCGCCTTATCGAATGGTCGGCGCGCAACATTTTCCTGGTGCTGCTGGCCACCGCAGCCATCATCGGCGGCGGGATTTATGCTGTCCTCAAAACGCCGCTGGACGCCCTGCCCGACCTGTCCGACGTGCAGGTCATCGTGTATACCGAGTACTCAGGCCAGGCGCCCCAGGTGGTGGAGGATCAGGTCACCTACCCGCTCACCACAGCCATGCTCTCGGTTCCCAAGTCCAAAGTGGTGCGCGGCTTCTCGTTTTTCGGCGCTTCCTTCGTCTACGTCATTTTCGAGGACGGCACCGACATCTACTGGGCGCGCTCGCGGGTGCTGGAATATCTCGCCTCGCTTTCCGGCAGCCTGCCGCAAGGCGTTACCCCGCGGCTCGGCCCCGACGCCACAGGCGTGGGCTGGGTATACCAGTATGCCGTGCTGGCCAAGAACCGCACCCTGGCGGAGCTGCGTACCTTGCAGGACTGGTATCTGCGCTATCAGCTCAGCAAGGCGCCAGGCGTGGCAGAGGTGGCGAGCATCGGCGGCTTCGTGCAGCAGTATCAGGTGACGGTCGATCCGCGCAAACTGCAGGCCTACGGCGTGCACATCACCGACGTCAGCAAGGTGATCCGCGAATCCAACCGTGACGTCGGCGGGCGCGTCATCGAAATGGCCGAAGCGGAATTCATGGTGCGCGGCAAGGGCTATCTGCGCGGCAGGAAGGACATCGAGATGCTGGTCATCAAGAGCGACCGCGGCATCCCCGTCCTGCTGCGCGACGTGGCCCGGGTGGAGCTCGGCCCGGACGAACGGCGCGGGCTGTCCGAACTCAACGGCGAGGGCGAGGTGGTCTCCGGCATTGCCATGGCACGCTATGGGCAGAATGCGCTGGAAGTCATCCACAACATCAAGAGCAAGATCGCCGAAGTCGCCAGCGGCTTGCCGGAGGGCGTCACAATCGAAACGGTCTACGACCGCTCCGGCCTGATCGAACGCGCCATCGCCAATCTCAAGTCCACGCTGCTGGAAGAAAGCCTGATTGTCGCGCTGGTGTGCGTGGTGTTCCTGCTGCACGTGCGTAGCGCGCTGGTGGCCATCATCATGCTGCCGGTGGGCGTGCTGATCGCCTTCATCGCCATGCGCCTGCTCGGCATGAACTCCAACATCATGAGCCTGGGCGGCATCGCCATTGCCATCGGCGCCATGGTGGACGCTGCCATTGTCATGATCGAGAACGCGCATAAGCACCTGGAACGGCTGGAGCGAAACCCCTCCCGGCTTCCCCTTGTCAAAGGAGGCGCCACAACCCCCTTCCCTGACAAAGGGAGGGATGGGGAGGGGTTAGCTTTCGAAGCACGCGCCAATGCCATCATTTCCGCCTGCAAGGAAGTCGGCCCGGCGCTGTTCTTTTCGCTGCTGATCATCACCGTTTCCTTCCTGCCGGTATTCACGCTGGAAGCGCAGGAGGGCCGCCTGTTCGCCCCGCTCGCCTTCACCAAGACCTTTGCCATGGCTGGAGCCGCGCTGCTATCCGTCACGCTGGTGCCGGTGCTGATGATGATGTTCGTGCGCGGCAGGATCATGCCAGAGGCAATAAATCCGGTGAACCGCTTCCTGATCTGGCTGTATCGCCCGGTCATCGCCTGGGTGATGCGCTGGAAGAAACTGACCCTCATGCTGGCTGTTGCCGCATTGGGTGCCAGCCTGTATCCGGCCACGCAACTGGGCAGCGAATTCATGCCCACGCTCAATGAAGGCACCCTGTTCTACATGCCGACCGGGCTGCCCGGCATGTCGGTGACCAAGGCTGCCGAGACCCTGCAAACCCAGAACAGGATCATCAAGGGCTTTCCTGAAGTGGCATCGGTCTACGGCAAGGCCGGGCGCGCCAGCACCGCCACCGATCCGGCCCCGCTGGAGATGTTCGAGACCGTCATCAACCTCAAGCCGGAAAGCGAATGGCGGCCCGGCATGACCATCGACAAACTGATCGCGGAACTGGATGCTGCCTTGCAGATTCCCGGCATTTCCAACTCCTGGACTATGCCCATCAAGGCCCGTATCGACATGCTTTCGACCGGCATTCGCACCCCGATCGGGATCAAGGTATTCGGCAAGAACCTGGGCGAAATGGAAAAGCTGGCCAAGGAAATCGAAAGCGTGGTCAAGACCATCCCCGGCACCTCCAGCGCCTACGCCGAGCGCCTGACGGGCGGGCTCTACCTCGACATCGAACCCGACCGCACGCAACTGGCCCGCTACGGGCTGGCGGTGGGTGATCTGCAAGGCATCATCTCCAGCGCTCTTGGCGGCGAAACTGTCACCACCACGGTCGAAGGCAGGGAGCGCTTCGGCGTCAGCGTGCGTTATCCGCGCGAACTGCGCAGCACGCCGCAGCAGATCGCCACGCAGATTTTGGTGCCGGTGAGCACCGGCATGGGCGGGCAACCCGCCATGATCCCGCTCGGGCAACTGGCCACGGTCAGGATCGAGAAAGGCGCGCCTTCCATCCGCACCGAGAATGCCCTGCTCTCGGCCTACATCTACGTCGATATCCGCAACCGCGACATCGGCAGCTATGTGGCCGAGGCCCAGCAGGCGGTGCGCGACAGGGTCAAGTTCCCGCCCGGCTACTACGCGACCTGGAGCGGCCAGTTCGAATACATGCAGCGCGCCAAGGAGAAGATGAAAGTCGTCATTCCGGTCACTCTGGCAATCATCTTCACCCTGCTCTATCTCAACTTCCGCCGCCTGACCGAAACCCTGATCGTGATGCTGTCCGTACCATTCGCCCTGGTCGGCGGCGTGTGGCTGATGTGGGCGCTGGGCTACAACGTATCCGTTGCGGTGGCGGTCGGCTTTATCGCCCTGGCTGGCGTGGCAGCGGAAACGGGTGTGGTGATGCTGATTTATCTCGATCAGGCACTCAACAAATTCAAGACCCGGAGGGAAGCAGAGGGTAGTGAAATGACGCCAGCCGACCTCTACGCTGCCGTGATGGAAGGCGCAGTGGAGCGGGTGCGCCCCAAGATGATGACCGTGGTGGCCATCATGGCCGGCCTGTTGCCCATCATGTGGAGCAGCGGCACCGGCTCAGAAGTCATGAGCCGCATCGCTGCACCCATGGTCGGCGGCATGATTTCATCGACCATACTGACGCTGATCGTCATCCCGGCCCTGTATGCCCTGATCAAGGAATGGACATTTTTCGGAAGGAAGTAACATGAACATCAAATCATTCGTTCTGCTGAGCGCTCTGCTTCTGGCTGCTTGCGGCGACAAGACCGGAGAACCACAGAAAAAAAATGCGCGCCACTATGATGAAAAAACGCTGAGCATGGGCGATCGTGTTTTTCATACCCATTGTGCAGAATGTCACGGCTACAATGGCGAGGGTAAACCCGGCTGGGAGCAGCCGGGCCCGGATGGTAAGCTATTACCCCCGCCTCTGGATAATAATGGCCGCAGCTGGCGACTGAGCGGCATGCAAATTCAGCAGTTCATCCTGCATGGCAGCCCGGACGGACGCGGCAACATGCCAGCCTGGAAAGGCAAGTTGACCGAACAGGAAATCGCCGCCGTTTCGGCCTGGATCACCTCATTATGGTCGGACCAGGTTTATCTGGACTGGCAGACAAAAGCCGAGCACAGCACACAATAATTTTGTATTATTAGACTTTACTAATTTACCCGGAGACTCCCATGTACGGATTCAGCACACAAGTTACAGGCACATTCGACGACGCCGTAAGCAAAGTGATCGAGGCACTGAAAACCGAAGGCTTCGGCGTTCTCACCGACATCGATGTCAAGGCCACCATGAAAGCCAAACTGAACATCGATGGCCGCCCCTACCGCATCCTCGGCGCCTGCAATCCGCCACTGGCGCATCGCGCCATCGAGGCCGATCCGGACATCGGTCTGCTGCTGCCCTGCAACGTGGTGGTGCGCGAAGAAGAAAATGGCACCATCACTGTGGCATTCATGGACCCGTCCGCCGTGCTGAAACTGGTGGACAAACCCGGAATCGAAGAACTGGCAGGGGAAGTGCGCGGACGCCTTGAGCGAGTGCGCGATAGCCTGAAAGGCTGATTTATCAACAGGATGAAAGATGACGGGGAGTGATATTCACTCCCCGTTCTGTTTTACAACGCCAGCGTTTCGCCGACTTTCATTTCCTTCAGCTTGACCTTTGACCCCTGTTTCTTCAGGGCCGCAGCAAACGCTTCCGGCTTGCCGTCCAGCACCGGGAATGTCCCGAAGTGCATCGGCACCACCATGCCGGGTTTGACCAGCTTCACCGCCTCGGCGGCGCGCTCCGGCCCCATGGTGAAGTGACCGCCGATGCAGGCCAGCATCACGTCCACCTTGTGAAACTGGCTGATCAGCGCCATGTCGCCGAACACGTCCGTATCCCCAGTATGGTAAATCGCCGGGCCGTTTTTCACCGTGATCAGGAAACCGCCTGGGTTGCCGCCATCGTGTATATCCTTGTCGGCACTGCCCTCCGGCGCAACGACGGTTGAGCTGTGAATTGCCGGGATAAATGCAATCTTCACCTCGCCGTCGAGCAGGTTCAGTTCACCGCCGAAGTTACCCTGCGAGTCGAAGCCCATCTGCTTTTCCGGATAACCGCCATAGGTCGCCAGCGCCTTGCCCAGATCAAAGGTCGTCACCAGTCGGGCACCAGTTTTTCTAGCGATTTCCGCACTATTGCCGACATGGTCGAAATGCCCGTGGGTAATCAGGATCAGATCTGCCTTGTCGAGCTTGGCCAGGTCTTCCTTGCCGTTCTTGTTGGAAGGGTTGGTGAGCCAGGGATCGATCAGCAGTACTTTTCCGGATGGCGTGACGAGTTTGAATCCGGCGTGCCCGTACCAGGTCAACTCGCTCTTTCCGCCAGCCATGGCCAGAGACGGGACAGCCAGAATCATGAATAAAATCCATTTCATCATTTGCATCTCAACCCCTTATTTATCAGCACGATCATAAATCACAAAATCATAGTCGAAACCGTTTTTTTCATCCGCACAGCAATGTTTTCGGCTGGACTCCACCCATCTGGCATACCCGAACTCCGGAAACCAGGCATCTCCAGCCACTTCTGTTTTGACCTCGGTCAGATACATGCGGTCGGCCAGTTCCAGCGCCTGCCGGTAAAGATCGGCACCGCCAATAAAAAACGCTTCCGCATCGCCTTCACAGGCTGACATGGCATCGGCCAGCGAATGAGCCACGATGCCTTCAGGCACGGAAAATCCCCGGTCACGCGTGATCACCACCGAAATCCGTCCCGGCAGGGGCTTCCCCAGCGATTCCCAGGTCTTGCGGCCCATGATGATGTGATGCCCGAGAGTCAGGGCCTTGAAATGCGCCAGATCTGCGGGCAGACGCCATGGCAGTGTATTGTTGATACCAATGACGCGGTTGCTCGCCATGGCGGCAATAATGGAAAAACGAACCCGACTCATAACTTGAATCGGTTTACCGCCTCATGCAGGCGACTTGCCATGAGTTCCATGCTGTTTATTTCGGCAGTATTCTGCTGCACTGCCTCGCCGTTCTGCTCCGCCATTTGTGCAATGCGCTCGACATTGCGTGCGATTTCATTGCTGGCACTCTTCTGTTCGTTCGCCGACAGCGTGATCGAATCCACTCCGCTGCTGGCCTCGCTGACGGACTGATTTGCCTCGCCCAGCGCCATCGCCACATGTTCCAGATGATCCTGGCTTGTGAGCAGCGATCCCTGACCACGTTCAATGGCCTGCTCCACCAGCGTGGCCTGACGGCTCAAGGTCACGGTCACCTCATCGATCTGGCTGGCGGATTGCGCGGATTTTTCCGCCAGTTTTCGTACCTCGTCGGCCACCACGGCAAAACCTCGTCCCTGCTCTCCTGCGCGCGCTGCCTCGATCGCAGCATTGAGCGCCAGCAAATTGGTCTGATCGGCTATATCCCTGACCTGCCGGGTCATATTGGTAATCACTTCCATGCTGCGCACAAACTCGGTGACCGACTGGCTGATTTCACCCACCGAAGATTCGACCTCGCTGATCTCGCCAATCAGTTCCGAAAGTTTTTCGTTACCGATAGATGTCCGGTCCTGGCTTTGCCGGGAAAGCTGATTGACGTGCTCGGCGCTTTCTGCAACTGATGCGATGCTGACAGCCATTTCCTCCACTGCTGCCGCAGTCGTTGCTGCCGCATCGCTTTGTTGCCGGGAACCCGAAGCAACCTGTACAGATGAAGTAGCAAGCCGGGTTGCAGCGGCGTGCAAATCGACGGTTGACTGTTCCACTTCTGCCAGAATTTTGCCAACATCCCTGCGCAAGCGCTCTGCCGATATCGCAACTGTTCCAATTTCATCCTGGGTCGACTGGCGGATGGCGTGAGAAAAATCCCCCATGGCGATGGTCTCGAAATCCTCGACCAGATTTCTGGCCGGCCTCACGATGCTCTTTTGTACCATCCACAGAAAAGTAACCAGAGCGATCAAGATCGCCACGGCCATCATCCCCAGGCTCCACAAAACACCAGAGCGTGCACCCGTTGCTGCCTGTGCAGAGGTCTGGTCCGCAATAGCGGACAACTGCTCGCTCAGCTTGGTCAGCAACTCAGCCGGCGCACGGTCCACGCCCTTGACGGCCTTGTCCCCGGCTTTAATATCAAAATTGGTATCTTTGAAAACCTGCAGGCCCTTGCGGTAGGTTTCAGCCATTTTTTTCTGTTCTGACTGAAACTGTCCCAGCATTTCCTTCGCAGCCGGGTCTTCAACCTGTTGCAACAGGGATGCGACTTCTTCGGCAACCTTGTTTTCGTATTTTTCGAACTGCCCCCAGTACTTTTCAAGAGAAGCTGGATCACTGCCACGCAGCAAGATGTTTTTCCACTCCTGCACCTGTATTTTGAAAACAACCTCAACGGCCAGAATCCGGTTCTGATCCGCTCGCCTGGCTTCAACCTGATGCTCGAACAGCTGAATGCTTTTCCATGACATGGCCAAGCCCAGCAATGCTGCGGCCAGCAGCAATACCGTACCGCCTCCCGTAATCAACAGCAGCTTGTTACGAATACTATGCGCAATCCAGTTCATCGAGAATTTCTCCCCTTACATTAATATTTACAAAGCAGACTCTAGCCTGATTTTGATCAGTTAGCCATAACCATCGGGCCGCTAGACTGCCACTGGCGCCCTGATCGCGGGATGGGGGTCATAGCCTTCAAGTGTGAAATCATCATATTTGAAATCGAAAATACTTTTTACATCCGGATTGATTTTCATCACTGGCAACGTGCGGGGCTGACGTGAAAGCTGTTCACGAGCTTGCTCCAGATGATTGAGGTAGAGGTGCGCATCACCCAGCGTATGCACAAAATCGCCCAGTTGCAGTCCGCACACCTGGGCCATCATCATGGTCAGCAGCGCATAGCTGGCGATGTTGAAAGGGACGCCAAGAAAAATATCGGCGCTGCGCTGGTAGAGCTGGCAGGACAGCTTGCCGTCCGCCACATAAAACTGGAAAAAGGCATGGCACGGCGGCAGTTTCATCTTGTCCACGTCGGCCACGTTCCAGGCGCTGACAATCAGGCGGCGCGAATCCGGATTGTTTCTGATCTGCTCCACCACCTGGGCGATCTGGTCGATATGACGCCCATCCGGCGTGGGCCAGGAGCGCCACTGGTAGCCATAGACCGGCCCGAGGTTGCCATTTTCGTCCGCCCACTCGTCCCAGATCGACACCCCGTTGTCCTTGAGGTATTTGATATTGGTGCTGCCCTGCAGGAACCACAGCAACTCGTGGATAATGGATTTGAGGTGGCATTTCTTGGTCGTCACCAGCGGAAAACCCTGCGACAAGTCGAAGCGCATCTGGTAGCCAAACACGCTCACCGTGCCGGTGCCGGTGCGATCGGATTTCTGGTTGCCATGCGTCTGGACTTGACGCATGAGATCAAGATATTGCTGCATTTATATTAACCCTTGAGTTTTCGTGTAGCCTGACCTCAAACCACTCCCGGCCTTCCCTTGGCACCGCCGCCGGGAGTGGCAGTATAGCGGCCCGCTCCGGCGAGACAGGGGAGAAACAGGCAGTCGGTCAGATCAGACTGCGTCATTCGGCTTCTTTGTCTCGTAATAGTAAGTGACCTGTTTGCGCGGGTTCAGGTATTGATAAACCTCGCGCGGCAACTGGCCCGGCCTCAGACTCTTGCTGATGCTGAGTTCATTTTCCCGCTCCAGGCTGACGATCACCGCCTCATCCTTGGGAATGCAGGGATCATAGACCAGCACATTGGGCTTGAGCGGCTTGGCGGAGTTGGCCGAGACCACCAGACCCAACATTTCATTCGACAACTGCACAATAGTACCGGGAGGATAAACGCCCAGGCAATGAATAAAAGCCTGCAGCGCAACCGCATCGAACTTGCATCGCTTCACGGTGAACATGTGCGATAAAGCCTCGTGAGGCGTCAATGCATCTGAAAGCCGGTGCGGATTGCACAGATTATCGTAAACATTGACGATACAGACGATCTTGCTCAGCAGGGAAATCCGGTCTGTCTTGAGCTTGGCCGGGTAACCGCTGCCATCCACATATTCGTGATGCTGCATCACGATTTCCGCCGCCCGTTTCGACAATCCCGCCCTGATGGAGATATCCTGCCCGTATTCGCAATGCATCTCAAAAAAAGACTGTTCCGATTTGGTCAGTGGCTCGGTTTTCATGAGAATTTTCGGCGGAATTTCTATCTTGCCAAGATCGTGAAAAAGCGCTCCCATTCCAAGATCCCGGCTTTCTTCTTCACCCAGACCCAGCGCCTTTGCCAGGGTCAGGGAAAGCACCGTCACGTTCAGCGAATGAAAATAGGCATCCTCGCCAAGTTTTTCGTTGATCGCATGGATCATCACATCGCCTTTGGAAAGAATGGATTCCATCATCTTTTCCACCAGGCATTCGGCTTCATGCCGGGATTCCTCAGGCCGCGAGTAAATATTCCGCGTCAGATTCCTGATTGTGTCTGCCGCCTGCTGAAACTCTCTTTCCACTTCGGCAATATCACGCTTGATGCGATTCAGCTGTTCAATGCGTACTTTCTTTTCCTTTGCGGCCTCCGATTCTACCGGCGCGGGCGCAACTGGTGGCTGAGCGGCCTCATCGTTTCTGGTAACGACAGGCAAAGGAAGACAGGCACTCTTGACCGGCTCGATACGGATACGCTTCAAACCTAGCTGGCGCAATGTTTCGAGTTGGTCGGAGTTTTTAATTTTGAAGCTGCTGAAGGAAAACGGATGATCCATCCAGCTCAGATCGAGATGCACATACAGACCGATACAGAGTTGCTCGGGCATCACGTAAACCGTATTGTCAGGTGCGCTCATTCTTGTTCATCCGCAAGATATTGCCAGGTGCCGTCAACCAGCCCCTGAATGGGGCGAAAGTTGGCTTTGTAAGCCATTTTTTCACTCTCTGCAATCCAGTACCCCAGATAAAGGTAAGGCAAATCCAGTCGGCGGCACAACTCGACCTGCCAGAGAATATTGTAAGTGCCGAACCCCGCCTGCGGCAGTTCAGGATCAAAAAAGGTGTACACGCTGGACAAACCCTCCCCGACCACATCCACCAGACTCACCATGCGCAATGCCGTTGCATCGTAAAACTCCACCAGCAGTGTAGTCACGCCGCTCTGCAGCAAAAACTGGCGGTATTGCTCTTCGCCATCCTGATCCATGCCGCCGCCGGCATGACGGCTGTTCTGGTAACGGCGGTAAAGATGGTAATGATCCTGTTCGAACACCTGTTCGCGCAGCTCAACCCTGAGATGCTGGTTACGGTTATAGGCGCGGCGCTGGGAACGGCTGGGCTTGAATTCGCCAACGACCAGACGCACCGGCACGCAGGCATGGCACAGGTCGCAGTGGGGGCGGTAGGTATAAAGTCCGCTGCGACGGAATCCGGCCCGGATCAACTGGCTATAGGCTGCTTCATCCACCAGTTCGTTGGGCGTCACCACCTGAGAGCGCGCTTCCCGTTCTGGCAGGTAGCTGCAGGGATAAGGCGCCGTGAGATAAAACTGGAGTCGTCGTAAGGGAAAATCACTCAGTGAGGTCATGGTCAAACTGCCAGCGGCCGGTTTCAGGCGGCAATTCTATCAGTTGGCCGAGGCGCTGCACAAATTCTGCACGGGGGATTTCTCGCGCCCCAAGGCTCGCCAGATGTGAGGTCTTCATCTGGCAATCGATCATGCCGAACCCCCATCTTTCCAGTTGCCGCACCAGATGCACAAAAGCGATCTTGGAAGCATCCGTGGCACGGGAAAACATCGATTCGCCATAAAACATCCTGCCAAGCGCAACGCCATACAGCCCGCCGGTCAGTTCCCCATCGCGCCAGGTTTCAACCGAATGCGCTATACCCTGCGCATGCAGGCAACTGTATGCCGCAACCATTTCATCGCTGATCCAGGTGCCGGGCTGGCCATCGCGCGGCTTGGCACAATTCCGCATCACAGGAGCAAAGGCCGTGTCGACACGCACTTCGTAATCATGTTTTTTCAGGGTCTTGCGCAGCGAGCGCGACACCTTGAGCTCAGCGGGGAACAAGACCATGCGAGGGTCGGGGCTCCACCACAGGATCGGCTCACCGGGGTTGAACCAGGGAAAGATGCCCTGCCGATAAGCTTCTACCAGACGCTCGGCTGAAAGATCGCCTCCGGCAGCAAGCAGACCATTGGGATCTTGCATCGCCTTCAAAAGTGGGGGGAAAGCCGCACCTGGACGGAGCCATGGAATCATGTGTTTTCGGGTATTGCCAATAAAATCAGGGAAGCTTCGATTTTGCTGGCAAATGCGCCTGCATACAACAGGCGATTCGCGACAAATCAGACCTGCCGCCGCAATTCAGTTGAGTGAAACCCCATGCGCGATCAGCCAGTTCTGGTCCAGCTCCCATTTCACACCGGACACGCCGGCCTGGTCGAGCACGATCTGGCGCGCTTCTGCCTGTACTATTGCCAGTTCCTTCTGTGCCGCGACAAAGTCGGGATCATTCGGTGCCCTTCCGGCAAGCGAGGGATAAATAGCGCCGATCATACGATAAACCGGCACATCGGAAGAACGCGGCGTAGCCATGACTGCCACCCCATCCTTCAGGTTCATCACCCTGAAAGCATAAGGATAATTCCTCAGCGACTGGCTTCCCTTGTCGCGAATGGCCTGATTCAGGACCAGCACCGCCGGATCGGTTCGTAATCCGAACCAGTAGATTGCCCCCAGCGCAAACAGGATCAGAAAAAATTTGATGCCCTGCTTTCTTCGCATCGCTCAAGAACTCCTCTTGCCAGACATTGCCTGATGCCCTTCAGTCCACCCCTGCCAGCACAGCGCCTTCATGCGCGCGCAGTAAGCGATCAGGTTGGAGAGCGATTTGCCGTGCTCCTGAAGCGGATTTCCAAAAGGCTGATCCAGGATGTTTGCGAGAAAGGCATATACACTCATGTCCAGGCTGCGTGGTGCATCACCAAGAAAAAAAGGCTTGTCATCCAGCAGACCGGCCAAGGCATCCAGCACCGCCCGCCCCCTGGCATAGGCACCCTGCGGGTCAGCAGGACTCAGGCCCTGCTGGCGCATCTGCCGCAACAGCGCCCGGCGCAGCAGGAATAGCACCGGACCGCGCATGGCGAGAGGCAGATACTTCACCAGATCAGGCCTGAATACAGCCCATCCTGACGGGTCGCCCCAGCGCATATAGGTAATCTGCCAGTAAAGCCTTTCTTCCACCATTTCTCGCACGAAAAAAGCCGTTGCCCGGTCTGCGTCACTCAGTCCGTCATCCAGGCACGTTGCTTCCCGCTGCTCGAAATGAGCGATGATGGCCTCTGAATCGGTAATGCTGCGCCCCTCCTCCACGACGAACGGAATTCTGCCGGTCGGTGACTTGCGCGGCCCGCTAGGCACGACTACGTAGGATATATGGCGAAAACGCAGGTAGGTCTCCACCTTCATGCAGAAGGGGCTGGCGTTGGGCAGTCCCCAGAAGGGGCGGAACTGGTGCAGTTCAACCATTCAGTGACCCTCCACGCAAATTTCACGCCGCATGATTGCCAGGACCGTGCGTACCAGCAATATGACAATCAGAACGCTCAGTATTGCGAGCAGAATTCCGGCAAGCCAGGTGTAAAACGCAACCCCGGTCTCTCTGGACATAACAAAAGTCGCGATGGTGATGGCTGCCAGAGGAAATGAATAGGCCCACCAGGAAAGAAAAAATTTGAGTCTGCGGAAATAGTTGAACTGGCTCAGCAACAACAGAGTAAAGAACAGGCCGATGAAATACAGCACGCGGCCAAAGGCATCCACGCCGCCCACGAGGTTATACCAGGAGACGAAACCTACCGCCGGCGGGGCAATAAAAATGAACAGCGTGGGCATGAAGCGTTCCGGCAGGCTGCCGTGAAAGATCAGGCGATAAAACAGGATGGCGGTGAGCACCGGCCAGAAGAACAGTCCCAGACTGAAGAAAAACCAGGAAATATCGGCCGGGGCATGATGTATCCCCGCAATCGGCACCAGGATATTCCCCACCACCGGGATGAACCAGGCCGGGTTGAGATGGGTGATTTCATACTTGGTGTGATGCACCCAGGATGAAAGGACGTAAAGCGTGATGGCCAGATGCAGCACGGTTCCAGTACTCCATAACCAGAACGACAGCTCGGGTGAGATATGGAGATAGGCGATGGCGAGCAGCAGCATTCCAATCGAAATGGTGGGCACGAAAGCCAGTTTGACCGGGTGCAGAATTTCGCCCATCACCTCGTTTGGGTATTTAACCAGTTTGGCGACGAGAAGCGCCATCAACGCCACGAACAGCAGCGTGGTGACGGCCAGCAGCACCCAGCTGACGCAGATGCCGGTGTTGAAAGCCTGCTCGGCCCGGTTCCAGGCAATGGTGAATCCGGCCATACCCATGACCAGGGAAAACCAGGCGACAGGAAAGTGCTTCAGGCGCGAACTCGAATCAGACATATGGGCCTCGGGATTTGTACGATGGGGCAAATGATGAGGGTGATTCCCACATCCACAACTTGTTTCAGTCAGTACTTGTTGCGCAATCCTTTGACCCAGGACTCCATTGCATCGTTGGCCAGTTTCATCGGTGCTTCCAGAAAGCTGACGACAAATTTGTCGCCCATATCGGCAATGCCGATGGAACGCGGACGGACTGCCAGTACCTGCGGGTTGGGCAAGGCGATACCAAAACAGAAAATGATATCCATGGCCGCACGAATGTCGGGATTGATTTCACCGCCAATATTCCGGGTATGGGCATAGTGGTCGAACAGCCCGATATACTGGACCTTCGGGTTCTCAGCAATTTTGCCCTGCAGAAAGGACACGATTTCTCCCACACTCCCATAGCTGGTTTCACGTTTGCCAATTTCGGCAAAGAAAATTGGATATTTCTCCTGCAGCATTGTCTGTTTCATGTTCAAACCTTCAAGTGTGTGTTGAGAAAGGACCCGACACCGGGGATTTGGCAGCACCGTCGAAAACGGTCGTCCTGTTTGCATACCATTTCCATGCTCGCAATTAACGTGCCAATAGCGAAAATTGTCATTAACATATTTAGAAACAGAGAGTTGGTTTCATCCTGCGAGCAAGGCAAGTTTTTAGATGCGTCATTAAGTACCATGAATGTCATCGGCAACCGTTGATACTGGCACGTTTATGATCACATGTGACCCATCGAAACGCAGCCCAAGTCCTCTAACTCATGACTTCATCCAGGAATGCAATCAGGTCGCCAACCTGGCGCTCAAGATCTCCATAGCTGTCATGACTGCCCTTCACCACCAGCAACCTGTCCCTTGCACCGCCATGTCTGGCATACAGGGCATGGACCTCTGCCAGGGGAACCATGGCATCCTCGCTGCCGTGAACCAGCAAGAGTGGGCAGCGCAGGCGGCCGATGGTATTGATCGGCGCGATATCATCGAAACGGTAGCCGATTACATATTGCACGTATTGCAGGACATACCAGCCGAAAGGCACATAAGGCACGTGCCAGGCAGCAAGCAAGCGGCGCATGACCGTCTTCGGGTGCATGAAAGCGGCGATGCTGACCACGGC
>NSJJ01000034.1 GCA_002632355.1 Sulfuricella denitrificans
ACCTGATCCTGATAGAGGGGGTCATGGGGCTGTTCGATGGTGAGCCGTGCAGTGCCGATCTCGCGGCCCGGTTCGGGATCCCGGTGCTGGCGGTGATCGACGCTAGCGCCATGGCCCAGACCTTCGGCGCGCTGGCCCATGGCCTGGCAACTTATCGGCCGGGGTTGCCGTTCGCTGGTGTCTTTCCCAACCGGGTGGCCGGCGAGGGGCACTACCGAATGCTGCGGGAGAGCCTGCCGCCCGGCCTGAAGGCATTCGGCTGGCTGCCACGTGATGCAGAGATCAGTCTGCCCGAGCGTCACCTGGGACTACTGCAGGCGGTGGAGATCAGCGATTTGGAGAAGCGGATGGAGCGGGCCGCCAAGGCCCTGCGGGAGGTCGATATGGCCCTGCCGCCGGCCGTACCGTTCGCCCCCGTCCCGCAGTCGGCTGGCACCCTTGGGGCCCCGCTTCGCGGGGTACGCATCGCCCTGGCCGAGGATGCGGCGTTTGCCTTCTTGTACCGCGCCAACCTGGAGCTGCTGCAGGCGTTGGGTGCCGAGCTGATCTGCTTCTCGCCGCTGGTCGATCGCGATCTGCCGGCGGCCGACGCCCTCTATCTGCCCGGCGGCTACCCGGAACTGCATCTCGCCCGGCTGGCGGCCAACCGCTCGATGCAGGCGGCAATCCGCGCCCACCACGCCGCCGGCAAGCCCCTGGTGGCCGAGTGCGGCGGCATGCTCTACCTGTTGCAGTCGCTGGCCGACGGGCAGGGCGAGGAGGGCGAGATGGTAGGTCTGTTGCCGGGCCGCGCGGTGGTACAGCCCGGGCTCGCCAACCTGGGATTACAGGGGGCGCAATTGGCGGAGGGGGCGTTGCGCGACCATACCTTTCACCACTCACAACTGTTCGACGGTCCGGAGCCCGACGGCCAGGCCGAGGCCGCAAGGGGGCACGGGCGGGGGGAGTTGATCTACCGCCAGGGGCGACTGCTCGCCTCCTACCTGCACTGGTATCTCCCGTCCAACCCGCAAGCGGCAGCGCGGCTGTTCCTGCCCTGAGCGGCGGGGCCAGAGTCGAATGCTACTTACTTATTGCCTATCCAGAAACGCACGTAATTTAAATTGTCGTCACCCCGGCGGAGGCCGGGGTCCAGGGGATTCAACAAGTTACTGGATTCCGCCATTCGCCGGAGAAGTGGTGCATGAGGAGTGGTACAGGGACGTACCGATTACGGAGCCGAGGATGCCATGCACCGTTTACGGACCTAAGGATGGAATGACGATTTCTGTAGTTTCTGGATAGGCACTACTTGAGGCGAATCGCAGGATTTTTATCATTCCAGCGAATGCCGGACAAAAGCGCGAAGCGCGTTGAACGACTGAATGTTGGCCCGAAGGGTGAGCGAAGCGAATTATCCAGGAATTACCGCCACCATAAAGCAGTCTGGGTCCCGGCCTTCGCTGGGATGACGGCGGTTCCAGGCTTAAGTAAGTGTCATTCGGGTGAGAGTCGAATGCTACTTAGTTAAGCCGGTATACACCTGTTTCCGTCATTCCGGCGCAGGCCGGACAAAAGCGCGAAGCGCGTTGAACGACTGAAAGTCGACCCGAAGGGTGAGCGAAGCGAATCATCCAGGGAAACTGCCTCCATCGAGCCGCCTGGATCCCGGCATTCGCCGGGATGACGGTGGTTCTGGGCTTAAACTAAGTAGCATTAGGGTTTGACTCGATTCTTTCCTTCAGATTGCCTAATTGGCTGGGTCATCATCACTATGGACATTGTCAACCGC
>NSJJ01000035.1 GCA_002632355.1 Sulfuricella denitrificans
CTTGCAGCACCATTGACAAACCAGATATACCCGGGATTTGTCCCGCCATTAGAGGTGCTGGCAGTAAAATCAACCGCTTCGCCTTCGCAGACAGGATTGCTGTCAATGCTGATCACAGCAGTAGCCTCTATGCTTTGGGTAACATTAATACTGATAATGTTTGAGCTCACCACGCTGTTTACCACGCAGATAGCATTAGAAGTTAGTGTCAGTTGCACTTCATCCAGGTCTTGCGGTACATAGCTAAAACTCGGGCTATTGCTGCCTGCCGCTATGCCGTTTACAGTCCATTCAAACGAAGGATCAGAACCGCCGTTTTCTATCTCAGAAGTAAAGCTAACAGCCGTGCCAGAACACACACTCGTATTGCTTGCCGTAATAACCACCGTTGCCTCCAGAGCAGGATTCACCAGCATAAGGATTACATTAGAAAGGGCAGTTTCGCCTTCGTTACAAGCAATGTTAGAAGTGAGTTCCACCCATACTTCGTCCTGATCGTCAGGTGAATAAGTGAAAATACTACTGTTGTCACCGCTCAAAACCCCATTAACGTACCAGCTGTATTGCGGACTATCTCCACCATTAACCGCCTCGGCGGTGTAAGTAACCATGCTCCCGGCGCAAATAGAATTGTCAGAAGCACTGATGCTAACACTGACTTCCGGAATAGGATTCACGGTGAGCGTGATGGTATTTGAAGTCGCAAAAGCATCCACCACGCAATAAAGCGAACTGGTAAGCGTAAGCTGAACTTCATCGCCATCCGCGGGAACATAACTAAAGCTATCGCTATTGCCTCCTGCCGCTGTCCCGTTCACAGTCCATTCGTAGAGCGGATTGTCGCCGGCATTGGTACTTTGTGCCGTAAAGTTCACTGTTGTGCCGTCGCAGACAACCGTCTGGTCAGCAGTAATACTCACGCTAACCTCTTGCTGAGGGTTAAGCGTCAAGGTCAACTGATCGCTGTCGGCAGTCGTGCAAGGAGTCAGGCTGTTAGCTGTAAGTACGAGCTGTACACCACCATTATTTCTGTCGGCCATGCTTGGCGTATAAGTGGGATTTAGGATCGAGGGATCATCAAAACTACCTGTGCCGCTGCTTGTCCAAAGCAAGCTGTTGTAGTTGTCGGCAGAAGCATCCAAAACCTGGAAGCTGTCCGTTTCGCAGATTGCCGCATCAGAACCGGCATTGGCCGAAGGCAGTTTCTGAATATCGAGCACAATCATATCAGAGAAAAACACATCACAAGGCGCAATGGCATTGGCGCGCAGGAAGAGCGAAACTTCGCCGTAGTTGCTGTCGCCGTTGCCAGGGAAGTAAGTAGCCTGCACGATAGTCGGGTCGTCAAAGTAGCCATCGCCACTCGTTGTCCAAAGCACGCTGCTGTAGTTACTTGCCGTAGCTCCGCTTAAAGTATAGCTGTCAGATTCGCAGAAGATGTTGTTAGGGCCGGCATAAGCAGTAGGTTTTAGCTGAATCTCCCAGCTGACCGTAACATAATCAGAAGCAGCACATTGACTTGCTAATCTGCGAGATCTGATTTCGACAGAACTTAATCCGGTTGTGCTGATGTCGGTTCCGCTGTTGTATGTCAGCCAGCCGCTCCATGTCCCGTCATTGGTGCGGTATTCGGTTTCGTCTGTGCCGTTTCCACCGCTTCCGGGAGTTAGGATAGCGTTAACGTTTTCATTCTCGCAAACCGCCAATACATCAGGCGTTTT
>NSJJ01000025.1 GCA_002632355.1 Sulfuricella denitrificans
CAAACGGCGGTTCGTGTGCTTCAGACATCGCTTCTCCCTTTAGTGCGGCAAAGCCGCGGCTAAGGAGAAGGCAATTCCTCCACCCTTTTACTCAATTAGACTGACAAGAATTTCGGGGAGGGGCACACCCGCCACAGACTGGAGAGTGAAGTGCTGGCAGAAATCTGCGCAATACGATGCCGCAAAGACGGTAAAGAGGCTCGAGTTTCGGGTGTGGGGTAGATCAAGGTTCACAAAGGCCGGCGTGCAACCGATCCTTCAGACACTAGCGTCCGGAGGCTTGAATACGTTGTGGAAGTACCTGACCGACCACTGGTTCCGAGTCCTCAGCCAAAAGAAGGTCGGGACGCGAAAAAAGATTCCATCACATCGCTGGTGGGAATTGATCCAACAAGCACAACCGCTTTCGTCGAAGCCAGTACTGGACCCCGCAGACCTGCAAGAAGTAGCGTTCGATCTCGAGCCGAGAGTGAAACAAGCCGCTGGGCACCTTCGTAAGATCGCGGGATTGTCGGATACCTATGAGGACTGTGTGCTAGCTCAAATCGCTCTGCTCGACGCTGCTGCGGACTTGGCCGCGGGCAAGGAATCGCGAAACACGGACGATCCAATGGCCGGAGTTAACCTTCCAGAGGATACGGACGGCTAGTCGAAAAGTGCTGGTCGCACACCGGGACACACCCAAGTACCCGTCAAGCGTATGAAGTCAGATCGCTCGCAAGCCTTCCTATGCGCGCGTGTTGGCTCAGTTCGCACCGCTTCTACGTTGCCAAGTCAAACAATGAACCAGTTCAGCTAGGACCAAGTTCGCCCGTCGGCGTAGATGGTCGCGCTTGGCCCATAATAGGAGTCACGAATGAATCGAAGTACGAAGAACCGAAGCCACGCAAAGAAAAGGGAGAAAGGCAAGAGAAAGCATGAGAATCCACTAACGAAGACCAGAGCTAATCGAGCTAGAGAACTAGTGACACTATGGGCGGCACAACGCTGGAAGGGAGGATCCAAGTGCCCACTCTGCCTTACAGGATTCTTGCATGACTTGACGCTTTTTGCTGAGAGGAGAGCAGGCTTCAAGAAGGCCATGAAGGCTTGGCAAGACGCTTTCAAGAAGATCGGAGTTACGGCGAGTGAGCGCGACTTCCCAGGTGAGCTCACGGCGAAGGATGTTCAGAAGTTGATTGCCAAAGAGAAGTACAACTCCTGGAGTGCGGTCAAGAAGTACGACGTACTATCGGAAGCGGCGGCACTTGTCGTATCGAGTGGCGACAATTTTGGCATAGCCTACTTCAAGGTCAGCCCGTCGACGAAGATTACCAATAGCGTCTTCGACGAGTTGTCCGAAGAACTCGAAGAGCAACTGGCAAAGAGCCGTGGCGGGTAATCGCCTGCCCGGAGAGCAACCCCACCCGTTCGCCGGCTTCCTCAGACTCATAGCGGAAGCAATCGCCGACAAGATCCTGGAGGAGCAGAAGGCAGCTTCTTCTGCTTCCAAGAAATCCGAAACGGCCCCAGAGGCCTCTGGACCCGCTTCCATGCAAGGAAGGGGCCAAGGAGAACCTCGGAGAACCGGCGAAAGTGGGACGCAAGTGTCACCGAAGTAGATGGACCCCGAAGAGGGATGTGTAACCAACCGTATAATTGACGCCGAACAGGGGCCCGCGATTCCGTGGGCCTCTGTTCACATTTGGAGATTCCCATGACTACAGACGTAACCAGTGTCGCCGCGATCTACGCGCGGTTCAGTTCCGAACTACAGGATGACTCGTCCATCGATTCTCAGGTCGAGAAGTGCCGGCAGTTCGCCGAAGCCAACGGTTTGACGGTCCCTGCTGACCTAGTGTTTACAGACTCCGCCATGTCAGGCCGGAATCGAGAGCGCGCCGCCTACCAAGAAATGATCATTGCGGCCAAGGACGACCCACCCCGCTTTTCAACCGTATTGGTCTGGAAGTTCAGCCGGCTCGCCCGCAATCGCGAAGAATCCATCCTGGTCAAAGGCCTGCTACGCAAGCGGGGGATCGTTGTCCGAAGCGTGTCGGAGCCAGTGGACCCGGAGTCGGCACACGGCAAGCTGATGGAAGGGATCCTGGAATGCCTCGACGAATTCTACTCCGCCAACCTTGCAGCCGAGACTCGACGCGGGCAGGAGCAGGCTAACTCCGAGGGCTTCTGGACCGGCGGGCGACCACCCTACGGCTACAAGCTAAAGAAAATCGCCGACCCCAAGGGCCGAACCGGCAAGGGCGGGCACGTGATCCAACGAACGGTGCTTGAGGTTGATCCGCTGCGCGCCAGAGTCGTCAAAGACATCTTCACCTGGTCGAGCCAAGGGATGGGACTGCGCAAAATCGCCGAGCGTTTGAACGACGCCGCAGTGCCGACACCGGACAGCGGCCGAGGCTTCGATCCCTCCACCATCCGGGGGATCATCCACAACGAGACCTACACCGGCTGCCTGATCTACAACCGTCAACAGTTCTTTCGGAAGAACGACGGCACTAAGACCAAGCGCAACAACCCACGCTCCGAGTGGAAGATCAAGAAGATGCCGGATCTTCGCATCATCACCGATGACCTCTGGCGTGCTGTTGCTGATCGGCTGGGCAAGCGGAAGAAGAACAAAGCCTCGACCGCACACCGGAACATCCGCTACCCGTTCGCCGGCATCATCAGGTGTGCCGACTGCGGAGCGAACTACATGGCAATCAAGACCAGCCGCAAGGGACATACCTACGTCCACTACGCCTGCAGCTACAACCGCCGGCGCGGCTCTAGCATCTGTGCCAACTCCACTAAGGTCGATCAGGCCACACTGATGGATGCGGTGATGAAAGCGATCGAGGAGAACATCCTCGACGAGGCGAGCGTCGCGATCATCACTGAGGCAATCGAGAAGCTGGTTACTGAACATCGGGGTAGTCACGCCGCAGACCGGAAGCGATTGGAGAAGGAACTGAAGAAGTTGGACAAGGAGATCGAGAAGCTCTCCCGAGCGATGACCATCGCTACTGACGTACCGGAACTCGCCAAGCAACTACAGGAGAAGGCGAAGCGCAGAACCACCGTCGCTGATGCACTGCACGGCATCGACTCATTGGTGAAGAAGGACTTGCTGGTTGGACTAGAAGACCGAGTAAGAGCGGAGATGGAAGACATCCGAGGTCTTCTAGCAAGCCAGGACGTGCATCAGTTCAGGCATGAGCTGCAGCACCACGTTTCGGCGATCCTGGTGGACGCTCAGGGCCAAATGAGAATCGAGGGCTCCCTGACGGGCGCCCTCGATTCTGTACTGAAATTGGTAGCGGGGGCCCGATCCGCACTTGAGTACAGAGTCGCGCTGAGATGGACATCTGGCATGCGGGTATCCGCGTGAAAGCCTGTACTAAAGGGCTTTCCGGGCGACAAAGAAGCCAAGTGATCACTCACTACTCGCCCGCATTGCTGTCGAAAACTACCAAGACGGCATTTTCGGTAATGACAACAGGTGGAGATGACGCAGCGCGCCACGATCTCTCGCTGCGCCATCCCACAACTTCCGACAGCCGCCTTGGAGGGTATTGCCCCATGCGCCGCTATCGGACGGGTTTGCACAGACAATCCGCTTACTTCTGCCCCGCGAACTTTGCGGCAATGGCCTTGGCTTCTGTCAGGCTGGTCGCGACTCGGTTCGTCGGCCCCAAAGGCCGGCCGGAGTGAAAGTCGCGCAGGACGCTTGCGTACCTGTCCCGAAACAACTGAGAAGCTCCTTCGGGAACGTCATCCATGCCCAAGGGCTCAGTCAGCCTCGACGCGCGTCCCCTCTCCTTTCGAACCCCGCTGGTGTCCTTGCCGTCAGTCCGGCCTTGAATGCGTTTCAGCTGTGCCGCGTCGGCCTGCGCCCGTGCACGACGCTCGTCGCTGCCAGGGCCGCCTACGATATGGGCTGCGAGTCGTCTTTGTTCCGCGCTACGGTCAAAAGCGCCGGCGTCTTTGGCTGCCTTAACTCTATCGGTCTGCCTCTTGAGTTCTTGGCGATCGTCGGCGGCATGTTGATCCTGCGTGCGGGTGTCGTCGCCGCGGGGTTTCTCGGCTGGGTTGGTTGGCTTGGTCATACTTTCTCCTTGCGCTGTTTCGCGAGCGGCATCGCTCGGCGGGGGCCGGATGCGCCGGTTTCGGCATGATTGCCATCGACCGGCGCATCCGGAGTTTGCTCGCTACTTCTGCTTTTGCTGCTGACCCTGCGGCTGCTTGTCTGCCTGCGGCTGAAGCTGGAAACCCGCACCGGTGCAGGCGCTCTTGACCGCGTCGAAGCTCGGCGCGGTGCCGGAGCACTCAAGCGAAAACTCCTTACGCTCAGGCGAGAGCTTGCTGCTCGTGACGCCGCTCAACTTGTTGAGCGCTGAAGAAAGCTTCTCCTGTTCCTTTTTCGGGGTGTTGGATTCCAGGTTTGTGAGCTTGTAGATGGACATAGGACTTCTCCTGCCGGCTGTTAGAGGGACAGCGATCCCCAGACCGGCATCGAGGGGCCGCGTTCGCCGGGCCGAATGGAAGTGGCCCGTCGTTGATTCACTTCGGTCAAAGTTGATGCGTTGACGGAAAACGCCGACGCCGTGCGCGTGATTTGCTACTGAGGCTTCGGGCGTGAAAGAATTCGAACAACCTCGATTGCAACGGCAGCCACAATCAGGACCAGCAGCAGGTGAATGAGTCCGCCGAAGGTAGCCTGGGCGATAAGCCCCACAATCCAGAACACAAGCAGGATGGCGGCAATCGTCCATAGAACTGCAGACAGGCTATTCATGGCTGTACTCCTTCTTCGCCGTTTGGCGGCGTGTCTCTCGAATCGAATTTCGCATCATCTCCAGCGCGGCGCGGGCCCGAAGCCCGCCGTCCAGCACGGGCTCACCAGGCATCACCGGCTCAAAATACAGGTCGGGCTCGCTGTAGTAGCTCAGGGCGAACACAACTGACCTCAGGACTTCGCTTCGTGTGTAGTGCGTCGGGGCAATTGCCTTGCGCAACTGGTCGAGGCCGTGAACCGAGTTATCGATCTGGCTGGTGCTGGCGCTCATGATCCGACCTCCAACTGTTGACTGCTTCTTGTGGAGCTTGTCTAGGCTCGGCCGCGAAGTTTGACTATTAGATAGATTGAACGGGATCGTTCGTAATTCTCGATAGATGATCAAAGCGGCCTGCATGGCGGCTTCCCGGCCCACTTCCTGGTCGCTGAAGCCTGATCAGCGGCCGGATTCCTTCGCAAGCGTATGGTCGATTTTGCGCGTGGCGTGCTCGAGGGCGAGGTCCATCGCGGAGAGAACGTCGCGGTCGGCCGCTTCTACCTTGAGCTTCTTGTTCAGCTCGATCTCGATCACGCACTTGTGTTCCGGCGCGTTGCCGTTGATCTCTCCGTTCGTGAACTTCACGCTGACCTGCTTGATGCGATCTCCGAAGCGTCCCAGCGCAACACCGACCCGCTGCTCGATGCGTTCCTTGACTTCATCGGTGAGGGTGAGACGACGATGGGTGATTGTGATTTTCATGAGACTCCTGCCGAAATGCATGGCTGACCCGTCTCGTTGCACGACGTGTCTCGCCAAGACTGTACCCGCAGGACGCATGATTCGACGATAAGGAACATTAGACGCATGATGTTGATAATACCGTTGTATGCTTCTTTGTATGGAATGGCTGAACTACCACCACTTCATGTACTTCTGGGTTGTCGCCAAGGAAGGCTCGATCGTTAAGGCCAGCGAGAAGCTGCTGCTCGCCCATCCGACAATCAGCGGCCAGATTCATCGCCTTGAGGAATCGCTCGGAGTCAAGCTATTCGCAAAACGGGGGCGAAGGCTAGTGCTGACCGAGGCCGGTCAAACGGCGTACCGCTACGCCGACGAAATCTTCTCACTGGGCAACGAGTTCGTGGATGCCATCCAGGGCCGAGGCAGCAACCGCGAACTGCGGCTGGTGGTGGGAGTCGCCGATGTCCTTCCACCTTCACTGGTACGCCGCTTCCTGGAGCCTGCATTTGAGCTGGACCACGGCATCCAGATCGTGTGCCGCTCGGACAAGTCGCTCGATGAGTTCCTGGCCGAGCTCGCCCTCTACCGCGTCGACGTTGTGATCGCCGACCGCCCGGCAAGCCCCACGTTAGCCGTGCGGGTGTTCAGCCACCTGCTCGGTGAGTGCGACACCACGTTCTTCGCGACGCCGGCGCTGGCGAAGAGTCTGCGGCGGAAGTTCCCCGGCTCGCTTGACGGCGCGCCATTTCTGCTGCCCGGCTCACCCTCAGCTGTACGCCGTTCACTGGAAGACTGGTTTGACAATACCGGCATTAGGCCGTTGCTAATCGCAGCATGCGATGACAGCGCCCTTACGAAGGACTTCGGAAGCCACGGCAAGGGCGTATTTGTGGCGCCGTCGGTAATCGAGCCGGAAGTCAAGCGCCAGTACAATGTCGCCGTAGTCGGTCGCACTGCAGACGTGCGGCAGCAATTCTACGCAATATCGGTTGAAAGAAAGATCAAGCACCCGGCCGTCAAGGCCATCACCGAAGCCGCCCGCGACGAAATCTTTGCCAAGCAGTAAACGCGTTCCGGATGGTCCGCAAGAAATTCCTTGAAGCAAGATCATCTGCCAGGTCGGCGCGCAGACGAAACCGCTGGCGCCGGAAGCCCCTGAATCGGGCCGTCGAATTCCTACCGGCCCCGGCGGACGTCCCGCAATCCTGTCTGCATGGCGGATCTCCGCACATGCCGTAATTTCCGACGGATCGCGCTCAAACTTCCTAATTATCCCATCAGAGGCGTGGCGCTATAGCTGTTGCAGCGAAACAACAAGGCTACAGCCATGAGCAACGGCGCTGACAGGGCAAATGTCGCCAAACGACAACTTTCAACCTACACCGCACGAAGCACAGGGGGGAGTATGGACGCCAAAATCGATAGGGCCAAGGAAATCGCACAGGGCATCGAGGCCGGCACAGTCTGGGTTGACGCCGAACTGGCCAACGAGATGGCCACGGTGATCAGGAGCCTGACCACAGCCCTTCAAGACCAGCGCAACTGCATGAAGGGCGTTGAGTTCGCGCTCAGCTACTACAGCGAGCCCGACCTCTACGTCGAGCTTGCCGCGCCCGCCCAGGTGATTCTGGACGGTGGCCTTCGGGCCAGAACAGCGCTCGGCATGCTTAAGGCCGCAAGCCACCAACGCCGAGCAAACAGCCACACATACGGAGAACTGTCATGAATGGACTTTCTGCAATCCTCTGGACCGTCGCGTTGATCTTCCTGGTGCTTTGGATCCTCGGCTTCGCCTTCGACGCCACCATGGGCGGCTTGGTACACGTACTTCTCATCCTGTTCGTGATCGCGATCGGGATTGAGATCTTCCGGATGCTCACTCGCTCGCGGCGCACCTAAAAGGAGACGCACATGAAAGCTCTCACCCTGATTGGAGTCCTTTTGTTCGTCGTCGGCCTTACCGGCGTCATCTGGGGCCTCGTTGTCATGTACGAAGACCACGACGCTATCGACATCGGCGACGACATTCACATCGTTGTCGACGACGGAGACTTTCCGCCGATCGGCATCGCAGGGGCGATCACCGCCGGTATCGGCGTGCTCATGATCGGCGTCGGCTCGATCGGCGGCAGGAAGTCAAAGTAGGACCGCACGCCGCCAGGACACACTGCCATTCTGCATCGCTTGCGGGTGATGCTTCCCCTGTAAGAGAGAAGTATCCAAATGAGCATTCTCAAGACATGCGCCTTCGCCATAACGACGCTGGTGCTGGTTACAGCCATTGCCGGATGCAAGAACGACGACAGTAAGAACGGCAGCAGCAAGTCAGGCGGTGTCAAGCCGACCGTGCTGTCCACCTTCCCGGCTTCCGACGCGGTCAACGTTGCCATTAACACCAACATCATCGCTCGCTTCAGCGAAGCGATGGACGACGCGACCCTGACCCCGGCCAACTTCACCGTGCAGGGCCCCGGCACGACGTCCGTGGTCGGGACCGTCAGCTATGACGCCCTGAATCATTCGGCCGATTTCCTGCCGACTTCGAGCCTGCCTGCCTCGACCCTGTTCACGGCAACACTGTCCACTGCGGTCAAGGACGCCAACGGCGACTCCCTCGCAAGCGTCTATTCCTGGAGCTTCACCACCGGCACTACGTCAGACAGCTCGGCGCCAGTCGTGACAGCCGTGAATCCGGCCGATCTCTCCACCAGCGTGTCGATCAACCAGAATGTCACCGCGACGTTCAGTGAGCAGATGGACTCGGCGACACTGAATTCAGTTTCGTTCACTTTGATGGACGGGGCGGCCTCCATCCCGGGAGAAGTTCTCTGCCCGGGCACCACGGCAACCTTCAACCCCACCGGCAACCTGCCGGCCGGCGTCACCATCACCGCGCGGATCACCACGGCGGCGAAAGACCTCGCGAACAATCCGTTGTTCGCTGACTATGTCTGGAGTTTCCAGACCGGCACCACCGTGTCCAACGGACCGGCAGCCGTGAACCTGGGGACCGCCGCCAATTACACCATCCTCGCGAAGTCTACCGTTACTACCACGGGCGCAACGGCAGTCACTGGCGATGTCGGCCTGAGCCCGGCCGCCGCTTCGTTCTTCACGGGGTTCGGCGAAACCCTGGACGCTTCAGGTGAGTTCTCAACTTCCAGCTCCGTACCAGGTGGTCGCATGTACGCGGCAACCTACGCGCCGCCGACTCCGTCAATCATGACAACGGCCGTGCTGGACATGCAGACCGCCTACGACGACGCGAATGGACGACTGCTGCCCGACGAGCTGAACCTGGGCGCCGGCAACATCCAGGGCATGAACCTGGCCCCCGGCCTCTACAAGTGGGACACCGGCGTCAGCATTCCCTCAAGCGTGACACTCACAGGTGGGGCGAACGACGTCTGGATATTCCAGATCGCGCAGGACCTAACGGTCGGCAACGGCGCGATCGTCACCCTCGCCGGCGCGCTTCCAAAGAACATCTTCTGGCAAGTTGCGGGCCAGGTGACGCTGGGAACTACGTCCGACTTCAAGGGCGTGATTCTGTGCAAGACCCAGATCGTAATGGAAACCAACTCGGTAATGCTTGGACGGGCGTTGGCGCAAACTGCGGTAACACTCGACGCCACAGCAATCACCGAGCCATAGACAGATTGATCAAGCTGCGCGGAAGGCAGTGCGTTAGTGCTGCCGTATCATCTACCGGGCAGGGATACATGGACACAGGAGCTACAATGTCAAACGAACACAAGGATTCCGGCAAGAAGCCGCAGGACGTCAAGGCCTCAACGGGCAACCCCAAGGACGGGGCCAAGAACAACCCGCAGGCCTCCTCGAAGGAGTACAAGAAGTCGGGCGCAAGCTCAGCTGCACCGGGCCCAAAAAACCCGCCCAGGAGCGCGACGCCCGGCAAGGGCTCCGACCAACGCAAGTCATAGCAGCGTAGAAGAAGCAGTCACCGGGACCCCCAAACGGGGGTCCCGTGACGACTCACGACCCCTGTCCCTACCGGAAACTCCGTCAGCCCTATTTCTAGGCGTTCCTGAGCCACGGCCTGTCTGGCCAGGATTGTAGCAAAACACCGTCTTCCCACCGCCAACGGTGATGGTTGTCTCGCGCCCCGCAACCGGATGGGGGAACGAGCTTGCGTCTTCACCCTGCATGTTAGCAGCGCACCGCCAAACGAGTAAGCTTTCGGTGTTGGTAGCGGGGTACGCAGGAAGTCGATTCGAACCACCGACCGCGATCAAGCGCGCAAGTCATCTTGAGGCCTGAAGTTAGAAGCGCCCGGCCGAGATTGGCCGGGCGCTGTACTTTGGTAGCGGGGGCCCGATCCGCACTTGAGTACAGAGTCGCGCTGAGATGGACATCTGGCATGCGGGTATCCGCGTGAAAGCCTGTACTAAAGGGCTTTCCGGGCGACAAAGAAGCCAAGTGATCAC
>NSJJ01000018.1 GCA_002632355.1 Sulfuricella denitrificans
ACCGACTGGATGTGGACCTACAATCACGAACGCCCCAATATGGCACTGGGCGGCATTACCCCAAAACAGAAGTTAGCGCTTTTAACCAACTCTACTTCTGACCGCCGCTAAAAATGGGGGGATTACCAATGCACCTACCAATACAGCCTGTAAAAATAGTTACCAGTTAAATGAAAAAAGCCCATGATTGGGCTTTTTTCAAAATCTGTGTCAGTAATTTTTCACCAACTTGACACAGTTTTTCACTTTCTGTGTCATCCGACAACACTATCCACTCATAATAAATTCCCACGAAATCTCAATGAATAGGAAAAATCTAGATTATCGTGGGAACCTACACCATTAAATATCAATATTTCTTGCGATTAATGCATTTGACTCAATAAATGCGCGGCGCGGTTCAACCTGATCACCCATCAAAGTTGTAAATATTTCGTCAGCACCAATCGCGTCTTCAATCTGCACTTTTAGCAATCGTCGAACGCTGGGGTCCATTGTCGTTTCCCATAACTGCTCCGGATTCATCTCTCCCAGCCCCTTATATCGCTGAATTGCCAAACCCTGTTTCACTTGATTCAGTAACCAATCAAGTGCTTGCTTGAAATCAGAAACCGCATGCTTTTGCTCCCCACGCTGAACAAACGCACCTTTTCCCAACAATCCATGAAGAACCATGCCTGTTTTACGCAGCTGAGCATAATCCCCGCTTTCGATAAAATTCAGGTCTAACTGACTTACGAGCATATTGCCATGCACTTGCTTCTGAACGATAACCCTGTAACACTCCGCACGCTCATCAAACTGGCTAAAAATATGGTATTCATTACCTGGTAACAAAGTAGAAAGTGAGGTGGCGCTTGTTTCCGCATTTTCTGCATTCGAAAGATCTAGGTGGATATCTCCAAGAAGCGCTTCCAATATTGCACGATCTATAATCCTTGCCAGGCGTTCGATAACGGCTTCGGCTAGCAGAAATTCTTTGGCAATTTCTTCGAAAGCATCCTTACTCAAAGGGGCTTTGTCGGATTCCGTCACCAGCTTTGCATCTTCCATCGCCTTCTGCAGCAGGTATTGCTTTAACTCATGCTCATCTTTCAGATAGCGTTCCTGTTTACCGTGCTTGACTTTATAAAGCGGCGGCTGAGCAATATAGATATGACCGCGTTCGACTAACTCTGGCATCTGCCGGTAAAAGAATGTCAGAAGCAAAGTGCGAATATGAGATCCATCGACATCAGCATCTGTCATGATAATAATTCTGTGATAACGAAGTTTATCCGGATTATATTCATCCTTTCCAATGCTGGTCCCCAGCGCTGTAATCAGAGTAGCAATTTCCTGAGATGAAATCAGGCGGTCAAAGCGCGCGCGTTCCACATTCAGAATTTTGCCCTTGAGAGGAAGAATCGCCTGAAATTTCCTGTCGCGCCCTTGCTTTGCCGAGCCGCCAGCTGAGTCTCCTTCAACCAGGTAAAGTTCTGATTTAGAAGGGTCCTTTTCCTGGCAATCGGCAAGTTTTCCGGGTAAGCCCATGCTGTCCAGCACACCTTTTCTACGTGTCATGTCCCGCGCTTTTCTTGCCGCGTCTCGTGCACGCGCAGCTTCGATAATCTTTCCCGTAATAATTTTTGCGTCGCTAGGGTTCTCCATAAGAAATTCAGACAGCTTTGCAGATACGATTTCCTGTACTACCGGCTGAACTTCGCTGGATACCAACTTATCCTTTGTTTGAGACGAAAATTTAGGCTCAAACACTTTTACAGAAAGAATACAACAAAGTCCTTCCCGCATATCATCACCTGCCGTTTCAATTTTTGCTTTTTTGGCGATGTCATTTTGCTCGATGTAGTTATTCAAGGTTCTTGTCAAAGCCGAACGCAAGCCCGTCAGATGTGTTCCACCATCTCGTTGCGGTATATTGTTGGTGAAACATTGTACCGTTTCCGTATAGGAATCATTCCACTGCATGGCAACTTCAACCGTTACCCCATCTTTTTCTCCAATTGCATGGAATACTTTAGGATGTAAAACCGTTTTAGTACGGTTTATATATTCAACGAACCCCTTTGCGCCGCCCAGAAAGGCAAAATTTTCACTTCTACCATCGCGCTGATCGAAAAGTTCGATCTTTACACCATTATTCAGAAAAGAAAGTTCGCGTAAACGCTTGGCAAGAATTTCATAGTGAAATTCAATTTTTCCAAAAGTATGCAAACTCGGCATGAAATGGACTTCTGTACCACGACGTTCAGTGCTTCCTGTAATTTTCAATGGGGAAACAGCTTCCCCATGTCGAAATTCCATTTGATGAATTTGTCCGTCGCGCCAAATTCTGAGTTTAAGCCATTCAGAAAGTGCATTAACAACAGAAACACCAACCCCGTGCAAGCCTCCTGAAACCTTGTAGGAATTCGCATCGAATTTTCCACCAGCGTGTAACTCGGTCATAACAATTTCAGCTGCTGACCGTTTAAGTTCATCATCTTCTTTAATACTTGTAGGAATGCCGCGTCCGTTGTCTACTACGCTGATAGAACTGTCCGCATGAATCGTGATTTGAATGGCATTGCAATAATTGGCTAATGCTTCGTCAATCGCATTATCCACGACCTCGAATACCATGTGGTGCAATCCCGTACCATCACTTGTATCCCCAATGTACATACCTGGACGTTTACGGACCGCATCCAGTCCTTTGAGTATTTTTATACTGTCTGAATTATATTCGCTCATTCTTTTCCCTATGGTTTCACGTGAAACAGTAATTTATTTTCTCGATGAACCATTAAATACGCATTGGCATTACAACATATTTGAACCTGTCATCTCCGGGAACTGTAATAAGGCAACTGCTGTTTGCATCGCCAAAAGAACAGTCCACTTCTTGTGAGGTGATATTGTTCAACACATCCAATAAATAAGTTACATTAAACCCAATATCTAACGGCTCTTTGGAATATGAAATTTCCAATTCCTCTTCCGCTTCTTCCTGTTCAGTATTGTTGCAGACCACCCGCATGCTATTTTGCGTGAGGACCATTCGAACACCACGAAATTTTTCATTCGACAAAATTGATGCGCGCTGCATGGCATGAAGTAAAGTCAAACGATTTATTAACACGTGATTTTCATACTGTGAAGGAATGACTTTATTGTAGTCAGGAAATTTTCCTTCAATGACTTTTGATACCAAATTGATGTTTCCAAAAGAAAAAGTAACTAGGTTTTTACCAACACTGATTTTTACCTCGTCTTCCATATCACTCAGTAATTTAATTAATTCAATGACAGATTTACGAGGAAGTATGGCTTCCGCAGAGTGATTGATACCATCAACCTCCATACTTGCAAAACTCAATCGATGTCCATCTGTAGCAACTACCTTGATAATTCCTGGTTCGATTACCAACAGTAAACCATTTAGGTAATATCGAATGTCCTGTTGGGCCATTGCATATTGAACTTGATTAAATAGCTGTTTGAGCGTGGTCTGTGATAGAGATATTTCAGATATGAGTTCGTCAGCTAATGTAAGTTTTGGAAAATCTTCAGCGGGTAATGTTTGCAGATTGAATTGACTTTTACCCGCAATCAGTTGAAGCCTGCTGTCTTTACGAACAAAGGATATATCAGCATTTTCAGGAAGAGCCCTGACGATATCTTGAAGCTTCTTGGCAGAAACGGTAATTGCCGCATCAGCTTTTTCACTGTGGTTTTCAATTCTTGTAGTGATTTGAATTTCAAGATCTGTTGCAACAAAAGCGATATCGTTTTCGTTGATTTGGATTAGTACATTAGACAGGATTGGAAGTGTATGGCGTCTTTCTACAATACCTGCGACAGATTGCAAAGGTTTAAGAAATTCTTCCTTATTTATTTTAATTAATAACATATATATATCCTGATACTAATAGATAAGTGTGGTCTTGTTTTTGTATAACTCAAAAAAAACATTCCTATACAAATAGATAATATGCTTAACATGTTCTGTATAAAGCATAGAACGGGTTGTGAATCGTTTGTGGATGAAATTTTTTGATAGGAAAAATTTTAACCTTATTCACATTTCATACATAAATTGTTCAACTTCTCAGTACCTGTAGTAACACGCTGATATCGCGCGTTATGGTGGGTTCACTATTTTTTAATTCTTCAATTTTTCTACATGCGTGCATGACTGTTGTATGGTCTCTCCCGCCAAAGGCATCGCCAATCTCAGGAAAACTCAGATGAGTTAACTCCTTTGCCAGTGACATGGCTATCTGACGAGGCCTCGCAACGTTACGCGTGCGTTTCTTGGAATACATTTCAGCGACCTTGATTTTGTAATAATCGGCGACTGTTTTTTGAATATTCTCAATTGAAATCTGGCGATTTTGAACAGCGAGTAAATCTTTTAACGCTTCCTTGGCTAAATCAAGGGTAATTCCAAGCCCGGTAAAACGTGAATAAGCAATGACCTTTTTCAATGCTCCTTCAAGTTCGCGTACATTTGAACGAATTTGTTTGGCAATAAAGAAGGCGACATCGCTTTCCAGGTCAAGACGATCTGCTTCAGCTTTTTTAATCAGGATGGCAACACGCATTTCAAGTTCGGGTGGTTCTATAGCAACCGTTAAGCCCCAACCAAAACGTGAGATTAATCTATCTTCCATGCCGGATATTTGTTTTGGGTAAGTATCACAGGAAATAATGACTTGTTTCTTACTTTCAATCAGGGCATTGAATGCATAAAAGAATTCTTCCTGAGTACGTGCTTTGCCACTAAAAAATTGAATATCATCTATCAACAAGAGGTCAAGAGAATGGTAGTAGCGTTTGAAATCATCAAAAGCCTTATGTTGGTAAGCCCTTACAACGTCTGAAACATAACGTTCTGCGTGAAGGTAGCTAATTTTTGCATTGCTGTTTTGTTCCTGGATATGGTTGCCAATGGCTTGGATAAGATGCGTTTTCCCAAGGCCGACGCCACCATACACAAATAAAGGGTTATACGCAGTTCCAGGATTGTCAGCGACTTGAAGTGCTGCCGCTCGTGCAAGTTGATTAGCTTTGCCCGTAACAAAATTGTCAAAAGTGAAAGATGAATTAAGTCCCGTCTTTTCGTTCCTACCTTGTCGGATGATAGGGGCAGCGACAACGATGGCGGGTGCAGAAGCCATTTTTTTTTCTTTAACGCCCAAATTTTCTGCAACAGAAAGCGTCAACTGCACAGGATGAGAAAAATGATCAAAACCAATCTGTTCAAATCGACTGAGAAATTTGTCACGGACCCATTGCATGATAAAGCGGTTTGGGGCCACGATACGCAAAGAATCCGCGCTACCTTCAAAACGCAGCGGTTTGATCCAGTTATTAAATTGTTGCGGGGTAAGCTCTTGCTCGAAGCGGCTCAAACAAGCTTGCCAGAAAGTTTCCATTGATTACCTAATTTAAGGTGCTCTAAATTAAACAAAATACAAATAGGGCTGTTCATTGTAGTCTGAAAAAGACCACTTATCCACAGGCATAAACATTAATATTGATTGACATGTAGTTGTTGAAAGTAGTCTAATTACGGGTTCACAGTCAGTGTAAAAGCAAGAGGGATAATCATGAAACGCACTTATCAACCTTCCGTGGTCAAGCGTAAGCGTACCCATGGATTTCGCGCCCGGATGAAAACCCCGGCAGGCCGCGCAATTATCAATGCGCGCCGCGCAAGCGGCAGAGCTCGCCTGGCCGTTTAAGGCGGGATGACAACATGGTGGATGGCTTTGGATTTACTAAGGCCAGGCAATTACTAAAAACGGATGAAATATCATCCGTTTTTAGTTTCAACCACCGATTTTCGAGCGAGCACTTCCATATCCTGATTAAACCAGGAATACATGAATTTGCACGTATGGCCGTAATTGTGAGTAAAAAAACCACTCGCCTTGCGACAGCGAGAAATTATATTAAACGCGTATCGCGTGAAATCTTTCGTTTGCATCAACATCAACTTGCTGGTCTTGACGTGGTGATTCGCATACGCAAGGGTTTTTTACCATCTGATTATGTGATGATTGTGCAGGAACTCCGGTCACAATTTGATAGTGCTGGTCGGAAATTTACCTTGGTGGAAAAGCCGAGTGCTTTATGACCAGAATTCTACTTTTTCTGGTAAAAGCGTATCAATATCTAATCAGCCCGATGCTCGCTCCTTCATGCCGGTATACGCCCACTTGCTCTGAATATGCCTTGCAAGCGTTGAAAAAATATGGGGCTATTAAAGGCGGCTGGTTGAGCGTGAAACGTGTCAGTCGTTGTCACCCGTGGCATGATGGCGGCTATGATCCTTTACCTTAGGTAATCCATGGATACTCAAAGACTCATAATGTTTGTCGTATTTTCCTTCTCTGTCCTGATGTTATGGGATGCCTGGCAGAAGGACCAACACCCGCAGGGTGTACAGAATGCATCTACGACAGTTGCTTCGACTCAAAGTGGAGCCCCGGTACCTAGTTCAAGTGTGACGGCGCCACTTCAAGCCACTGCGCCAGATGCAGCACAGCAACTATCGAAGGGCGAGAGGATCAGGGTTAATACAGATACTTTGTATGTGGAGATTGATACGGTTGGAGGAGACATTCGTCGTCTGGAACTGCTTAAGCATCATGACAAGACGGACAAGAGCAAAAATTTTATTCTTTTCAGCGAAGACAAGCCAAATACTTATATTGCTCAATCCGGATTGATTGGCAACGCTTTACCTACCCATAAGACAGTCTATTCAATTCAGGGTTCAGCGTTCTCCCTGGCTGCTGGAAAACAGGATTTACAAGTTAAATTAAGTGCACCAGCAACGGAAGGTATTCAGGTGGATAAGGTTTTTACATTCCATCGCAATAGCTATGTGGTTGATGTGGAATACCAGATACGTAATGTTGGCAGCAGTTCCATTAATCCTCATGCTTACTACCAGTTAGTTCGTGACGACTCTGCATCTATGGGCGACTCGAAGTTCGTCAATACTTATGCTGGACCCGCAATTTATACTGACCAGCATAAGTTCCAGAAGATCAGTTTTTCGGATATTGAGAAGGGAAAAACGGACTATCAAAAACAGAGCAACAACGGTTGGGTGGCGATGCTACAGCACTATTTTCTCTCAGCATGGTTGCCAAAAAACGGGGTAGAACGAGAGTTTTATACAAAATCCGTAGGGGACAAGTTGTTTGCCGCCGGAGTAATTCTGCCAGTTGGTTCTATCGCGCCCGGTGCAAGTGGGAAGATTTCGGTACCGCTCTATGCGGGGCCACAGGAACAGGAAAATTTGAGCAAGCTGGCTCCCGGACTGGATTTAACCGTGGATTATGGGTGGCTGACAATTATTGCAGCGCCTTTGTTCTGGGTTCTGTCTAAAATTCAGAGCATTGTGAATAACTGGGGCGTCGCCATTATTCTGCTCACAGTACTGATCAAGCTGGCGTTTTATCCCCTGGCAGCAAAAAGCTATCGTTCAATGGCTCATATGCGTGTGTTGGGGCCGAAGTTGCAGAAACTCAAGGAACATTATGGAGATGATCGCCAGCGGCTCCATCAGGCCATGATGGAACTGTACAAGACCGAAAAAGTGAACCCGCTTGGCGGCTGTCTGCCAGTGGTGGTACAGATACCAGTATTCATTTCCCTCTATTGGGTGTTACTGGCAAGCGTTGAAATGCGTCATGCGCCTTTTGCCCTGTGGATTCAGGATTTGTCGGCTGCAGACCCTTATTACGTACTACCAATCATCATGGGCATCACCATGATAATCCAGACAAAACTTAATCCAACCCCGCCGGACCCGATTCAGGCGAAGGTAATGATGGTGATGCCTTTTGCCTTCAGTATTTTCTTCTTTTTCTTCCCAGCAGGATTGGTGCTTTACTGGGTGGTAAACAACGTTCTTTCCATCGCACAGCAATGGCAGATTACCCGCAGCATGGAACAGATGCATGCTGCAAAAGGGCATGGCAAAAACTGATACGATTGCAGCTGTCGCCACTGCCCCGGGGCGTGGCGGCATTGGCGTAGTTCGCATATCCGGGTATCAACTCAGTGAGCTTGTCCTGCACTTATTGGGAAAGCCGCTTCGCCCCCGCTTCGCTTCGCTAAAAAAATTTCTTGATATTGATGGCTCGGTTATTGACGAGGGCATCGCCTTATATTTTCCCGCACCAAATTCATTTACCGGAGAAGATGTTCTGGAGTTGCAAGGACATGGCGGAAATGCCGTGATGCAGCGACTATTGAAACGTTGTTTAAATTTGGGTGTGCGCCTGGCGGAACCCGGGGAATTTACAAAACGGGCATTTCTCAACGACAAGCTCGATCTTGCTCAGGCGGAAAGTGTGGCCGACTTGATTGATGCCGCAAGTGAAGAAGCGGCCAAAAGTGCGGTACGTTCCTTACAGGGCGAATTTTCGAATGCTGTGCATGAAGTGGTAGAGCGCCTGATCCATCTGCGCATGCTTGTGGAAGCCAGTATCGATTTTCCGGACGAGGATATTGATTTCCTTGAGGCGGCCGATGCTTTGGGAAAGTTGTCTGGAGTTCGGGAACAATTGCAGCAATTGCAGAACAGGGCCAAACAGGGCTGCTTGCTGCGTGAAGGCGTGCATGTTGTACTCGTGGGCCAGCCGAATGTCGGCAAATCAAGCCTGCTTAACCTGCTCGCGGGAGACGAGGTGGCAATCGTTACCGCCATTGCCGGTACTACGCGAGATACGGTGCGTGAAGAAATCGAGATCAAGGGTGTTCCTTTTCATATCATTGATACGGCCGGATTACGTGATACCTCTTGTGAAGTCGAGCAGATAGGCATTGCCCGGACCTGGGCGGCTGTGGACAAGGCAAGCCTCGCGCTGCTTCTGCTGGATAGTCGGGAAGGCATGACGTCTTCGGATGAGGCCATTCTCGCGCGCTTGCCGGAAAACTTGCCAGTTATGCAGATATTCAACAAAATTGACTTGCTCCCGCGAGAAGCAGGCATTGAATTCGACGCTGGCGTTAAGCGAATTTTTGTTTCGGCAAAAAGCGGGGCAGGAATGGACTTGTTGCGAGAAAACCTCCTTGAAGTCGCAGGCTGGGAGCAGACTGGAGAAGGCGCATTTATGGCGCGCGAGCGCCATTTGAGAGCTTTGGACGGGGCAGGTGCTTGCTTGAGGAATGCTGAGAATAATTGGCGTCAGCTGGAGTTCTTCGCTGAGGAGCTCAAGCTGGCCCAGAATGAATTGAACAGCATTACAGGGGCGTTCGGAGCAGACGATTTGCTGGGTGAAATTTTTTCTCGATTCTGTATCGGCAAGTGACTGAAACCAAATAAATATTGTTTTTGTTTCACGTGAAACCTCTGTTCCGGGCTGACACTCCGGCTTTTTTTGTCGTATCATTCGCCTTTCTGAAACCCCCAACATCCGGAACCCCATGTTTTTCCCCTCCCTGTTTGATGTGATCGTTGTTGGCGGCGGTCATGCCGGTACCGAAGCGGCGCTTGCGGCGGCGCGTATGGGCAATAAAACATTGCTGCTTACCCATAACATTGAAACTCTTGGGCAAATGTCGTGTAATCCGGCTATCGGCGGGATTGGCAAGGGCCATCTGGTAAAAGAAATTGATGCACTGGGTGGGGTTATGGCGGCTGCCACAGACGAAGGCGGCATTCAATTCAGGATACTGAATTCCAGCAAAGGGCCTGCTGTACGGGCCACGCGCGCTCAGGCTGACCGGTCTCTGTATAAGCAGGCCATCAGGCGACGTCTGGAAAATCAGCCCAACCTGTGGCTGTTTCAACAGGCTGTTGATGACTTTACGCTTTCGGGGGATCAAATTACGGGGGTGGTTACTCAGCTTGGTGTGCGCTTCGAGGCGCACGCAGTCGTGTTGACTGCGGGCACGTTTCTCGCCGGGCTGGTGCATGTCGGGCAATCCAGCTATCAGGCTGGACGCGCCGGAGACCCTCCGGCGATTAGCTTGGCGCACCGCCTGCGTGAACTCAATCTCCCCGTCGGGAGACTTAAAACGGGTACGCCGCCGCGCATTGATGGCCGTTCCCTGGATTATTCGGTGATGACGGAGCAGCCGGGAGATGATCCTGCGCCGATGTTTTCCTACCTTGGTTCCTCCAATCAACACCCGCAACAGGTTTCGTGCTGGATCACCTACACCAATGAACGGACGCATGACATTATCCGTAATGGCCTTGATCGCTCTCCTCTCTATACCGGGGTGATTGAGGGAGTGGGGCCGCGTTATTGTCCTTCCATCGAGGACAAGATCATGCGTTTTGCAGACAAGGATAACCACCAGATTTTCGTCGAACCAGAAGGGCTTTCGACGCACGAAATCTACCCCAACGGAATTTCTACCAGCTTGCCATTCGATGTTCAGTATGCGCTGGTAAGATCGATGCGCGGCTTTGAAAATGCGCATATCACTCGGCCCGGTTACGCCATTGAGTATGATTATTTCGATCCGCGCGGACTCAAAAGCACTCTCGAAACCAAAGCGATCAAGGGGTTGTTTTTTGCCGGACAAATTAATGGCACCACTGGTTACGAAGAGGCTGGCGCTCAAGGTCTGCTGGCAGGTATTAATGCGGGACTGTTTGCTGCGGGCAAGGAAGGGTGGTCCCTTGGACGAGATCAGGCTTACCTTGGCGTTATGGTGGATGATCTGATTACTCGCGGAGTATCCGAACCTTATCGCATGTTTACGAGCCGTGCGGAATACCGGCTGCTGTTAAGAGAGGATAATGCCGATTTGCGTCTGACCGAGATAGGTCGCGAGCTGGGGGTGGTTGACGACGAGCGCTGGGCGCTTTTTTCCACCAAGCGCGATGCCGTGGCCCTGGAGAAAGAAAGACTTAAGAGCACCTGGGTCAATCCGCGCATGGTAGACGTTGCCAGTGCGGAACGCGTGCTTGGCCAGGCAATGGAACGTGAATATACACTGCTTGATCTGTTGCGTCGCCCCCAGGTCAGCTATCAAGCCCTGTTAACCTTGCCTGGGGCTGGAAATGGGGTTTTTGACCCAAGGGTGGCGGAGCAGGTTGAAATTCAGGCCAAATATCAGGGGTATATCGAGCGGCAGCAGGAAGAAATCGAGCGCCATCACCATTATGAGGCGCTGCATTTGCCACCCGATACGGATTACAGCAAGGTTCACGGGCTTTCCATCGAAGTGAAGCAGAAGCTGGCGCAATACAGACCGGAAACCCTTGGTCAGGCAGCGAGATTATCGGGCGTCACCCCGGCGGCAATTTCTCTGTTATTGGTCTATCTCAAGCGAAACCAAGGCCGGACGGAGAAAAAAAGCGCATGAATCTGGCCGAAAGCCTTTCTGCCGGGTTGGCGAAACTCGGGTTATCGCTGCCAGATGCGCGGCAGCAGTCGCTGCTGAATTACATTTCCATGATACAGAAATGGAATAAGGTATATAACCTGACGGCCGTGCGGGAGCCTGAAAAGATGCTTTATCAGCATCTGCTCGACAGTCTTGCAGTCTTGCCATATATCGGTGAGGGTCGTTTGCTTGACGTTGGCACCGGGGGCGGCTTGCCAGGCATCGTCTTGGCCATCGCCAAGCCGGAACTGGATATCACCTTGCTGGACAGCAATCAGAAAAAAACGACCTTTTTACGCCAGGTCTGTATTGAGCTGGCCCTGAAAAATGTGAAGGTAGAATGCGCACGGGTTGACGGCTATATCCCTCCCCTGGGCTTTGATATGGTGATTTCTCGCGCTTTCTCTGATCTTGCCGAGTTTGTTCGTCTTTCCGCCCACCTCTGTCTCCCCGGAGGAATGCTGCTGGCAATGAAGGGCGTCTATCCCCATGATGAACTGGCGCAACTGCCAGTCCGGTTCAAGCAACATGAAGTTGTCACGCTCAATGTCCCCGGACTCGAGGCGCAGCGGCATTTGGTAATTCTCAGGGCATGACCATGACCAGAATCATTGCAGTAACCAATCAAAAGGGCGGCGTGGGAAAAACCACTACCACGGTCAATCTTGCCGCCAGTCTTGCCGCAACCCGACGCAAAGTATTGCTGGTCGATCTTGACCCGCAAGGTAACGCTACCATGGGCAGCGGCATTGAGAAGGATAGCCTCGAGCGTACGGTGTACCACGTGCTTCTGGAGCAAAACAGCGCAGCGGAAGTGCGCGTCCCTTCAACGCGCGGAAAATATGACGTGATCCCGGCAAATCGAAACCTTGCGGGGGCAGAGGTAGAGTTAGTGCAAGAACTGGCGCGTGAGTGGCGACTTAAAAAAGCGCTGGAAAGCGTGGCCTCAGAATATGATTTTATTCTGCTCGACTGCCCGCCTGCACTCAATCTGCTCACTGTAAATGGCCTGTGTGCGGCAAGTGCGGTGATGATCCCGATGCAGTGTGAGTACTACGCACTTGAAGGCCTCAGTGATCTGGTCAAGACAATCAAACGGGTGCGCACTCACCTCAATCCAAAACTGGAAATTGAGGGTCTGCTACGCACCATGTTTGACCCGCGCAATGCGCTCGCACAACAGGTTTCTGCACAATTGCAGCAACATTTTGGGGACAAGGTCTACCGCACGGTAATTCCACGCAATATACGTCTCGCGGAAGCGCCTAGTTTTGGCGTGCCGGTGTTATATCACGACAAGGGATCCAAGGGCGCACAGGCATATCTGGCTCTGGCTGGAGAAATGTTGGGCAAACAGTTTTGCGTTGAGACCATAGACGCGTGAAAAAGGAATATAGATAAGCATGGTAAAGCACAAAGGTTTGGGTCGAGGTTTGGATGCCCTGTTGGCGGGCGATGATGGCGAAGCAAACGAGATGCTGCAACAACTCGCTATCAGTGCGCTACAGCCGGGTAAATATCAACCCCGTACGCACATGGACCCAGAGTCATTGCAGCAGCTGGCGGATTCGATCAGGGCTCAGGGTGTGATGCAGCCGGTGCTGGTACGGCCCCTTGCGAGCGGGCGCTATGAAATCATTGCGGGTGAGCGGCGCTGGCGAGCCTCCCAGATGGCGGGGTTGGTCGAAATCCCGGCGCTCGTCCGTGAAATTCCTGATGAGGCCGCGTTGGCCATGGCGCTGATAGAAAACATACAGCGTGAAAACCTCAACCCGCTGGAAGAGGCGCTAGGCATCCAGCGTCTGGTAAACGAATTTCATCTGACCCACCAAGCGGCAGCTGAGGCGGTCAGCCGCTCTCGCAGTGCAGTAACGAATTTGCTACGACTCTTGAATCTGGCCCCGCGAGTGCAGGAAATGCTGATGCAGAATCTGCTCGATATGGGGCACGCTCGCGCTTTACTTGGGCTGACACAGGTAAACCAGATTGACGCTGCGCACGAGATCATAAACAAAGGTCTGTCGGTGCGGGAAGCCGAAAAACTAGCGCAGCGCTTGAACAAACCGGCCGAGGAGCGCAAGCCGGCGCCGGATCGTGATGTCCTGCGCCTGCAGGAAGAGCTGGCGGAAAAGCTAGGTGCACGCGTGACCCTCACCCCCCGTAAGGGCGGAAGGGGGCGTCTGGCCATAGAGTATGAAAATCTGGATCAGCTCGACAGCATTATCGCCAGATTCTGAATCGGCGGGCTCTAAATTCTTGACGTATAACCCTAACTTATTCATTCATAAAGAAAGGTTTGACGAGTATTGTAGGGTATATTATCATTTGCTGATTTTTCGCAGTTCTTGAAGCATTTCCGTGCACGCAAACCACATCTTGATTTTCCAGGCGATGGTTGCGGCTGCTAGCGCGAGCGCGGCCTATCTGTTAATGGGAAAGGCCGCAGCAGCAGCAGTATTGTTAGGCGGCTTTGTGGCATTGTCGAATACGACGTTGCTGGCTTGGCGAATGCGCACCAGCAGTCGAGAGGCTGTGCAGGAACCGCGATTGGAGCTGGCCAGGCTTGTCCGGTCCAGTTTGGAACGTTTTTTTGTGGTCGTGCTGCTTCTGGCGGCGGGACTGGGATGGCTGAAAATGATGCCGCTGCCCTTGTTGGCCGGCTTCGCCCTGGGGCAATTGACCCTGGTGGTTTCAACAATAATCAGTGGAATAGAGAAATAATAATGTCTGGCGAAACCCAAACCTCTGCAGAATATATCAAGCATCACCTGCAAAACCTGACTTACGGCCAATTGCCTGACGGTAGCTGGGGCATCGCTCACAGCGCAGAACAAGCCAAAGAGATGGGTTTTTGGGCGATCAATCTGGATACAACAATTATCGCTTTTATCCTGGGTGCAATTTTTCTGTTTTTCTTTGTAAGGGCAGCACAAAAAGCCTCTGCGGGCGTGCCGACCGGACTGCAGAACTTTGTCGAGTGGATCGTTGATTTCATCGATACCAGTGTGAGAGGCTCATTTACTGCAAAGAACGACATGGTAGCCCCGCTTGCCCTGACGATTTTCGCCTGGATCCTGCTAATGAACCTGATGGATCTGGTGCCGATTGATTATCTGCCTCTGGCGGCTCACGCTGCAGGACTTCCGTTCCTTAAGGTGGTCCCGACGACAGATCCCAATGCCACATTCGGCATGTCCATCGCAGTCTTTGTGCTGGTGGTGTTCTATAGCATCAAGATGAAGGGGTTGGGTGGTTTTGTGGGCGAGCTAACCCTGCAGCCTTTTGGCAAGTTCGGCTTACCGGCCAATATTTTTCTGGAAGGCGTGAACCTGATTGCCAAGCCGGTTTCACTGGCCCTGCGTTTGTTCGGCAACATGTACGCGGGTGAGATGATCTTCATCCTGATCGCATTGATGGGGGCATCCTGGGCGAGCGCCACATTTGGCAGCACGCTGCTGTTCGGTTCGCAGATCGTGCTCTCTCTCGGCTGGGCAATTTTCCATATTCTGATTGTCACACTGCAGGCCTTCATTTTCATGACGCTCACCATCGTATACATGGATATGGCGCATCAGGAACATCATTAAAGATTTTCAATTAGCAATTCACTTTTAATTAACTAGGAGAAACAAATGGAACACGCACTGCTTTTTATCGCCGGCGCGATCATGATGGGTTTGGGCGCACTGGGAGCGGCTGTTGGTATCGGTATTCTGGGTGGCCGCTTCCTTGAGGGCGCTGCACGTCAACCTGAACTGATTCCAATGCTGCGTACCCAGTTCTTCGTGGTGATGGGTCTGGTCGATGCGGTTCCAATGATTGCTGTTGGTATCGCCATGTACGTCATCTTCGCTGTGGCCGGCTAAATTGCCTGTGATCAATAACTCAAGAAAGGTTTGTGCATGAATATCAATGCAACCCTTCTCGCGCAAACGATCATGTTCATCATGTTCGTCTGGTTCTGCATGAAGTTTGTGTGGCCACCTATCATGCAGGCCCTGACCGAGCGCAAGAAGATGATCGCCGATGGTCTGGCCGCCGGAGAACGCGGCAAGCATGAGCTGGAACTGGCTTCTCGTCGTGCTACGGAGTCCATGCATGACGCCAAGCAAAAAGCAGCGGAAGTCATTGCCCAGGCAGAAAAACGTGCTTCCCAGATTATCGATGAAGCGAAAAATGCGGCCAAGGAAGAGGGAGACAGACTGGTTGCTGGCGCCAAGGCGGAAATCGAACAGGAAGTAAATCGTGCGCGCGAAACCTTACGCCAGCAGGTGGCTGACCTGGCGGTCGCTGGCGCAGAGAAAATTCTGCGCCGTGAAGTCGATGCCAAAGCTCACGCCGAATTGCTGACATCACTCAAGAACGAAATCTAGGCGGCGACTTTATGGAAATCGTTACGATAGCAAGGCCTTATGCCGAAGCTTTGTACCGTCTGGCAAGCCAGAAAGGCACGCTGGCGGAGTGGTCGAGCAAGCTGGAACTGGCATCTGCCGTAGCAGGCGATGCAGCCATGCAGGACGCAATTTCCAGCCCGAAATTCACGCGCTCAGACGTGGTGCAACTATTTCTGGATGTCGTGGGCAAGGACTTCGATGAAGAAGGACAAAACCTGATTCGCCTGCTGGTCGAAAATGGGCGTTTGGCTTTATTGCCGGAAATTACCGCGCAGTTCGAGAAGCTCAAGGCGGAGCAAAGTGGCTTGCTGGAAGCGACTATCAGCAGCGCCTACCCGCTCACCGACGAACAGGTTGATGAGATGGTTGGCATGCTCGAGAAACGTTTTGCACGAAAGGTGACGGCGCAGATAAGTGTGGATCCCGAACTTATCGGTGGTGTAAAAATCAATGCCGGTGACGTGGTGATCGATGCATCCGTACGCGGCCAGCTTAATAACATGACCTTTGCGCTCAAGCGCTAGGAGATAAAAGAATGCAGTTAAACCCATCAGAAATCAGCGATCTGATCAAGAGCAAGATCGAAAGTTTTGCTACTGCGGCGGAAGCGCGCAATCAGGGTACGGTCGTTTCTGTAACAGACGGTATCGTGCGTATTCATGGTCTTTCCGACGTGATGCAAGGCGAAATGCTTGAATTCCCGGGCAACACCTTTGGTCTGGCGCTCAACCTGGAACGTGACTCTGTCGGTGCGGTCGTTCTGGGCGAATATGAGCACATCAGCGAGGGCGACACGGTCAAGTGTACTGGCAAGATTCTGGAAGTGCCTGTCGGTGAAGCGCTTATCGGCCGTGTAGTAAATTCGCTGGGCCAGCCGATTGACGGCAAAGGGCCGATCGCCGCAACGGAAAGCTCCCCGATCGAAAAAGTGGCGCCTGGCGTGATTTCTCGTCAGTCCGTTTCCCAGCCGTTGCAAACGGGTCTCAAGTCGGTTGACGCCATGGTGCCGATTGGTCGTGGACAGCGCGAACTGATCATTGGTGATCGCCAGACCGGGAAAACAGCGGTAGCCGTGGACGCGATTATCAACCAGAAAGGCACAGGTGTGATTTGTATTTACGTCGCCGTGGGCCAGAAGGCGTCATCTGTTGCCAACGTAGTGCGCAAGCTGGAAGAACATGGTGCGATGGGTCACACTATCGTGGTGGCGGCAATGGCTTCTGATCCTGCCGCGATGCAATACATTGCCCCGTATGCAGGCTGCACCATGGGCGAATATTTCCGTGACCGCGGCGAAGATGCGCTGATCGTGTATGACGATCTGACCAAGCAGGCCTGGGCCTATCGTCAGATTTCCCTGCTGCTGCGTCGCCCGCCGGGCCGCGAAGCTTATCCTGGCGATGTGTTCTATCTGCACTCCCGCTTGCTTGAGCGTGCAGCGCGCGTGAATGCGGACCATATTGAAAAAATTACCAACGGTGCAGTAAAAGGCAAGACCGGCTCTCTTACTGCGCTGCCAGTGATCGAAACCCAGGCGGGTGACGTGTCCGCATTTGTTCCGACTAACGTGATTTCGATTACAGACGGCCAGATCTTCCTTGAAAGCGATCTGTTCAATGCCGGTATCCGTCCTGCGATCAACGCCGGTCTGTCCGTGTCTCGCGTCGGTGGCGCAGCACAGACCAAGGCGATCAAAAAGCTGGGTGGTGGCATTCGTCTGGCACTGGCGCAATATCGTGAACTGGCTGCGTTTGCGCAGTTTGCGTCTGACCTCGACGAGGCGACCCGCAAGCAACTGGAGCGCGGCAAGCTGGTAACGGAGCTAATGAAGCAGAACCAGTATTCTCCGATGTCGATTTCCGAAATGGCTGTCACGCTGTACGCCGTGAACAAAGGCTACATGGATGATGTAGAAGTGAAAAAGGTACTCGCCTTTGAAGCGGCTCTGCAGGCATTCATGAAGAGCAAGCACGGCGCGTTGATGAACACCATTGAGAGCGAACGTGATGTGAACGCCGACAGCGAGAAAACCCTGATGGGCGCCATTGACGAGTTCAAGGCCAGCTCGGTTTACTAAAGCGTCGTGGAATATAGACTTAGGACTGAATAATGGCGAGCGGAAAAGAGATTCGGACCAAGATCAAGAGCGTCCAGAATACCCAGAAGATTACTCGCGCCATGGAAATGGTGGCCGCGTCCAAAATGCGCAAGGCGCAGGAAAGGATGCGTGCTGCTCGTCCCTACGGCGAAAAAATACGCAACGTGGCGGCACACCTCAGTCACGCCCATACCGAGTACAAGCATCCTTTCCTGATTACGAGAAGCGATGTGAAGCGGGTTGGCGTGATTATGGTGACTTCCGACAAGGGCTTGTGTGGTGGTCTCAATACCAACGTAATTCGCATGGTACTGGGGCAGATGAAGTCCTGGGAAGCCGCTGGCAAGCAGGTTGACGCCTGCGCGCTGGGTGGAAAGGGTTTTGGCTTTCTGCAGCGCATGGGCGGCAACGTGCTGTCCCACATCACCGGGCTGGGCGATACACCCCATCTGGAAAAGCTGATTGGCCCGGTCAAGGTCATGCTGGATGCCTACATGGAAGGCAAAATCGACGAGTTACACCTGTGCTATACCCGCTTCATCAACACCATGAAGCAGGAACCTGTGATGGAAAAGCTGTTACCCCTCGCAGGAGAAGATCTCGGAGCGGCACAAGGCCACTGGGATTACATCTACGAACCGGAAGCAAAATCGGTGATCGATGTGCTGATGAGTCGTTACATCGAGGCGCTGGTTTATCAGGCCGTTGCCGAGAACATGGCTTCCGAGCAGAGTTCGCGCATGGTGGCGATGAAGGCGGCATCAGACAATGCTGGCAACGTCATCGACGAGCTCAAGCTGATCTATAACAAAACCCGTCAGGCGGCAATTACCAAAGAGCTGTCTGAAATCGTTGCCGGCGCGGCTGCCGTTTAAACGATCTTGAATTATCAAGCGGAACACAGAATCAACAGTATCGAGGAAAGAAAATGAGCCAAGGTAAAGTGGTACAAATCATTGGGCCGGTGGTCGACGTGCAGTTCCCCCGCGACGCCCTGCCCAATGTATATGACGCCCTGAAGATGGAAGAAGTGGGCCTCACGCTGGAAGTACAGCAACAACTGGGCGATGGCGTTGTGCGTTCGATTGCGATGGGCACCACCGACGGTCTGCGCCGTGGCATGCCCGTTACTGGCACCGGTGCAGCGATTTCGGTTCCTGTCGGCACCAAGACGCTGGGCCGCATCATGGATGTATTGGGCAACCCGATCGACGATATGGGCCCGATCGGCAACGAAACCAGCTGGGGCATTCACAGGACAGCGCCTGCATTTGACGAACTGGCCGCTTCCAATGAATTGCTGGAAACTGGTATCAAGGTGATCGACTTGATCTGTCCGTTTGCCAAGGGCGGTAAAGTGGGTCTGTTTGGTGGAGCGGGCGTGGGCAAGACCGTGAACATGATGGAGCTGATCCGTAATATCGCGGTTGAACACAGTGGCTACTCCGTGTTTGCCGGTGTCGGTGAGCGTACCCGTGAAGGTAACGATTTTTACCACGAAATGAAGGAAGGCGGCGTGCTGGACAAGGTTTCCCTGGTCTACGGCCAGATGAACGAGCCGCCTGGCAACCGTTTGCGCGTGGCGCTGACCGGCCTGACCATGGCTGAATATTTCCGCGACGAAGGACGTGACGTGCTGCTGTTCGTGGACAACATCTACCGCTACACTCTGGCCGGAACCGAAGTGTCCGCGCTGCTGGGCCGTATGCCTTCCGCCGTGGGTTACCAGCCGACGCTGGCAGAAGAAATGGGACGCTTGCAGGAGCGTATTACTTCGACCAAGAAAGGCTCGATTACCTCCATTCAGGCCGTTTATGTGCCTGCGGATGACTTGACCGATCCTTCGCCTGCCACCACCTTTGCTCACCTCGATGCAACCGTTGTGCTGTCGCGCCAGGTGGCTGAACTGGGTATTTATCCCGCCGTAGACCCGCTGGATTCCACCTCCCGTCAGCTCGATCCGCTGGTGGTGGGCGAGGAGCACTACACCGTGGCCCGCGCTGTGCAATCCACGCTGCAGCGTTACAAGGAACTGCGCGACATTATTGCCATTCTGGGTATGGACGAACTTTCTCCTGAAGACAAACTGGCTGTGGCCCGTGCGCGTAAAATTCAGCGTTTCCTGTCGCAGCCATTCTTCGTGGCGGAAGTATTTACCGGTAGTCCGGGCAAGTTTGTTTCGCTCAAGGATACGCTTGCCGGATTTAAGGGCATTGTCAACGGCGAATATGATCATCTGCCGGAACAGGCTTTTTACATGGTAGGCGGTATCGAAGAAGCCGTGGAAAAAGCCAAAACCATCCAGTAAAGGACGCCCTCCATGGCAATGACGATTCATGTAGACGTAGTAAGCGCCGAGCAGTCCATTTTCTCCGGGGTGGCAGAGTTTGTGGCCGCGCCGGCAGAAGGAGGCGAGGTTGGCATTTACCCTCGCCATGCGCCGCTGATATCGCGGATGAAGCCTGGAACAGTGCGTGTCAAAGTTCCGGATCGTGACGAAGAAGAGCTGTTTTTTGTTTCGGGCGGAATCCTGGAAGTGCAGCCACAGGTGATTACCATCCTTGCGGATACGGCATTACGGGGTAAAGACCTTGATGAAGCGAAGGCACTTGAAGCCAAGCGCCTGGCAGAAGAAGCTTTAAGTGATCGCTCGGCCTTAATGGATTATGCGAAGGCCGAATCCGAGTTGGCCGAAGCGGTCGCTCAGATCCGTGCGATAGAACAGATACGCAAGTCTTCGCATCGCTAAGCGTATTCTGATGCAATTCTGAAAAGGCAGCCCAGGCTGCCTTTTCTATTTATAATGCCATTTTGACTTGGTACGGATGCCATGCCACAAGCCCTCGATATCGTTGTCCTTGCAGCCGGAAAAGGGACCCGCATGGTTTCGGAACGCCCCAAGGTGCTACACGAAATCGCAGGGAAATCTTTGCTTCGGCATGTGCTGGACACGATAAAAGCGCTGGACCCGGAGCAAATCTGCGTAGTTTACGGTTATGGCGGCGAGGCGGTACCTCAAGCCATTGCGGACCCATCCCTGAAAATGGTGAAACAGGAGCCGCAACTCGGTACCGGACATGCCGTGCAGCAGGCGTTACACTGCCTGCACGAGGATCACGTTACGCTGGTGCTGTACGGCGATGTGCCGCTGACGCGTATCGAAACCCTGTTGCCCCTGATCCGGATTGCCCAGGGGGGAAAGGTGGGTTTGCTCACTGTAGAAATGAAAAATCCCTATGGATACGGGCGCATAGTCCGTGAGGGAGGCAAGGTCAGACGTATCGTCGAGGAAAAAGATGCCTCGGCGGAAGAGCGCAAGATCACAGAAGTGAATACCGGGATCATGGCGTTGCCCAACCAGTATCTTCCCGGCTGGCTGGCTGCATTGAAAAACTGCAATGTGCAGTCGGAATATTATCTGACTGATGTGATTGGCCTCGCCGTCAGCGACGGAATCGAAGTGGCAACAGCTCATCCCGCCCATCACCGTGAAGTTCTTGGGGTGAACAGCAAAAGCCAGCTGGCGCAACTGGAACGCATGTACCAGCAAGAGCAGGCCCATAAACTGCTCGACGGCGGCGTTACCCTGCTCGACCCGGAGAGAATCGACATTCGGGGTACGCTCGTCTGCGGCAAGGATGTCGTGATCGATATCAATTGTGTTTTCGAGGGGCATGTAAAACTGGGCGATGGCGTGAAAGTAGGCGCTAACTGTGTTGTGCGCGATGTCACGATCGAGAAGGGGTGCAACATCGAGCCTTTCAGTTTGCTGGAAAAGGCAACGATGGGAGCAGACTGCAGGATCGGCCCGTTTGCAAGAATCCGGCCCGGGACGCAACTGGCGGAAGAAGTGCATATCGGCAATTTTGTCGAGGTCAAAAACAGCCAGGTGGGATTCAACAGCAAGATCAATCATCTGAGTTATATTGGCGACGCCACGGTAGGTGCCAAAGTGAATGTCGGCGCGGGGGCCATCACCTGCAACTACGATGGTGCAAACAAGCATCGAACCGTGATCGAGGATGGCGCCTTTATCGGTTCGGACACGCAGCTGGTGGCACCCGTAACGATAGCAAGGGGCGCTACCATTGGCGCGGGTTCAACCATTACCAAAGACACGCCTGAAGATGAGCTGACTTTATCCCGCGCCAGGCAGATTACTATCCGCGGGTGGAAACGCCCGGTAAAGAAAGCCAAGGAATAATCCCATGTGCGGAATCATCGGCGCCGTCGCGCAACGCAATGTCGTGCCTATCCTGCTGGAAGGATTGCGCCGGCTCGAATATCGCGGCTATGACTCAGCCGGTCTGGTCGTCATCAACAAGGGGCTGCAGCGGGTGCGCAGTACAGGTCGCGTGGCCGAACTGGCGGCGCAGATTGGACGCCAGAAAACCCACGGCCATCTGGGCATCGCCCACACCCGCTGGGCCACGCATGGCGGTCCCACCGAGGACAACGCGCACCCGCATGTCAGCACGAATAGTATCGCGGTGGTGCACAACGGCATTATTGAAAATCATGAGGCCTTGCGGACAAGGCTGAAATCGCTGGGTTATGACTTTGCCTCGGAAACCGATACCGAGGTGATCGTTCACCTTATCCACTTCTACTATCAGGCCAGCCGCGATCTGCTGGTTGCCGTGCGAGCAGCCGTAGCCGAGTTGCAGGGAGCCTATGCGATCGGGGTGGTCAGTGCGGAAGCCCCTCACCAGCTTATTGCTGCACGTCGGGGCAGCCCGTTGCTGATCGGCGTGGGGATCGAAGAAAATTTTATTGCGTCCGATGTCTCCGCCTTGCTGCCGGTAACACAGAGGGTGATTTACCTTGAAGATGGCGATATTGCCGATATCGGCCTGCTCGGAATACGCATCTTTGACGCGGAGGGGCGCCCTGTTGAGCGTGGCGAGCATGTGTCCGAGCTTTCGGCCGATATGGCGGAGCTGGGCAACTACCGCCACTTCATGCAGAAGGAAATCCATGAGCAGCCGCGAGCGATCGCAGATACTTTGCTGGCAGGGGTGACCACCCATTCGGTGTTGCCCGGTATTTTCGGGCCGCAGGCGGAGGACGTTCTGGGCAAGATTAACGGCGTGCGCATTCTGGCCTGCGGCACCAGTTTTCATGCCGCCAAGGTGGCAGAATACTGGATCGAATCGCTGGCGGGCTTGCCGTGCCGTGCCGAAGTCGCCAGCGAATACCGCTATCGCAACAGCGTAGCCGACCCAGACACCCTGATCCTTACCTTATCCCAGTCAGGGGAGACGCGCGACACCATCGACGCCCTGATCCAGGCAAAAAAACTGGGGCACAAGCATAGCCTTGCCATTTGCAACGTACCGGAAAGCGCCCTGGTGCGTGCTTCCGAACTCAAATTCCTGACCCGTGCCGGGCCTGAAATCGGCGTTGCCTCGACCAAGGCATTCACGACCCAACTGGTAGCCCTGTTTCTTCTTGCTCTGGTGCTCGGGCGCCTGCATGGCAGGGTCAGCGTGGCACAGGAAAAATCGTGGCTGGATCAGCTGCGTGAACTGCCCGGCCTGGTGGGGCAGGCTCTGGCGCTGGAACCTGAAATTTCAGCCTGGGCAGAACGCTTTGCCGACAAACACCATGCCCTGTTCCTGGGCCGTGGTGCACATTACCCCATCGCCCTGGAAGGGGCGCTCAAGCTCAAGGAAATTTCGTATATCCATGCCGAGGCTTATCCTGCCGGAGAATTGAAGCATGGACCGCTGGCCCTGGTAGACAAGGATATGCCGGTAGTGGCGGTGGCGCCAAACGACACCTTGCTGGAAAAGCTCAAATCCAACCTGCAGGAGGTGCGTGCGCGGGGGGGGGAGCTTTATGTTTTTGCAGATCAGGATAGCCACTTCAGCGAGCAGGACGGTTTGCATCTCCTGCGGCTTCCTTCGCATGCCGGGCCGCTCAGCCCGATCGTACATACCGTGCCGCTGCAACTCCTGGCGTACCATGCGGCTTTGTGCAAGGGAACGGACGTGGACAAGCCGCGCAATCTGGCTAAATCGGTGACGGTGGAATAAGAAAAGAAGTGGAGCGGGTGAAGGGAATCGAACCCTCGTCGTAAGCTTGGGAAGCTTCTGCTCTACCATTGAGCTACACCCGCAAGTGTAGCCGCGAATTCTACGTGGCTTCCGGTCTTTACTCAACAACCTGATGCGAGTCGAGCATAGTTAAGCTTTGTCACTGCATTGCTGGTGAAGTTCTCCATAGAGAACCGACTTCACGGCCGGTGTGATGACCTCGCTGCTCTCCAGTTCATTCAGCGAAACAATTTGCGACTGAAGAAGTTCCTGTTCCAGGATCTGTAGCTGACGCGTTTCAATAGCAGGGTATTTATCCAGTAATGTGGATGCCTTGTTCAAAGTTTGCATTTTATATGCCTGATATTGCTCGAGGGTTTCAGAAAATACCTGATCCGCCGCAAAGACCTTGAATCCAGGATGCGAAGCCAACGGCGATAGCCGTGCGATGACATTTTGCGCACTGATGGCCAGGGCGCGATAATAAAAAAACTTTTCCGCCGGATCTGATAACCGGTCAGTCGATAGACCGAAAATATGTCGCAGGCGCAACCAGCGCCGTTTTCCCCTCAGGGTTCCAAAATCCACGCCTTCGGTTAGTCCCTGTTCGAGAAATTCCAGTTGCTGTTCGAGCTTGCCTAGTACTCTGCGGTAAGCCATTTCAGAAATCTCTGCCCTGGCGTACAGGTCTTTCAGGGTGTGCTTTTCGATCTCGATGGCATGAATACGCAGGACACGGGTAAACATCGCTGCAGAATCATGGACGTTGTGAGAAAGCTCCTTGAATGCTTTCTGGTAAAGGCCGGTGTATTTCTCTTGCAGGGTTTGCAGTATTTTCCTGCTGACATGAAGTTGATCGTTGAGATCCAGCAGACGTAGCAGTGATTGTGCATAGACATAAATCTTGCCTTCCAGGTATTCCATCGGTTCCAGTCCGTGGAATACGTTGATACGGAACTGCCGGATCGCACTGTTCATGGTCGTTGCCTTGATGAATAGCGTGAAATATATACATCCAATGGTGATGGCCAGAATGAACTCCTTGATGGAATATGCCGCTTTCCAGTCAGGGTGAGTCAATGTGTCCGGAATGATGAGTACCATGGTAACGGCAAGAGCACCGCGCAAACTTCCCCATGCCATGAGATGTTGCCAGGAACGCGGTATGGTTTGTTCCAGATGGGTGGCATTGAGCAAGCCGATAACCGGATAGACGGAAAGTGCACGTGCCAACATGACCACCAGGATAATGACTGCCAGTGCAGGCAGGATGTCCACTAGGCCAACGGAAAGTGTCGAAAAAAGTAGTCCCAGAAGGATGAAGACCAGTGAATTGGCGACAAAGGCGGCGTAACCCCAGAAATGAGACATATAGGTCTGAACTCTGGGCATGATCTTGAAGCGGCCAAAGTTTCCGATAACCAGTGAGGCAATCACGGTGGCCAGGATTGAGGAAATATGGAGCTGTTTTCCCATTAGCCAGAGGGAATGGGAGAGGAATTCTGAAAGCAGGAAGGTCGTATGCGCAGCGACCATGGTGAGTGTGATCTGCAGGTGCTCGTGTTGGGCAAACTGGAGCAGTTTAGAAAACAACCATCCCATCATGAAACCGAAAACGGCCCCGCCAAATAACATCGAGATGAAAATAAATATGCCGTGCTGCACGGAAGCGCCACCCTGAAATCCAGCACTTATTGATTCCAGAACAATCAGAAAAAGCGCCAGAGAAGTGGCGTCGTTGAATAGGCTTTCGCCCTCAAAAATCAGAGCCAGACGGCGCGGGGCGCCAAAATCCTTGAATAATGCCAGGATGGCGACGGGATCCGTTGCGGAGATTAGTGCTCCAAATAACAGCACTATGATGAAAGGCGCCTCGAACCCGATGAGCTTCAATCCCCAATAACCTGCGAAAGCAATGAAAAATGCCGACACCAGCAGGCCAACAATGGCGAGTGCGGAAATAGCCCCGATGTTTTCACCGATCTTGCGAATATTCATATTAAAAGCGGATTCGAAAATCAGGATGGGTAGAAAGATATAAAACAGAAGTTCCGATGTGAGATGGAAGCTGGTGATATAAGAAAAAATCGAAACTTGACTGAGCGGAATCAGCAGAAAACCAACTGCCACCAGCAGTACTGAATAGGGCACCCGTATTTTTGGCGCAGCGAGATGGGTAATGATAGATAAAAACAGGAGGGTGAGGAGGGCCAAAATGATCTGGACAGTCGGGCTCATCTCGAAAAGCTCATACATTAAATATCACAACGATACCCCGTTTCTCTTGTGGCCCGATAGTCTTGCACGCATTGCTGGCTGGGCAATACATTTGACCTGGGCTATTATACGTTGGCACAGGCCGGGATTTAACCGGTAGCGGCAACCGCCAAGATTTGGCCGAACCACATTGCGATCCGGTAATACCTTTCCCCGGCTACGAGTACTGGCCCCAGAAGGAAACCATCATGACCATCCGAACCCTGCCCATCATCATCGCGGCTACCACGATTACTTCCCAGGCCACGGTCCTGGAGGCGCTGCAGATCATGATTGCCAACAAAAGCAATCATGTGCCCGTATGTGATGGCGAGAATTATGTTGGCGTGATCAGCGTTAACGATATCCTTCAGAAATTGCTGCCCGCCGGGGTAGACGGGCCTCATGGCGTGCCGGATCTCAAATTTGCTGGCGATGCTACGCGCCTGATGGGCTCTCATTTCCGGCATCTCCGCGAACAGAAAGCGAAAGATATTCTTCATCAGGCGCAGCCTCTGGATGAAAATTGTCCGTTGCTGGAGGCTGCGCTGTTATTGAGTCATAGCCCTACGCCCCTACCCGTGGTCGACCATAATGGAAAGCTGCTGGGCATGTTGAGCCGCCGGGGTTTGCTTGAATACCTTGCCAGGGAGGCGGAGAAGTAACATGCATGGAGTGACGCCTTCGGCAAGCGAGGTGATTTTCGGTCTGAGCCCATTGCTGATTTCAGTGACGGTTTTTGTGATCACCTACGCCATCATCATTACGGAAAAAATCAACCGCTCCATCGTGGCGCTGCTGGGTGCCGGCTTGATGATGTTCACCGGGGTGTTGCAGCAGAGCGAGGCCTTTGCCGGGATCGATTTCAATACTCTGGGTTTGCTTACCGGCATGATGATGCTGGTCGCGATCACGCAGAAAAGTGGTGTTTTCCAGTATGTTGCCATTATTGCCGCCAAAAGGGTCAAGGCCGACCCATGGGGCCTGCTGGTAATGCTGTCCATCGTCACCGCCATATTTTCGGCTTTGCTGGATAACGTGACTACGGTATTGCTGATCGCACCGGTAGCCATGCTGATTACTGACGCGCTCAGGATCAATCCCTATCCTTACCTGTTTTCCATCATCTTTGCGTCCAACATCGGTGGAACGGCGACTTTGATCGGCGATCCGCCCAACATCATGATCGGGTCGGCGGTTAAACTGACTTTTAACGATTTTCTCTTTAACCTGGCGCCTATTGCCGTGGTGGTGTTCATTCTCACCCTCATCCCGATTTACTTGATCTGGGGCCGGACCTTATATGCCGCACCCGAGGATCGTGAACAGGTCATGGCCTTTGACGAGCGCGAGGCCATTACCGATGTGCAGCTGCTTAAAAAATCCCTTGCCGTGCTGGTCCTGGTGATTGCCGGCTTTGTGTTTTCTCATGCCATTCATCAGGAGCCGGGAACGATCGCCATGTTTGGCGGCGCGTTGCTGTTATTGTTGCAGGCGCTCGGAAAGAACGCTGAAGAACAAACCCATGAGACCCACAAAATTTTCAGCGAGGTGGAGTGGATCACGATCTTTTTTTTCGTCGGCCTTTTCATCGTCGTGGCGGGTATTGAAAAAGCTGGCGCCCTGGACCTGCTGGCGAAACAGCTTATTGAAGTCACCGGTGGGGATTTCACCATCACGGCACTCACCATCTTGTGGGTCTCGGCCGTCTTTTCATCCATTGTGGACAATATTCCCTTCGTTGCCACCATGATTCCCGTGATCCAGAACATGGCGCCGACATTTGGCGCAGACAATCTGGTGCCGCTCTGGTGGGCCCTTGCCATGGGCGCCTGCCTGGGTGGAAATGGCAGCCTGGTGGGCGCCAGCGCGAACCTGGTGGTGGCCGGTTTTGCCGAACGCGCCGGTCAGCCAATTCGTTTTCTGCCCTTCATGCTCATGGCTTTTCCGCTGATGCTGGCCAGTATCGCTGTGGCCAGCCTGTATCTATACCTGCGCTACCTGTGAAAAGGTTTTCATGATGAGAAAACAGGTTATGACTGCATTTTTTACGGTTATCGGATTTATTCATATCGCCGCCCCAGCATTGGCGTGCGAAATCGCACCGAATGCAGAATGCGTTGGCGCCAAGCTGGTTGGGGCAAAGCTCCAGGGGAAAAATCTGGAAGGAGCCAACCTTGAGGGGGCTGATCTGAGTTTTGCCGCCCTGGTCGGGGCCAACCTGAAAGGCGTTAACCTGAAAGGCGCCAACCTGAAGCACGCACGTCTGCGCGGAGTAAATCTTACGGGCGCCAATCTGGAAGATTCGGCAATGAATTATGCCGATCTTCGCGATGCGCTCATGGAAGATGTCAATTTGCGCAATGCCGGTTTGCCCAGAGCGGATCTCAGGCTGGCCGACCTCGAAAAGTCCAATCTTGAAGGGGCCAATCTTAGTCATGCAGACTTGAGCGGCGCTGATCTTGAAAGTGTGAATCTGCGTTCGGCATCCATGGTTTCCGCCCATGTCGTGCTTGCCAACCTGAAACGCGCGGATTTATCTCTTGCCGATCTGCGCGATACCAATTTACATGGCTCGTTGCTGAAAGGAGCCATCTGGTCGGATGGCCGAACCTGTAAGGCAGGTTCAATTGGTGTGTGTAAGTAACCTCCCCCTGTGCCGCTGTTTCCATATGTGAGGCATCCCTTTTAGAAAGGGTAGATAATGTCTCTCGGCCCGTTATTTATAACGACCTTGCCTTTTTCTCATTTGTAGAAAGCCCCGGCCATGGAATCCTCAGCTTCGATTGAACTGGCAAAGCATATTCTGCTGGTATTCGGCATCATTCTCGCTTTGGGCACGTTTTCCGGATTGCTGGCAAGGCTGATGCGGGTTCCGGATGTGGTGGTGTTTCTGCTGGTGGGTCTGCTGCTGGGCCCCGGAGTCCTGGGACTGATTGATATCAAGGCGAATTCTGCCATCAACCAGCTGATTCTGATTTTCGGTTCAAGTTATATCCTGTTCGACGGTGGCGCCTCGATCCGGATCCGGGTGTTAAAGGAAGTCTGGGTTACTGTTGCCGTCATTGCGACGATAGGCGTAATAATTACGGCTGTCATGACAGGAGTGGCTGCTTACTATATTCTTGATGTCCCGATGATTGTGGCTTTGCTTCTGGGCTCGGTCCTGGCTTCAACCGATCCTGCCACCCTGGTTCCGGTTTTCAAGCAGATCCGGATCAGGGAGCGAGTCGCACAAACCGTCATGACCGAATCCGCCTTCAATGACGCCATGGGTGCCATCCTTACATTTACCGTGCTGGGCGTGGCGATGGGCACAGGTGACTTCTCCGCTGGCGATGCCTTGCTCGGTCTGCTCAAGCAATCGGTGCTGGGCGTTCTGATTGGCGGCATTCTGGGCTATCTCGCCATTCTGCTGATTGCCCATGAAAAATTCGGTTTTCTTTCCGAGTATGCGCCGGTGGTCACCCTGATGGCCGTCATCGGCGCCTATATGGGTGCGGACGGGCTGCATTCGAGTGGTTTCATGGCGGTATTCGTTTTCGGTATCATGATTGGCAATCAGGAAGCATTCGGTTTGCAGCGCGCGCATCATGATGAAAAAATTCTCGAAGACTTCATCTTGACCACGGCGTTGATCATGCGCATGTTCATCTTCATCCTGCTGGGCACCCAGGTGGATTTTGTCTTGATGAACCAGTACCTGTTGGCTGGTGCAGCACTGGTGGCGATATTCATGCTGGTCGCGCGTCCCCTCACGGTTTTTCTCTGCGCAGCGCCGGACCGGCACGCCAGGTGGACCCGCAATGAACTCCTGTTCATGTGCTGGACGAGGGAAACAGGGGTGATTCCTGGCGCCCTTGCGGGCCTGTTGCTGGGAATGAAGGCGCCTGGAGCAGAAATCATTGCTTCCGTCACTTTCATCGCGATACTCATGACCATCCTGATTCAGGCGACTACCACCAAGTGGCTGGCAAGGCGGCTTGGGCTGTTGCTGAATGACCGCGCCTAATGAGGGAATGCCGGAGGAATGACTGGATGAACATGCGGTAATGGAACTTTCAGGGCAAACTCATTTCCCATAAATTAGTCATTCCTGAAATAGTTTTGTACAATACAATATGTTTGGAGGTTAAACGCATCTCATCCCTTGTCACGGCAAATCATCAAAATCACCTGCCCAGGCTGTTAACCAAGCCGCCCCGGCAGTCCGGAAGCGTAGCGCTATTCGGGGAAGTCCTGGCCGACAGGTTCCCTGACCGCAGCGTGCTGGGCGGAGCGCCCTTCAATGTGGCCCGTCATCTGCGGGCCTTCGGGCTTCATCCGGTGCTGATTACGCGTACTGGAAATGACTCATTGCGGGACGAACTCCTCACGAGCATGGAGCGCTATGGGATGGATACGCTGGGTGTGCAGTGCGACCCTGTCCACCCGACGGGTCAGGTCGTGGTGCACATGGAGCAAGGGGGGCACCGCTTCGAGATTTCACCCAACCAGGCCTATGACTTCATCCATGCTGGTGTCGCTCGCATGGTCGCCCTTTCGACTCAGCCGGAACTGATCTATTTCGGGACCCTGGCGCAGCGCCATAAGGTTTCCCGGCGCGCCTTGAATATCCTGTTGCAGAGCGTCGAAACGCCCCACCTTCTGGACATCAACCTTCGCGAGCCCTGGTACGACGTGCAAACCATCAGGCGTTCGCTGCTTCGCGCGGATATTGTGAAAGTGAACAACGAAGAGCTTTCAGGCCTCGCCCGGTTGCTGAAATTGCCGGGCAGCACCGCTGTTGGGCAGGCGGAGGCGCTAATCGAACGATTTTCCCTGGAAAAAATCGTGGTGACTTGCGGCGCAGAGGGTGCCTGGCAACTGACTGCCGATGGTACAAAGACAAATGCTGGCGGCGGCGCATTATCCGGAGCCATAGTCGATACGGTTGGTGCGGGAGACGGCTTCGCCTCCGTTTTCATACTCGGTACGTTGCAAGGATGGCCAGCCAGTCTTGCCTTGTCGCGAGCCAATCGCTTTGCCGCTGCACTGTGTGGATTACGCGGAGCCATTCCGGATGATGATGGTTTTTATGACCCGTTCCTGAGGGAGTGGGAGGCTAACGTCGATTCTCATCCAGGGTTGTGAAATGCGAATGCAGCGCTCCTTTTGCTGTTGAAAATGTTTCGGCTTCCTCGATTCAAACATGCGCAGGCAGCGGCGTCCGAACTGCCAAAATAAATAAAAGGATTATTCATGGAAACACTTGTTGCCGGTTTTTTCCCGGCTGACGTGAACGGACTTTTGCAGTTTTCCCGGGTCGCTATGCATATCCTGGTTGTTCTGACGCTGGCCTGGGTTCTGTTGGGGTTATCCGGCAAGGCGATCCGGATGTTGAAGGAGTATTTACGAAACAATGCCGAAAACAATCTGGAAGAGCTGAAACGCATCGAGACCCTGAGCCGGGTATTTCGCTATATTGCTTCAGTGGCAATTTCTGTCGTTGCCGGAATGGTGGTGCTGAGTGAGCTGGGCATTTCCATTGCGCCGATTCTGGCCACGGCAGGGGTGCTTGGCATTGCAATCGGTTTCGGTGCGCAGAGCCTGATAAAAGATTATTTCAACGGTTTTTTCATGCTGCTGGAAAACCAGATCCGGCAGGGTGATGTGGTGGAGGCGGGCGGCAAGGGCGGACTGGTTGAAGAGGTCACCCTGCGCCATATACGGATGCGTGACTACGACGGTAACGTCCACTTTATACCCAACGGAATCGTTACCACTGTTACCAATATGAGTCGGGGTTTTGCCTATTCGGTGATCGATGTCGGGGTGGCCTACCGTGAGAGCCTGGACGAGGTGATGCAACTGATGCGCCAGGTCGGTGATGAATTACGCGAGGATGAGGTATTCGGCGGCAAGATACTGGAAGCCATGGAAATGGCCGGAGTAGACCGGTGGGATAATTCGGCTGTGATCCTGCGCTGCCGTTTCAAGGTGCTTCCTCTTGAGCAGTGGGGCGTGCGTCGGGAATATCTGTTCCGGCTGAAACAGGTGTTCGACACCCATGGCATCGAAATTCCCTATCCCCATCTGACCGTTTATGCCGGTCAGGCCAAGAATGGTATGGCGCCGCCTTTGCCTGTCATCCAGCAAAACGCAACATAGGGGGGCACTGTCAGCGCTTTGGCAGCAGGGAGTCGGCCCTTTCAGGATGGTCTTTTTCGCCTTTGAGCCAGCGCCAGACCGTTCCGCTGGCTCGCTCTTCGCCAGAATAGAGATAATCGAACACGTTGTGATTCTTGGCAATCCATTCCATTTGCTGGGCTGCTCCAAAGTGGCCGCAGAGCAGGATGTGGTCACCCCGCTGCAGCATTTCGCTATTGTCCGGCAGCATGATCTTGTCTTCTCCACGCTTGATCAGTAAGGCGATGCACGGCAGGCATTCGTCACGATTGCGTGGGTCGCGGCAAATGTCACCGATACAGGCCCGCCTGCCTCGAGCAATGCCAGCATAAATGGCCGGAGAAGCCGCCGGCGTGATCCCCAGCATCCAGGTCTGCGGCACCTCATCGCCGGAAATGCCGCCGATTCTGCTGACCAGCTGGTTTGCCCATTCGTTGGAATGGCGCCAGGCTTCCTGCAGAAAATCTGCCAGAAGCGGTGTGGTGGTGAGCGCGAAAATCTTGTTGGCGATGACGGTGCCGCGCTTCATGGTGAGGTCAAGCCGGGCAGCCTTGAAGGTGATGCTGTTCTGGTGCTGGTTTTGACGTGCAACCATGAAGAGGTCGGGCTTGAGTTCATGGGCGGTCATGATGATGGAAAGATTGTTCGCATCGTTATCGGTCCCGGCCACGATACCAACCGCACCCTTGATGCCGGCTTCGAGCAGCGTGACGGCTTCTGCGCCCGATCCGGAGATGGTGCCAGGAGGCGCGCCGGTGATTTCGGGCATGGCCTCGATCACAGTTACCTGAACACCCTCCGCAACCAGTTTCTCATACACGGCCTTGCCGAAGCGGCCATATCCGCACAGAACCCAGCGCCCGTGAGGCGGAAACAGGGGCTCGCGCAGCGGCTCATGCGGTACTGCGGTCATCCATTCATAGAGCAGGAACATGCCAGGAGAATGCAGGGCAAGGGCAAGGCGTCCGGCGAAGGTGTCGAAGGGATTGAGCACCTGGTCAGTGCCGAACGAAAGCATATTGGCTTCGACGGAATGCGATTCTGCCCGTGCAATGGTGGCAACGTGGGGCCTGAGCAGCTTGGCGGTAATCGCGATATTAAGGTTGACGTCATCGACATTGGTGAGCGCGATCACGCCCGCACAGTTTGTGCGCTTCAGCCCCCCCATCACCAGATTCTCGGGTTCGGCGGCATCAGCGCAAAGTCCGGGCACGGGCATTCCCAGGTCTTCCAGTTCCAGCGCGATGATGCGGCTCTGATCGATTTCGATCACCACCGAGCGGTAACCCGCCTCAGACAGGGCACGTACCAGGGTGCTGCCGGTGTCACCATAGCCACACACAAGATAGAAGGGTTCGGTAATCAGGTTAACCGTCCGGCGAAAGGCATTAACCCGCAGGGTCGACTGGAAAGCCGGGTCCTGCAGCAGCGACAGGGCGGCGCCTATGCCATACAGCCAGGCGAAGACGGTGCCATAAATACTGATTGTGGCCCAGAGCCGCTGAGCATCGGTAAAGGGATAGGGAATCTCGCCGAAGCCGATGGTGGTGCCCATGAAGCTGACAAAATAGAAGGCATGGAAAAAGCTCATGCTCCAAGGGTTGCCTTTGTCATCCACGCCGGGAATCATGACAAAACCCAGGATGGAAACGGCATAGACGCAGACCAGCACGATCAGCGGCACATGAATGCGCCGCAGCAGGACGTACACGAGATTGTGCATGGCGGGCCTCTTCCGGCCGGTCAGCGGCGCACCGCGATGGTTTCGGCCACCAGAAGTATGACTGACGTAATATTGGCCAGCAGGGCGCCTCCGGACAGTGAAACAATAATCGCCATGATGTGAGGGGTCAGCCCGACATGCGTGACATGTTCCGTCACGGCCCATACCACTGCTGCGGTGATCAACTGCAAATCGGCTACCAGACTGGTGGCGAGCAGCACCGCACCGAGGTGGGTGCGGTCACCAAATTTAAGGATGGTGGCAATCAGGCTGATGACGATGGCGGCGAATAACTCATAGACACTGTGATGAACCGGGTTGTCGATACTGCCGACAAAAAAACCGAAGTTCAGTGTCAGTGCGAGAACGATAAAAAATGCAAAGATCACCTTTTCAAGATTCATTGTTACTACCCCTGTAAACGCTCAGTATAGTGGTCCGGTTAAGCCTTGGAGTGATGTAGCCATTTTCTGCGCAGGGCTGCACCGATCCATGTAGCGGCTTTTTCTGGGATTATGGGTTCTTTTTGTAGCCTTTGAGAACCGTACCTTTTTGAGTCATTCTTTTCAACTTCTGCTGAGAATTAAATATATAGGCCGCTCAATTTCCAGAGGGATGAAAATGGCATATGATTCCTTTGCTGCATTTCAGTCGTTCCAACGGGGGAAGTCATGAAAAAAACGAAATTTGCTTTGGCCGGTTCCATGATACTTGGCGTGCTGTCTTCGGCCCAGGCTGCGGACAAACCCCCGGCCGTCTACTGGATGAGTGTATCGACTGAAGTGGGCGCAGCATTTGGTATGGGCGGGATGGCCATGCCGAGTGTCGGAGAGATGGTCTCGGAAGGGTTGCTGGGGGGGATGTTTGGCGGCAGCAAATCTGCGACGCCTGAATCCGGCAGTGCCCGTCGTTCCATCCTGCTGCAGTTAAGCAGCCCGGAAACGACATCCGACCCGAGGGCTGATCATTTCATCCCGCCTGGGCAACAAATGGGCGAGTCCCTGCCCCTGATTTCTCCGCGTACGACAACAGGCAAACTTTCCCGGCAGGAAGCCCCGGATGAAGCCCCGGAGCCGGAAAAACCCAAGGGCAAGATACTGATGTACTGGGGTTGCGGCGACAAAATTCGCAGTGGCCAGCCCAAGGTGCTGGATATGGGGACTGCTTCGCCGCAGCAGTATGCGGCTTTCTTCAGGGCCTACGCCGTCGGGGGCCAGCGCGGACCGCGCCCTGCCAGTGGCTGGACCTATGCCCGCTGGCCGAATGAAAAGGATAGCCAGCAGGTACCCAAAGACAGCTCCCTCGTGGGAGCGCAAACCGTCAAAGCCAGCTACGCGCCGGAAATCCGCTTCGACATTCCCCGCCAGCAGGATTTCCTTGATCCGGTGGTATTCACGGAAATGGGCAGCAACCCCTCGGAAGCCATTTCCTTGCGCTGGAAACCCATTCCCAACGCGACCGGCTATTTCACCATGGCCATGGGGGGGCGGGGTGACAATGAAATGGTGATCTGGGTTTCCAGCGAAGCACCGCACATGGGCTGGAGCCTGATGGATTATGTTCCGACCGGAGAGGTACATAAACTCGTCAAGGAGCGTGTGGTCATGCCGCCGGCGAATACCGAGTGCAAAATTCCTCAGGGCGTATTCAAGGATGCCGGCGCAATGTTGCAGTTCATCGCCTATGGACAGGACCTCGACCTGTCACACCCAGCCAGGCCAAAAAACGCGCCCAAGGGCTGGATGCCTGACTGGACTGCCAAGGTACGCCTGAAATCAACCACCATGACCATGCTGGGTCAGGAAGTGCATGAAAAAGCAGCCACTGGGACAGGCAGCGGTGGCGGGCGCGATTACACGTCTCAGCCTCGCAAGAAGGGCGGCACGGATGTGCTCGAAAATCCGCTCAAGTCGATCAAGGGTATTTTCGGCCTGTAAAGGCTAGCTGGCATCGCCATGAATTTCGCGCGTTCTATAGCGCTGGTGGTGCTTTATTTCTTTGAAATTCATATCGTTGCGGTGAAGGCGGAACCCCTGAATGACCCTTTTCCCGCTGCAGCAAGCGCCTATTTTATCAGCGTGAACGGTACGCCGCTCTGGGCGCACCAGCCTGACATGGCGCTGCCGCCCGCCAGTCTGACCAAGATCATGACAGCGTTGCTGGTGCTGGAACAGGGTCAGCTGGCACAAGTGGTGCGCGTTTCCGCGGCTGCCACAAGGGAAAGCGGCAGCCGGCTGGGCCTGCGGCCAGGCGAGAACATGCGTGTCGCCGAACTGATCGCTGCGACCGTTCTGCAATCGGACAACGATGCCTGCCATGCGCTGGCCGAGCATGTTGCTGTTTCAGAGCCGCGCTTTGTCACGCTCATGAACCGGCGCGCCTCCGAGCTAGGGTTGCACGATACCCACTTCACCAACGCCTGCGGCCACGATCACCCGGCACATCTTTCCAGTGCGCGCGATCTGGCTCGCCTCGCCGAATTTACCTTGCGTCGTCCGGAATTCGGACGGCTGGTGGAACTGGCCGAGCTCGAAATACGGGATGCCGACAGACGCCGCAGCTATCTCCTCAGCAACAGCAACCAGTTGATAGGCCGATATCCCGGCGCCATCGGGGTAAAGACAGGCTATACCCGGCAAGCCGGTAAATGCCTGATCGCACAGGCGCTGCACGGGGATAGACGGGTGCTGCTGGTGCTGCTCAATGCGCCCGACCGCTGGTGGTCAGCAACAACCATACTTGACCGGGCTTTTGCCGAAACTTCCACCATGCAGACGCCGCATCATGCACCGTGATCCGGTGCGTATAAGCCTTCTGCTGCTATTGGCCCTGGCAGCCTACGGCAACAGCTTTTATGCGGCTTTCCAGTTCGACGACTACAATATTATTGTCGGCAACCCCAGCGTCCACACCCTGGCGGCATGGTGGCAGCACGCCATAGGCATCCGCCCGCTACTCAAGCTTTCCTATACGCTGAACTGGATATCTGGTCTGGGCGTCAGTGGCTATCACGTCATGAACTTTATCGTCCATGGCACCAATTCGCTGCTGGTGTTCCTGCTGCTCAAGCGCTTTCCTGCCGCTGATGCGGAGACGGCGGGAAAAGTAGCCTTTGTTGCGGCACTGCTGTTTGCCGTATTGCCGGTTCAAACAGAAGCGGTCACTTACATCAGCGGGCGTTCCGTTTCGCTCATGTCCCTGTTCTACCTCGCCGCACTTCTTGCTTACGCATCTGGTCGCGAATCGAACAGCAGAGCGCTGCACATGGCGGCTTCCCTGCTTCTGTTCCTTGCTGCCTTGATGGTCAAGGAAATCGCCGTGACGCTCCCCCTCGCCATACTGCTGTGGGAAACGGCACATGGAACACGTTTTGGCGTGGCATTCCGGCGCGCAGCCCCCCACTGGGCTCTGCTCGCCGTTGCGGTACTATGCATCCTTTCGTTGCGCGACTATGTGGGGCTATTCGCTTATGGTTTTTCCCTGCGTTCCGTCAGCGACAATCTGTTAACCCAGGTGCACGCCTGCTCATATCTGCTTACCCGCCTGTTTGCACTGTGGGGGCACAATATGGATCCGGATCTGCCGCTCTTCAGCCATTGGGAGCCTCTGCTGCTGGCTGAGTTGGCGCTGCTGGGCGGGTTTCTGGCGCTTGGTGCCATGCAGTTGAAACACCGGCCCTGGCTGGGGTTCGGCATTCTGTGGCTGGCGCTGCATCTATTGCCGACCAACTCACTCTTGCCGCGCCTCGATATCGCCAACGAACGTCAGCTTTACCTGGGAAGCATCGGCATGTGCCTGATATCCGCAAATGTTTTTTATTGGCTGGTCGCAAACTACCCGGCGCGATACCGCTGGCTGAATGGTGCGCTGGCAGGGGGGCTATTATTGCTGGTCGCGGCCACTCTGGCCCGAAACCATGATTACCGCAGCGAAATCGCCTTATGGGAGGATACCGTCAGGCAATCCCCCGCCAAGGCGCGTCCATGGAACAACCTGGGTTACGCTTATGCGCTTGCCGGTGACTATTCGCAGGCACTCCATGCCTACCGGCAGGCCATTGATCTGAAGCCTGACTACAAACGCGCTCAGGAAAATTTGGCAGCATTGCAGAAAATCGCCACGCCCTGAAAAACAACACCTTGAACGCTGCTTATTGCTGGCTTGCCCAGTTGTGGGTAAAATCGAGCACTTTTCACTTGAGTTTTTGGGGTAGGTTTGGCAATGGACAGACAAGGCTGGTTGGACGGCACGCTCTATCGTCCCGATTTTGAGCAGGACAGTTGCGGTTTCGGCCTCATGGCCAACATGGACGACAAGCCCAGCCACTGGCTGGTACAGACCGCGATCAATTCCCTCGCCTGTCTGACGCACCGTGGCGCCGTTGCGGCCGACGGCAAATCCGGCGACGGTTGTGGCCTGCTGTTCAAGAAGCCGGACACTTTCCTGCGCGCCGTTGCCTCTGAAAATGGCTTCACCCTCGGCAAGCTGTATGCTGCCGCACTGGTGTTTCTCAACCGTGACGCGAAACTGGCCGAGACCGCCCGCGCCACGCTGAAAAACGAATTTGTAGCGCAGGGCCTGTCCGTGGCCGGTTTCCGTCCCGTGCCCACCGACAATGCTGCGCTCGGCGAATATGCTCTGCAGACGCTACCCACCATCGAACAGATTTTCATCAATGCGCCCGATGGGCTGGATGACGCAACCTTCGAGCGCAAGCTGTATATTGCACGCCGCCGCGCCGAAAAAGCGCTGGCTGAAGACAAGACTTTCTACCTGCCCACGCTGTCGTCCAAAGTCATGTCCTACAAGGGCCTGGTGATGCCGGCCAACCTGCCTGTGTTCTACTCCGACCTCAAGGACGAGCGCTTTGCTTCCAGCCTGGCGGTGTACCACCAGCGTTTCTCCACCAACACCTGGCCGGAATGGCGCCTGGCACAGCCTTTCCGTTATCTCGCCCACAATGGCGAGATCAACACACTGCGCGGCAACCGTAGCTGGTCCCGCGCGCGCGAGCACACCTTCGCAACCCCGCATATCCCCAATATGGACGATGTGCGCCCCATCGTTTCGATGACCGGCTCCGACTCCTTCAGCATGGACAACATGCTGGAAGGGCTGGTAATGGGGGGGGTCAGCCTGTTCCGCGCGCTGCGCCTGATGGTGCCGCCGGCCTGGCAGAACGTGCAGACCATGGACGCGGACCTGCGCGCCTTCTACGAATACAACTCGATGCACATGGAGCCATGGGACGGCCCCGCCGGCATGGTGCTGACCGATGGCCGCTATGGCATCTGTGCGCTGGATCGCAATGGCCTGCGCCCGGCACGTTTCGTGGTCACCAGGGATCGTCATGTCACCATCGCCTCTGAAATCGGCGTGTGGCCTTACAAACCCGAGGATGTGGTGCAGAAAGGTCGCGTCAAGCCGGGCCAGATGGTGGCGGTGGACCTGCAGGAAGGCAGGCTGCTGCTTTCCGACGATATCGACGCGCAACTCAAGAACGCCCATCCCTACCGCCAGTGGCTGAAAGACAATGCCCTGCACCTGGAAACCGGTATCGAGGACGACGGCCACCTGCAATTGATGGATGCAGACCAGGCGCTGATCTATCAGAAGCTGTTCAATGTCACATTTGAAGAACGCGATCAGGTACTGCGCGTGCTTGCCGAGGAAGGGCAGGAGGCTATCGGCTCGATGGGCGACGACACACCGATGGCGGTGCTGTCGCAGAAAATCCGCAGTCCCTTCGATTACCTGCGCCAGCAGTTCGCCCAGGTGACCAACCCGCCGATCGACCCGATCCGCGAGGCGGTGGTGATGTCGCTCAATACCTGCTTTGGCTCCGAGCGCAACCTGTTCGAGCAGACGCCAGAACACGCCAAGCGTCTGGAAATCAGCTCGCCGGTGCTGTCCCCGGTTAAATTTGCGAAAATGACTTCGCTCAGCGAAGTGGAATTCCGCAGCATCACACTTGAACTCAACTACGACCCGGCCAGGACCAGCCTGAAAGCTGCGCTGGAAGCGCTTGCCGGGCAAGCCGTAGATGCCGTGAAGAGCGGCCATGTGATCCTTGTGCTGTCCGACCGTAACATTGCCAGGGACCGGCTGCCGATTCACGCCCTGTTCGCCACGGGCGCAGTGCATCACACCCTGATCAATGCCGGCCTGCGCTGCAACGCCAACATCATTGTCGACACCGGAACCGCGCGCGACCCACACCATTTCGCCAGTCTGATCGGCTATGGCGCCACGGCGGTATTTCCCTATGTCGCCTATCAGGCTATTAACGAACTGATTCGCGCTGGTGAAATCAGGAATCACACCCTCAACGATGCGCTTTACAAATTCCGCAAGGGCATCAACAAGGGCCTGCTGAAAATCCTCTCCAAGATGGGGATTTCCACCGTTGCCAGCTATCGCGGTTCGCAGCTTTTCGAAGCCGTGGGCCTGGGCGAGGAAGTCATCGACCTGTGCCTGCCCGGCACTGTGAGCCGCATCAAGGGCGCCGGTTTCGAAGATTTCGAAAGCGATCAGCAACAACTGGTCAGGTTTGCCTACAATCCGATGGAGCCGATGTCCCATGGTGGCCTGCTCAAGTTCGTATTCGACGGTGAATACCACGCTTACAATCCGGATGTGGTGATGGAGCTGCAACGCGCGGTGCAAAATGGAGACCGCGAGGCCTACAGGCGCTTCGCCGCGCTGGTCAACGAGCGCCCGGTAGCGATGTTGCGCGACCTGATGAAAGTGAAGCTGGATGTCAATACCATAGACATTGATCAGGTCGAGCCTCTGGAAGCTATCCTCAAACGCTTCGATTCCGCTGCCATGAGCCTTGGCGCGCTCTCCCCCGAAGCTCACGAATCGCTGGCGCAGGGCATGAACCGCCTCGGTGGGCGCTCCAACTCCGGCGAGGGTGGTGAAGACCCGGCGCGCTACGGCACGGACAAGATGTCCAAAATCAAGCAAGTGGCTTCCGGCCGCTTCGGCGTCACGCCGCACTATCTTGTCAATGCAGAAGTGTTGCAGATCAAGGTCGCTCAGGGCGCCAAACCGGGCGAAGGCGGTCAGCTGCCGGGCGACAAGGTATCGCCCATGATTGCCAAGTTGCGCTGCTCCAAGCCCGGCATCTCGCTGATCTCGCCGCCGCCGCACCATGACATTTATTCCATCGAGGATCTGGCACAGCTGATTTATGATCTCAAGCAGGTCAATCCGCGTGCGTTGGTCTCGGTCAAGCTGGTCGCAGAGCCGGGCGTGGGCACGATCGCAGCTGGCGTGGCCAAGGCCTATGCCGATCTGATCACCATTTCCGGCTACGACGGTGGTACCGGTGCAAGCCCCATTGCCTCGGTCAAATATGCCGGCACGCCGTGGGAACTGGGCGTCACCGAAGCGCAGCAGGTGCTGCGCGCCAACGGTCTGCGTTCGCGCGTCCGGCTGCAGACGGATGGTGGTCTGAAAACCGGTCTGGACGTGATCAAGGCAGCAATCATGGGTGCCGAGAGTTTCGGCTTCGGCACCGCACCGATGATCGCGCTGGGCTGCAAATATCTGCGCATCTGCCACCTTAACAACTGCGCCACTGGCGTGGCCACCCAGAATGAACGCCTGCGCAAGGATCACTTTATTGGCCTGCCTCAGATGGTGATGAACTATTTCACCTTCGTCGCCGAAGAAACCCGCGAGCTGATGGCACGCCTGGGCGTGAGCGAACTCAATCAGCTGATCGGCCGCATGGACCTGCTGGAAGTCCTGCAGGGTGAGACCTCCAGGCAGCAGAAACTGGATATCCGCGTGTTGCTGGATCAGGGCAGCATCCCCGACAGCGAACCCCGTTATTGCACCGAAGCCACCAACCCCTCCTTCGACAAGGGTGAACTGGCGGAACAGATGGTCAGGGACGCCATCGGCGCAATCGAGAACAAGCAGCCGCTGCAACTGTCTTACCCAGTGCACAACACCAACCGCTCCATCGGTGCGCGGCTATCCGGTGAAATCGCCCGTATCCATGGCGCTGAAGGCCTGCCTGCCGATTGCCTGACGCTGAATCTGTCCGGCAGCGCCGGACAGAGCTTCGGCGTGTGGAACCATAAGGGCCTGACCCTCAAGCTGGAAGGCGATGCCAACGATTATGTGGGCAAGGGCATGGCGGGTGGTCGAATCGTAATCTATCCGCCAGTGGGTTCGGCTTTCGTGGCGCAACAAACCACGATCATCGGTAACACCTGCCTGTATGGCGCCACAGGCGGCCAGCTCAACGCTGCGGGTGCTGCCGGGGAACGTTTTGCGGTGCGTAATTCCGGAGCTATCGCCGTGGTTGAAGGCACCGGAGACCATTGCTGCGAATACATGACCGGCGGCATTGTTGTCGTGCTGGGGGATACCGGCCTCAATTTCGGTGCCGGCATGACGGGCGGCTTTGCCATGGTGTACGACGAGCATGACCAGTTCCAGAACCGCTACAACAACGAACTGGTAGACATCAACCGCATCAACACCGAGTCTACCGAACAGTACCGCCACTTTGTGCGCGAACAACTGGAGCAGCATGTCAGGCTCACCGGTAGCGTACGTGCCGGGGAACTGCTCGACAGGTTCTCCGATGTCATCGGCAAGTTCTGGCTGGTGAAGTCCAAGGCGCTGCATCTGGACAGCCTCCTTAAAAGTTGAAATGGGATAAAAAATGGCTGACGACGTATTTCAGTTTATTAATGTAGCGCGCCGCGACGGCGACAAAAAAGCGGCGGACGAACGCAAACAGGAATTCCGCGAAATCTACGCGCCATTCGGCGCGGAGCAGGCTGCAGAACAGGCTGCGCGTTGTCTCGCCTGCGGGAATCCATATTGCGAATGGAAGTGCCCGGTACATAATTACATCCCCAACTGGCTCAAGCTGGTGAAGGAAGGCAATCTGTTCGAGGCGGCGGAACTCTCCCACAAAACCAACTCCCTGCCGGAAATCTGCGGTCGCGTATGCCCGCAGGACCGTCTCTGCGAAGGCGCTTGCACCCTCAACACTGGCTTCGGCGCGGTGACCATCGGCCAGGTGGAAAAATACATTTCCGACGAGGCTTTCAAGGCTGGCTGGCGCCCGGACATGAGCAAGGTGGTGCAGACCGGCAAGAAGGTCGCCGTGATCGGCGCCGGCCCCGCGGGTCTTGCCTGTGCCGACGTGCTGGTTCGTCACGGCGTCCTGCCGGTGGTATTCGACCGCAACGAGGAAATCGGTGGCCTGCTGACCTTTGGCATTCCCGAATTCAAGCTCGAAAAGGAAGTCGTCAAACGTCGCCGCGAGATTCTCGAAGGCATGGGGGTGGAGTTCCGTCTCAGCACTGAAATCGGCAAGGATATGCTCTTCCAGCAACTGCTGAATGATTTCGATGCCGTATTCATGGGCATGGGTACCTACAGCTATATGAAGGGCGGCTTCCCTGGCGAAGATCTGCCCGGGGTGCTGGAAGCGTTGCCATTCCTGATTTCCAATGTGCGTAACTGCCTTGAACTGCCTGGCGACTTCATCTCCATGCAGGGTAAACGTGTGGTGGTGCTGGGTGGCGGCGATACGGCCATGGACTGTAACCGCACCTCGATCCGTCAGGGTGCGGCTTCCGTTACCTGTGCCTACCGGCGCGACGAGGCTAATATGCCTGGCTCCAAGAAGGAAGTCGCCAACGCCAGGGAAGAAGGTGTGCAATTCCTGTGGAATCGCCAGCCAGTGGAAGTAGTAGGTAATGGCAAGGTCGAAGGCGTAAAGCTGGTGACCACTGCGCTTGGTGCGCCTGATGCGCGTGGCCGCCGCATCCCGGAAGTGATCCCCGGCAGCGAGGAAATCATTTCCTGCGACCATGTTATCGTTGCCTTCGGCTTCCGCCCGAATCCCCAGCCCTGGTTCGCCGAATTCGGCATCAATACCGACCAGGCCGGCCGGGTTGTGGCCAAAGACAGCCAGCATGCCTTCCAGACCGGCAACCCGAAAGTATTCGCCGGCGGGGATATGGTGAGGGGTTCCGATCTGGTGGTGACCGCCGTCAACGAGGGTCGCCTGGCGGCGAAAGGTATCCTCGAATTTCTGGGCGTTTGAATTCGTTCATGCGACTGGCCGCATAGAAAATCGGGACCCCGCGTAAGGCGGGATCCCCTCTGGGATCCAACATGACCAAACTGAAAAACGACACCTTTCTCCGCGCGCTGCTGCGCCAGCCCACCGAATACACCCCGGTCTGGATGATGCGCCAGGCGGGACGCTACCTGCCCGAATATAACAAGACCCGGGAGCGTGCCGGAGATTTCATGTCGCTTTGCAAGAACCCTGATCTTGCAACCGAAGTGACCCTGCAGCCGCTGGCGCGCTTCCCGCTCGACGCGGCGATTCTTTTCTCCGACATTCTTACCATTCCAGACGCTATGGGCCTGGGCCTCTATTTTTCCCAGGGAGAAGGGCCTAAATTCGAACGCCCGCTGCGCGATGAATGGGAAATTCGCGATCTCGGCGTACCCGATCCCAATGTCCATCTGCGCTATGTCATGGACGCCGTCAGCCAGATACGCTCGGCGCTGGATGGTTCCGTTCCCTTGATTGGCTTCTCGGGCAGCCCATGGACGCTGGCCTGCTACATGGTGGAAGGCGGCAGCAGCAGTGACTTCACGCTGATCAAAACCATGCTTTACAGCCGCCCCGATCTGCTCCACCGCATCCTCGATATCAACGCCCAGGCGGTTACCACCTACCTCAACGCCCAGATCGAAGCCGGTGCGCAGGCGGTAATGATATTTGACTCCTGGGGTGGCGCGCTCAGCCATGCGGCTTACCACGAATTTTCGCTGGCTTATATGGAAAAAATCGTCAGCGGCCTGATCCGTGAAAAAGACGGCGTCAAGATTCCTGCCATCGTATTCACCAAAGGGGGAGGATTGTGGCTGGAAAGCATCGCCAACATTGGTTGCGATGCGGTTGGGCTGGACTGGCCGATCGATATCGGCGAAGCTCGTCGCCGGGTGGGCGACAAGGTTGCGCTGCAAGGCAACATCGATCCTACGGTGCTATTCTCCAATCCCGAGGTGATTCGCACGGAAACCGGCAAGATTCTGGCTTCCTATGGTAAGGGTTCCGGCCACGTGTTCAACCTGGGGCATGGCATTTCCCAGTTCACTCCGCCTGACAATGCCGCCGCGCTGGTCGAAGCAGTGCATGAGCTTAGCCGTCCATACCACAATTAAGCCGATTCAGGGCTGTTTATGAGTCGATTTATGCACAGTATTAAAAAAGTTCCCTGCGTCAATAGGGAAATCCACTAATTATTCATCGCAATTCGCAAGCCAATGTTTAATAAAGACTTAATAAATGGCCTGCAAATGACCCCGCAGTAAAAAGTGCTTTCCTGCCAAGTGATTATTTCAATGGATGGCAGTTTATTCACAGAGTTATCCACAGACTCTGTGAATAAGCCGAAATTCCCAGACATGACAGGTGCTTACGCTGAAAACATAAAGTCAGTCTCAACTCCTGAAGGATGGAAACCAGCAAATCGTCGCTGAAACACATCTGGCTTGAGGGGTCTGCAGCCTCATTACTTTCAGGTTAAACTGACGCTCTCATGCCCCATATCCTGAAGATTGCTCTCGATATTCCCCTCGACACCCTGTTTGATTACAGGGCAGGCGAGTTAAAAAAGGAAGATGTCGGCCTTAGGGTGCTGGTCTCTTTCGGGCGTAGAAAAATGGTTGGACTGATTACCGAAATTTCCGGCCACTCCGAGCTTTCTTCAGAGCAAATCAAGCCGGTATTGAAAGTGTTCCGGGATACGCCGGCGCTTACGCCCGATATCCTTAAATTGCTGCGGTTTTGCGCCGATTACTATCATCATCCACTGGGCGAAGTGATTTTTACCGCACTGCCGCAACGCCTGCGCTCCGACCGCGCGGCGTCCTTGCCCAGCCAGATCAGCTACGTTCTGAACGAAGCCGCGCCACAACTGGATGAACTGCCTCCGCGCGCTATCGTAAAACGCAAGTTGCTCGCGCAACTGGCCCAGGGCTCACCCGTTACGCGCGAAACCCTGCTCGCACTCTCGCCGAGCGCAAACAAACAACTCGGGGAAATGCTCGCAAAGGGATGGATCGCCGAGCGGCAGGAAACCTGCCTGAAAAACTTTGCACGAGCCGCATCGGACACGATTCCGGAGCCGCTACCCACACTGACCCCGGAACAGGCTGCGGTCATAGACAGCTGCGCCTCTGAACCTTCTGGGTTTTCGGTCTCGCTGCTACTGGGCATCACCGGAAGCGGCAAAACCGAGGTCTATTTGCGACTGACCGCCAGCCAGCTTGAACAAGGTCGGCAGGTTCTGGTGCTGGTACCTGAAATTAATCTCACTCCGCAACTGGAAGCCCGCTTCCAGACGCGCTTTCCAGAACTTACCGTGGTCAGCCTGCACAGCAGTCTCAGCGACAGCGAACGCTTGCACCACTGGCTCCTGGCGCAATCAGGGCAAGCCCGAGTCGTTCTTGGAACACGGCTTTCGGTGTTTACCCCGTTACCGGAACTTGGACTTATCATCGTCGACGAGGAGCATGACAGCTCGTTCAAACAGCAAGACGGATTGCGCTATGGTGCACGCGATATGGCAGTGACACGTGCCAAGCAGAACAACATTCCGATCCTTCTGGGCTCCGCCACCCCGTCCCTGGAAAGCTACCACAATGCACTGGCCGGACGTTACCACCTGCTACGCCTGACCCGTCGTGCTGTTGAAGACGCGCAACTGCCTGCCATCCGTTGCGTGGATATGCGCAACGAAAAGCCGCAGGATGGGCTTTCTGCCACACTGCTCAGGGCGCTGGCCAGGAATCTCGAACTCGGCCATCAAAGTCTGGTGTTCATCAACCGGCGTGGCTTCGCCCCGGTACTGATGTGCAACCAGTGCGGCTGGCTGGCGCCCTGCCTGCGTTGTGCCAGCCGTCTGGTGGTACACCTGCGCGAGCGGCGCCTGCGCTGCCACCATTGTGGACATGAAGAACGCATTCCGCTCAACTGTCCGGGTTGCGGTAATCTGGACCTGGCTCCCTTGGGGCTGGGCACGCAGCGCCTCGAAGATGCACTGTCGCAACATTTCCCCGCCGCCCGCATCCTGCGCATCGACCGGGACAGCACACGACGCAAGCACGCACTTCGCGATATGCTGCAGGAAGTCCATGAGGAACGCGTGGATATTTTGGTGGGTACACAAATCCTTGCCAAAGGGCATGATTTCAAGCGCCTCACCCTGGTTGGCGCGCTCAATGTGGATGGTGCGTTGTACAGTGCCGATTTCCGCGCAGCCGAGCGCCTTTTCGCCCAGCTGATGCAGGTCGCCGGAAGGGCCGGGCGCGCAGCCGAAGCCGGAACCGTGCTGATCCAGACGCAGTTCCCCGATCACCCCCTGTTCGAGGCCTTGCGCCTCCAGGACTATGAAGCTTTTGCTACCACGCAGCTGGCAGAGCGCAAGCAGGCCGGTTTTCCGCCCTTTTGCCACCAGGCCCTGTTGCGTGCAGAGGCCTCGCAACTGGAAACAGCACTGTCCTTCCTGCGTCAGGCAAAAAAAATAGCCGTACCGATTTCTGCTTCGATCACGCTTTATGATCCGGTGCCCGCCTCCATGGCCCGCCTGGCTGGGCGGGAACGCGCCCAGTTACTGGTGCAGGCGGATGCGCGCCGTGATTTGCAGCGCTTTCTTCATCACTGGAATGCGGCTCTCGCGGAGCTCAAGGTGCGTCAGGTACGCTGGTCGCTGGACGTGGATCCGCTCGATTTCTAGCCGATGCACACAGAAAGCTTTAGAATACGCGGTTTTAGTGCTTGTCCAGAGAGATCAAGTTGAAACAGCATCTGACTGATTTATTTACCAAAGCGCTGCAAGCTTTTGCTCCTGAAGCGACTGACGCCAGCATTATTCTCGAGCGCCCCAAGCAGGCGCAGCATGGCGATTACGCCTGCAACCTGGCAATGCAGCTGGCGCGCACGCTCAAGCGCAATCCTCGTGAAATCGCAAGCGCACTGCTGGACGCGCTTCCCCCTTCGCCCTGGGTCGAGAAAGCCGAAATCGCCGGCGCCGGTTTCATCAATATCTTCCTCAGCGCAGCATCCAAGCAGCGCATTGTCAGCACGATCCTGCAACAGGGAGCCGAATTTGGCCAGGGCCAGACGGGGAAAGGCAAAAAAATCCAGGTTGAGTTCGTTTCCGCCAACCCGACCGGACCGCTCCACGTCGGTCATGGCCGCGGTGCCGCTTTCGGCATGAGCCTGTCCAATGTGCTGGCGGCGGCTGGATTCGAGGTCAGGCGCGAGTACTACATCAACGATGCCGGGCGGCAGATGGATATCCTGGCGCTCTCCACCTGGTTGCGTTATCTGGAATTGAACGGCATCAGCGTGCCTTTTCCCACCAATGCCTACCAGGGACAATACGTGCGTGACATGGCAGGAGAAATCAAACGCCTGCATGGTGACCGCTACGTTCACCAGCCATGGACCCTGCTGGAAGGTGTGCCGCCACGCTCCACCGAAGACGACCTGAAACAGGACGAGAAGTGGGCCAAACAGCAAAACGAACTGCATCTCGACGGACTGATCGCCAACGCCAAGAAGCTGCTCGGCGACGACTATGCGTATCTTCATGATTTCGCGCTCACCGAGCAGCTGGGCGATGGGCGCAATGACCTGATGGAGTTCGGTGTCAGTTTCGATACCTGGTTCTCAGAAAAATCGCTGTTCGATAGCGGGCTGGTGCAGCGCGCAGTCGAGACCCTGAGCAAGAACGGCCACCTCTACACGCAGGATGGCGCGGTCTGGTTCCGTTCCACGGCCTTTGGCGATGAAAAAGACCGGGTGGTGCAGCGCGAGAACGGCCAATACACATATTTTGCTTCCGATATCGCCTATCACCTCAACAAATTCGAACGCGGCTTCGACCAGGTCATCAACGTCTGGGGCGCCGATCATCATGGCTACATTCCGCGCGTCACCGGCGCGCTGAAAGCACTGGGACTGGACGAATCCCGTCTGGAAGTGACGCTGGTGCAATTTGCCGTGCTCTACCGTGGGGAAGAGAAAGTTTCCATGTCGACACGCAGTGGCGATTTCGTCACCCTGCGCGAACTTCGCCACGAAGTGGGTAACGATGCCTGCCGTTTTTTCTACGTGCTGCGTAAAAGCGATCAGCACCTGGATTTTGACCTCGAGCTGGCCAAGTCGCAGAGTAATGACAATCCGGTGTATTACATTCAGTATGCCCATGCTCGCATCTGCAGCGTACTTGCACAGTGGGGCGGCGATGTAAACGATCTTGCAGAAGTCGGGCTGACTTGTCTTGACCTGCCGCACGAGCTGACATTACTGCAACGCCTGGAAGCCTATCCGGAAACGGTGGAGAGCGCGGCACGTGAATTTGCGCCGCACCACATTGCCTATTACCTCAAGGATTTGGCCGGCGAACTGCACAGCTACTATAATGCCCAGCAATTCCTGGTCGATGATGAGGCTGTCAAGCTGGCTCGTCTGGCCCTGATTTTTGCAACACGCGAAGTGCTCCGCAATGGCCTGAAACTCCTCGGCGTGAGCAGTCCGGAGAAAATGTAGTGAGCCGCGATTACAAACCCGCCCCCAGGGGCCAAGCAAAAAAATCCGGTAACCCGATGCTGGTCGGGATTTTCATCGGGATGTTTATCGGTCTTGCCATCGCACTGGCAGTCGCCATCTTTATCAAGGGGAGTCCGAGTCCGTTTGTAGAGCGCAGCAAGCCTCAGGAAATCAGCAGCGGCGAGCAGGTCAAGTCCGAGCCTGTTACTAGCGCACAAACGCCCGCCGAGAAACCGAAAAATGCCGATAAGCCGCGCTTCGATTTTTATACCATTCTGCCCGGTACCGAGGAACCCGTGACCGAAAAGGACATCAAACAGCAGGATCCGGCTAGCGCAGCAAAAAGTCAGTATTTTTTGCAAGCGGGAGCTTTCCAGAATGAAGCCGATGCCGACAACCTCAAGGCCAAGCTGGCTTTGATGGGAATCGAAGCCAGCATCCAGACCGCTGCCGTGCCTGACAAGGGCGTATGGCACCGGGTAAGAGTCGGACCATACGATAATGTGGACGACCTGAACAGGGTTCGCGGCACCCTGACGCAAAATGGCATCACCGCAAGTCTGGTCAAGGTGCATGATCAGGCACCTGTTCACTAGTCGTGATTGACTTACAGCTTATTAGGAGATTCTTGGTGAAAGATATGAATTTTGCTTTTCTGCGTTTGATGTTTGTTGCACTGAGCCTTGCTTTTTTGTGGAGTGCGCCAGTTCGGGCGGAGCTTGCACTGGGCAAGCAATACACCCTGGTTTCTCCGGCACAGCCGACTGAAACCGGTAAAAATATCGAAGTGCTGGAGTTTTTTTCCTATGCCTGTCCGCATTGCCATGACCTGGAACCGGTATTGAACCCCTGGGCCGGAAAACTTCCGGGTGATGTCACCTTTCGCCGCCTGCCCGCCGTTTTCAACGACACTTACCTGATCTACGCCAAAATCTTTTATGCTGCCGAAGCCATGGGCTTGCTTGATAAACTGCATACGCCCATATTTGATGCCATCCACGTGCAGCACCAGAACCTGAGTGTCGAAAAAACCATGCAGGAGTGGATAGGCAAGCAGGGCGTGGACGGGAAAAAATTTGCCGAAGTCTATAATTCCTTTGCCGTGGTAAACAAGGCCCAGCGGGCTAAACAGCTTACCCGCGCTTATGCCATCATGGGCGTGCCGACGCTGGTGGTGGAGGGTAAGTATATGACTTCCGCCTCTCAGGCCGGAAGCAACGAAAAGCTGCTGCCAGTGCTGGATGATTTGATCAAGAAAGTTCGCCAGGATCGCGGCAGCAAGTCCTAGGCTGCCTTTGCCATTAGCAGGAACACGCACCATGCCGCTGTCGATCATTCTGGTGGATGACCATCCTCTGTTTCGCAAGGGGCTGCTTCACCTGTTGGAGAACCGTCCGGAAATTACCGTCTCTGCCCAACTCGCCAACGCGGCCGAAGTGCGCGAATGGCTAAATCAGGGCGGCCAAGCCGACGTGGCCCTGCTGGACCGCACCCTGGGCGAAGTCGACGGTCTGGAACTGGTTCCGGAGCTTCACCGGCGCAACATCAAAGTCATCATGCTGACCATGGCAGAAGAGGATCACGAGATTCGTGACGCGATGGAAAAGGGGGTGGATGGCTATCTGCTCAAGTCGAGCGAACCGGACCAGATCATCCAGTCCATCGTTGCGGTTTCTCAGGGCAACAGTATTTTCCCGGCGCAGGTCCTGCAAAAAATCGCCCGCGGCGAACTCGGTCCAAGTATCGCCAGCAGGCTTTCCCATCGTGAACTGGAGATCGTCAGCTATGTTGCGCGAGGCCTGAGCAACCGAGCCATCGGTGATGCGCTGGGCCTCTCCGAGAATACGGTGCGCAATCACCTGCGTAGCATCCTTGAAAAACTGGAGTTCGACAATCGGGTGCAGGTCGCGACTTTTGCCCTGGAACATGGCTTGGCAAAACGTTCGGACGGGAGTTGATTTGCCGGTAGAAAGGGACTGCTTTGTCTGGTTATAAAGGACTATTCGCGTCAGGATGTTGTGCTATACTGGCCTCGCAAGTGTGATGCTTGTTTCTGTTCAATATATTTGGGCCCCGTTCGCGGGGCCTTTCTTTTTTCAGTTCCGGGCGCTGCTAATGCTTCTTCAAAACCTCGAAACTTGTCCTGAGCCAGTCATCCCCTTTCTCGATCACGGCACCCAAAGCAATTGAGTAACTGCGGCTGCGTGCGCTTAGCTCAAAACGACGGCCCGGAGCATATTCTGCACTGTCGAGGATCAGGCTCACGCCGCTCTTGTCCTCATTATTCGCTGCCAGGTACAGGGCGCTGACCGGCAACACGACATCCACTGCATCCACGCCGTCGATAGTGTAACCACTGTGACGAGGTTTCGTCGCTTTAAGTGTCACGGTCACGGGCTTGCTGGACAATACCTCGATCCCGACTTTGCGCTGGCCGGACTCCAGCAAGGCAAGCTGCCTCACCACGCCAACCACCCAGTTCTGGCTGCGCTCTGGCCTTAGGCCGACCAGTTTTCCGAGGCGTATCCAGTCTTTTTCGACTGCATCCACTGTCGCTCCGAATCCCGTCGAGCTTTCATTTTCCATCAGCCAGCGCTCATGATGAGCCCCTGTCTGCAGCGGCTGGACTGTGCCCTGAGATGGCTGTCCCGCCTGTTCCAGCTTGGCCTGAGTGCGCTGGGTCACGAAGCCATACAGGCGTACGTCAAGCATCTCCTCATAGCTGATTTTGACTTTCTGCTCGTCTTCCTGTTGCGCAGGGGAAAGCGCCTCGTTGTCCTGCTTGACCATGGCGCAGATTTCAAGGTAATCCTTGATCACGTCAATCAGCTTGACCTTGGTAATCCGCTCCTGCTTCCGCCTTGCGCGACCCTCTCCGGATGAAGCCCACTGCTGGGCAATGCGGTCAATAAACTCAAGACACGCGGGTAAACGGCAGTCCTCTCCCAGACCCAGTTTGGCTGGCGCCTCACCGTTCCGAAGCGCTTCCTTAACCTGAGTTACCCGCGCCATTAAGGCGTTGCTGCCCCAGAAGCGCAACATGCCGTCCGATACGGGCTTGCGCATCCTTCTCGGGCCTTTATCCTCGCCCAGATGGACGCAAAAAACATGTTGCTCCGGGTCATAGGTCCGCTCGAGCTTTATCGTGGCAGCCCAGCTATCGAGCCATAAATCCACCATTTCGATCTGTTTCGGAAACAGGCTGTTGGTATTGAGCACATCAAGGCACAGCAACTGCTGATATTCCTCGGCGCAGGAAGAGTTATGCTGGCATTGCGGATAAAGAAGAAAATGCTTGCGGTCAAACTCCTCATACTCCGCCAGACGGTAGAGGTTGTGAACATGTTTCCACAGCTTGCCGCCGATGGCCTCATAGCGGAAATAACGCCACTTGGCCTGCAACGCAAAGTGGCGGATGGCTCGGGCGGTGATCAAAGGAATTTCGTGCCGGATCTCGCTATTATTGGGGTCCCCCACATAGGACATGATGAAAATATGGTAAGCCCGCGCCATCTGCCAGTTGAAGGCGAATATCGCATTCCACAGGCGGCTTTCCATCTGTCGTGACATGCGGGGGTTGAGAAGATATTGTCGTACCAGGTTGTTCTGCAATTCCTGGGCGCCTTCATCGATATGCATCAATACCTGCAGGCGATCAAGGCCGGAAAGTTCGGATTTTTCATTAAACTCGCTTAGCGCCTTAATGATTTTTTCATGCGCTGCGAAAGTATCCCCCATGGGCAATTCATGCATCCATACAGTTGCCCCCTTGAGATTGCTCAAGAGGTTGGCTGGGGGCGGTTTTTTCCGGCCAAAAGGCAGAAAGTCGAACATTCCGGGATTCCGAATAAGGCGAAAGGCTATATTAAACAGCAATCATCGTGCCAGTTCCAGGCTTATCACACATTAAAGGGCAGCTATTGGCCATTTTGGCCCGGCGGGCGTTTCTTTATCGGCCTGACAAAGGCAGGTATACTTCCCCGCAGACCAGATTCACGCCTTCGAGGTTTTTCTCATGAATCAACCCAGCTTCAATCCCTTCACTCTCGATAACGACCACGATTACCGCAACTGGCGCAGTCGCAAGCTGGAAAATTACCCTGCCACTCTCGCGGACCTTGTCGTGCAGATTGAGGATCCCCGCCGACTGACTCCGGACGAGCACGATGTCATACTGGCTCGCTGCCGCAAAGCCAACATGGCGCTTTATGTCAGCCCGCTGGGAAAAGTGGCTGACAAGGAAATCACGCGCCAGCTTGGCTATCAGTTCGGCCTCGACCATCTGGATCGCAACATGCTGGCCGAAGATGACGGTATCACCTCGCTTGCGGTCCATGCCAGCGGCGAGCACCAGCATTACATTCCCTATACCGACCGCCCCATCAAATGGCATACAGACGGTTACTACAACCCTCGCGAGCGTCAGATATGGGGTGTGCAACTGCATTGTGTGTGTAGCGCGGCGGCTGGTGGCGAGAACGGTTTGCTGGATCATGAAATCGCATACATCCAGCTGCGCGACGCCAACCCGGACTATATTCGTGCCCTGATGGCGCCCGATGCCATGACCATCCCCGCACGCATGGACGAAGAAGGGATTGCGCGCCCGGACGAAACCGGTCCGGTATTTTCCCTGCACCCTGTCAGCGGCGACCTGCACATGCGCTATACCGCCCGGACACGCAGCATCCGCTGGAAAGATACGCCTCAGGTGCGAGCTGCTGTCGCTCACCTCGACCAGTTGCTGAACAGCGATTCGCCCTATATTTTTCGTGCGCGCCTCGAACCGGGTATGGGCCTGATCAGCAACAACGTGCTGCATGATCGTGCAGCATTCAGCGACGATGAAAACTGTCAGCGCCTGCTCTACCGTGCCCGTTATTATGACCGCATCAAAGGTACCGAACTGGCCACCGCCTATCCTGTGCAGACCAATAACTCGTGATGGAAATGGGGTTTGTGTGGCTGGTGCGCCTGATGTTCCTCGGGCTTTTCCTGATGGCAGGCGGAATGTTTTTTCGAGCCTGGGCCATTGCGTGGCGCAAGGACGCTCGCTACGTGGCCGACTGGCGCGGCAGAAAAATCGGCTCCGCCAAGACCTGGGCGTCCTTTGTGCTTACAGTCAATCTGCTTTGCGGTGCGAGCCTGCTGGCCGTAGGAATATCCGTATTGCTGCTGGGTCTGGAACTGGCACTCTGGATGGGCCTCGCCGCCTTTGTCCTGTGGACCTATTATTTCGTACTGCAGCTTGCTTCGCAGCGGGCAAGGCGACAATCCCCCGACCTCTGATCGGCTGATATTAATCAGCCTCTGTATCCGCAAACCAGATTTGCCCGCAAAATTAACGCTGTGGCTGCGCTCAGCGCCAAAAGAAACATTGCCGCGGGATTATTTTGAGGTGTAGACTCCGTCTCCAAGCTTGCGGTCAACAGCGAGTAGAGAGCAACAATAAAATCGGTCAAAATCAACTTCATTTCCTGAGGGGGAAAAATGTCCAGTCCACAAAATTTCGATCCGAAAGCCTACTGGAGCGCAACACTAAAACTCCTGATTACAACCCTTGCCGTCTGGTTCCTGGTTTCATTCGGCGCCGGCATCCTGTTCCGCGATGCGCTCGACAACATCCATCTCGGTGGCTATCCACTCGGTTTCTGGTTCGCCCAGCAGGGTTCCATCTTTGTTTTTGTCGGCCTGATTTTCTGGTACGCCGGGCGCATGGACAAAATCGACCGCGAACATGACGTTCACGAAGACTAAGGGGAAAACAACATGGATCTGAAAACCTTAACATTCATCGTGGTGGGCCTGTCGTTTGCCCTCTACATCGGCATAGCCATCTGGGCGCGTGCCGGAACCACCAAAGAGTTCTACGTCGCCGGCGGCGGCGTGCATCCGATCGTCAACGGCATGGCAACGGGCGCTGACTGGATGTCTGCTGCCTCATTTATCTCCATGGCTGGCCTGATCGCCTTCCTCGGTTATGGCGGCTCCGTCTACCTGATGGGCTGGACCGGCGGCTATGTGCTGCTTGCCGTTCTACTGGCCCCGTACCTGCGCAAATTTGGCAAGTTCACCGTGCCCCAGTTCATCGGCGACCGGTATTACTCGCAAACCGCGCGTATCGTGGCGGTGGTTTGCCTGATCTTCATCTCCTTCACCTATGTAGCCGGACAGATGCGCGGCGTCGGTATCGTGTTCTCCCGCTTCCTCGAAGTGGACATCACCACCGGCCTGATCATCGGTATGGGTCTGGTGTTCTTCTACGCCGTGTTGGGTGGCATGAAGGGTATCACCTACACCCAGGTGGCCCAGTACATCGTGCTGATTTTTGCCTACACCATTCCGGCAGTGTTCATTTCCCTGCAAATCGCTGGCAACCCGCTGCCACAGCTGGGTCTGGGCGGTCACACGGGCGACATGTACTTCCTCGAAAAACTGAACAAGACCGTGACGGACCTGGGCTTTGCCGCTTACACCTCCGGCAACAAGAGCATGATCGACGTGTTCTGCATCACCCTGGCTCTGATGGCGGGTACCGCTGGTCTGCCACACGTGATTGTGCGCTTCTTCACGGTGCCCAAGGTACATGACGCACGTCTCTCCGCCGGCTGGGCCCTGGTCTTTATCGCCATCCTCTACACCGCTGCTCCGGCAGTCGGTGCCATGGCACGTTACAACCTTCATGCTACAGTCAATTCCGCCGTTGCAACTGGTGGCGACGTTTTTGCTCCCGAGGCCAGCATCCAGGGCGAAACCCGTCCGGAATGGATGAAGCGCTGGGAGAAGACCGGTCTGATCAAGTGGGAAGACAAGAACGGCGACGGCCGCATCCAGTACTACAACGAGAAGAGCAAGGATGAGGCTTTCCTGGCCAAAGCGGCAGCTGCCGGCTGGAAGGGCAACGAGCTGGGCTCCGACAAGAAAGGCAAGTTCGATGGCACGGTCGACCGTGACATCATGGTGCTGGCCAACCCGGAAATTGCCGGTCTGCCCAACTGGGTGATTGCCCTGATCGCCGCCGGCGGTATTGCAGCCGCGCTATCCACTGCCGCCGGTCTGCTGCTGGTGATCTCTTCTTCCATCTCGCATGACCTTCTGAAGGGTGTATTCGCCAAGAACATCTCTGAAAAAGGGGAGTTGCTGGCAGGGCGTATTGCCGCAGCCGTGGCAGTCGGTATTGCGGGCTATCTGGGCTACAACCCGCCTGGCTTCGTCGCCCAAGTGGTGGCGTTCGCCTTCGGTCTGGCCTGCGCATCGTTGTTCCCGACCATCGTGCTGGGCATCTTCAGCAAGAAGATGAACCGGGGCGGTGCCATCGCGGGCATGCTCACCGGCCTGACCTTCACCATGGCGTATATCGTGTACTTCAAGCGCGACGTGCTGCTTGGCATGGACAAGGTGCCAGACAGCCAGTGGCTGTTCGGCATCTCTCCGGAAGGAATCGGCGTCATCGGCATGCTGCTCAACTTCGCTATCTCGTTCATCGTGATGAAAATGACCACACCATGCCCGGATCATATCCAGCACCTGGTGGAGGGCATTCGCTACCCACGTGGCGCAGGTACAGCCCAGTCTCATTGATCCGGGTGTCTCCGGAGCATAAAAAACCCCGCTTCGGCGGGGTTTTTTATTGCCTTTACAAGCGGCATGTCAGACGGGGTGAGTTTGCTGCCTTCGTTCGCGTTCCTTATCTCGCAAGCCCTGAAAGCTCATTGCCCGTCCAGTCTCCAGATGAGGGCGTAGAGCCAGCAATAACTCCGCAGTTGCCAGGGCGTCAGCCAGAGCACTATGGCGGGCATAGTTATCAATCTGGAAAAACGCCATCCACTGGTCGAGCGAGCGATAACGGTGTGCCAACTGCGGATAGAGAGCCGGAGCGACGTAGGCCAGATCGGCCCATACGTGCAGGAATCTGAAGCCAAGATACACCTTCATGGCCCGCCCGATCATGGCCTGGTCAAATGCGACGTGGAAGGCCACAAGCGGCGATTTGCCCAGAAACTCCAGAAAAGTGAGCAGGGCCTCGGCCGGTGGCATGCCTAGTCGCTGGGCCTCGCCACCGATGCCATGAATCAGGATGTTGTCTTTGTCGCTGATCCGGCTTTGTTGCAGGACGATATCCAGACTATCGGCCAAGGCGATCCGGCCATTGACCATTGCAACCGCGCCAATGGCGATCAGGCAATCCTTGCGCACATCAAGGCCACTGCTTTCGACATCGACTACCACCACTCGGCTGGTATCGAGCGGCTGCCGCGCATCCACATCGGGCAAGGCCCGCCAGGCCTTCAAGCGGTTCGCCTGACTGGCCGTTAGCTCAGGTTTTTTACCGAACAGCCGCTGCAGCAGGTTCATATCTGGTAATCCAGCCCCAGCTTGGTCTGCAGTTTGCGCGCCTGGCGGAAAGCTTCTTTCAGGATGCGCTGGTCGAGACTGTTGAGGCTATCCGGGTCCACCCTGTTGCTGAGTTTCTCACCGCGTTCGGTCTGCTCGTGGTGCAGGCGCAGGCGCAGGAGCTGGATAAACAGAAAAGCGTCGCAATAGGCCTCGGCATCATGAGGCTTGAGATTTAGGGGGGCGGCGATATCCCTCAGGCGTTGCAAGGTGTTGGTGGCCATGATGCCGTGCGCCAGAGCGAATATCCTGGCTGCATCGACAAAGGGTGTGATCCCGTTCAGCTTGAGGTCGAGGGTATGGCCCTCGCCGATGACAAAATCGCGCACCATTCCCAGTGGCGGCCGGTTTTTCAGGGCATTGGCCGCCAATTGATGCAGGAAACGGGAATTTTTGCTTGCCTCGACGCTTAACCACTCGCGCAGTTCACCTGCGAGATGTTCGGCGCCAAACAGGGGGCGGAAGTCGAAGAAAATGGTGGAGTGGAGCAGGTCCATGGGTGCGCCATGGTAGATCCATTTATCGAAGATGTCTTTCCATTCGCCGAGCGAAAGACACCATTTTGGATTCGATGCCATGACATCACCACCGCACAGCGGAAAGCCGCATTCATCCAGTGATTTGTTGATGCGCAGGGCAAAGGGCAGCAGGCGGGCACGCACCTCATCCGAACTGGAGCCCTCGGGTACGCTGAAAATGAGGCCATTGTCCTGATCGGTGTTCAAGGTCTGTTCGATTCTTCCTTCCGAACCGAGCGCCATCCAGCAGAATTCGATATCCCCCAGGGGATTTTCGCGCAGCTCCAGCTCGATGATACGGCAGGTAAGCAGATCGTTCAGGGTGGAGATGATCTGGGTCAGCTGTTCGGCTGCAACGCCCTGTGCCAGCATGTTATGGGCAAGCTCACGGATGTCGAGCGCCGACTGCTGCAGACATTCGATCCGCTCCGCATTGCGGATGGCGCTGCTGATCTGGCGCAAACCAACCCGCTGCAGACTGAACAGGTCTTTTTCTGAAAGCAGCCCCTTTAGATGACCGTTTTCCACCATCAGAATATGCCGGAACCCGTGCTTTGCCATGGCCAGCGCGGCTTCGTGGACCAGGGCGTTAGGCGGCAAAGTGTATGGGTTCGGGCTCATGACGCTGGACAGAGGCGTCTCCAGACTCAGGCCAGGCAACGTCACGCGAGAAAGTACGTCATGGAGGGTAAAAATTCCCACGGGTCTGTGATGGGCATCGACGGCGACCATGGACCCAATGCCGAGCTGTTGCATGGACGTCAGAACTTCCCGCAGCGGCGTCTCCGGACTGCAGGCGACGGGTTCGCGCCGGATGATGGCAGCAAGCGGGCTGGACATGGATTGCTGTTCAGCGCTGGACTGTGAATATTGGGCCTGGATAATGTGTTTGGACTGCTCCAGAAGGTTCGCGATCCGGCGCGTACAGAAATCGTGGAACGCCTCGCTCTTGTGAGTCAGAGCGATGAAATCCACCGCGCCAAGCTCATAACAGAACACATCTTCGCGTGCCCGGTAAATGCTGGTGACGGGTCGTTTGGAAAGCAGCGCGCCAAGCGGAAAACATTCACCTTCGTGAAGTTCGAGCCAGGCGGCGTCTTCCTGTGCCTGCACCACGCCCTGTTCGCCTTGCACCACACCTTGCTTGATGAGGAAAAACTTATGCGCTTCCCCCTGTTCGGGCGACAGCACGACTTCGCCTTTGGCGTAATAAGCGATTTCCAGCCGCGCCGCCAGCCACTCCAGATGCTCTTGCTCCATCCTGTCGAACGGGGCAAAGCGAGTCAAATGGCCAAGTGTGGCGAGGATCAGGGAATTAGGGGGTGTTGTTGAATAACTCATGATATCCTCACTGGAATCCTGGGAACGGGCATAGACTCCACAAAGCAAGAGATCGCCTTCATCCGGATAAGTATTAACGCACCAAACCCGGAGAAATCAGGGCTGAAAGCGGCTTCATTTCAGCTTTTTCGTCGCTGACCTCGATAACCTCGAGCAATCTGGCAAGACTTCTGTTCAGGTCTTCCAGCACTTCATCCGGCAGTTGATCAAGCGCTTCAGGGAGCACACCCCGTGCAGGCCCTGGCGCATTTGCAACAATGCGCAACCCCTCTTCGGTAAGAAACAGACGAACAATCCGCTGATCAGGGTCATTGCGTTCCCTGCGAACCAGATCGCGCTTCGTTAACTTGTCGAGCAGGTTGCTCGCTGTTGAAAGATGCACGGACATGGCCTTGGCAAGATCTGAAACCCGCTGACCAGGATGCCCGGCAATTTCCCTCATTGCCCATAACTGAGCCCCGCTCAAGCCGCATTGATCTTCAATTTTACGGAAATGCTGTTGTGCCGAGCTGACAATTTGCCTGAATTTCTTCAGGGCTTCCAGTGACTTCTCGCGCAAACCCGGCTCCTGTTCGCTTGCCATCCTGCGTTGATTCGTTTTCAAGGGGTATTATTCACCTGAAAAAAGGAATCTCCACAATGCCCAGTTTTTGATGATTCCTCAAGCCTTTTCCGCTAAGAATAACTCACCGGTCAATGTGGCAGCTTCATATTTATTCTGACTCAGAATGCGTTTGGGCTACACAAACTATCTGCATTCTGAATATTGGTGCCGTCCTCCTCACAACGCTTGGGCAGGACAGCATCCAAGGGCGAACGCAAGCGTGTCTCGCTCGAGATACTGTGCGTAAGTGGTAGCTTCTTCCTTGGTGTCGGCGCGAACTCCTAGAAGATGAATGTACAAAAATTCAACCTATAGTTCTACATTGCCAATCAAATACCATTGACATCAGAATGCGAGGCTAAATAGAATACCGCGGTGTCCTAAATGTACGATGGATAAATAACAAAAAATGCCGCGCCTTCACTCAACAATAGCATTCGCGCTTATGCCCGAACGACCCAGTATCAGTTACAACATTTCCGAGGAAGCCAGTGATGAAACGAATAGAAATCCTTTTTCATTTTATAGGCTGGGATATGGAAAAGTTACTGATGGCCGCAAGCTGGCAGCAATACCTCTAGACCCTGCGGAATTCGCTGAACAGATCAATCGAGTCCGACCCCATTGATTGTAAAATCTCACGCTGATTTAGAGGACAAACAGATCGTTCTATCCGTGTTATTGAATTTACCAAGAGCCATGACTGAAGAAAACAACCGTAATGCAAGAACCAATATGAAGCATGCACTGGGCCTCTGGCTCGCCGTCCTGTTGTGTTTCCTGGTTACCGCCGGCGCGCAGGCTGCGCAGAGTCGTGTCGAATGCGCCCGGCAGCCCGAGGCACTGCTGCATCTACTCAAGCCGGAGGAACAGGCAAAAGCCGTGGCCGTGGTGGAAAAATTCATGCAGCTCGACTGGAAAGATGGTCGTGGCCAGTTGCCCAACCCTCACGATTATTACGAACCATTGATCGTCGAAAAGCCTTTCAATCAAATGAGCGGCGAAGAAGCCCTGATCCGCAGCTACCGCATCGTCAGCGCCTGCACCTACATGCGTGAGGTGTACCAGATCCAGGTGTTGCTGGATATCGCCGGAATCCGGGTCTCCGAGCCCCGCCTGAACAGAAATGGCACCATAACCGCATTTGAACGCCCTCAAACAGTCTACGACACCAAGCTGGGCGGCGCGCAGAGCCCGCTGGAGGGTGCCACCTTGGTGGCTGAATACTCCTCGTTGCACTGGAAGCTCTACCGTCCCCCCACCCGGCTGCACATGCTGTTCCTGATGGTCGTCAAGCATAAGGACAGCAAGGACTGGCGTATTTATCACGGCGACCGGCTCAGGTCGCATGTGGGTATTCGCGAGCAGATTCCTTACCTTCAGAAGTGGCGGAACCGAATCAGTCGTAGCCTATCGAAATGCGCCGATTCCAAGGGACTGCTTGGAAAAGAAGAATGTGACGACATTCGGGGCGAAGATGAAGAAAGCAAACGCTACTTCCACGATGTCGAAACCCTGATCCCGCTTCCGCAAGGAGAATGAACATGGCCGGCAATATCCTCAACGCACAGAAGTTCTTCGAGAGCGGCTACGGCTATTCCACTAATGGTGGCATCGGCCTGAGCACCAATTCAAGCGGCCAGCGCCTAATCGACTGTTCCGGCCTGGTGTACCAGATGGCACGGGCGGCCGGTTTCAACGTGCCGCGTTTCGGCACAGGCGACCTGCTCGATGCCAGTGGCAACATCAAGCCAGGCGCCAGCCGGTTTTACCAGCAGGTGGACAAGCAGGATATCCAGCCCGGCGACATTCTGGTATTTGCCAACGACGGTCACACCACCGGCCATGCCGGGGTGTATCAGGAGGGTGCGATCAAAGACTCTTCCTTCACCGGTGACTTCTTCGGCGCCCAAAATTCCGGGATCAGAACAGAAAAGGTGGAAGGGGGTAAATACTGGTCCGATCGCACCGTGCTCGGCGTCATCCGCCCGCGCGCCGACCGCTATGATCCCGCGCTCGATCAGACCGGTCGCAGTGAAATACAACTGACACCCACAGCTATTACCTCCCAAACGCTTGCCAGACAAGTCACCCGCCTCACCGACCGCGAATTCGACGTGTACAAGGAAGCGGTCGCCGGTATCGAGGCGAAAGGTCATGCCAACGACGACACCGGTTGGCAATTGGTGGACAGGGGGAACGTCCACTGGGGCCGCTACCAGATGGGCAAGGATGCCTTGGTCGAGGCCGGATTCATGGACAAGGCGGGCAATTGGGTCAAGCCCGGCATCAACAGCAAGGAAGCTTTCCTCAACAGCCCAGAAGCCCAGGACCAGGCTCTCAGAAGTTATGCCGACAAAAATGCGGACTGGGCGGTCAAGAACAACTATGACCTACGTATCGGCGAAACCCTGGCAGACAGCGAAGTCACCAAGATCGGTCTGCTGATGAGCGAGCACCATGAGCGTGGTTCGACTGCGAAATTCATGAATAGCGATGGTGCGGAGGAGAAGCAGGATGCAAATGGAGTAGGCCCGGGCTATTACCTTGCTGCTGGCGCAAAAGCCACCAAGGACGCCGGCTTGAGTGCTGGTGACTTAAACACGGGTGGGAATCCAATACCCTTCACCCCCACCCAAGATTCTCCCCTTACCGGCCAGCCCTATCCTCATGACGCCTACCCAGGCGATGGTTTCGTCACCCGCAACCCCGACGGCAGCGTCACCTACTCCGGAACCGCGACGGCGGACAGCCCTCAGGGAATCTTCTTCAAGGGTGACCGCACCAGCCAGACCTACGGTGCCGACGGTAAGCTGATCGACGTGGTGATCTACGATAAAACCACCGACCTGCCGCGTGAACGGTTTTCTGCGGACACGCCGGTTGAGAGTCTGGAAGCGGCCACCTACCTAGGCTCCGACGGCGCCGAATATCTATATGCCGATGGCTTGTTCGTCAACATTGCCACGGGTGAGTCACGCGAAACCCTGCCGGCTGGGCCGAGCCAGGTATTGCCGGCCAAAATTACATCATGGAATATTCAGCAGGCCGACGACACCACGATCATCTACGAACTCCTGCCCGGCGGAGATTGGAAACTCACCCATCGGGATGCCGATGGACAACTCATCGACACCACGCAGTCGCTGAAAAACGGAGGGTGGATCAAGACGGATGGTAATGGCAATGTGCTCGACGGATACACTCAGGACGGCACCCCTTTTGAGGAAAGGATCGCGCCAAGTGCCGGGAACGCCCAGCCCACACCCCACCTCGACGAAAATGGCCTTCCCCTACCCGAGATCGCTAACACCTCGACCCAGAATACAGACCCCATCCTCGCCGCCCTGCTCGAAGGCTATCAGCAAGGCAGCCAAAGTGGTCTTGCCGGCGGCACCCACTACGCCGACGCCCGAGGCACCACCGACATCGCCATCGGCGAAGCCGAACCCGACCCAGAGAT